>JBPOHQ010000002.1:0-67221 GCA_052035405.1 Candidatus Nomurabacteria bacterium | reverse complement strand
CAACAGGAACTAATAGACTAATAAGACAATGAGCGACCCCTATCCCTGGCGTCGAGGACCTACACGAAGCCTTGGGTGTTGAAAAAGAAGAGGAAGAAGAAAACCAACAAACACTTTTTGAAGATTTATCTCCAGAGGAAAAGAAAGTTATGGACCTACTACGCGAACCTATGCCTCGGGATGAACTTCTCCGTGAAATGAAAATGCCAATACAAAATGCAAACTCTCTCCTCACTGTTATGGAAATAAAAAACCTCATCAAAGAAGAGGTTGGTGAAATAAGATTATATTAAAAATTGGAAATAAAAAAGCCTTCGAGGGAACCTGATGTTCCCCCAAAGGCGGGTACGCTTCATAAAAAATAAAAATTCCAAACTCCTTTACTCTTTAGTCAGGGTATTTAGAGAGGACTGTCTTCCGACGTCCTAATAAGGATTAAATCTTCTTCCAGAAGTTCTTATGAATTAATAATCATTTTTCTTTTTTATAGTTTCTCCTTCCGCAACTATGTTTACCTGTTTTTTCTTTTTACCAACTTGGTAAGTAAGTCTATTGCCTGGAGGGAAATTGATCACCGCCCACACTTCTTTAATTACCCCTTCAGAATCTCTGAGAAAAACAGCTGGTAGTTTTCGACCTGAGGTGGTCTTTATACTACCCTCTACAAATAAACTAAATTCTTTTAATTTATTATTAGCATTGAAAGGCAAAGGAAAGAAACCATTATGAAATCCAACATAAAAATTATCAACACCAGAACCATCTCGATAAATATATTTAAGTATCCCAAATGTCCCATTATTTAAAATAAAACAAGAGTCTGAAATCTCCTTGTACACTGCACCCTCTTCAATAGTAACAGAAGACAGATGCACTCTTTGTAACAAGAGATTACTGGAAGAAGATGAGAAAATATATTGAATGATTGGTACATCCTCCTTAGTAATATAGTCTTTTTTAAAATTTTCTTTAGAGGCAATACGTGGGTTTGTGGTCGCACAAGAAAAAAGAAAAAAAGGTAAAATTCCGAAAATAAAAGCGAATTGCTTCATGATTTTAATAGTTTAAGTGAATGAGAAAAAAGGCAAAAATTGCCTAAGAAAAATATTTTTGACGAACAAAACTATTACGTAGATTAACACGAAATGGATACTATTGTCAATAGTAATATTTATTTCACTAGAGGGCCAACATAAAAGTCCTTCAACAAATTCCAAGCAAAGTTTGAGTGAATAGCAGAAAATACAGCGGTTGCTTCTTGCCCACACATATCCACTATCTTGCGTCTTCCTCCTGGATGATCCCCTATAAAATTAGTCACATCGTACACAGAGCCTTTTACAATCAAATAACAATCACTAACAGAGTTATGTTTTGCTACATTAGCCCTAGTGAGAAGTTTTGACGTATCTACTACTGGTGTCGTCACCACTGGAGTTTTTACAGGAGTTGTTCCTGTTGTAGGAGTAGTAGTCGTTGTACTGGTCGGCGTATTCACGATAACAGACTGAGGTGTCGCTGAAGGAATAAACAATAATGCAACAAAAAATCCCGCAAATAAAAGCAATGCTATTAAAGTAATTTTTTTAAGCTTCATAATTTTTAGTCTTTTAAATTAAATTCTTCTGAATAAATATGTTCTGGTGGAACACCATCCGCTAGGAGTTGTCTACGCATAGCATGTATCATCGCCGGTGGCGCACACAGAAATATATCTTTCCATACAAGGCTACCTGATTTTTTCTTTAATATCTCTACATTAAAAAATCCTTCAGTATCCGAATAATGTTCTATAAGCCTAATATGGCTGCTTGTAGACATAGCAAGTTCCTCTGAATAGACTGCTTCACTTTTATTCCTCACACAATAATACACATCGACAGAGTATTCTATTTCGTTTTTAACTGATTTAATCATACTGAGAAATGGAGTCACCCCTATCCCTCCAGCTATCCATATCTGTTTTTTAAATTCCGTATCCTTATAAGAAAATTTCCCGTATGGTCCATCAATGAGTGCTTTTGATCCGACTTTTAAACTAGGCAACGTACTCGTATAATCTCCAAGACTCTTCATAGTGAAAGAAAGAGTATCTTCTAGGACTCCACTTGAAAAAGAAAAAGGGTGACTCTCGTTCGTAACCTTATCGTCTTGGAAAGAAATAAAAGCGAATTGTCCTGGAGTAAATTGAAGTTTATCCCCTATTGGCTTGAGTAAGACTTCGGTAATGTTACCTCCTAAGACACGGACATTAGACACTATGTACTTATATTTCTTTTTTAAAAAACTTCCGAGAATTGAGTGATATATAAATGAACCTATCCCTAAAGTAAATACAGTAAACACATATACGCGTAGAGGCATGTATGTAGCGACATCACTGAGTATTAAAAACGCATGCACTGCTCCAAAGAAAAATGCGAGGCCCATGAATTTATGAGTCCATTTCCAGATATGATATTTAGGACGTAGATATAGAGTGAGCACGATTAGCAAGATAATGAGCCCTAGAGAAAATATACCCCAATTGATAGGCCAATACTTGCTCGGTGTAAAAAATTCTACTGCTCCCGTAAAAGTGAATCCATTATAATTACCTAAAAGTAGCAACGGATGAAAAAGCATAAGCATAAAAGCAACCTGCCCTATTTGACTATGCCTCTTGTACACTTTATCTAATCCATAAAAAAGATTTTCAAGAAAACGAAACCTTGCAGAGAGAATAAGCGATGTGGCAAAAAGGGTAAATCCTAAAATTCCAAAAAGTTGACCGAGTAAGGTCAAAGTGTCTAAAGTATTATTAAAAGTAAAGTTAGTAGAAGGAGAAAGTATCCACAAAAAAACTCCCATTACAGAAAGTCCTGCGACAAACGATATACCTGTGTTGTGTTTTTTGTGCTGCATATCTACAAACATTGTAACATCTTTAAAAAATAAAATAAAAAAAGCCACTCTTTCCGAAGATTGAGTGGTCTTTTAAATCGTTTTTTTAGGCAGGATTATGAAGGCAGGAAAAGGTTTACTTATTTTTTACAAATGAATTTTGTAGTTGATTAAGTGCATTTCTTGCTTTCGTAACTTTTTGTTTCGCATTCGCTACTACAGGCTGGGAATATAAAACTTTTAAGTAAACATTATTAAGTGAATCTCTCACTTGATACAATTCACTTTGATTGTTTGCCTTTTCCATAAAGGCTTTTTCCCAGGCCTGAGATGCATTGTCCCTCGCTTCTTTTGCTGCTATAACTTCTGAAATGTTTTCGTTAGCCCATTGAACAATAATAATACTGCTGTCATTGGCTTGTACAAATTCGGATTGAACATCTTCAAAAGATTGAGCACTAAGAGTACAGGAGAAAAATGCGATCAGTGCGATTGAAAAGATAATGCTTTTCATAGGTCGAAATAATAATGTTGGTGAAAATGTTAGTGAACTACCTCAAACTCCATAAAGAATCTAGGGTCATCCACCAACATCCTGCCTTTTCAAAGAACGCTCTGATTACCTATAATATAGCATATATATAGCTAAATGTCAAGCACATGAGATATCTATTTAGTCAAATCTAATAGGGGCGGAGGGGTCCCCTCCGTCCTGCATTTTAATAGATAATTTGCTAAAAAAATATAATTCATGTAATACTGGATGAATGAAATTACTGATTGTTGAGTCTCCATCAAAGGCAAAGACTATTGAAAAGTACCTCGAGGGAGCTTTTACCGTGCGTGCGTCCGTAGGACATATACGAGACTTACCAAAATCAAATAAACAAGCAATAGACATAGAAGGCGGTTTTATCCCACACTATGAGATAAGTAAAGGCAAAGAAAAAGTAGTCCATGAGCTCCAAAGTCTAGCCGAAAAAGCTACTTCAATATTGCTTGCGACTGACCCCGACCGTGAAGGAGAAGCGATAGCCTGGCATATAGATGAATTGCTCAAAGCCGACAAAAAAGTAAAAGCTCCTATTCAAAGAGTTACATTTCATGAGATCACAAAAGAAGCTGTCGAAGAAGCATTAAAGGAACCTCGTGAGATAGATACTAATTTAAGGAAAGCTCAAGAAGCTCGTCGTGTCCTCGACCGACTCGTAGGCTACGACCTATCAGGAATCATCTGGAAAAAGGTTCGCTACGGACTCTCTGCTGGGCGAGTGCAGTCTCCTGCACTTCGCATCATCATGGAGAGAGAACGCGAGATTCGTGCATTCGTACCAGAAAAATACTGGAAATTGTTTGGGGACTTTGAGACATTAAAAAAAGCAAAGATTACACTCACTTGTGACGAAGAACCTCGTGATGAAAAATTAGTTAACAAAATATTAGAAGTTGGAAAGAAAAGCGACTGGGTGGTAAGTGCGGTCAAAGAATCTGAACAGAAGCGTTCACCTCGTGCTCCTTTCACTACTTCTACTCTCCAACAGACAGCGAGTTCTCGCCTCGGCTACTCTCCTTCTCGTACGATGCAGCTCGCACAAAAACTCTACGAATCAGGACACATAACCTATATGCGTACAGATAGTACAAATTTATCTCAGGCAGCTCAAGCTGAAATACTAGGAATGGTAAAAAAAGAATATGGCCCAGAGTACGCAGAAGCAAGAGTTTATAAAACAAAATCAAAAAACGCTCAAGAAGCTCACGAAGCTATCCGTCCTACTCATATACATGTAGCTCATGCAGGCACAGAAGAACAGCAAAAACTCTACAGACTGATCTGGGAACGTACAGTTTCAAGTCAGATGACCGACGCAAAACTTTCAAAGACTAAAATCTCTGCAATCATAGAAGATGACAAGTCTCTACCTGCTTTTTCTGCAAACGGTTCGAGGCTCCTTTTTCCTGGATGGCTTAAAGCCGAGCCGGATGCTCGTGGTGAAGACGTAGAGCTCCCAGTTTGTGTTGTAGGAGAAAAGATAAAATTGTTAGAACTACAAAGTGTGGAGAAATTTACAGAACCCCCAAGTAGGTACAGTGAAGCAGGACTTGTGAAAGAACTCGAAGAACGCGGCATTGGTCGCCCGTCTACCTACGCATCTATCATGCGTACTATCGAAGATCGTGGATACGTAAAGAAAGAAGGTAAGACCCTTTTCCCTACTGATACAGGTGAAGTAGTATCAGACTTCTTAGAGAAAAACTTTGCTGAATATATATCAGACACTTTCACTGCAGGAATGGAAGATCAGCTCGACGAGATATCTCGAGGAGAAAGTAAATACGAAAAAATACTGAAAGATTTCTATGGTCCATTCTTGAAAGAAATCAAAGAGAAAGATAAGCTCGCAAAAGCAACGGACTTAGGAGATGCACCGGACGACATAAAATGTCCAAAATGCGGCAAGGGTATGATCATCAAACTCTCTCGTGGTGGTAAGTTTTATTCTTGTTCTGATTATCCAGACTGCACAGGAGCACTCATGCTCGATGGTACAGAACTCCAGGGTCCAAAAGAAATAGGTGAACTCTGCCCTCTCTGTGGTGAAAAGAAAGGTAAATCAGGTGGTGGTAAACTTGTGATAAGAGAAAGACGCGACGGCACAGGCACATTTATATCTTGTTCAAGATATCCAAAATGTAAATTTATAAAAGAAGACGAAGAAGAGAAAAAAAGAAAAATGACTGACGTACAGTGTCCAACATGTAAAAAAGGATTTATGATGGAGCGTAAAGGACGTTTTGGAATATTTTACTCTTGCTCAAATTACCCTGATTGTAAAAATGCGATAAAAGCGAAGCCTACTGGACGCATCTGTGATATGTGTGGATCTCTTATGATGGAAGGCACAAAAACCATTCCAGAAAGGTGTAGCAACAAAACCTGTCCAAACCACAACCCTCATAAACTCAATCAAATAAAGTAGTAAAATAGTTAGAAATTTCTCTTTATGAAATCTATTGCTGGAGGAATATTCTCTGGGCTATTTACTGCTACCCATTCTGTGAAAACAAATTCCTTTAAAGGAAGTTTTTCTAAATTAGCAAAAAGTGTTTGAGGTAATCCAAACTCTCCGCCAGAAAGTCCTACTGGAGTAAAATTAAAAATATCTTTAGATAAAATATAAAAACCATTTACGAATTTATCTTCGACTAGTTCATCAGTCTTTTCATGTCGACGAAATCCTTGTATGAATCCATCTTGTACATCAACTCCGTAATACTGAAATGGCATTTTAGAAATTGTGAGCCCCATACCGTATTCTTTACTTAAAAATGCATTATCTATATCTTCTTTTTTATATAAATCATCACAATTACAAACTGCAAAAATATCCTCTTCTAGAAATTCCCGTGCAGACAACAAGGCTCCAAAAGTCCCATTTATCATTTCGGTTTTTTGGATTACATATCTAACAGGTACTCCCTTATATATATCCCCAAAATGTTCTACCACTTTATAACCCAATGACTCATTTATTATAAAAATAACCTCTTCTACGTGAGGAATACAAAGGTCGAGTGTATACTCGGATAAAGGTTTACCTTCTATTATGATTAAAGGTTTTGGAGTATGTTCTGTAAGTGGTAAAAACCGTGTACTTTTCCCTGCTGCTAATACAACTAATTTCATGTATAAAATAATAACACCCGCGACAGATTAAATCCATTACGGGTGTGGTTTTTTGGTTTGGGTGTCCGAACTAAAATTCGTAACCCTGAAAACGAACTTTGTCTTTTAAAACTCCAAAACGGAATTGTTTATCCGAAAGATAATTAAGAAAATGCAAGATCATTCTAAGAGTTGAAGTCTTGTAAGAAGTTTCACCTCCTTCAAAAATTTGTCCAATAGAATGCCACGCAAGTTCACTGTGCTCTTCCGAATGCAGTAAGGGTTGAGAGAGAAAACTTTTATTTACTTTTTGAAAGAAATAAAAAACGTGTCCTTTTTCATTCTCAAACTTTGGAAGCTTCTGAGTCATGTGTGCAAAATAAATAATTTTTTCCACAACAAGTTTTAGTCCAGATTCTTCTCCGGTTTCCCTGACAACAGCAGTTTTTGCATCAAGATCTCTTAAATCAAACCCTCCGCCAATAAGTTCCCACATACCATCTGATACGCGTTTTCCTAGTAGAAGTTTAATTTTTAAGAAAGAAGCAAGTCTCCCAAAGAATAAAAAAATAAAAGTACCATCACGACAAAAACCGTCGTGGCAAAAATCGGGTGTTTGCATGATGTTTAAAAATTATAGTGTCAAAGAATGAACCAATTTTTTTGGAAAAACTGGGGTTAAATTAATTAAAAAGATACTATAAATTATAGTTTTTGTCAATGTGACACTCCTGTATTCACTTAGTAGATAAAAGAAATATGTTATACTAACAATAACCATATGACAGACTTTAAAGAAATCATAAAACTCATAGAAGGAGGAGTGTCGCCCGAAGAAGAAGCACTCATAGAAAAGGCCTATCACTTCGCAATGCGTGCTCATGAAGGACAGAAGCGAAAAAGTGGTGAACCATATTTCATTCATGTTTTCGCAACGGCACAAATTTTAGCTAAGCTCGGCATGGATGCCAAGACTATTGCGGCAGGACTCATGCATGACGTACTCGAAGATACAGAGATCACTGAGGAAGAAATGGAACGAGAGTTTGGTAAGACTATTGTTTTCTTAGTAAAGGGTGTAACAAAACTTGGGACGTTAAAATATCGAGGACACGAGAGACATGTAGAAAGTTTACGTAAATTCTTTATCGCGATAGCAAATGACCTTCGAGTAGTTATAATTAAATTCGCAGATAGACTTCATAATCTGCGAACTCTCGAACATGTCCGAGAAGACAAACAAAAAAGAATCGCCCTAGAATCTATTGAGATATATGCACCGCTCGCAAATCGTCTTGGAATGGGAAAATTAAAAAGTGAATTAGAAGAAGCAGCATTCCCTTTTGCATACCCTAAAGAATATCAAGAAGTGTGTCTCCTATTAGAAGAACGCAAAGAAGAATTTGAAAAACACACAGAACAAATAAAAGAAAAACTAGAAACACTACTAAAGGAAAATAATATCTCTTATGAAGAAATCAGTCACAGAGTAAAAACCAAGTACAGCCTCTGGAAAAAACTTCAGCGATATGAAATGAATTTAGAAAGAATACACGATATCGTTGCACTTCGTGTGGTAGTCGAAAACATAGAAGACTGTTATAGAGTTTTGGGTCTTATTCATTCACTATGGAAACCTCTCCAAGGTAGAATCAAGGATTATATTTCTCTACCAAAACTAAACGGATACAGAGCTCTACACACTACTGTATTTGCAGGTGAATATGGCATAGCTGAGATACAAATAAAAACAAAAGAAATGCACGCAGAAGCAGCATATGGTATAGCAGCACACTTTGCATACAAGGAAAAAGGGTCTAAAAAAGCAAAAGAAGATCAAGGTAAATTTGAATGGATAGAACAACTCAAAGAGCTTAACTATAATCCAGAAAAACCTCAAAGTTTTTTTGAGCATTTACGAATGGATTTCTTTAATGATCGAATATTCATCCGTACACCTAAGGGTGACGTCGTAGACTTACCTGAAGGCTCAAGTCCTATTGATTTTGCTTATTCTATTCACTCAGATATAGGAGATCATGTGTCCGGCGTAAAAATAAATGGAAAACTAGTTCAGATGTTTTCTGTTTTAAAAAATGGAGACATTGTAGAAATAATCACAAAAAAAGAAGCTAACCCTTCCAGAAAATGGCTTGAACACGCAAAAACAAACCTCGCCCGAAAACACATAAAAGCATACTTAGAGAGAAGTGATACAGGAATACTTTCTAGATTAAGAAATTTTAGAAATTACAATTCTTAACACTAAAGACTAAAGTTGGATATATTATAGAGAGTCGTATCCTCTGGCTCTTCTTTTTTTATTTCTGGAGTTGGTATTAGTTCTTCTATCGAAGGTACTGCATTTGCTAATGTAGTATTAGAAATACTCTTTTGATCTTCTGTATGGATTGTTATGTTTTCTGAATTAACACTATGCACAGTAGCAGCTATATGCTTTTCAAGCATATCTGTAGGCTTCTTTGCAACACCACGTCTCTCTATAAGGTCTAAAATAGATTGTAGGTCTTCAGTAGAAAAGAAATCTATCTTTATCTGACCTCCAAGTTCTTTCATCTCAATATGAACTCTAGTGCCTAATTTATCCTGAAATTCTTCTTCCATCTCTGTGATAGCAGGATCAGCTATAAATTCTTTCTTGCGAACTCTATCGTATGCTATCTTCCGGGCTAATTTTTCTGCTTCACGAACAGTTATCTTTTTGTATAAAATCTCTTTAAATAAAACAATCTGTTCTTCTGGATGATCAGTAAGCATAAGGAGCGGTCGAGTATGCCCTTCGGAAATTTTTCCTTCAGATAATCCTTGAAGTATCTCCTCTGGAAGAGAAAGTATTCGAAGAGAATTTGATACATACTCACGACTCTTACCCATCTTCTTTGCAACTTCCGCATGAGTGAATTTAAATTCAGCTGAGAGACGCTGAAATGCCTTTGCCCTGTCGACAGCGTTCAAATCTTCACGCTGCAAATTCTCAAGTATCGCAAGCTCAAGCTTCATCATGGACGTATCTCCGACGCGGATAATCACAGGCACCTGCGAGACACCTGCGAGTTTTGAAGCTCTCAGGCGACGCTCTCCTGCGATCAATTCATATTCAGTCATCAATCCCCCATCTTCTTTTTCTTTCTCTACTCGAGAGACTGTAAGAGGTTGCAGCACGCCATATTGCTTAATCGAATCAGCCAAATCTTGTAAACGGGCTTCGTCGAATTCTCGGCGAGGCTGATAAGGGTTTGGTTTTATTTTATCGGTGTCGATCCAGAAAATTGAGTTGGAATATAATGTAGACATGTAAACTATTCTAACATGATTTTTATTTTTTTAAAAAACTTGGATACAGAAAATTTTGTGTATAAAAAGTTGAAAAACTAAAAAAAATAGGCTACTATTCACTACATGCCCAGGTGGCGGAATTGGTAGACGCGATAGACTCAAAATCTATTGGTGGCAACATCATGAGAGTTCGATTCTCTCCCTGGGCACAATGAAACAAAAGATACTCGTTATATTAGGAGCGACCTCTACCGGCAAGAGTGACTTAGCTGTCTCTATAGCAAAAAGACTATTTAAAAACAAAGCTGAGGTTATCTCTGCGGATTCAAGGCAAGTATACTCTGGACTAGACTTAGGTACTGGAAAAATAACTAAAAAAGAAATGTCTGGTGTAAAACACCATTTGCTGGACGTAGTAAACCCTAAAAAAGTTTTTACTGTTACTGATTTCAAAAAAATAGCTGATAAGGAGATAGAACTTATTTTTAAAAGGGGCAACATTCCTATCATAACTGGAGGTACGGGATTTTATATAGATGCAGTAGTGAACAATACCGTATTCCCAGAAGTACCACCAAATAAAAAACTGAGAGAAACTTTAAGGAAACAGTCTCCAGAAAAACTTTTTAAAACCTTAGAAAAACTAGACAAGACTCGAGCCACAGATATTAAAAATAAAAATGAATTAAACAATACAGTAAGACTCATCAGAGCCATTGAAATAGCTAAGTCTATTGGTACAGTTCCAAAAATTACAGAGGGTAAGCCCACGTATGAATTTATTAAAATAGGTTTATATCTCGATGATATAAACCTAAAAACAAAAATACACACCAGGCTTTTAGCTAGGATAAAAAAAGGTATGCTTAAAGAAGCCATATATCTACACAAGAAAGGGGTGTCTTGGAAACGTATGAAAGAACTAGGTCTAGAATACAGATATATGGCTTTACACTTAGAAGGTAAGATTACAAAAACAGACATGGTAGAACAACTCACAAATGAGATAAATCATTATGCAAAAAGGCAGAAAACCTGGTTTAAGCGAGATTCACACACAAAATGGTTTAAACCTACTGAATATAAAAAAATAGAAAAATATATTAAAGAAAGTTTAAAATAAACTACTTATCGTTTTTTGTTTTTCTTAACATTTCCACAACAGCAGGCAATACAGATAACAAAACCACAATTATGACTACCCAAGTCATATAGTCTTTAATCTTTGGAAAAACTTGTCCCAAGAAATAACCTACAAGGGTAACACTAGTAGACCATACAAAAGATCCTATGAGGCTATATTTCAAAAAAGATTTATATTCCATATGAGCTACCCCAGCTGCTATAGGCATAAAAGTACGCAAAATAGGAATAAAGCGAGAAAATATAATCGCACCTTTTCCATATTTCATAAAAAATTCATGAGCTTTTTCTATATGTTCTTCTTTTAATATTTTTTTAAACAAAGAATATTTACAAAGTCTATGAATATGCACACCGATATAATACCCCACTATACCTCCAAGAAATGTCCCCACAAAAATAATAGGTATTAAGATATAGAGTTTAAGGTAAGTAGTCGAAGCCAAAAGTCCTGCAGTAAAAAGTAAACTATCTCCAGGCAATGCAAAAAAAATACCTGACTCTAAAAACACAATTGAAAAAATTCCAGCGTAGCCGTAAGTGATCAAAAGATAAGGTATATTAAATAATTCAAGCATAATAATATTCTATTATAACATTCTATCTATATTGATAATAACTAAAACTTTCTACTGTCATACCCCCAATGCAACAGTGCTTGTCTTTGACGGGTATTACAGTGAATATCTCCCTTTCTGCATTTACGAGTAATCTGAGCTATATGCCTTGTCATAGCCTTCCAGCGCTTTATTTGACGAGTATCATCTGGGCTTCTTCTTCCCATATAGTACCGAAAATACCACTGCATCCAGCCACGAGGATCTTGTTTTTCTATCCAACCATTTTTCCGCCAAGTAGCAAGTGACTGACTCGCATTAACTTTAAAAAAATTTAACTCTTTATGTCTTTTTCCATCCTTTGAGAGTTTTGCTTTTAAAAACCAGGATCTTGGAAACTCTTTCGGTTTATCTGAGAAATACAACCCCCCAAAAACTCCAAGCTCGAGCATTTCTTTTGGGGTTAAATCTGGACTAAACTCTGGGTCAAAATGCTTACCTGTCGGCTCAGAGAGTTCGTATAGATAATTCTTTTGCATTTTATCTCTTACTAAAACTTTTTTTATTTTCATGATTAAAATTTACTTACCAAAAATAAAACCACAACAGCTAAATTACTCCACCAACAAACAAAAGAAACAAAAAAAGAGACAGTTATTTTTGTTTGCCAAGAATTTGGAAGTAAATCTTTTGATCTACCTTCTAACTCTCTTTTTATCAAGAAGGGACTTACAGAAAACGACAAGAAAATGCCATTTACAATCATAATGAAAGCAGTAATAATGTGATAAATAGTAACACTGTTCAAACCTATATCTCTATAGAGAATACTTTCACCGATAATTACTAAAAACATACCTAACCATATTAAGGGTTTGGTGACTTTATGGGTGCGAGTAGTGGCTTCTGTCCAATAGGTAGATTTACGTCCTAAAAAACCGTGCAAATCTATGACGGTTACAGCACCTAGACCGATAATAAAACCAGCAAACAAAATAAATAATCCAACAAAATCTAAAGTTAGATAAGACATGTTATAAATCTTTTTTAACTGGTAAAGGTATAAACATACTTGTTCTTTTTTTATATTCTGCAAAGTCTGGATTCTGTTCCATTTTTTTCTCAAGCATAGGTACTCCTGATACCTTCAAAATAAGAAAAGTAATAGTGAATGGACTAATAATAGTAACCCATCCATACGGAACAGATAAAGCAATAATAAAAATTCCCCACCATTGCGTGACCTCTCCAAAGTAATTTGGGTGTCGTGTATATTTCCAAAGTCCACTTTGCATGAGTTTACCTTTGTTTTCAGGATTTTTAATAAACTTTGCTAATTGCATGTCTCCAACTGATTCAAAAAAGAAACCAAGAACCCACACCACAATCCCAACTATAGAAATCCAATTCAGAGACGCTGTGTTGTATATATTTATAAAAAGTACAGGAAATACAACTAAAAATAACAAGAAGCCTTGTAAAATATAGATTTGAAAATAAGAACGCAAATAAAACCATTGACCCCACTCTTCTCTCCATGTTCTATATCGATAATCTTCTGGTTTACCCCAATTCCTCTTAAAGATATGGTACGCTAGGCGAATTCCCCAAACGGTTACCAGAGTAGTAACACATAGACCTAGCGTAGATACACTTTCTGACATGAGCAAAGAAGCCCACGCAAGAAAAACAAATCCTATTCCCCATGCAATATCTGCGATATCATTTCGTTTTTCAAAAATAGAAGTCACGAACCAAAGGTTCATGTAAATAAAGAGTAGCAACGCTAAGCAAGTGAAGTACATCATATATGTAATTTCTCCGCGATGAAGTACGCTATCGTACATACGGAAGCTGATAAAACCGTCCCCCAAGCCATGTCTACAAAAGTTATTAAGAGCGGCCAATCTCTCGTCGTGGCTAGATTTGTCAGGTCGTATGTAGCATAGGTGATAAGTCCAAAGAGTGCACCAAAAACTAGTGCATGCATCCAGGAATGTTTTTCAAGTGCTGGACTCACCACAAACAAAACTAAGCCTACAATAAATAATAAATAAAAAGAAATAGCCGCAGTCCAATTTACATCTGGTTTTAAAAGAAATCCTATTTGTTTTGCATAAAGTTTTTTAGCGACCAACCCAAGCCAAACCATATCAAACACGAAAAATACAGGTAACGTGATGAGATACAATTTTAAGAAAGTGTACATATATTTTATCTAAAGATAGCGATACCGCTACCACCTTTAAATCCAAAGATCAGCTCTCCTTTGGATGTGAAATAATAATTATCTGTCTTTTCAAAAATTTCTCTAAATTTATCTTCTTGTGATCCTTCACAGTACATAAGTGTGCCAAGCATATCGCTAAATGTTATAGCTTTATTTTTTACAATATAATTTCCTCCAATGCCATTACAGTCTGTTGAAGCAGAGAAAGTTCCATCTTTCTTAAAAGAAATAGTAAAAGCATTTGCTTTCTCTGGGTAAATTTTATTGCCCTCAGGGTAAGTAGCAGAAACCCAATTCCATGTCTTCATAAATAAATTCATTTTATGTATATCGGCTTCACCTTCAAAGTCTTTTACAAATTCACCTATTTCTCCAGTGTTTTGATTGTAATGAATCCAAATACTCTTTTCTATTGTAGGCTCTGCAGTCATGGGATCATTTGGTCTTCTTTCTTTAAAATTATACACAACTCTACCTTCTTGAATATTTATAAATTGTGGGGATATTCTATCTCCTAAAAACATTGCATTGGTAGGCCTATAAGAAGATCCTGTATTTATATTTAATACAGCATAATGGAATTTACCTGTACCACCAGAATCATTTAAAAGCCATACTGCCGCATCCACATCTCCATCTCTATCAAAATCTCCATATACAGGCTCATTAAACATGGTCAACATATTTTTACTCAAGGTCCCTGGCTCTCCTTCTTTTTCCGCGACACCATCCTTTAATACAAATGTCTCGCCTTCTATGATATAAGTCATATTTTTAGAATCTAGATTGGGAACTTCCATAGTATCTCCTGTAATAACGACCGTATCTTGTTCTTTTTTAAAATTAAGAGCATAAAAAATAACACCCACAACGAGAAGTACACAAACCAATATCCCTAGAACAATTGCAATTTTTTTATTTTTTGCCATCTTTTATTTTAAAATTAAACTAGTAATCTCTCCTTTTTGATCAATGCCATACGTGAAATCTCTCTTCTCTTGAACGTGACCATCTTCATACACAACTTCCCCCGTGCTATTGATCGTATTCACTGTAACAGAGACTACATACCAACTTCCACCGAGAATAGGTTTAATAGGAGAAAGTGTGACTATGTTTTCTTTTAAATAATTCTCCACAAAATATTTCTCACATGACTCCTGAGCATAACTTATTATCCTTACAGTACTATTTAAATCAGGTACAAGCATTCCATTTTTCTCTAGCAATGAATATCTCTTTTTATCAAGACTATTTTCTGACATAACATACAATTCTTTTTCTTTATTTTGTGAACCCTCCACAGTATAGGCATAGATAACTTCGATATCGTTTCCTTTTTTTGTACCCGTGAGTGCACCATAATAACCATTAGTCATATCTGGACCTTTTTGAGTACCAGTTTTTTCTCCAGTCACAATATCCCCAACTACACTCATAAATATGTGCTCTTCTACAGCATACGGTGCCTCAGGAGTAGCTTTTTGCAAATAAGTATAGCAATACTTACCATCAAAGTTCTGATTATTTGTATTGTTTGTTAAATTCACTGCATCTGTAGTATTAGATTCATCTGATATTTGAGAGATTTTCCTATCTTCTAAAATCAGAAAAATAATAATTAAAACAATAAATGCAACAAATATGATTGTGTATGTGTGCTTTTTCATGATCAGTTAGTTACGTATTTATTATACCATAATAAAAATACTCACACCGGGATCAGTGTGAGTATTTTTATTTAAATAACTTCCATCACTCTATTTTAGTGTTATGTTCTTTATGAATACTGGTTCTATAGGTCTATCTCCAGGATTAGTAGCAACATTGTTTATGGCGTCAACAACATTCATACCAGTAATTACTTTACCAAAAACAGTATGTTTTGTATCCAAGAAATTATTATCAGCAACATTTATAAAAAATTGTGATCCATTCGTATTTGGTCCAGCATTGGCCATGGATATGGTGTACTTATCATTTTTATTACCTGCGACTATCTCATCTGCAAATTTATATCCTGGTCCTCCAGTTCCCCAGTAGTCAGATTTTGCATCATCCTTAGATAATGGATCTCCTCCTTGGTTCATAAATCCTTTTATAACTCTGTGGAATTTTGTTCCATCATAGAATCCTTCTTTTGCTAATTTTACAAAATTCTCAACTGTCTTTGGAGTAGACTCACTGAAATCTATAGTAATGTCTCCTTTACTTGTATGTAATACTGCTTGCATAATTTTTTTATTATTATTTTGATCAGCGACTTTTTGATCAGTTTTTTCTAATATCTCACCTTCTGCTGTTGTATTTTTACTATTTTGCTCAATCAAGTCTTTAGCTTCTCGTGCTTGATCTATTGCGTATAAATCTCTCTCTGTCGTACTTTTACTTTCTTTATCACCAGAGAAAATCTGAGTTCTAAAGGTAAATAATCCGACACCCAGTACTCCTAACAATATCAATATAAGCCCTACATATCCTCCTTGTTTTATACTACTGTTTTTCATATGATTTTTATATTAATTTTTCTTGAATAATTTCTTAAAAAACGCAACCATATCATACTCTTCATCTTTATCATTTCTGTCGTAGAAATCCATCATTGCAAAAATGAGACCTATGAGGATAGCTACAAATATGATTACTTTAGTCAACATGTATGTATTGTAGTAAAAGAAACCGTATCCGTCTATCTTGAAATTTTGAATTAATATATTTTTATTTTTTGTCTTAATTTTCTGTATTCGGGTATATGTTCTTGAACCAAATTCCAGAAACGAACAGAATGATTCATTTCCTTCAGATGACAGAGTTCGTGCACGATCAGATAGTCCTGCAATTCTTTTGGCAAGAAGACTATCTTGTAGTTAAAACTTAAATTACCTTTTCCCGAGCAGCTTCCCCAGCGGGTTTTCTGATTGCGTATCGTTATATTACGCACTTCATGTTTATAAAATGTATTAAAATAAAGAACTCTATTATGAGCCAGTAGATATGCGTTTTGTTTATGTTCTTTAAAATCTTTTGCGGAGTAATGTGAGAAGAGCTTCTTAGGTCTTTTTTCCACCTCTCGTATCTGCGTAATGATCCAATCCATCTTAGAATTTACGAAGGCTTCAGTAAGGACACGAGGCACCCGTGATGGTTTGGTCACTACGACAGACCCGTCACCATTTACAGCGATGCGAATACCTCGAGCACCTTTACGAGATTTAATATTGAAATTAATTTTATGATGTTCGTCAGATGCCATTATCTTCCCTTCTTAATCCTGAAAGGATTGCTCAACTAAATCTTTTTTACTTGCTCCAATCAATGAAGTAATAAAAATCACAATAAAGAAGACTAGCCCTAACGCACAAGTAGGTAGACCAAAGAGATAGGCACTGAGACCATCTCGAAGCAAAATAGGAATTTCTTTTAGTGTGAAATACCCGGCAAACAATACTCCGAGAAATGACACGAAGCTCATCGATATCAGTCCGTTTTTGTTTTCTATTTTTTGAGCAAAAAGCAAGGAAGATACGACAAAAAGTGTAAAGAAAAGACCGAACCCAAAGTAACAAGCCGGATAACCCCAGAAATATGGACACGACTCATTGAAGGCACATGTTTTTGTAAAAAGCTTTACTCCACTCAAATACCCAGAGAAAGCGACACCCATTACTGATAAAACAAAAAGCCAAATTATTTTCTTGTCTTTTTTCATACCTACATTATACTCCTTTAGTATTCCAAAGTTTAGTTAAGACATCTCGAGCCTTATCCTCTGGCAAGACCCACAGATACACACTACTTGCAAACTGACTGGCTTTCCTTTCGATATTGTATTCAAAGTTATTTTCTTTCATATACTTCATTTGCACCGTAATTGCTTCAAGCTCTTCTTTGAGTCTAAACTTTTTAGAAAAAATATATTTTAAATTCCATGCAAGTGCCCCATACTGTATCTGCCTCTCCAGGTGCACTCTCTCATGAACGAGAATTGAAAAGTTGTTTTTATCTGGACTATCACTATGTAAATCATCGAAAACATCCTTTGGGAAATACATATACGGATACACCGTCGCGGCGACGTCCACCTGGAGAAATGGCACCCATCTCCACCATCCTGGTATCTTCTTTACTTTTTTCCAATCAATATTCATTGGTTACCTTCTTCCAAGTAATTCTGCAGAGAGTTCTCCTATACCTATCTTTTCTTTTGAAGAATATGGGAATACTTTGTGTCCGGGCATTTTGTCTCTGATTTTTTTTAATTGATTGAGATATTGAGATTTTTTAATCTTATCTACTTTATTCGCCACGATCACGATATCCTTACCTTTTTCTTCGAGGTATTTAAGCACACCCATATCGTCTTCTGTTGGACCTATCTCTGCGTCTACGATGAGCACTATCTTTGGCTCATACGGAGACTCGATGAGATACCAATAAATGAGTTTGTTCATTTCTTTCCATTTCTCAAAGGTGGCCTTCGCATAACCATATCCAGGCAAGTCTATAAAATAGAATTTTTTGTTGATTAAAAAGATATTTAGTTCTTGAGTACGGCCTGGAGTACTACTGGTAATAGCAAGATTTTTAACACCAGTAAAAGAGTTAATAAGGCTTGATTTCCCAGCATTCGCTCGGCCGATAAAGGCTATCTGAGGTATCCCATCGTTTAATATATCGTTTTCCCCTCTCGCCCCTCGCACAAAGACAGCTGATGTTATTTTCATAATTATTTAATATTATCTTTTTTAACTAAATCTAATAAATGTTCTAATACTTTATTTTCACCTAAATGCTCAGCCCCAACTTTTCTAGTTTCTCTAAACCCCAGAATTAGCAAAAATACAAAGAGTGCAATTGTAAAACAATTATAAAAAATAGATCCGAAGGTTAGTTTTAAAAAATTTGAAATTATTTCTGCGAACATATTTCCAAAAACCCCTAGTCCTAGTCCTAAAAACAAAATATAAAAATTAAAACGAAGATTGGAATTTATTTCCAACACCTTATCTATGTTCAAGTGTTCTATACTTCTTAAAGTATAATACTTATCAACAACAGCTTTCTTTTGTTGCTCATTCAAAGAATTCCAAAATTTTTTATTTGACAACTCTAACATTTTTTCGATTTCTTTTTTATTTTCTTTTTCTTCTTTATTCATAACTTAATATAATTATTTCCTTAAATTTTGATCTAATGTATTCCCTTTTTCGTCTTTCCATGCAGTCCAACCATTAACAGGACTACCTAGAGTGGTTGCCGCGGCAGCTGTTGGGCTGTCAAAAAGTACGTCTTTGGTATATTTATAAGAAACACCATCACCATTATCAACTAGAATTCCGTCTTGTAAAAACTTTTTTCTAGCTACTAATGACCAGCCCCAAAATGCAACTGTCTCTCGAATTCTTGCCAATGAACCTTTTAGTACATTTAAACTACCGTCTGCCAACAATTGAGCTCGTGCATCAACTCCTTCTTTGGTTTTCAAAAAGTAAATCTTTTCACCCGACAATGATTCTTTTATACTCTCAAAAATAGGATATCCTAAAAGAGTAGCTACAAAGGACATTTTTTCAAAAAAATCTTCATGTGTTACTTTTTGAAAGTCAGAAATACTTCTACCTGGAGTTCCGGTTCCATTTTTAATTTCGTAACGTTTTGCTCGTTGTGCAACTTCAGTACACACACGTTCTAGGTATTGGACATCAATTTCAGACTCACCAGTAAAAACCAGGGCAATGTCCCAATAATCCTTCCCTACTGATTGCTGATTCATTCGTCTATCGAAATTGTCTGTTTGTCCAATATATACGAGGGGGCCATTCTCACCTTCTCCAAAAAGAAAATACACCGCAGGAAAATTTGCTTCTCTAAGAGTTTTGATTTGCTTAATTTCTGTTCTGGGTACAATAAATGCCCTACCAATCCACCCGGCAAGTTTTACAATACGAAGACCATTAGGGTCACTATTTGGTAAGAGTATTTCGATAACAGTATTTTTCATAAAGATTTTTAAACTACTTATTCAAGATATTCCTTAATTTTTATAATTTATAATATTACAAATTGTTTATTTTTTGAACTATTGATTGCTGTTCTGGAAGCATCCTTCCTTTAAAGGTAATGTGATACTCAAAGTTTTTGTTGAGTTCTTGAAACTCTTGAAAACCGATTTCTTTCATTAAAGGGTCGCTAGTTATATCACCCTTTTTAAGGGTACCATTGTTGTATTTTGCTTTTTCTGACTTATAGGTCAATTCTTCGTCACCACCTTTTACTTCGAGCACTAGATGTCTTCCAAAAGATGTTTCTATTAAGAAGTCTGGGAAGTATTTTGAAATACGATCTCCATCAGTAAGGTTCTTTTGATACTCAAAATAGAACTCGTTATGTTTTTCGTTAGTGACACCACCTGTAAAATATACATCATTTACAAGTTCACCGTCTTTAAGGTTTGCTCGTAAGTAACGAAACATTTCAAGCTCGTCTGCACTATCAAAATTATATGGATTAATATGAAAACCAAGACGAGAGGTTCTCCCTTCAGTATCTTCTTGTTCACGAGATACTACCAGACTACGAGAAAATGCTTGTTCATCTGTTTCGTGTAAATCTTTTTTGACAGTAATTTTAAAAGGGAATGCTTTTGTTAATTCTATTTCTTGCTCTATTTCAGTAACTTTCTTTGTATATTTGATTGATTGAGAAAGTATCTGATCCGCAATGCCATAAATAAATAGGTAATTCTTTCCTACTGCCTTAATAAGTTTGTCTTTAGTAATACTATTTGCTTCTAAAACCTTACTAATTTCAACGTATGAGAAATGTGTCTTATTCTGAATGAGCGCTATTACATCATAATACCCAAACACTCGAACCTCTTCTTGAGTGTCTTCTGAAGTTATTGTAACAGGATCATTATATATAGCTTTACCCTCATTATTGAGTGTTATTTCTCGTCCTTGAATAATAGATATAATTTTTTTCTCAGGCATCTTTTTTAGGTCTATAACAATCTTTTCTGGAGATACCTTTTGTGATGAAAGTATTTCTGTAAGTTTTCTTTTTATTTTTACTGTATGTCTTTTTTCAACAATAAGGTCCACTTGAACCTCAGCTTGTTGTTTGCCTGTAAGAGATGAAATACTAGTACTGAAGTTACTCTTAAGCTCGCGATCTAGAACTTGATAATTTTCATCTGAAAGGAAAATATGAGCTTTTGTGCTATTGTCTCCAATACGACGAAGACAACGACAAGTTGATTGAAGTACAAAGTTATTACTTGTTGAGTTTTTATATAATGCTACAGCTACAAGTGACTTACAGTTCCATCCTTCTGTCCCTTTATTTACAAGCAACACAAATTGCTTTTGACTCTCTGATGTATCTAAACGATTAAACTCATAATCAGCATCCTTCTTTTTATCTCCTGTAAAAGTAGAGTGCCAGACTAGTTTTTTTGAGAGGTCAATTTTATTTTTACGGAGTGCTTTATCGAGATTAGTTTCAAGTTTCTCGAGCATTGTAATGTCTGTGGTGTAGAAAGCAATTTTTGGAAGTCTGTCTTCTATACGAGTGTCTCCATATTTTTTCCAAAATGTATTTATCGCGCTATTCACAAAGTCCTCCGATTGAACATCCTCTGTTCTACCGTGATTAGTAATTTCAACAAGTTTCAAGATACCTTTTTCCATGCCTTGCTGAAGTCCAAAAGTATAGATAGTATCAGAAAGCATTTTATTTTGAACATAGGGTGTACCTGTAAAGTTTGCCACAGTTATGACGTTTGTTTGTTCTGCAAGGTGAGCAATAGTAAGACGAGATTGATTGAGTTTTTCAGACACATCATCGCCATATGAGTGATGAGCTTCATCTACAAAAACAGCAAGACTCTCAAGCCCTTGTAATGCTCTTAAACGCTTATTTACAGGATCTTTACGCAAATCAAAGAGAGTGTTTCCTTTATGTGTGTCCTTCCAATTTCGGATAATAATTTTTGATGAATTTGTGACTATTACATTGTAATTACCAATAGGGTTCAAAGGTGTTTCTGGTTTTTCTAAATACCAATACTTGATATTAAGCAATATATCATCATATTCACGAGGTATAACCGAACTGTAATCAAAGTTTTTTACTTCTTTGAGTACTTCGATGATACCTGTATCAGCAGGACCAAAGAGAAGAATGTTTTTTGCAAATCGTGTATCAGTGTCGTGTTTGTAGGAAATAATGAACTCATACATCATCAACACCCCCATTAAAATAGTTTTACCCGCACCCATAGTAAGAGCCAACACATAGTTTGCATAACCATATTCTGCAAAGCCAAGTTCAGAAAGTTTTTTTTCAATACGATCCACTTTTTTCTCTTCTGCAAGATCATCAAAAAGCTCTATTATATCAGCTGTAAAACCAAGAGCACGGAGCAGCTCTTTGTTATCTTTTACCATCATTGAAACAATTTGTGGAACTGACTTATTGTTTTGTATTTCTTTGAGATATATGTACGTCTCAAAAGCCTCACGTTGTGGTTCGTGAAGAAAGTTATTGCTTTTGATATGAGTGAGAATGTTTTGTGTCTCTGGATAGATACCTTCATACCCATCTTCACTCCATACTCTGACCATTTTTTGTAATTCTTGTACGAATGGTTGCATACAATTATTTGATAGTTATAACGCTTGTTTCAAAGTATTCTTCACCAAGAACATCGACTATTTTTACCGCCACGGTATATGTACCTTTTTTTCCATAGGTATATTCATTGATAGTTTCTACAAGTTCATTTTTCTTTTCTTTATGTGCAAATATCTCTGCATTGAAAGAAATATCACTACCTTTTTTTTGACCTTCTCCATAGTTCACATCAATCACAACATGCTCAAGAGCTTGTCTGTAATCAAATAGTTGTACACGCTCTGTCATTGATAAACGCTTTTCATTTTCAAGCTCTAAACGCTTCATCAGTAAAGGAGAATAATAATCTTTTACATCTACAATAAGTTTATTTCCTTTGACAACATAAGAAATAACAGCTTCTGTTGGCTTTTTAAAATCAAGTTCTTTTTTATCTATCTGTATGTCTCGTATTTCTATCTCAACACCTGTATTGTTTTCTTTCTTTACAAAGTCACGAACATCGAGCTCTGCACCACTACAAATAACAATTACTTTGTTTTCAAAAGTAGCTTCTTTTTGTTTTGATACTTTTTTTACAATAAAAAGGTCTTTGTTTTTCTTTATGGTTTCTATAACAAGTGAAATATCCATCTTACTAAGTACACGGTTTGGGGAAATTATTTTTACATAATCAGCACCCAAAGTACCATCAAAATCCCCACGAGAAAGCTCGTCTATTTTGTATGTTTCTATGAGTAATTGTTTTGCTTGGATTTCATTTGTAAATACATCGTAATGGTTTACATTGAGAACCTTGAATGCAGTTTTATTTCCTTGCTCCTTGATTATTTTATTCAAACGTTCTGTTGTTGTAATTATCGCACTTTTGTTTATATCACAACCTATCCATCTACGACCAAGTTTTTCTGCAACAGCAAGAGTAGTTCCTGAACCAGAAAAACAATCCATAACTAAATCTCCTTCTTTTGAAGATGCTTTTATTACACGCTCAAGCAACTCTTCTGGTTTTTGTGTTGGATAATCTGTTCTTTCACTAGACATTGGATTTACTGATTGAATATCCCAAAATGAATCCACAAGTTTGCCTTCAACAGTCAACACAACATCTTTTTCTGATTTTGGTTCATATCCATTCTCTTCAATAAATCTTTTTACATATCCACTAAATTTTGTATCGTCTGAAGGATAATTAGAACCCACTATCTCATTATTTTTATTAAAATATTTTTTCCAACGTTTATAGTTAGCATCTATCTCTGGATCATCGTTCCTTTGTAAATAAAAAGTTGACACATCACTCTTTGAGTAAAGTAACAGTGTGTCGTGTTTTCTAGGAAAGTTTTTACTTGTTTGACCCACATATGTCCCGTAATGCCACACAATTTCATTTTTATAATTTTCTTCTCCGAAAATCTCATCCATTATTAAACGAAGATGTGAGTTTTTATGCCAATCACAGTGCAAATATATAGAACCAGTATCAGCAAGTAACTCACGTAATACTATTAAACGTTCATACATAAACTGAAGATACTCATCTTTTTCCCACATATCAGTGTATTGCATCTCTTCAATAACACTTTGTTCAACGCCGTTTAGTTTTTGACCGTTAAGTTTTACTTTCTTAACATAATCCGCCTTACTATCAAAAGGAGGGTCAATGTATATCAAATCAACCTTGCCACGATATTCTTTGAGCAAGTGAGCAAGGACCTGTTTGTTGTCTCCCCAAAATAACTTATTCCAATCAGTAGCTTTTGGGTTTCCATACATTTCTTTTTCTTGTGCAGGGAACCATTCAATACTTTTTAGAGCACTTTTTTCGTACCATTGAAGCATTGCTCGTCCTTTTATTTGAGATAATTTTTGTAGAATATTCGCACTTTCTTTTAAGATCTTTTCTTTAATATTGGTTCTGCTTGTTTGTTTTTTCATAGTAAATATTTACATTCTAACACTTTTACCCTATTTTGCGAACTAGGTAAAAAAATAGCTAGCCCTTGGTAGAGCTAGCGGTTTTCATTTGGGTTTTACCTTATCCGTAATGATCCTGAGAAACAGGAATATTTGGTTGGTTTTCTAAAACTTCTTCAGTTTCAGGGGTTTCTGGTTTTTCATTTTCTGTAGTTTCTTCAACTGCTGGGACTTCTTCTTCGTAGACGGTGGCAAAAGGCATAGTGTTGCTTTTTTAAAAAGTTTAAAAAATTTGTGTACAATTCAGTTGAGGATTATAACATACTTAAAAATAAAAGCAAACACTATTTATTCAAATAGGTAATAGTTAGCTGAAGGACTGTGGCGAAAGACACCCAGAGGAGATATGGGATGTTTAGAAAGGCTACCCACTTCATATATGGGAAGATTGCGACAAGTGCCCAGATGAGAGTAATTAGGACAAGGAGAATGTCTATGGATGCAAGGAGGTTATTCTTGAGTCCGAATTGGAAATACGTGAAAGAGAAATTGAAAATAAGGTTCAATATAAAAGGCAGGATTACAATGAAAGGAAGGCCTCCTTTGTAGAATTTAAAAAACACCGAGCCAAAAGAATACGCGATGATAGCGTACAAGAAAGTCCACACCGGACCAAAAAGAAAGCTCGGCGGTGCCCAGGTAGGCTTGATCAGAGTCGAATACCAATTGTAAGAATTATTCATACCATAATTATAGCATAAAGCACGTAGTGATATTTCTAGAAATCTACTTCGACCGGCCCCTGCTTACTGCTAAGCGACGTGACGAAATTTTTATGCATTTTCTCTATTTCTTCTTTTTTAAGTTTACTGAAGACCTTTTCTGCTTGTTTGGATTCACTTTGGAATACTTTATCTTGCTCTAGTATTAGCGGATGCACCTGGAGGGCTTTACCGTTCATGCCAAGTAGATACAATCCGTCCATGCGTCGTATTCGAGAAAGTGCTACATATCCCTGCCCGTATTCAAAGACATTAGATAAGTCCATAATAGCTCCATCTAGACTCATCCCCTGACTCTTGTGTACCGTGATAGCCCAAGCGAGGCGAAGAGGCACCTGACTAATCTGTGCTTTTACTTTGCCGTTTTCTTCTATGCTCCACTCCAGAGGACTCACCGTGATACGTTTGCCTTTCTTGGTCTCTATAATCGGGTACCCAGAAAAAGAGTCGAAAGATATAACAGTGCCTAATGTGCCGTTTACATAATGCTCTTTTGGATTGTTCTTAGTACACATCACGACAGAACCTTTTTTTAAGATAAGAAGTTCTGGAGAGAGACATCCTTTCTTGAGTGCTGTGACGAGGGCGGCTGACCCAGAAGACAACATCTCAAACCTCTTTTCGTCATCATCTATCTTTGCGAGTTCTTGGTCATTGACCTGATCCACATTTACATTGTGTGAATACAACTTGGTCACCTCTTCAGGCATTTCTTCTCGCTCGATATATCGAGTTTTTAAAAATTCATAATGATCTTCTTCGAGAGTTCCTTTACGTATCGAAAGCAGTAATTCTAAAAAAGATTCATCCTCCTGACGGTGTTGTTCGCTGATATAGCATACCACCGGTGCAAGCCTTTTCCATGCAGGTGATTCATATGCAAAGACAGCTTTCTTCTCGGGAATTAAACCTTGTTGTTTTTGCTCTGTAGTTCTCTTTTGTATTGGAGGAAGCTGAAAAAAGTCTCCAACAAAGACGACTTGAAGTCCACCAAAAGGTTCTTCATTTTGACGGACTGCACGACAGACCGCATCCACCATCTCTAAAGTATCTGCATGGAGCATTGATATCTCATCTATGATTAAAACTTTTGTTTTTAATATCTTTTTACTGATGTACTCACTGGTCGTAATCTTGTCTAGATCGTACTTAGTCAAAGATTCTTTGATGCCGATACCACTCCAAGAATGTATCGTCATCCCTCCTATATGAGTCGCGGCGATACCTGTGCTTGCGGTGACCGCAGACTCTATCTGGTGTTCTCGTAGGTACGCGACGTATTTGTTTATAGTGTATGTTTTCCCTGCCCCTGGCTCACCTGTGAGAAAGACGTTCGCACCTGTTTTCAATATTAAAAGTGCCTGATCTTGAGTCATGAAATGATTCTAACACAAAAGAAATTTATGTTTTACATTATTTAAAAAATACTTCCAGAGACCCTTCACCACCATCTGACATTTTTGACTGATTAAAACGAATATGATGTGAAGTTAAATATCCACGGACGAAGTCTGGGAGGACTGGACCGTTCGCACTATTTCTCCCCCTCCCTACAATAAGACGTACATGAGAGTACTTTCTTTCAGAGATAAGTTCGTCTATAATTTCCTGACATTCAAAAGTCGTGTACCCATGGAGATCATAGACAATCTCTGGTATTTGCGGATATTTATTTCCCTTGCCTGCATAATAACTCATAATAAATACAGGTTACCATAAGAATTAAACAATACATAAATATTAAGTACAACTTTGAAAAAGGTCTCCGCCAAGGTATAATGGTGGTGCGGCAAATTGTTTGCTGCGTGTTCTTTCATACTATGGGGTCGGATTTATCCGATTCTATATAGTGGAACGCTTAATCTTTTAATTTTTTGCGTTCCCGATTCGGGCCTTCGGGCCCGTTTTGGGCGATTAGTTTAGTGGCAGAACAACGGTCTCCAAAACCGTTGGCGGGAGTTCGATTCTCTCATCGCCCGCTCGTGAACATTGTGCATGTTGTGAGCTTTAAATATGCTTGTGTTGTATTCCAAACCGTGCTATAGTTATAGCATCTCTATGAAAGAGACCCTTGTGTGGATTCGTCCACACTGGGGGCTTTTTCTTTTTAGGTTCTATTTGAGAATTTGTGGTACAAGTCGTTTAAGAAAGTAATTTCTATATTTTTGTTTCTGATCAAAATTGAGCACTTATGTTCATCTGGAGAAATCACTCCGCTGATAACTTTGTTTTCTTTTAGAAACTCAACGAGGCAGCCAAAATCACCGTCGCCAGTTATCAGAAAGCAGGAGTCAAAAGATTTAGTATAAAAGTCTGACACTGTTTTTAAAACAAGCTCAGCATCACAATTGCCCTTAATCTTTTCACCCACTGAAACGCCCAATAAATAGATACACATTAGTGGCATTATATTTTTGTCGTAGCCATCCTCTGAATTTCTTGTAGTCAATCTCAAAACCCAATTCTTTTGCAGACCTATAGAGATTATTGCCATCAATATATACGTTTATTTTATTCACGATTTTATTATATCATGTCTGTAATACTTACTTTAATTAAATTTTTTGTATTTATAAGTTCTGAAATCCAAACCTCAAGCCCGCCATATTAAAAACACTCTACGCTAGAGTGTTTTTTAACATGTATTAATTTTAGTTTAAACAGTAGACTCTTTTAGAGTACTATCCATCGTACGAATAATCATATCCATGTTTTGAGTTGATTTAATTATGTAGCCACGTACACCGATATCTATACCAGCAGAGACTGCTTCACTGATGTCTTTAGTAGATGAAAGTTCTGAAGATATTAAAATTGGGATTTTTCTTCCTGGGTTTTCTTTTTTAAAAGCTTCTAAGAATTGAAGTCCACCCATTTTAGGCATCATAAGATCTAGAATTATTATGTCTGGTTTATCTTTTTTGAGTTCGTCGAGCCCTTCTGAACCATTCCATGCATGCGTCGCTACATATTCATCCTTTGGAAGGGAGTCTATCAATGTCTTTGCGAAAATTTCATTATCATCAATAATCAAAACTTTTTTCATAAATTATCTCAAAAAATTAAACGTTATTATTATAAAAGTATTATACCAATGGCAATGTAAAAAAGAAAGTGCTACCCTCACCTTCTTTGGACAAAACCCCTATCTCTCCTTTGTGTTCGTTTACCACACCTTTTGCAATGACGAGTCCGAGCCCTGTACCACGAGTCTTTTTTGACACAGCATCCTTTGTATTTAATTGTTTAAATTTACTGAAAATACTCCTGATATCATCTTGCTTTATACCTATACCTGTATCTGAGACCATAACAACAAGAAAGGACTCTTTTTCATGAAGTAATACTTGCACGACTTTTTCTGGAAAATGGTTTGATGAAGTATAGCCTACTTTTTCTGCTTCTTCTTGAATATCTGCTCCTCCTTCATGTAAAAAAGTAATAACCTTTACATCACCGTTTTTATTTGTGTATTTTATCGCATTTGAAATAAGGTTTGAGAGTACATGCTCTATTGCATCTGGGTCAAACATCATAGTACTTGGAACATTCTCACTAAATAAAGCTACGAGATTTACACCTGCATCTTTTGCTACAGTTTGATAGAAGTCTACTCTATCTCCTATCACTTTTTTAATATCTGCTTCTTGTTTGGTAATTGTAAATTTCCCTGCCTCTATTTTATCTACGTCCAATATGTCACTCACGAGTTCGAGCATCGAAGAAGAATTTTTATGAATGAGTTCTATATAGTCTTCATAACTTTTCTCTTCCAATTTTATATTTTTATTCTTAAGGAGTTCAGTTATTTTTTTTATACCATCAAGAGGTGAACGAAGTTCATGAATAAGCATAGAGGTGAAATCCTTACGTAAGGTCTCTACAGCAACCTCTGAAGTAATATTATGAAAAACAACCATGCCACCTGTGATTATATCATGACCTAAAAAAGATACTCCTTTTACTGGTAATACAAATATCTGAAAATATTTATCTCCAAGAGGTATATGCTCCGAACAATATTCTTTATTTGTATCAATAGACTCACGAAGGCGATTAATAATGTCGAAATTATTTCCGAGATAACTCACAAAATCAAAAATAGTCGCATCCTTTTTCTCTGGTAAATGAATGATCCTCTTTGCAGCACCGTTTACAAAACGAATTCTGTTCTTAAGATCCACAACCAAAACACCGTCCGTCATACTGGAAAGCATTTCATTAAACTGGTCTACCTTTTTTTCTCGTCTTCTGGTCTGGAGAATAAAAAAGGCTGCTAAAAATACAAAAAATAGAAAAGATATTAAATATACTAAAGGGTTTATGTTCATCGATATAATATGATTTTACTTATACTATGATACCAATAAACGACAAAATCAACAAGAATTCTTGTTGATTTTGTAATAGTAAATATCCTAAAAATATTATTTCTTGATTTCTTTGTGTTTCTTTTGCTCCTTGCACCACTTACAGTACTTCTTGAGTTCAAGTTTCTTTGTAACGGTCTTTTTGTTCTTGCGTGACCAGTAGTTTACTCTTTTACAAGTTCCGCAGGCAAGTTTTATAAGTCTTTCTTGTGACATGGTCCTATAATAGTATAGTTTAAGCGAAATTGCAACTATATTAATCCTGGTTTATATGGACCCCTGTATCTTTATGAATAAGACCCAAGAGCTTTATTAAATCATCTTTTTTTAAGGCAACACAGCCTTTTGTGTATTCCATACCTTCTTTTGCTACATGTATAAAAATAGCACTGCCTTTACCTGGTATAACAGGATCAGAGTTATAGTCTAAAACAGCCACAATATCATACAAATCGTCTTCCCTCCACAAATTTTCAGCACTAAAAGGATACGGTAATTTCACAAAATGATTATATTCTGGAGAGGTTGGATCATCGCACCAGCCGTCATCTTCTGATATTGAATTTAACTCAAAATCACAAATAAATGCATCTACTCTGTCTTTTCGATAAAAAACTTCTTGAATTTTAAAAGTTCCTACTGGTGTCATCCAGTCGCCTTCTTTTTTATCTCTAGTAATTCCATTTTTACCAATTACGCAATAAAAAAAGGCTTCGTTATACTCGACAACGTAAGCCCCTTCTTTTTTTTTGATGACTATGTTTTCCATGGGAATAGTCTAACCCAGTTTGTCGTGCCAGTAAATAGTGCGAATGGTGCCGATTTTTGTTGGCGTCTTATCCAAGCCGGAAGCAGTTACTGAGTGTTCACCAGGAACCCCCAGGGAACTTCTATTCGAAATCGCAATACCTTTACCCATATAAAAACCTATATGGAGGTGGGTACCACCATTTTGAACAATCGGATTCCATACAACAATACAACCCTTGCGCAACTTTGTAATTTCATACCATCCATTTTTCTCCATTTCAGCAATAGTATCTAAAACCCGAAAATAAGGTTTATCAACAAAGCCAAACATAAGTAAAACAATAGACACAAAGTAGGCACATGAAAGATCGCCATTTTTAAGGATATCTCCGAGATTTTGGTAAAAGTAATTTCGGAACATGTTAGTTCCACAAGAATTTTTGATCACAGTCAAAAAATTCTTCTTAAAGAGATTTCTTTTCATACCGAAGAGCTTTTAGTTTAAAAGTAATAATACATTACTTTTATATAAAGTCAACAGGATGAAATTATTTTATTTCTTATCTAGCCACTCCTTTTCTTGTCGAACGAGAAGACTACCCTTCATATCTATATCTCGAAGAATAGCAGCGACAACCCTCTCCATACGAATACCCTGAGAACCTTTCACTAGTATTATGTCCCCTGTCTGGATAAAATCTCGAAGGAAATCACCCGCTTCTTTTGAGTTTGAAAATTCAAATATATTTTCTATATGCATACCGGCTTCTATCGCGCCAGCTTTTATAAACTTAGCCCTCTCGCCTACTGTTATCAGAAAATTGCAGGAATCTTTAGCTATTTTCCCTATAAATCTATGAGCTTCTTCACTATCTTCTCCTAATTCGAGCATGTCACCTAAAGCAACTATTTTTCTACCATTACCACCTACCTCTTTCAATGTTTCCAATGCTGCCTCCGAAGCTACAGGAGAAGAGTTGTATGTGTCGTCTATAATTATACTACCCTCCACACCTGGGATTAGACACATACGCCCACGAGGGACTTGATAATTTTTTAATTCACGGATAGCTTCATAAATATTCCAATCTAAGCTACAACTCACAGCGAAAGCCGCAAGCGTGGAATACATATGATTTTTACCAAATCTACCTTGCATCACTACCGGCACAATATCTCCACCTTTTCTTTGTACAGTAAAAGTCACTCCTTCTGGCTTCTTGTTCTCAGAATAAGATAGAGTCATATTGGAAGCTATTAAATCTGCTTCTGTATTAAAGCCATATCTAAAGATTTTATTTTTTGTTTTTGTCTGCATGCCCACAACAATAGGATCATCAGCATTTAATATCAAAATTCCATCTTTCTTTAGTGTATTTATGAGCCCACTTTTTTCTTCTACCAAGTGTTCTTTGGACTTAAAAAATTCTATGTGCACAGGAGTCGCACCTATCGCCGTGATAATCACCCTATCAGTCTTGAGCCATGATGCGGTCTCTGCCATGTCCCCTGGTTTACCGACTCCAACTTCAAGTACTAACCACTCTGGAAAATTATGAGGCCATATAAAAAGCCACAAACCTTTACAAATATTTACAAACCAGACAAAAGGATTATTCCAACCATTTGGAATATTTAGGATAGTAAGAGGAAGCCCTATTTGACTATTGTAGCTCTTCTCACTTCTGCGTACGTTCACATGACCATGCATCATTGTATATACTGCATCTTTAGTGGAGGTCTTACCTACGGACCCAGTAATAGCAACAATTTTAGGCTTATATTTCCAAAGCACGAGTTGTGCCTCTTTTTTTAAGACAAATACAATAATTTTTCTGAAAAGTTTTTTCATTCATTATTAAATATAAACCAATATTAAGTTTTTACAAAATATCAAAAAATATTAACAGGGTTCGAGGATAATATTTTGTAAATCTTTTGGTACGTGTGTTAGGTTTTCGTATCCTTTTTTAGTAATAAGTATCATATCTTCAATACGTACTCCTCCAAAACCTTTAAAATAAAGTCCCGGTTCGACAGTCATTACGTGACCTGGAATAATTTTATCTTCTGACTTTGGTCTAAAACTCGGCCATTCATGAATGACTGTTCCTACTCCATGCCCGAGTGTATGAGGAAAGCTACCTTTACCGAATTTCTTTACTAAATAATCTCGTGAGACTTTGTCTATCACATGACAATTAGTCTCCCCTGATTTTAATTTTAGAAAAGCTCGATTCATCGCCTCGAGCACCCCGAGATATATCTCCTTTTGTCTTGCACTAGGTTCACCCCAGAAATATGTACGAGTCATGTCTGAACAATAATGATTTACCGTAGTACCAAAATCGAGCATTATCGTATCTCCTACTTTAAGTTTAGCCTTCGTAGGCTCATGATGAATATTTGCAGAATTTTTACCAAAAGCAACAATAGGAGGAAATGCGAGTACTGGTACTTTATTTTTTATGAAAGATTTTTTAATAAAATTAGATACTTCGATCTCTGTGACGCCTGTCTTTAGAAACTTTAAAACTTCACTCAAAACTTGCTCGCTTATCCTCTGAGCTTTAATTATCTTTTCTAATTCAGCCTTAGTCTTTACAGCACGTACTTCGTGTACTAGTTTTGTTTTATTTTTTTTATCCATGTTAGATACGTCCCTTTAAAGAAACTAAGCAAAGTTTATACAAAACTCTTGCACCTACGTTGCCATCCCATTCACCGTCTTTACCTGGAGCAACTTCGCATAGATCAAAACCTATTATTTTTTTACCGGATCCTAGAATCTTTTCAAATAAATACACAACTTCTTCCAAAGAGAAACCACCAAGCACGGGAGTGCCGGTGTTAGGAGACAAATGCGGAGCAAGTCCATCAATATCAAAAGATATATAAACTTTCTCAGGTAACTCATGTACTATGTCTTCGCATATATCTTTCCATTTTCTACCTTCAAAAAGATCTTTACGTATACCGTATTCTGTGAACATTTTTACTCTTCCATTTTCTTTATCTACTAAATCCTTTTCACCTTGGGAAAAATCTCGTATACCTATCTGTACCAATTTTTCTACATTTTCAATTTTTAAAACATTATAAAAAATAGAAGCATGCGAATATTCGAAGCCTTCATAGGCTTCACGTAAGTCTGCATGAGCATCGATATGAAGTATGCCAAACTTTTCATGTTTGGTAGCTAACGCCTCAAGGTATCCAAGTGGTACACTATGGTCTCCTCCTACTATTCCTACAACCTTTCCTTCATTGACCAAGGAAAGACTAAGGTCTTTAACATCTTGTTTAAATAAAAGACACGCCTGATTTATATCTCTTTTCAATTCATCGTCGACTGTACCAGTAGTATATTTTTCTAAATACTTTTCTACTTTCTCACGAATTTCTTTGCTTTTTGAAAAAACACTTTCTGGAATATCCATCATAGCAATACCCTTTTTCCATCCATCAGAATTAATTTGATCATATAGATCTATCTGTTGTGAAGCGTCCAGTATTGCCTTCGGTCCATCTGCAGCACCTGTCTTATAAGACACTGTCGCCTCCCACGGTAATGGCACCAATACAAGTTCTGATTCTTCTGTTCCAAAAGGTAAACCAAAAATACCATGGTCATGCAGACCATTTTCATTTTGATTAAAGTTAGCTAATTTTTCTGACCTCTTTTGTTCTCTTTGTTGTTGATCCATAATTATTTAAATTCTATCACAATATCTCGGAAGTTTTCTATCCTATCCTTACTATCTATTTTTATGCCTTCTTTCTTGTATAGTGTCATGCGTTCCTTTCTGTGCTTGTCATCTACCCAGATCTTTCCACCTGCGTAGACTATTCGGTGGAACGGAATCTTTTTCTCTCCAGCCATGTACGCTTTACCTAAGATATTTGTAATACTCTGTGAAGCCATCGTTCCACCGCCCGCTGCTCGAGAAATATTGCCATAGGTAGTCACCCGACCTTTTGGAATAGATAATGCAATTTTTACCACGCGTTCGCTGAAAGTCATAGAGTTTTTACATAAGGTAACCCTGTGTAATTTAAGATAGTCTTTCTTTAAAATCCTTATAATCAAACTTTTTAATAATTTTTATTTTACCTTTTTTATCTTGAATTGCGATTGAAGGCAAATCTACTCCGTTGAAGGTGTTGTTCTTTACCATGGTATATATCGCCATATTGAGGAACACGACTTTGTCACCGATTTTAAGAGGAGTTTTAAATGAGTAGTCTCCTATTACGTCTCCAGTCAGACAAGTAGGACCTACGAGTCTGTACACATTTTTACTACCCTCTTTCACGAAGTCCACTCCGATAATCCTTGGCAAATACGGAATCTCCAGCACATCCGGCATGTGACAAGTCGGTGAGATATCAAGCACTGCTATATCCATTTCGTTCCTTAATATATCCACCACAGACCCTACAAGGACCCCAGCGTTGAGTGCCGTAGCTTCGCCTGGCTCCATGTATACAGTCAGGTGCGGATAGCGAGATTTGAAGTCTATTAAAGTTTTTTTGAGTAATTCTAAATTATAGCCATCGCGAGTGATATGGTGCCCTCCACCAAAGTTTACCCACTTCATAGCAGGCAAGAATTTACCAAACTTCTCTTCAAAGACCTTGAGACTTCGTACAAGTGCATCAGCATCAAGTTCGCATAAATTGTGAAAATGTAGTCCTTCTAATTCAGTTAGGTTATCTTTCTGGAATTCTTTAAGGGTTACTCCAAAGTGTGAATGCGGTGCAGAAGGGTTGTACATAGAGACCTCGGCTTCACTATGTTCGAGATTCACCCGCATACCACAGGAAACTTTTTTCTTTGCGTTTTTATTGTGTTTCTTAATCACATCTTTAAACGCACCCCACTGGGAGAAAGAATTGAATACTAGATGGTCAGCGTATTTTAAATATTCTTTAAGATTTTCTTTTGTGTATGAAGGAGAAAACACATGCATCTCTTTGCCAAATTTTTCTCTTCCAAGGCGAGCCTCATTTACAGAGCTCGCCTCAGAACCTGAAAGATATTTCTTTGCCAATGGAAAAGTTGAGAACATTGAAAAACCTTTGAGTGCCATAAGTACATGCACCCCAGTATCCTTCTCTACTTGGTTGAGAATTTTAAAATTCCTCTCTAGATGAGCTTCTGATACCACGTAGCAAGGCGTAGGGACTTTTTTAAAATCCTCTGCCTTCCAGCCTTCTTCAGTGACCCATGGCTCGATAAATTTTTCTGAATCTTTCATTTTTAGTAATTCTGCTTTAAAGCTTTTGGTAAATCTTTTAACTTCTTCACCACTGTAGTAAGTCCAGTTTTTGCCATTTCTTCTATGTATACTTTAGAGTCGAATGACTTGTCTTCAGTATTCTTGACCCCCACACCACCCCATTTACCTTGAAGTACAAGTTTTGCAGTGGTGACTGTCGGAATAGCCGTTGTGTATCCTATAGCATTACCATTTGTTTCCTTGAATGCTTTCTGGTGATCACAGACGTTGTAGATATACATATATTGTTTCTTGCCTTTCTTTGTTCCAGAAATAATATTTCCAATATTCGTCTTACCTTTATAGCCAGAATTGAAATCCTCTCCAGTAGGTAAAATTTTCTTTAAGAATTTTACAGGTACCACTTTCTTGCCATCATAGTCCACTTCATCAATACGAGTCATACCTACTTCATAGAGCACTCGAAGATATGTGAGGTACGCTGGTGAAAATGTCATCCAAAAACGAATTTGTTTGAGTCCTGGAATATGTTTTGGAATAGTTTCCAATTCTTCATGATACATGAGGTATGGAGTAAACTTCCCAGCCTCTGGGAAATCAAATTCAAAAAATGCCGCATCTTCATCAATTAGTTTTCCTCTTTTTACCCATTTACCATTCTTCCAGTATTCGATAGGTAAGATAAGTTCACGTAGATTTATTTCTGGATCAAAGTTTGGTGCGAATTTTATCTTCTTATCTTTACTTCCACCATTACAATCTAAGATATCAATGGTATCTATCTTGTCGAATAAATAGTCCCGAGCATATGCAGAATAAATATTTGAAACACCTGGATCAAATCCTGAACCCAGGATTGCAAGAAGGCCTTTCTTTTTGAATTCTTCATTTTTTGCAAGTTGAAGTTTGTAAGAGAAGCCGTACTTTTCTGGATTTTCATAACATGCAGTATCAATGTAGTTAACTCCGTATTCTAGACAAGCGTCCATCACTACAAGATTGTCATATGGAGAACCCCAATTAACTACGAGAGTAGGCTTCACTTCTTGAAGTAAATTCAAAAATACTCCAGGCTCACCAACGTTTGCTGTATGAATTTTAAGACTTACCTTGCCTTTGGATTTTTTAACGATAGAAGCATTCACAGCTTCACACTTTGCACGTGTTCGAGAAACGACATGAATTTCAGAAAAAATATTTGGTGTTTGAGCCATCTTATGAAGACCGACACTTCCGACATTTCCACAACCTATAACAAGTATTTTAGACATATCTTTATTTAAAAATTTTAACTAAATAATACTGTAACTATAGCAAATCTCTATCAAATAACAATAAATACATCGGATTGATTTTTGGGTGCAAAAGTCTTATAGTTACAGAGTGAAAAAAATAATCGTAAATAAATTTGGAGGTGGAATTCTGAAAAAGGACTTAATCCCTTTTATAGAGAAACGCATCAAGGAAGAGCTCAAGGCTGGGTACTCTCCAGTCGTTGTCGTATCTGCACTTCCTGGAGTCACGGATGAACTTATAGCAATATCTAAAACTCTTAAAGAGAAGAAAAACTATAAACCTTTACTCAATAAGCTAAAAGAAAAACATACTCAGACGCTTATAGATATAAACCTGTCTCAAGAAAATAGAATTAAAGCCACTACCCTCCTTATTAAAACTTTTAGTGAACTAGAAAAACAATTAGAAAGCTTTAAAGGAGTTACCAATAAAGAAGAGGACGCCATTATAGCCTATGGCGAAAAACTTTCTGCGAATTTGTTTTCTGTATATTTAGAAGATCTTGGTGTTCCATCAGGGGTCTTTTTTGCAGAAGATTTAGAGATACTAACAGATGATAATTTCAAGAATTCAAATATACTCTACAGTCAATCAGAGAAAAATGTTCAGAAAAAATTTAAGGATGTGACTATCGTACCTGTTATACCTGGATTTACTGGTATCACAAAAAACGGAGACACTACGACTCTCGGTCGTGGCGGTACAGATACTACAGCGTGCTTCATCGGTGCTAGTCTTCGTGCTTCAAAAGTAGTTCTTTGGAAAGACGTCGGTGGAGTCATGTCTGCAAATCCTAAAATAGTAAAGACTGCAAAAACTATTCCTTTTATTAGCTATCAGGAAGCAGAAGAGGCTGGAAAGATAATCCACGGTAAAGCTATACAGTACGTAAAAATGCACGATACCCCTATCGAGATCACATCTCTCGCAGATCCAAAACAAAAAACTACTGTAGGAAATATAAAAAAACTAAAACACGGCACAAAAATAGTGAGTTATAAAAAGGACTTAGTGCTCTTCACTATCTCCGACGAAAGCAAAAAAGAAAATAGTTTACTCTCTATCAGTAGTAATGCGTTTTTTAAACATAAAGTAGATATCATCCTTATCAGCAACACTCAATACAGTATTCAAATCGTTGCCGATAATGCGAACGGTAAAGCAGATGAGGTCTATGAGGAAATAAATAAAAAAGTAAAAGATGTGGATATGCATCCAGTATCCATGGTCTACCTCGTGGGAAATTTTGATGTATATGATGTAAATGATTTCAACGCAATGCTTATAAAAATGAAAGCAGACTTAGAAATAAGTGCGTTCCTCTACAAAAACTGCACCAGACTCGAGGCAATAATCAGAGAAACAAATTTAGATAAAATTATTAACGTATTACATAAAAAATTTATAAAATAAAATTTAAATAGCCGTGTCCTCATTACAAAGACACGGCCAAATTGTTAATTTTTATTTTTTACATACACAAAACCTGTTCCTTGATGATGACGCTCGTGTTTCCCTCGAAAATTTTCAAGAGTGACACTTCCTCCTAAAAGGAGACCCATTTGGGCAGGGCTTTGACGGTAACCTGTCCGTGAAATTGGTTCATGCATGACCAATAATTCAGTATATCCCATCAGTAATATTCCATTATCTGGAATAACTTTCTGTAGTTGAAATACTAAACTTGGTTTTGGTTTAAAAACATTAAAGCTACGCATTTCACCATCATCGAGTCTCTTTTTAAAGACGCACACTTCGATTTTATCAAAGGTATGGTAACTTTGTGCGATTTCAAGACGACGAATAAACTTTTGAGGGATTTGTTTAAGCCGATCTCCAAGTTGTATTTCCCATTCAGACTTTGTTATAAGAGCAGGATGCTCTATTTTTAAATACACGATACCATCTTTGTAGTCAAAAAAATTAGTAAGAAGTAACCGACCAGCTAAAAAGTCCAGAACTTTTTGTTCGCCACCCATTTTTTTTACGAGGGCATTTAATTGACCAAAAGTTAAGTTTGCAGCAGCGAAATTATTTTCTTTTGCCATGATAAATAGAATTTTGCCCATTATGCTACGTTGCAACTGGGTAATTTTCTCTACTCCGAGAAGGAACTGCATCCAAGATGGTTACAGCTATTAAATACTTTATTTATAACGTATCTAGTAGCTGTAACCAAATTTGCCTATTTATTTCAAAGAATTTATTAAGTTTATTAATAGCACATAAAATTAAAAAAGTCAATGTCTATATTATAGATTTTTCTACAAAAAAACTATATATTTAAAGGGTAAATTAATTTAACTTAGAAAAAATAAAATGACTAAAAAATTTAAAGTAGGAGTATTGGGAGCGACGGGAATGGTCGGACAAAACTATATAAGACTACTCGAGAATCATCCTTGGTTTGATGTCGCCTACGTCGCTGCATCAGCAAACTCTGCTGGAGTAAGTTATGGAGAGTCAGTAAAAGGACGATGGCAGATGCACTCACCTATTCCAGAAAATGTTGCGGATCTAATAGTAGAAGACGTAGCGAATATTGATAAAGCAAAAGAAATTTGCGACTTTGTATTTTCTGCTTTTGAGATGCCAGACAAAGAACTCGTTAAAGAAACAGAAAAGAAATACGCCGAAGCTGGGCTCCCTGTTGTATCCAACGCATCTGCAAATAGATGGACAGAAGATGTACCAATGCTCATTCCCGAGATAAATGCAGATCATGCCAATATAATAGAAATACAAAAGAAAAATCATGGTTGGGATAAAGGATTTATTGCGGTAAAACCAAACTGCTCACTACAGAGTTACCTCACTCCGATATATGCCTTAGAACAAGCAGGATACGAAATAGAAAAAATAATGATCACCACCATGCAAGCAGTATCTGGTGCAGGATACCCTGGAGTACCTTCACTCGATATGATTGATAATATTGTACCGTTCATAGGAGGCGAAGAAGAAAAGACAGAAAAAGAACCATTAAAAATTCTTGGGAAAATTGTTGATGGAAAATTTGTAAACAGAGATAGTTTAAAGATTTCTGCTACCTGTACTCGCGTACCAGTCACAGATGGACACACTGCTACAGTGAATATTTTATTCAAAGACAAAAAACCATCTAAAGAACAAATATTAGAAATCTGGAAAAACTTCAAAAGTGTTCCTCAAGAACTCGAGCTTCCTTTCGCTCCGGTACAACCAATACATTACACAAGTGAAGAAAATAGACCGCAGCCAAGCAAAGATAGAAATACTGACAAAGGCATGGCTGTTACCATAGGCCGTCTTCGAGAATGCAATATCTTCGACTATAAATTTGTAGCCCTCTCTCACAACACAGTCCGCGGTGCCGCAGGTGGAGGGATACTTAATGCTGAATTATTAGTAAAGAAAGGATATATAAACTAAATCCCTTCTTTTTTTAGTTGTTCTATTAGCTCTCTTTCTTTACGGGAAAGTTTTGTTGGAAGTTTTATGTTGAGTTTTATAAGTAGATCTCCACGCTTGCCTTTACTAGATACTCCTTTGCCTTTTACTCGAAGAACTTCGTTCATACCTACTCCTTCAGGAATAGTAACCTCAATCTTTCCATCGAGGGTCTCTATTTGATGTTTTGTACCAAGCAATGCATCAGTAAGTTTTAAGTTAAGCCCCATGGTGAGGTCATTACCATCGCGTTTAAACACTGCATGTGGAGCAACGTTTATCTTGATGTACAAGTCCCCTGTCGCACCTTTTGAAACAGCTTCACCCATGCCCGTCATGCGGATCATTTCGCCGTCTCGGATACCTCCTGGGATAGCTATATCGATCTCTTCTTCTCTACGAAGCACTCCTTTGCCTTTGCATTTTTCACATGGCTCCTTTGGCATTTCTCCAGCTCCAAAACAAGTCTCACAAATCTTTGTCGTCGAGATAGTTCCGAGTATTGTTCTCTTTGCTTCACGTACCTGACCTTGACCATTACATGTCTTACAGGTATCCATCTTAGTTCCAGGTTTTGCACCTTTTCCATTACAGGTTAGACATGAAGAAGTCTTTGTAAGTAAAATTTTCCTATCAACACCAAAAACAGAATCAGCAAAAGAAATCTGTATCTCAGTAGAGATATCTCTTCCGCGGCGAGCTTGTTGTCTTCCTCCTCCCATACCTCCACCAAAGAAATCACTGAAGATGTCGTTTAAATCAAAATCAGCTCCGCCATTTTGAAAACCAGAAAAGTCAAAACCTCCGAATCCTCCTTGCTGTTGACCATACCCAGCTCCGCCACCCATGTTCTCAAATCCAGCTCCATATTGGTCGTACTGAGAACGTTTAGCATCATCAGAAAGGACCTGATATGCTTCATTTACCTCTTTAAATTTCTTTTCATCACCTTCTTTTTTATCAGGGTGATATTTATGTGCTAATTTATAAAAAGCCTTCTTGATTTCATCTTTTGAAGAACTTTTACTTACACCTAAAATTTCGTAGTAGTCTTTTTTCATATAGTTTTAAGTTGTTAAAAGTTATTAAAATTGTTTCGATACTATATCACAGGAGGAGCCTCCTGTGAAGATTCAACATTCCCTTTCTCTTCTTCTATCTGTCTGATCGCATCTCCTTTAGAAATAGCGTATTTTTGACGTGAGGCTTTAATAATCTCCTCTCGATAAGACTCATGAGGAGGTGGCAAAACCTTTAAGGTCTCTGCTGAGAATGGATCATAAGACTCGCCATCTATGGTCATTTTGATGTACATTTCACCTACACCGAGGTTTATCATGTCTTTGACGCCAAACACAGGGTCAAATTCTGGTTTTAATTTTAAAGCATCTTCACCGCCTATTCTAAAAGAAATAATGCTTCCAATGTTACCCAATATCGCTTGCAGGATTTTAGGATTTATTTGTGCGACGTACTGATGAGCAAAGGTGAGATTGAGTCCATACTTACGAGCTTCAGACAAAATATTTTCAAATGTCTGAGTAATGATATTTTGAAATTCATCCACGTACACATAAAAGTCTTTTCTGTCTTTTTCTTGAATATTCGCACGCTCCATACCCGCTTGTTTGATTTTAGTCAAAAGCATTGATCCAAAGAAAGATGAGTTATCCTCTCCGATACGACCCTTGGATAAATTAATCAAAACAATTTTTTGAGTATTCATGAGTACTGTCAGATCTACTTTATTTTCTTTTTGTATAAAAATATTTCGAAGAAGTGGATCAGACAAGAATTGACCGAGTTTATTTACGAGTGGGATAATCGCATCATTATCAAACTTTTCAGACCAATCAGAAAATTCAACAGCGAAAAATCTTTTTACCATATCGTCTTCAATATAAGGAACAACTTTTTGTCTATACTCTCTGTCTGTGAGCATCGATATCATTCCGCGCATGGTAGCCTCTGGATAATCAAGTAACGCAAGACACGTAAAACGCAACACATGTTCTATCTTTGGATTCCAATTAGACCCAAATTGTTTCTGTAGTACTTCTATCAACCCCTGCGTTAGCTGAAATTTAAACATAGGGTCCACTCCAGTAAGTGGATTGAAAGATATGGGAAAATCAATATCTGAAGGATCGATAATACACACATCTCCGATTCTCTCTTTTGGGATAAAATCAAGCAAAGAATCAATCATATCCCCGTGTGGGTCAAAGAGACATAGTCCTTCTCCATATGCTATATCCTGTCTGAGCATGAGTTCTAAAAGCTTAGTTTTCCCTACTCCAGACTTTCCGATAACATAGAGATGACGACGTCGATCAACACGTTTGATACCAAAAATAAATTTTTTTTCTTCAAGTGCAGCCACGTAATTCGTACGTCCAATAAAAGAAACCTCTTCTGGTTTCACTTTACCGAAGACTGGGAGTTCTGGAGGAGGCGGTCCATATTTGACTATTTGTACTCTATTTGGATTTGCCATATTATCCTTTAAGTGTATCATATAAAATATGAAATTACATAGATTTATTAGCAATTTTAACCTATCTATCGGAGAATTTTCAATTGAAGATATTGAAATTGTAAAACAAATACGTAATGTATTAAAACTAGAAATAGGTGAACAAATTCTCTTATCTGATGGACATGGTAGAGAAGCACAAGCTTCTATCACGGCCCTTTTTTCAGATAAAATAGTGTGCGAAATCAAAGATGTCATACAAAAAGAAGATTCTCAGAGAAAAGTGACTTTGTATCTAGCTATACTCAAAAAAGATAATTTCGAACTCGCAGTACAAAAAGCTACTGAATGCGGAGTCTCAACAATCGTACCCATCATTACAGAGAGAACCATCAAGACTGGATTAAATACTGAGAGATTAGAAAAGATACTCAAAGAAGCGAGTGAGCAATCTGGTAGAAGTATTGTCCCAACACTCTTTGAGAGCATGGACTTTGCTCAAGCACTCAAACACGCCGGAGAAAGTGAAGAGAAGATTATCTTTCACTTAGTTCACGAAGAGTACACACCAAAAAAAGAATCGAAAAATATCAGCATCTTCATAGGACCTGAAGGTGGATTTTCTGCAAAAGAAATCCAAGATGCAGCAGAACAAAAATTCTCGATTACCTCTCTAGGAGACTTAACACTGCGTGGAGAAACAGCAGCGATTATTGCTACATATCGAAGCGTTCAAGGTATCTAAATTATTCTAGAATTTTTCTAAGGACTTCTTCGGGTACTTCTTTAGGTTTTACTGCACTCGTGTCAGGTTGTTTGTTGTCTGTTTGAGTATGTACTGGAATATCTTCCTCTACTTTTTCTGGTTGTTTTGGTATTTCTTTTTCTACTTCTTTTTCTTGTACTGGAATACTTACTGGTTCTGGTTTTTTCTCTGTTTCTGGTTCTTCAACTTTTTCAAAAATAAAACTCTTGAGCTTGTTCATCGCATCAGCATTTGCAGCTCTATCTGAAGACAGTGCACTAGGAGCCGGAGTAGGTCGTAAAGATGCAAGTGAGATAGGTGTAGGCTCAGGTGCCTTTGCCATAGCTTCTTTTTTAGGAGTAATCCCAGGTGGAACTTCGGTAATAGTCTTTTCTGAAAGGGCTTTATTGAGGGCATCTTTGAGGCCTAGATTCATACCGGGCACATGCACAGTCTTAGACCTCACCTCTTGCTCCGGCTTTTTATTGAATACATTTTTTATTCCACTAAGAACACCAGGCTTTTGGTGCGTATTTGGTCTCTGCCTAAGAGAGGGATTACCAACTGGTCTTCCAGGATTCTGCGGCTTTTGTTGAGCAGGTTCATTTATAGGCCTATTACTTTTTTCATCAAGAGAAACAAACTCTATACCCAAGTCTGAAAGAGGTTTGTGGTATTTCGCTTCATCAATTCTCTGATCTTTGAAATTACTTTTTATAGGCTTCATCTCTCCTGCTTTAATCTTTGCGATACAGTCCTTACAGTACACAGGGCGGCCTGCTTCAGGCTTGAAAGGAACGGTCGTTTCTTTTCCGCAAATAGAACATACAGTAGTAAACTTCTCTCCTGTAAAGTTAGAGGAATTAGATCCTCCACTGTTACCTGAGTCGCCAGTAGCTGAGACTCCACTCCATTCATTGATATCTCTCTCTACTTCTTCTCTTGGTTTACAATATAACGCTCGAGAAGAATTGATCACCATTTCTTCGATATCCTTATTGCCTCCTTTAACCAAAGGCGGTAAAGTTTTTGCAGAAAAAGGACGTGAGGTAATACCGTTTATCATGAGCTTCAGATAAATTTTATAGTTAGGAAGATTCACAATGTCCTCAGGGGTAAACTCAGGCATAAACTCTTTTTCCAAAAAATCTGCATCGTCTGCACCAACACGAAAGATAATCATGGTTCCGACGTTACCGAAAATAGCATCACGGACATTAGAACTTTCTTTTGTCACCAACTGAGCAGTATACTGGTGAGCCACGATGAGGTTCAGGCGGTATTTACGAGCTTCAGAAAGGATAGAAGCAAATGAATCCGTCACGAAGTTTTGGAATTCGTCCACATACAAGTAGAAGTCTTTACGTTCGTCTTCTGGGATACGCACACGCTCCATCGCAGCAAGCTGCAACTTGGTGATGAGCATTCCTCCGATGAGTCGGGAGTTATCTTCACCGATACGACCCTTGGAAACGTTCACGAGGAATATCTTTCCTTCGTTCATGATGTCGAAAATGTTGATAGTGCTTTTTGCTTGCCCGACGACATTACGAATAATCGCAGAAGAAAGGAACTGACCAACTTTGTTTTGAATCGGAGCAATAGCTTCATTTCTGAATTTATCTTGCCATGCTTCGTATTCGTGAATCCAAAAAGCTTTAATAACTGGATCCTTTAGATTAGAAATAATTTTCTGTCTGTATTCTTTGTCCACGAGCATACGAGTCACCCCGAGAAGAGTCGTCTCAGGAGTATCAAGCAACGCTAGGATAGTATTGTTCAAGATGTATTCCATACGAGCAGACCAAGCGTTCGCCCAGATCTTTGTAAATATTCCCATGAGTCCTGAAGAGACAAGGTTTTTATATCGAGGGTCAACGATTTCCAATACATTAAAACCAATATGATAGTCAATATCTGCAGGGTTGAAATACACGACGTCTTTTACGCGATGCGGAGGGATAGCTGAGAGAACACTTTCTACGAGCTCACCGTGAGGGTCTATGACGCACACACCTTCACCATTCATAACATTCTGAATGATCATATTGAACATGAGTGCAGACTTACCAGTACCGGACTTTCCAAGTACGTAGGTATGCTGACGACGATCACGTCGCTTAATACCAAAAAGTTTATTTTGATCTCTGTACGTAGAATATCCGAGATATGTTATATCTTTATTCTCCGGTAGTCCTTCTATTGCCATAGAAGAATTATATCACTCAGTAGTATCTTTTACCAAAACAAAAAAGCCTTTTTCTACTAAAAACCGTTTTAGTAAATTATAAATAAACCCTTACGAATATATATTCATGTTCTTCGTTAGAAGTATTTTCAATTTCGTGGTAAATACCTTCAGGAAAAATAAAAACATCTCCAGCATTGTATGGATAAATACCGTCTTCATCACGGACTGTACCCTCGCCTTTTAGGACATACATTACTTCATTCAATTTGTCGTGGTTGTGCCATTCAAACTTTGAACCAGGAGGCAAGAATCCATGAGTCATCCCCCTGCACATTTTTCATTTCGTTGTCAGCTAACAACAACTTTCTACCACCACTTCCACCGTGAGCATCTTCACGCACAAAAGATTCATTTGATTTTTTTGTTACTTTCATTATTTTATTTATGTCTTACCCCTTTCGTTAGGACAATCCTTACTAGTTATATGTTAAGAAGTAAAACTAAAAATTTTAGTTACCCTCATCTAATGTTTTTATCTCAGTCGTTTTTTGTTCTTTTTCTTCCTTTTTTGCCTCACTAAGATTTTTTAAGTTTTTTATAGTCTCCTCACATGGAGCAATGGAGGTAATCATACTTACCCCCGGTAAGCTTTCTCCCGTAGCGCGATTTGCTATATATTGTGTAATTACACCTGCAACAGTAAGTTTATTTGTGAAATTATCAATATAAAAAACTGGCCCTCCACTAACACCATGTATTGCTACTCCATCAATTAAATAATCTCCTTCTTGATCAAGATAACAACTAACATATCCATGAAAAAAACAAAGTTTGTCATCTCTTACATTCGGAAAGCCACACCATCCCACTTCAACACCAGGAACCAAATAGTTCTGTGCCGAAACATATTCAATTGGTTCCTGTGGCAAATCTAAATCATTTGGTAATTTGAAAAGAATTACAGCCAAGTCCTTTGTTGGATAAAGAAGAATTGCTCGATCTTCTTCTTTTTTCAAGTATATCTCTTTACCTGTTCCTTCGTGAATTAATTTAATAGGTTCACCCCAATCGTGAGCCACATTAATTACATGATAGGCTGTAGCGATTGCACAAAGATCACCATTATCGTAATTACTAATTAAAAATCCAGTACCCCAACCTTTAGTAGTTCGTATCTTAAAAACTCGATTTTTGAATAAGCTTAATCCAAGATGCCATGTCAATTTTTCAGGGGTCGGGGGTGGTAAATTATTCTCAGAGTTTTTTATTAGTTTTTTTGTCATTGTATTAATTTAATGTGTTTGTAATAAATAAAAGCCCCAAATGGGGCTTTTATTTTAGGCTTTATTTTCTCCTTCGTTTGTTTCTGCGTCGCAGACTTCGGCTGGTTGTTCTTCTGGAGTAGTATTACCTTCTGGTGCTGCTCCTTCTGTTCCACCTGCTTTCGCCATCGCTTCACCGATCTTCGACATTTCGTTTGAAAGTTCTTCTGTCGCTTTCTTGATAGCGTCTGCATCAGATCCGTCTTTCACTGCTTTCAATGCGTCGATTTTACCTTGAACTCCAGTCTTTACGTCTTCAGGAAGCTTCGCTTCATTTTCTTTAAGAGACTTCTCAGCTGTATACATGATCATCTCAGCAGTATTCTTAATTTCAACAACTTCTTTCTTTTTCTTATCTTCTTCGGCGTGAAGTTCTGCGTCTTGTTGCATCTTCTTAATATCTTCTTCTTTCAATCCTGAACTTGCTTCAATCTTGATAGAGTTCGCTTTTCCAGATGCTTTATCTTTTGCAGTTACGTTTAGTATTCCGTTTACGTCTACATCAAATGAGACTTCAACTTGTGGAATTCCGCGTGGTGCTGGTGGGACGCCGTCCAAGATAAATCTTCCGAGAGATTTGTTGTCGCTTGCCATTGGTCGTTCTCCTTGGACTATGTGAATTTCTACACTAGTCTGATTGTCCGCAGCAGTAGAGAATACTTGAGACTTACTTGCAGGGATAGTAGTGTTTCTTTCGATAAGCTTGGTAGCTACGCCTCCAAGAGTCTCAATACCGAGAGATAGCGGGATGACGTCGAGAAGTAATACATCTCGCACATCTCCTTGCAATACTCCAGCTTGCACTGCAGCACCAAGGGCTACGACTTCATCTGGATTGATAGTGAGGTTTGGAGTCTTACCAAATACTTTCTTTACTTCTTCGAGAATCTTTGGCATACGAGTCTGACCTCCGACCATGATGATCTCATTCATCTCTTCCATCTTAAATCCTGAAGCACTCATTGCACGCTTTGTGATCTCTATTGAGCGAGTAATGTATTCGTCTGCGATAGACTCGAGTTGTGCACGAGTCATTTTCAAAAGTAAGTGTTGTGGACCTTCTGCAGTAGAAGTGATAAATGGAATATTTATTTCAGTCTCAATAGCTGTAGAGAGTTCAATTTTTGCTTTTTCAGCAGCTTCATCAAGTCTCTGAAGAGCGAGGGCGTCTTTACGGACGTCTACTCCAGAAGTCTTTTTGAATTCTTCTGCAATCCAATTAATAATCTTGTGGTCTATATCACGACCTCCAAGGTGAGAGTCTCCATCAGTAGATTTTACTTCAATAACATCATCACCTATCTCAAGTACGGATACATCAAATGTTCCTCCTCCAAAGTCGTACACAACAATCTTTTCATTTTTCTTTTTATTAAATCCATACGCAAGTGCTGCAGCGGTAGGCTCGTTGATAATTCTTTTTACATCAAGTCCTGCGATAGCTCCTGCATCTTTGGTTGCCTTTCTTTGTGCATCGTTAAAGTATGCTGGCACAGTGATGACTGCTTCAGTGATTTTCTCTCCGAGCTTTGCTTCTACGTCTGCCTTAATCTTGCCGAGTATCATCGCTGAGACTTCTTCTGGACGCATCCACTTGTCTCCGATCTTTACTTCGACGCCACCGTTTGCACCTTTCTGAATCTTGAAAGACATATTCTTTAAATCTTTCTGCACTTCTGGATCTTCAAAATTGTGACCCATAAATCTCTTGATACCGTAGATGGTATTTTCTGGGTTGGTCACTGCCTGACGCTTCGCGAGAAGTCCGACGAGTCTGTCTCCATTTTTTGCAATAGAAACAATACTCGGAGTCGTTCGCACACCTTCGACATTTTCAATAATTTTTGGTACTCCTCCTTCGATGAATGCCACCGCAGAGTTTGTCGTACCTAAGTCTATACCTATTATTTTACTCATATATTTTTTATATAAATTAACTTGTAATTATTTAATAATTTTAAATTTGTGAAATAAAAATTAGTCTTTAAGAAAAGCCTTGCACAGGCCGACGGGCCGAGCAGAGCAAATTTTCACCAGAAAATTATGTGTGCTTTTTGAGAAGATCTAATTTTTATAGAACATACCTATTATAAACAAAACTTTATTTTTTGACAAGTATTTCGTGCTCGCGAAATACTTGTTTTTTGTAATATACATGATACTATAAACTCATGTCAAGGACTGATAATAAAAAAACAGATTATTCTAAAAAAATCCTTAAAATTCTAGGTGAAAAAACTGCTGTTTCCTTCTCTGAAATCAATGAGAAGGTAACTACTGATAATGATTCCCAAAATCCTCTCTACGCTATCACGCGATCTCTCAAAGGCCTCCATAAAGCCGGCCTCGTTGAACACATCTCCTCCCCTCAAAATCAATATACTCGCTTGACCCGTGAAGGAAAAAAGAAAGTACACAGCCTCAAACTCGACAGTGAGACGACTTTGGTAAATACGTCATGGGATGGATACTGGAGAATAATTATTCTCGACCTTCCAGAAAATAGGAAAAAAGAGCGTGAGGCATTACGTTATTTATTAAAGAAAGCAAACTTCATCTGTATAAAAAATACTGTCTGGATATCCCCTCATCCATACGAATACCTTTTTACAAATATCAAAAAAGATCTCAGTCTCTCTACTGAACTCATGATCATCGTGACAAATAAATTGGACCCAGAAACTCAAAAAATATTCTTAGAGAAAATCAAAAATTAACTATCTTTGCTTGTATTCAAACACATTCACTCGTGCAGGACGGAGGACTCGGTCTCCCAGCTTGTAGCCTTTTTGGATAACTACTGCTATCTTGTGTTCTTTTTCTTTTTCTTCTGTTTGTACCATTTCTATAGATTCATGAATATTTGGATCAAAAGCTTCCCCTACTTCACCGATGGCTTTCACTCCGTATTCTTCAAATACACCCTGCATCTGAGAATAGATATACTCCACTCCTTTACGCCAGTTTGGATCTACTTTCTCCCAAGCTTCTTTGTTTGCAAAAGCCATATTGAAACTATCAATAACAGTCAAAAAACGAGACAATATCCTCTCTCTCATAGCTTCTGAAAACATCGCCTTTCGGTCTTCTTCTTGTTTCTTGAAATTCGCGAAGTCTGCCCGCTCTTTCTGCCATCCAGTCAGGTATTCTTCTTTTTCTTTTTTAGCAATTTTTAAATCAGCTCTTAATTTCTTTAGAGTTTTTTTTAGGTCTTCTTCCCCGTCTTCGTTGAATTCAAATTCAACTATTTCTTCTTCATCTGTTTCTGGGATAACACTTTCTTCAGTTTTGATTTCTTTTTCTTCCTCGTTCATAGGTAGTATCTTAACATAAAAACATCCCTTCAAAAAGGGGTGTTTTGTGAGTATAAAAGTAAAGTTTTAATTATCCATGAGCTTAGCAAATACACTTAGACACATAATTTTTTTACTTTTTCAGTAATACTTCAATTTTAGATATTCGAACTAGCTCTTCTATTAATTTACAATAGAAGAAATTATAACATATTTTATATTACACATTTTATTTTGGTATAATTGGATTCCAAACTTTCCACCCTATTCCACGTTTATCTGCATCTGGTCCAAAATCGTTCATTTCAAGTAAACAAGCTTCAGTAACCACTTTTCTACCAAAAACATCAAAATATTCAACTACTATTTTTCTCTGTCCCTCTGCAACTTTATTTAAAATAAAGTCAATGCTGTAATTAATTGTTGAATTTCCTTTTTCGCCAACATCTAAAGATGTGTTTACAATATCATCCTGACCTGGAAAAACTATTGTCGGTCTTAATGCAATACCTTTCCCACAATTTGAAAACTCTATTTCTAAAGTTTTTTCAGTTGAATTATACTTTGTTAGGCTTATCATAAGTATAGGTAAAAATCCTGCCTTTATACTATTTTCCATAGATTTAACAGAAAGTGCAGCTAATTTCATTTGAAAATAAGTAATTACAGCCAAAACAACTGTAGTTAAAGTCTGAACAACAAGGGTCGCTATCGTTATTTTATCGAGAGCAGTTATTGCAGTACTTATTTGTTCAGGTGTAGGAGACATATATTTTATAGATTCTTTGTAGTATAATCTTTAGCTTCTTGCAGGGTTTTAAATGATCTAAAAGCAGAATAAAGTGGTTCTGGAATACCGGTAGTTGGGTTTAACTGCTCTCTAATTTTTACATACAAAGTATAAACATTATCGATATTATAAATTCGATAATCTAGATTACTTTTAGTTTTACCTTGTGCGACAAGTTGTGAACCCATACTCATATTGTACATCCTTTATAATTTTTTGTATAGGTTTTTCCTTCTGTAAACTAGTTTCTAATAAGATTTCTATGTTGAATTTAAAGTAAGCAAAAAGCACTCTTTACTGGAGTGCTTTTTGCTTTATAGATATTATGCAGCATCTTATTACTATCTTTTACTCCACTGTGGAGCTTTACGAGCTTTCTTGAGTCCGAATTTTCTTCTTTCTTTTGCTCTTGGATCTCTTTTAAGGAATCCGAGAGTCTTCATAGGAGTTCGAAGCTCTACATCTGTAAGAATCAATGCTCTCGCGAGTCCTTGCCTGACAGCTTCTGATTGAGAATGAGCTCCTCCACCACTTACATGCACAACCACCTCCCATTTTGAAGTTCCTTTTGATTCTGAGAGGCCTTTGATGATAGGATCGAGAACTAGACGTCTCTCATCTTCAGTGTGAAAGTACTCCTTTGAATCCTTACCATTTACAGTCAAAGTAGTCTTTGTAGCTGGAGTGATTCGCACACGAGCAGTGGAAGTCTTTCTTCTTCCTATCCCTTCAAAGTATTCTTCTTTTGATTTATTTTTTTCCATTCAAGTATTAAAAATTTGTTTATAATTTATTCTGTGACAACCAAGTTCTTTACCATTTCTCTGCGTAGTTTATTTCCTGGAAGCATGTGGTAGATAGCAAGCTTTATTAATTCTGCGTATCCCTTCTTCTCAACAGTATAACTACCTTTGAGTATCTTCAGTCCTCCTGGGTATCCAGAATATCGAGTATGAAAAATTTCTTCTAGTTTCTTTTTTGTAATGCGGATCTTTCCAGCGTTTACTATCTTCACTGGACGGCCACTGTATGCATTTCTCTCAAAAGAAACAAGGTCTTTACCCATGAGTGATGTAGCGGCTGCACTTGCTACTCGGCCGAGTGTCTTACCACTTGCATCTATTACTACCTCTTCTTCAATTGTTTTTTGTGTTGTGCTCATGTTATTTTTATTTTTCTATACTAAATCATTTCCCTTAATTATACAAATTCTATATACACCATCTCAGCACTATCAGACTTCCGAGCACCAAGTTTCAAGATTCTTGTATATCCACCCTTTCTGTCTATGTATTTTGGAGCTAACACCTCAAAAAGTTTCTTAACTTCTTTGTTGTGACCCAAAAGCTTAGAAAGCATTAATCTTCTGTTTGCAAGTGTGTCTTTCTTTGCCTTAGTGACGAGCTTTTCTACGAATGGTCGGATTTCTTTTGCTTTTGCTTCAGTAGTCTTAATCTTTTCTTTACCGATTAAGTTTAAAGCTAAAGAGTTCAACAATGCGTTAAGCTGGTTTTTATTTCTTCCGAATTTTCTTTTGTTATTGTGGTGTCTCATGGGTGTATATATTAAAACTTATTCTTTCAAATTAAGGCCGAACTTACCTAAAACTTTTTTTATTTCAGTGATTCCCTTTTCCCCGATTCCTTCTATTTCAAGTAAATCTTCTCTCTTCTTGCGAGCAAGACCGCCAAGTGTACGGATATTTGCAGCATTAAGAGCATTTAGGGTTCGAGTAGAAAGATCAAGTCCATCAATACGGGTCTTCAACACATCAGTGAAGTCGTCACCTCCTTTATCTTCAGCATCTTTTTCTTTTGATGTTTCAGGAGCAGCAGCTATTTTCTTTTTTGGAAGTTCTTCCTCTTCTACAACCTCTTTAAAATCAACAATAGCTTTCAATTGATTGATCATGATGACGATTGATTGTGAAAGCGCCTCACGTGGAGAAAGTGTTCCATCTGTTTCGATAGAGATTCGAAGACGGTTGTGGTTTGTCTTATCCCCAACACGCATGTTTTCAACTTCGTAAGACACACGTCGGATAGGGGTAAAAATAGCATCAACAGCGATTGTGCCGATTTCTACTTTTTCTTTTTGCATCATTTCCTTAGGGATGAAGCCAAGACCTTTTTCTAATTTGAGTTCAATATGTAAATCAATCTTACCTGTAACTTCTGCTATGTGAAGTTCTGGATTTAATACCTCAACTTGTCCAGAAGTTTTGAAATCTCCTGCAGTAACTGCCTTTGGTCCTTTAACAGACAAAGACACTGTTTGAGGTTCATCAGTTATCATTTTGAAGCGAGTCTTTTTAATGTTCAAAATCATAACAATGACATCTTCTTTTACGCCTTCAAGAGTCTGAAATTCATGAGTAACTCCGTCTATCTTAATAGAAGTAACACTAGCACCAGGCAATGAAGAAAGAATAATTCTTCGTAGAGAATTACCAAGTGTATGACCGTATCCAGGATACAAACCATCTATTTCAAATACTCCCTTATTTCCCTCTTCCAAAACAGCTCGAGGTTTGGAAGGTATAATTATTTTATAGTCAGGCATATTTTTATAAAAATTTTTACTTTTAATAATAAATAAACAAAGTTAATTGCAAACTAACGACTGTAGAATTCGAGCACAGCGTTTAAATCAAGGAATGTCTCGGTGTTCTTAGGTTTGTCTAGTACGTGACCTTCTAATTTCTTTGCATCAAAAGATACCCATGCTGGATTTGTATAATCCTTTAATCTTGTCTCCAAGTCAGTAAATAACTTACTTACTTTTGAACCTTCTCGGATCTTAATAACATCTCCTTTCTTTACTTCGTAAGAAGGAATAGTAACTCTCTTGTCGTTTACAATGAAGTGACCGTGAGAAACCATTTGGCGTGTTGCACGTCGACTACTTCCAAGACCCATTCTGTATACAACATTATCAAGACGAGATTCTAATTGTTCATAGAATTTCTCTACAGTTCCAGCACCTTTTACAGTGGAAGCTTTTTTAACATAGTTTGAAAGTTGTCTTTCAGTGATACCATAAGAAAGTCTAGTCTTTTGCTTCTCCACAAGCTGTGCACCGTATTCAGACAACGCTTTAGGGCGAGTATTTCCTCTTGCTCCAGTAGAAGGAGTAAATTTAGAAGTCTGACATTTGTCATATACTCCTGGACCTAATCTTCTGCAAATTTTAAACTTTGGTTTTGATATCATATTGTTATAAAAATTTTTTTACTTTTTTAAACTCTTCGAGGCTTCTTAGCTTTTGGACCGTTGTGAGGGACTGGAGTAGCGTCTTTAATAGAAGTTATCTCTATTCCATGAGCCATGAATGCTCTGACTGCAGGCTCTCTTCCAGAACCAACTCCTCTCACCACAACATCAGCTTCTTTTACTCCGATAGCAGCAGCTTTTCCACCAATAAGGTCTCCAATTTTAGACGCAACGAAAGGTGTTCCTTTTTTTGCACCCTTAAAACCAAGAGATCCTGAACTTGACCAGAATAATGTATTGCCCATCTTGTCTGCAAAAAGAACCTTTGTGTTATTGAAAGTTGCTTCAACATTAAAAATACCAGCAGTTACCTTCTTCTTTGAAGACTTAACTGGAGCTGCTTTTACCTCTCCCTCTCCTTCTTTTGTTGATTCAGTTGTGATTTTTGTCTTTCCCATAGAATTTAAATATTATGTCTTACTCTCTTTTCTCTTACCAGAAGCCATAGTACGTCTGACATTACCTCGAATCGTTCGAGAGTTTGTCTTAGTTCTCTGTCCACGAACTGGCAATCTCTTTGCGTGACGTGTACCTCTGTAACTTTTAATATCTTTCAATCTTTTGATGTTTGCAGAAACTTCTCTTTTTAGATTTCCTTCTATAGTGATACTTTCAACAATCGCACGGATTTTATTTTCTTCGTCAGGGGTTAAATCCGCTGCTTTCTTTCCGTACGGAATGTCAACTTGTTTTAATATCTTGCGAGCAGTTGAAATACCGATACCGTACAGGCAAGTTAAACCTATTTCTAATCTCTTTTCATTTGGCACTGTGATTCCTAATATTCTCATCATATAATTATTGTTTTTGTTTATGTTTTGGGTTAGAACAAATAACTCTTAAATGCCTCTGGCGTTTTACCATCTTACAATTATCGCAAATTTTTTTAACTGATGCTCTGATTTTCATAAAAATTATTTTATCGCTTAAAAGAAAACAAAATAAGGAAATACCCTTATTTATCAATGTTTATATCATCTGTTAAACGCAATGAATATAATACACTATTTTAAAAAAAATTACAACCTTTTTACAATTCTTCCTTTACCACCGTATGGATCAAGGACTACTTCTACAGAATCTCCTATTAAAACCTTGATTCTATGCATTCTCATTTTACCTCCGAGATATGCTAAGATTTCTGCGTCATCATCCATCTTTACTCTAAACAAAGTAGAAGGTAAGGCTTCTGTAACAACCCCTCTTCCCGTTAAGATTTTTTCATTTTTTAAATCACTCATTTAGATTAGGTAATCCTAACAAAAATATCGACTTACGTCAAATATACTTATTAGAAATGGTGTTATTCCTCAATAACCACGTTAATGCTTTTAATTTCTTCAGGAATTGACCGTCTCCACACTGGGCGAAGAACCAACTCTGCCCCGTCAATGTTTACATATTTTTCCAATATTGTCTTAAATTCTTTTTTAGACTTTCCTAGAAGGTCACTGACAATAGCATTCTTGTCTACTTCCCAAATAATCTTCGATGTACCAGTGAGATTGAAATTAAGATTCTTGATATCCTTCATTGAATCAACTTTGTTTGTTAAAGAAAATACAAACTGTTTGATATCTGGAATATAAGTAGAACTATTATCGTAACCAGGTACCGATACTGCAGTGATGGCTTTAGTTAAATCTTCCTCTTTAAACAAAAAACCATATAAAGTCCCCTTTAGAGTAACCGGGACAGTATCTCCTGCAACATGAGTATTAATTATCTCATCATCTACAGTCAAAAAAGTCGCATCAGGAAAAAGAATAAAACCTTCTGGTATTTGATTTATAGCTTTTTCAGATAATTTCATCTTTAAGGAATCTTTGAGCTCATTTAAAACTGTCAATTTATCCTCTGCGGAAACAGATCGAACTTTACCCTTAAAACCTTCAGCTATATTACCCTTAGATCGTGCATAAAACTTTTCATATTTAGGAGTACCCTTAAAACCAAAAATCTTAAAATCTTCTGGACCACTATTATACTCTTCTCCTGCTTCAGCAGCATAAATACCAACCTCAATAGATCCTGGAGTACCATCTTTAGACTTACCTGGGACAGTTACTTTTGCGTCAGTTTTATACAACTTACCTTTAGATGATTCTAATCTAGTATCCACATTTAATGACTGAGGAGAAGTACTAAAATCATTAAAAATGACTACTCGTCCAGAAGCTTTTATTTCAAGATCTTGCTCTGCTCCAGCCTTTATTATTTTTTCCTCTTCCCCAGATAATGCTACCAAATCAAAAGAAAGTCCTTCTTGAGAGTCTTTCACGGCAGTTAAATTTTTATTTAAAACCAAATCTTCAGTTTTTGGATGAATTGTGATAGTAGCCTTTGCAAATAAAAAAGAAATTGAGAAGACTAAAAAAAGTATAGATATGATCGCAATGAACCACATGCCATAACGGTTGCTTCCGCCTCCCCGAACCCTCTCCTCTACTTCTATATCGCAATCACCATCTTCACCATATGTTGTATATCTTCTGTTGGAAGTTAAAGGAATGTTTACAGGCATATCATTAATATTTGTATCTTTAGGCCTTAGAAGAGGGGGTCGAACAGCAGCAGTATTCATCTTTGAATTGACTGAGCTTGTGTAAGAAGTGTTTAAAGAAGACGGTACATTGTTTAAATCTTTATTTTTTATTGATCTATTTAATAAAGGAGAATCTTTTAGAATCTCTCTCTTTATTCTCTTTACTGGCACCATATCTTCTAATGTATTCTTTGGCATAGATGTTGATATTTTAACGAAGGAAACGATTAATGTAAATAGATTCTATTATTAAAAATGGATCACGAATTGCATCTTCCTCAAATGTAGCTATACCGTGCAGTGCACTTGTACTCAAAAAAATAAGTCTAAATTTTGATTCGGTTAATGTATACTGGTTAAACTCTTCTGTTTTAATAATGTTTGAGAAAAATTCTGCTAAATCTTGATCAACCGTTATAAAAATAGTGGCCGGAATTGAAATATCATTTGTAAGATTAGAGAGCGATTCTTGGAATTTTTTTAACCATCTTGTCTTTATACTACTGATAACTTCCTCGGCTTTTTTCTCGGTTATATCAGCCATATGTCCGTCTTTGTATAGAGAAATTAGAGATTTTGCTTCAACTAGACTCACCCCTAGCCCCTTTGCAACATTACGAATAATAAAATTACGTCCAGCTGGATAAGAAACAGATTCCTGTATTATTTCCTTTTTTATCATTGAAATATCGGTTACCTCTCCCCCAATATTAATCAGCAGGAAGTTATCTTGATTAACGAACATATCTCGAGCGACGGTAAATGACGACATAACAAAAGAGGAAAATCTAATTTCTCTTGAATGGAAATGTCTTTCTATGGTTTCTTCTACTTTTTTCAAAATTTGTTCTTGTGAAACAGATGCAAAAATAGTCATCTCAAGAACCTTTGCTTTTTGATTTAAAGGACGCAATGTATCATATCCATTCAATACGGTCTTCATGTTTTTAAGTTCAATTGGACGTATTTGATTATCTGGATGAGAGTCTTTTTCTTTATACTCTTCCTTAAAAAGAGCAATTTCTTTTTGGATCAAACTGTCTGCAAGTTTTTCAGTAAAAATAAATGGTGTGTTTTTTTCTAGTTTAAGCACTCTTGTTTGAGATGCATACCACGGAGAAGAGAGCACGCAATACATACGGGAAGGTCTACCCAATCCCATCATGCAAATTTTACTTACTACTACATTTAAAGTTTTTACAGTTAAAGTGATGAGCTTGTCGATTGAAATTTCCTCCTCAAGTGGTATCGGTTCCCTCATTGCAAAAATAATCTTCGGTATACCTGTAGATTGCATCCAAAACAACGCCCCACCAACAGAAGAAGAACCTATGTCGAGCACTAGTGCTAACTCATTTTGTTTTTGAGGCTTGGAAAAAATTCCCATACATGTAGTATACTCTCTTCCAATGCTTTTTTCAAAATAAATATTAGTTTCATCTATTTAGAAAGTAGGCAAATTAGATAAAAGAGAGTGATTAAGTGAGATTCTATAGACTGATATAAAAAATAAAAGTATTGAGACTGCAATCACTACAACATGTACAATAAATAATGTTAACTTTTTTACATAAAGTGCTTTATTTAAAAAGTATAGTATCAGAAAACTAATCACAGGAAAAAAACCAAAAATATAGAAAGGAACAATTTTTCTGTATCTTGAAGCGAAAGTAACGAGAGAATCATATGGAACCAAAAGTATTGATCCAAAACAAATAGCCCATAATAGCACGTAAGCTAAAAACCAAACAATAGTTTTACCCCACCACTTATCTACATAAAATGTATTTTTTATTTTTTCAATAAAACTCATAGAGATATTATGACAGCACAGCTTTAATTCTCCTAACTCCCTGAGCCACAGCTTCTTCTTTTAGAATTTTAAATGTACTTAATTCGCTAGTATTTTTCACATGTGGTCCTCCACAAAATTCTTTAGAGACTGCGTTTTGGAGATTTTCCCCTACAAAATATACTGAGACAACATCTGGATACTTTGCCCCAAATTCCATTTGAGCTCCTACTTTTTCAGCTTCTTCTCGAGGTATCTCTACACGAGTCATTGGTAATTTTTCATTAATCCATTTATTGACCATTTTCTCTGCTTTTTCTAATTCTTCTGGCGTAACTTTCGCAGGATGAGCGAAATCCATACGAAGTCTTTCTGCGGTAATATTACTACCTCTTTGATGAACATGATCTCCTAAAACTTCTCGAAGTGCTGCAAGTAATAAGTGATGTGCAGTATGAAGTCTGACCGTAGCCTCACTGGTATCTGCCAATCCGCCTTTAAATTTTTGCTCCCCACCTGCACGAGAAAGTTTCTGGTGTTCTTCCATTTTTTTGTCAAAATCTGAACGATCAATAATAACTCCCTTTTCTTTTGCCAACTCTTCAGTTAATTCAATAGGAAAACCGTAAGTAGTATACAAAACAAAAGGGTCTTCACCACGTTCAAAATATTTAAGTCCATCTTCAAGCGTCTGTCTAAATCTTTCTTCTTCTGCTAACAACTCACTAACAATTATTTCTTTATTTTTTTCTAAATGGTCGTAGTGAGATTTATAGGTATTGATATATTCAGAAGCAATATCTGCACAGAAGTTTTTGTGTATTCCTAGATCTCTAGAGAACCGTACTGAACGACGAATTAGTCTGCGAGTAAAGTATCCTTGATCTTTATTTGAAGGAATAACACCATCAGCAATTAAAAATGTAGCTACGCGTATATGGTCTAATATTACTCGCATTGCGTACGTAGTTTTTTTATCAGTTCCATATCTTATATGTGAGAGATTTTCTAGCATATTTTTAGGTGCAGAAAACACGTCAATATTAAACACGTCAGAATCATCATTAGTAGCAGCCACGAGACGCTCAAGCCCTCCACCGAAGTCCACGTTTTGTTGTTTTAATTTTTCGTATCCATTTTCTGTACGAATGTATTCCATAAAAACATTGTTTCCGATTTCTACGAACCTACCACAATCACAATTCACATGACACAGTTCACTTGCCCATTCGCTTTTTTCATGAACACCTTTAGCATTACTTGGATCAAAGTCGTAGAACATCTCTGTATCTGGTCCTCCAGGCTCACCTACTGGCATATTTGCTGGAACCCCTGCACGGCTCCACCAATTTTTCTTATCAGGATAATAAAATATTCTCTCACCTCCTTTCATGCCGTCTAATTCTGGGTTCTCTCCAATCTTTGCATCGATACCAACACCTTTAAATAAATCCTGCCAGAGTTTTGAGGACTCTGTGTCTTTGGGTATTCCTATTTCAGGTGAACCTTTAAAACAAGTGAAATAAAGTCTCTCAGGTGATAAACCAAGTCCAACATTTTTATCTGTCAAGAATCCCCACATCCAAGGAATTTGTTCATTTTTAAAGAAATCTCCTAGTGACCAATTACCAAGCATTTCAAAAAAAGTGGTGTGACGATTGTCTCCAACTTCTTCTATATCTTGAGCACGGAAACAAATCTGACTATCTGTGATACGGGTTCCTGAAGGGTGAGTTTGTCCGAGTAAGTATGGCACCATAGGTTGCATACCGGAACCAGTAAATAACGTTGTCGGATCATTTTGTGGAATTATCGGACTTGAAGGAATAACCGCATGACCTTGAGACTTAAAATATTCTAAGAATTTTTTTCTAACTTCGTATGTAGTCATAGTAGTATATATAATTTTAAATTAACTTTTTTAATTTTCTCCCTATTCTTTTCCTTCGAGAGTATTTTTGAAGGATTTTCTAATTGAATTTTCTAAAACATAGAGTGCAACAAATATGAGTAGCACAAAGGCAGTCGCCGTTATAGCTAAACTAAAAAGTCCAAAACCAGCGGCCATGCCGATACCTGCAGTCACCCAAAATCCACTAGCAGTAGTGAGTCCTTTCAAACGTGAACCCTCAAGTATGATTGAGCCAGCTCCAAGGAATCCAATTCCGACGATAATCTGTGAGGCCATACGTGATGGGTCAAAGCTCCCCATGGTACCGTATTTCATAGCTAACATTTCAGATATTATTACAAAAAGTGCTGCTCCGAGAGAAACGAGTGCATGGGTCTTCATACCTGCTTCCTTGTGAGCAAAAAGTCTCTCAAGTCCAATGACAATACCGAGAACCACAGCCAAAAGGAGTCTGAGTATCATATCGCCATTTTCCGTAAAAAATTGAGTCATGTGAGTATTGTATAATAAAAGTAATAAAAAAGACAAGAATTATCTAACAACCCCACCACCTAGAACAATATCTTTGTTATATAAAACAATTGATTGCCCCGGGGCTACTAAAACTGGTTTTTCAAAAATGATTTGTATTTCTGAAGCAGCACCTAAGTATTTTATTTTACAAGGAAAAAGTTCCCCATGATAACGGATCTGAGCTGTATATTTTTTATCTTCTTTTGGGATTTCTGAAATCCAATTAACATTGATTAAAGATATACGAAAACCATCTTGCAAAGAGGCTTGCGGTCCTGACTGAGGCGAGCACGAGGAATTTTTCAACAGAAAAATATCCGTACTCTTTGCAAGACGATTTTTGTCTTGACTGACAATTAAAATATTCTTTTCTATATCTTTGCCCACTATATAATACGCTCCATCATTTGGAGTTTTTTTAGTTATCGTAAATCCATGGCGTTCACCCAGAGTATGAAAAACAGCTCCATCATGGAATCCTATTTCTTCACCCTTTTCATTTAAAACTTTTCCTTCTTTTTCTTGTATGTAGTGTTTCAAAAAATCTTTCAAATCTATATCACCTAAAAAACATATACCCTGGCTGTCCTTCTTTTCTGCTACTGGTAATTTAAATTTCTCTGCAAGTTTGCGAACTTCGGTTTTCTTTAAATGTCCTATTGGAAATAATATTTTAGAAAGTTGTTCTTGATTTAAAGTCCAAAGGAAATATACTTGGTCTTTTGAAGAATCCTTCCCTTTTTCTAAACAGAAATTTAAAAAATTAGGGAGCCGTGGGTCCCCTGCCTTTTTGTCTCCGAGGGCGAAGGCGGAAGAATTTTTTAAATTTCTGTTTTTCGCATAATGTCCAGTCGCCACGAAATCCGCTCCCATGGAAAGTGCTTTATTCAAAAATGCACCAAACTTAACTTCTTTATTGCACATCACATCAGGGTTTGGAGTTCGCCCCTTTTTGTATTCTTCTATCATATAGTCGGCAACACCTTTCTTGTATTCTTCTTCTAGGTCAAAAGTAATAAATGGAATATCAAGGTGTGCTGCAACTCGCATCGCATCACGACGCTCTTCTTCTTCGTTGCACTCAATAAAATCAGGATGCCAAGTATGAATAAAAACACCCACGACATCATACCCCTCTTTTTGCAAAAGAGCTGCTGATACTGAGGAATCCACTCCTCCAGACATACCAACAAACACAACTTTCTTATTTTTCTTCATGTAGACTTATCTTAAGTACTTTTTCTTATTTTGTCTATGTTCGTCAAAAGTTTTTGCAAAATGCACTTCTCCATCTTCACTGTGTAAATAGTATAAATAATCTGACTTTTCTGGATACATAGCAGCACGGATAGCAAGAAGTCCAGGATTTGAGATAGGGTTCGCAGGTAACCCTCGCTCTTTATACGTTATCGGTGCTGCATCCACCTGAAGAGCCATCCCTATACTCAATCTTTTCCAAAGTATCCCAGAAATAATCTCTCTATCAGCATCACCTTTTGCCTCTCGTTCCAGAATAGAAGCCATAACAATGATTTCTTTTTTATTCATCCCCCTCTCTTCTATTTCTTTAAAGATATTGGTCGTCTTTTTTTCAAAATTTCTTTTCATATAATCAAAAACATCTTCTTCATTATCTGTAACAGAAAAGAAATACGTATCCGGGAAAAGATATCCTTCTGTTCCTTTTGCAAGTGTTAGAAATTTTGATTTACTAAAGTTTTCTAATTTAAGTGAACAAATCTCTGCTATGTCTGTATGATTAAATCCCTCTGGGATAGTAATCTTAACCATGGATAGCCTTTTATCCCCTTTTGATATTCTGTAAGCTATCTCGTCCACTGACGCCTTCTTTTCAAATAAATAGTCCCCAGGAATAATATGCTTCTCCCCACCGTATATAATTACAAATGTCTCAAAAGCAACTCGAGATTTTATAAAATGTTGTTCTTTTAACTGAAGCGATACACTTCTTAAACTCTCTCCCTCTTCAACTGTAACAACCTCTCCTATTTTAAAATCCGTTGGTGCCTGAACAAACAAAAAATAACCAGAAATTAAAGCAACTAGTATGGAAAAAATAAACAAAACTAACATTTTCATCAAGCTGTTAGTTTTGTTTTTAGGTTTTTCTAGAGGAAGTTCTTGCTGTATTTCCGGTATTGTTTGATTTTCTAATTCAGTAGTATCCATGAATTTTAAGTCGGTAAATTATTAGGAGGAGAAGCTTCTTTACTTTCAATACGTTCAAGTGTAGGGACTTTAAGAATCTGACCAGGAAAGTGCCAAATTGTTGCGAGCTCTTCTACGTTTAACACAAAAGTGTGCGGATGAAAATATGCTGGCATAATATATGGTGATATCGGCCATGGTAAATGATGAAACAATTGATGTCTCATAGGATGGTAAAAGAATGCTCTTTCTCTGTACTCATGAAGCATACGATCATTTAATACCATAACAGTCTCTGGTTTCAACATAAACCATCCTGGAAACATTCCTCCGAGTGCATCTGCCTGAGCAGAGTTTGTACGTTCAAATGAATTTGATAATGGCTTTGCGTACTGACGAAAAATAAGACGAATATTACGACGACTGTTCATGCTCCATGCTTCTTTTTTAGCAACGTACACTGCACGAATACCTGTATCAAAACCAATCTTCAACATCTTTTCAGTAATACCTTTAACTGTTGGCTCCATAGCAAACGGCGGACGAGTTCTGGCTATTTTTTCTTCGCCTTCAATTACGTTCATCTTCGCATACTCTTCCAAAAGTCTTTCAAGTTCTTCTTTTGAAGCATCTACCCAATTAACCATTTTTCCAGTATGACTATGGAATTCATTCTTTGATGGTCGTACTACTATCTGTAACCACATTTGCTCTCCCTTTTTAAGGGAACCAAAAAGTTCAATAACAGGAGAAATAGGATCGATCTTAAATTCTTCTTTTGGATCTTTATCAAGTCCGTAATCAATATATGTCTTTATAGGATAGGCATGGTGTTTTTCTAATTTAAATTCACAAGCCCACATCTGCCATTCACTCTGTGGAGTAATCTCGTCTACTGCCAAGGTATAGTCATCAACCGCTCGCACCTGAGCCTGAGGATACTGTGCATACATCTGGGTCTCTATTAATTCTCTGATACGAGTTGGAGTATATATATAAAAGTGTACTTGTCCCTCAATAGATACTATTTCAAGAGAATACCAAAACCATATTGCACCTTGCCAGTATGCTTCAAGACCACCTTTATTACTCCAGTGATAAAGTGCATTTGTAAAAAAAAGCTCCATCGCACGAGGACTACGCAATACATCACGAGGGGGAATTATTTCCAGGAGTACATGGTCAATACCTGAGATAAAGTCTTGCTGTATGTAGTGCACCCACATAATCCATGCCATACGGCCAACAACTAAAACAGCTACCAACAACCAAAAAGTTTCAGGTACTCTACTTAACATGTCCATGAGCCATTGCCACATAGTAGTATTTTAATACAAATAAACTTTAAATCAAAATAATTTTCTTATTCTTGGATTATTTTTGTTTCTGATTTAGTAGAAGACATAAGTATATTATTCCAAATTTCTTGTTTCGTAATTTTAATATTTTTTAAACAAAAAGAAAGATTGTTAAGTTAAATCTTAAAAACCGACTCCGTTGCGTAAATTAAAAGCCAGATACAAAAAAAATAAAATAAGCAAAAGTATGATTACAGAAATTACGGAAATAATACTTCTCATAACACTTCTATTAACTTTTAAATTCAAAATAAATATTGCTAGCACTGACGAAAACTCAATGAAAAGAATAGCGAAGGAAAAAGCTTGATTGTCTAAAAAAAACTGAGAGTTTATAAGTAATTCATATAGATATTTAAAATCTGTAATACCAAACAAAAAAGCAACGAAAGATATGATTGGAGAGAAAAATATTTCAATTAAAGTAAATATTCCCAGAGAAATATAGAGTAGTTTTTTTTGTGATTTTTGCATACACATTATTTTACCTCTTTATGAATTTTTTTACCATAATTAAAAATATTAATAGACTAAATAGAGTAATTACCAATAATAATACATTCATATGTTGTTCACCCGTAAGAGCATTTGCCTCCAAGTCTATATTATTTACTTCTGATTTCAATTTAATATCGGGTAAGTCTTGAGATTCTTTTATTAAAGATTCTTCGGTAGAAATGCTTAATATAGCTTCTGGTTTATTTGCTGTTTCTTCGTAGTTATTAAGTAATACTTTATTATTAATTGTTTCTATTTGTAAATTACTTTCTAAAATATGGCTAGAGTTTTCTACTTGTTGATATATTATTGGTGCAGCAATGGATGGTACACTACTTATCAATACAGCACCGGCATTAGGAGCAATAGAATTTTCATTTACATTAACTGGAGGCTCAGGAGTCTCAACCTCCATCTCTGGTTCTGGTTCTACAACAACACGATGAGTTGGGTCGAAGTCCTGCAACTCGACACTATCTAAAACAGAGTCTGGAGTAATAGTTTTTTCATATACACCATCATTGTCTGTATCTAATTCAAGAGTGGTAATTTCCCCAAAAAACAACTTGCCTTTCAGTAGTGTTGTTACATTAATATCCTTAAAAACTTGCATCTTCGTTTTTTGATTATCCTCTATATTTGTATCTGTAATGGTGAACACTCCCTCACCTGTGCCTTTGAGAGTAATCAAATAAGTCTGCCCTTCTTCGGTAGGTAAATATATAAATTTTCTTTCATTAATTATATCGAAGTAAGCATTTGGAATATTATTTTCAATATTAACTCCATCAGAATACAAACCTAAATGATTACCCTCTCCATCTGTAATATCAATAGACACCGGACTATAGAGTGCTATCGCACGACCTTTCAACTTACACTTTGAAATATCTTGAGAAATATTTTTTATTTCAAGATTACTGCCAGATATAATATTTACAATCAATTGACGTATACCGTTGTCTGAGGGCATCTTACTATGCTCGGTTTTTAAGGCAAAATATTTATTTTCTTGATTAATTGGCAGATTAGTCGCACTCTCAAGTGGTACAGTACCGTCCCCAGGAATCATATCTGGTTCATCATCATAAAATACTTCTACACCAAACGCTTTATGAACTCGCCTCTCTATAATTTTACCAAAAGTACCAGCTTTGCATCCATTAATAGAATAAAGATTTACTCCGTTTGCTCTCAAGTCATAATTGTCAAATTCTAAGGTATGAAGATTCGTTGAATTTTCTAAAGCCTGGTTATTTAGACTGTGATCACCTATTAAAAAACTCTTCACTTCCTCAAAACTTAAATCTTTTTTATGTTTATTTATAATGTAATCATCTATCACCCTTATGTAACTACCCTTAGCATCAAAATATTGCTGACTTGGGGATAAGTCATATACTACAGGTAAATTTTTAGATATCTTTTTCATCTCCTTTTTATCTAAAAAAGGGTTACTAAAATTACTTCCTTCTAAAAAATTTTTTATTGCTTGTGGAGCACCTGTATTTGGGACTCCTACAAATATAGCCTTATCTATTTTATGCTCAATGGGATTTTGTATTACATATTTCTTTACTATCAATCCTCCAGTACTGTGAGCCACGACATTTATTTTATCTGCTCCTGTTTGAGCCAAAATATCAGTGATTTTTTGTTTTAATTTTAGGACTGTATCATCACTGACTCCATAACGCCAATCGTATGGGAAAAGAAATAGGTCTGTATCTTCAATGTAACCCTGAGACTGAAATTCGTTAATAAGACCGTTTGAATAATCAAAATTAAACAATGGAATGAATACTTTTCGAATAACATCACCTAAAACTAAATCAGCACTACTAGGAGTAAGGTCCTCATTAAACTGTAAAGCATCCATAAACTCATCCCCTATATCTGAAATATTACGAGAAAGGTCGAGCCATAATTTGTCTGCACCATTAAGTATCTCGGTACCCATAACCCCTGGCACAATAATCACTGGATTACGAACTGGTGTTGGTGGTTCAACAATTGCTGGCCACACCCCCAACCACGGCTCAAAGACAACTCCATCAGAGACTTTGTCTCCAAGACCTGTTGGGTTCGTTGTATGTGTGGGACCAGTCGGATCTCCCCAATAGTTATTGATAGCAGTCAGTGAT
>JBPOHQ010000004.1:0-139779 GCA_052035405.1 Candidatus Nomurabacteria bacterium | reverse complement strand
CCTGAATCTCATCAACATCTTTCTGAATTTCTTCCACATCTTCAGAAATTTCCTCAACATCTTCCTGAATCTCATCAACATCTTTCTGAATTTCTTCCACATCTTCAGAAATGTCTTCAACATTTTCCTGCAATTCTTCGATATCTTCGGACACTTCTTCCAAGTCGTCAGAATGTTGGTTGATTGTAATTTGAATAAAGATAGATAAGTAAATAGCTTCCAGTGATACCAGAGTAGTTAATATGAGAAGTATGCTATCAGTAGAAAAGCCAAATAAACGTAAAGAAAAAATAGCCACGAAGCCAATGGTGTGGACTATGAGTGATTGGGTTGAACCGACCCAACTTGTTATTCTTCTTGAGAAATCTTTTCGATTTTTTTTCATAATTTTTTAATTGTTTACATAACTCTCAGTGGTCTGAAAGCACATAAATTTTTCTTAATTATTAGCTCTTATTATGATATACTAACTCTTATGGAAACACAACAAACAACAGAGTCTGTAAAGACTAAATTAAACATAGGTTTCTTCTTTTTATCATTAGGTGTGCTTATTACTCTCATTACTTCAGTCGTTTCTTTTTTAAATCTAGTATTTGGTACTTTGGATAAACGTTTTCCTGATGTTTTAAACTCAACCTATCAATACGGATATTCTAGTTATGATTATGAAAGTATACGCATGGCTTTAGCTACGCTTATAATATTTTTCCCGGTGTTTCTCATAATATCTTATTACTGGAGGAAATACGGTGAAGGTATAATGAGTCATGTTGATGACATTGTTAGAAAATGGGTTATATATATAATATTGTTTTTGTCTTCTCTTGTTGTTGTTGTAGACTTAGTCACTCTTGTGAAATACTTTGTATCAGGAGAAGTCACTAGTAGATTTATTTTAAAAGTTGTAGCTACTTTAGTTGTAGCTCTATTCGTAGGTGTTTATTATATATTTGAAATAACTAATCGAAAGAAGATTCTAGGAATGCCTTTGGGTATCTGGGCAGTAGCAAAATCATCTCTCTTGGTTATATTTTTGATTGGGTATAGTTTTTCTATTACTGGTAGTCCAAATACACAGAGACTTCTAAGACTTGATGATAGGAGAGTAAGTGACTTACAAAATATTCAATATCAAGTTATTAATCATTGGCAGCAAAAAGAAAAACTTCCAGCTACTCTAGCGGAACTTTCAAACCCTCTTACTGGATATTCATTACCAGTAGATCCAGAATTTGAAAAAGGGTTAACTTATGAATATAAAATTATAATAAATAGTGAAAACCCCTTTGCAGACTTAATACCTGGAGAGCTACAAAAATCTTTAAGCTTCGAACTATGTGCAACTTTCGCGAAGCCTATTCCAAAAGGATGGAGAGAATACAGTAATGGAGGAATCATGCCTATGTATTCAGAGAAAGATATTGCAGTTTCTTATCCATATCCAGGTGGAGGCGTGAATGAATCATGGAGTCATGAAGCGGGGAGAACTTGTTTTACTCGGACAATAGATAAAGACATCTATCCACCATTTAAAAATCAATAATAAACTAAATAAGATTGTTTATGAAAGAATATAATCATTTAAAGATAGAGAAAAAGTGGCAAACAGAATGGGAGAAAAGTAAGATATACGAAGCAAGTAATACTTCTAAAAAAGAAAAGTTTTTTGGACTCATAGAATTTCCATATCCTTCTGGTGCTGGACTTCATGTGGGGCATATCCGTAGTAATACCGCTATGGACATAATCTCTCGAAAGAGAAGGATGCAAGGTTTTAATGTTCTTTATCCTATCGGATGGGATGCTTTTGGTTTACCGACTGAGAATTATGCTATCAAGACGGGTATTCAACCAGAAAAAGTAACAAAACAAAATACAGATACTTTTCGTAAACAATTAAAAAGTTTAGGATTTTCTTTTGATTGGTCACGAGAGGTGAATACTACAGACCCCGAATATTTTAAATGGACACAATGGATATTTTTACAATTTTATAAAAAAGGTTTAGCTTACAAGACCAAGACTACTATCAACTGGTGTCCGAAGGATAAGATAGGTCTTGCAAATGAAGAAGTTGTGGGAGGTAATTGTGAGAGATGCGGAAGTCCGACAGAGAAAAGAGAAAAAGAACAATGGATGCTCGCTATCACTAAATACGCGGACAGACTTGATAAAGATTTGGATGATGTGAATTATTTGGAAAAAATAAAAATCCAGCAGAGGAATTGGATAGGTAAAAGTGAGGGAAGTGAGATTGATTTTAAATTAAAAAATAGTGAGCATAGTGTAAAAGTATTTACTACTAGAGCTGACACTATATTTGGGGCGACTTATGTAGTGCTTGCACCAGAACATGAACTTATTTTAAAACTAAAAGATAAAATATTAAATTGGACTGAAGTTGAAAATTATATTGCTACTACTAAAAATAAAGATGAGTTAGAGCGTACAAGAGAAGACAAAGAAAAAACAGGCGTGGAGTTAAAGGGTTTAAAAATAATAAATCCAATAAACGATAAAGAGCTACCTGTATGGATAGCAGATTATGTGCTTGCTCATTATGGTACAGGAGCTATTATGGCTGTGCCTTTTCATGACGAGAGAGATAGAGACTTTGCAAATAAATATAATTTAGAGATTGCAGATCGTCCGCTCGTCGATGCTAAAGAAGCTACAAAAAAAGTAGGAGGTAAAATGGTTACAAAATACAAACTTCGTGATTGGGTTTTTTCTAGGCAGAGATATTGGGGAGAGCCTATACCGATAATAAATTGTGCTCACTGTGGTTTTGTGCCAGTCCCTGATAAAGATCTTCCTGTATTGTTACCAAAAGTGAAATCATATATTCCTACAGACAACGGAGAGAGCCCTCTCGCAATTATTTCAAAATGGGTCAATACTACTTGTCCTACATGTAAGGGGCCGGCAAAGAGAGAGACCGATACTATGCCAAACTGGGCTGGGTCTTCTTGGTATTATCTTCGTTATGCAGATCCAAAGAATAAAAAAGAATTTGCTTCAGCAAAAAATTTAAAATATTTTACACCCGTAGATTGGTATAACGGAGGTATGGAGCATACGACTCTGCACTTGTTGTACTCTCGTTTTTGGCATAAGTTTTTGTTTGATTTAGGATTTGTACCAACTCATGAACCTTATGCTAAGCGTACCTCTCATGGGATGATTCTCGCGGACGGAGGGGAGAAAATGTCTAAATCAAAAGGGAATACCGTGAATCCTGATGACATGGTAAGGCTATATGGAGCAGATACGATACGTCTTTATGAGATGTTTATGGGACCTTTTGATCAAGTTGTTTCTTGGAATACAGACAGTATGGTGGGGCCTAGAAGATTCTTAGAAAGAGTTTGGAGACTTCAAGATAAAGTAGATATAAAAACAAAAAGTTCAAAAGAGTTTCTAGGGTCTCTTCACCGTACAATAGAAAAAGTAGGAAATGATATAGAAGATATGCGTTTCAATACTTCAGTCTCAGCACTAATGATACTTCTAAGTGAGATGGAGAAATTAGAAAAAATAAATAAAGATGATTATGGAAATTTCTTAAAAATATTATCACCATTTGCACCTCATGTTACAGAAGAACTATGGTCTATTATGGGAAATAAAAAATCTATTCATGTGAGTGAATGGCCAAAATTTAATAAAGAATTTCTTGTGCAAGATGAAGTTAAGATAGTTGTGCAGATTAACGGTAAAGTAAGAACTGAATTACTCATCCCAACAGACATAAAAGAAGAAGAAGTACAAAAGTTAGTGATAGGTAATGAAGTAATAAGTAAATTCTTAAATGGTCAAAAACCAAAAAGAATTATTTACGTAAAAAACAGACTTATTAACATAGTTATGTAATTGCATTACTTAGGAGAGTCGTAGTATCATATATGTACTATTAAGTGTCGTTATCTTTATTAATTGTTATTAAATTAAAATAATTATGTTATCAAACATTTTAGATAGAATTTCTTTTTGGTCTCTTTTCTGTGTTATCGTTTTGTTACCAGTTTTCTTTTTGCCTTTTACTAATGTACCTATTGAGACTGCAAAAGGATTACTCTTGGTCATAGGAATAGTTGTCTCAGTTATTGCATGGTCAGCAGCTCGTTTCTCTGATGGAAAGATTTATCTACCTAAGTCTTATATAACTCTAGGTGCAGTTGGAGTCACATTATCTTTTCTCGTATCTTCTCTCGTATCTTCTTCTAGTAAACTATCTTTTTTTGGTGTGATGCTCGACACAGGTACGTTCTGGTTTATGTTTGCTGCATTTGTACTCATGCTTATGAGTTCTATAGTGATCAGAGATGAAAAGAAAGCTAGACTAGTTTTACTTGGTATCGCTGCTTCTTCTTTGCTCGTATTTGTATTTCAAATTTTTAGATTCATGATGCCAGAGACATTGTCTCTTGGAGTATTGGGTGGAAAGACTTCAAACCTCATAGGTTCTTGGTATTCACTAGGACTCTTTGCTGGACTATCTGCAATAGTGTCTCTTTTTGTTGTTGAATTATTACCTGTCCCTAAAAACACTAAAATATTCTTCAGCGTAGTTGCTGCTGTTTCTCTTATTCTTGTTATGTGTGTAAACCTACCATTAACATGGCAGTTAATTGGAGTTTTTGCTTTACTTATTTTTGTTTACAAATTATCTTTTTCTTCAAATTCAAATGAAGAAAACAAGAAAGCACAATTCCCAGCATTCTCTTTTGGTGTAGTTATGGTATCTTTGCTTTTCTTTATGTCAGGTCAATTTATAGGAAATATTTTGCCAGACAAATTAGGTTTAGTTGATGTTGAGATAAGCCCTTCAGCTAGTTCTACATTTTCAGTTGCTAAGTCTACACTTAAAGAAGACCCGATCTTTGGTATAGGTCCAAATAAATTTAATCAAGCTTGGGTGATGTACAAGCCAGATATAATTAATTCTACTCAATTCTGGAACACTCCTTTTATGTTTGGATCAGGCTTGCTTCCCACCTTTGCTGTAACTACTGGAATAGTAGGAATATTAGCTTGGCTTATATTGATTGTGTTATTTGTAATGAATGGAGTAAAGAATATACTTTGGAGCATTAAAGGTAGAATGAACCATGAATCAGTGCTTTATTTTTTGATAGCTTTGTATTTGATGGTTGCTGCATTCTTTTATGCTTCAGGTGTTGTGCTCTTTTTACTAGCTTTCGCTTTCCTAGGTATATACATAGGTATATTTGCTTCTTCTCGAGAGAATGGAGTAATGGAGATTTCTTTCTTGGAAGATCCAAGAAAAAGTTTCTTCTCAATATTGTTGCTTGTAGTATTAATGATAGTTTCAGCAGGAATTTCATTTAAATACATTGAACGTTTTGCTTCAGTATCTTATCTAAGAGGTGCTTTAGCTGCAGATACAGTTGAAAAAGCAGAAGCATCTATAAATAAAGCGATTCAATTACATCAAAATGATTTCTATTTTAGAACTTATGCCCAGATATATCTCTTTAAATTAAATACATTGATTTCAAAACAGACTGCTTTAACAGAGGATGAAAAAGTTTTACTACAGTCTTACTTTGATGAAGCGGTAAATGCGTCTAATTTAGCTATCAGCTACGATAAAGAAAATTATTTAAATTATGATATGCTTGGTGCTGTATATAACACCGCAGCAGGGCTTGGAGTTAAAGATGCTTATGCTAAAAGCATCGAAGCGTATCTTCAGGCTTCAAAATTAAATCCAAAAAATCCTGCATTAAAGCTAGCAATTTCAAAAAATTACTTTGCTGACAATAAAATAAAAGAAGCGAAAGATTTTGCAAAAGAATCTATTGCCTTAAAACCTAACTACACTCTTGGTCTTATATTCTTATCTCAATTAGAAAAAAATCAGGGAAACAATACTGAGGCTATACTGTATGCCGAGCAAGCTCTCTCTACAGTACCAGGGGATAAAGATGTATTACAATACTTAAATTCACTTAAGGGTAATGGAGGCAATATAACTCCGAGTACAACGACAGAACCAATCACTGAAACTGAAAAAAAAGAAGATAAAAAGACTAATTAAATAAATAGATGGAAAGGATTTTCAGGATTTTTGGTAAAGAATATGGCAACATGAACCAAGCAGCACTTCTGCTTGGTTCCTTTGCTTTTTTATCTCAAATTTTGGGGCTGTTTAGAGACAGAGCTATTGCTCACTTTATTGGTCCAGGGCCAAGTCTTGATGCGTATTATGCCGCTTTTAGAATTCCAGATCTTATTTTTATATCCATTGCTTCACTCGTTTCTATTACAGTGTTGATTCCTTTTCTTCTCCAGAGAATGAATGATGGATTGGTTACTGATGAATCACGGAAATTTCTCAATGATGTTTTTAGTGTCTTTCTATTAACTATGCTGATAGTCTCTATCATTGTGTTTGTTCTTATGCCTTATATTGTTCCTTGGGTTGCTCCAGGCTTCAGTGTAGCAATGCAGCAGAGAGTAGTAGAACTTTCTCGAATTATGCTCCTGTCTCCTGTGTTCTTGGGACTTTCTAATTTGTTTGGTTCGGTCACTCAACTTTTTAAAAAGTTTTTTATATATTCTTTAAGTCCTGTTTTTTATAATTTTGGAATTATCGCTGGAATTATATTTTTGTACCCTGTTTTTGGAATACATGGTTTAGCTGTAGGAGTGATTGGCGGAGCGGGTATGCATTTTTTGATTCAGTTTTTTTCTTCCGTTTCTTGTGGTCTTACCCCAAAGTTAAATGTTCACATAGATTGGCAGAATATAAAACAAGTATTTTTTACGTCGATACCTAGGACACTTGGGTTATCTTTTAACAATATTGCACTTATATGTATTGTTTCTTTTGCTTCTTATTTAACCAGCGGTTCTATTTCTATTTTCAATTTATCTCTCAATCTTCAGTCTGTACCGCTAGGTATTATAGGACTCTCATATGCAGTTGCTGCGTTTCCAATGCTGACTAAGTCATATTCCGCAGGACGATTGGAAGAATTTAAAGACTACATAACCGCCGGAGCAAAGCAGATTATTTTTTGGTCACTACCCATTACTTTTTTATTTATTGTTCTTCGTGCTCAAATCGTCCGGGTCATTCTAGGTTCGGGATCTTTTTCGTGGGAAAATACAAGACTTGTCGCCGCATCAGTTGCGATTTTTTCCATATCAATTGTGGCTCAGGGATTAACTGCTCTTTTTGCAAGAGCATACTATGCTGGTGGTAATACTAAGAGGCCTCTCGTGGTTAACTTTCTTTCCTCTGTGGCTATTATCATGTTTTCTTCATTATTTTTATTTCTTTTTAAGGAGTACGCCTTATTTAAGAATTTTATAGAATCAATATTAAAGGTCTCAGATATACCTGGTACAGCGGTACTTATGCTACCGCTTGCATATAGTGTGGGTACAGTCATTAACTGTACTATCTTAGGATTTTTTATAAAAAAAGATTTTATGAAAGACACTGTATTTATCTCAAAAGCATTCTTTCAAAGTCTTGCAGCGTCATTTTTCTTAGGGCTTGTTTCATATTTAAGCTTAAATGCATTTTCAGGAGTTTTTAGTAATAGTACTTTTTGGGGAGTGTTTTTAGAAGGTTTTATCTCTGGTATCCTTGGTGTTATTGCGGGTGGTATAGTCCTCTATCTCTTTAAGAATGAACAACTCTATGTGCTCTTACGTGCTTTAAAGACAAAATTCTGGAAAGCAAAGATTATTATCTCAGAAGAAGAAGGGCTTTAAAAATTAAGTCTTTTCTGATATAGTGTAAAAATAAGCCCAGAAATGGGTACTTTTATGTTGTCATTTTCTAAAATATTTAAATATATATGGTCATTCATAAAAGCTTATAAGTTTGCTTTTTTTTCGCTTTTTCTTATTGCCACAGGAAGGGTTTTCTTTTTAAATATTTTTACGGGACTTACATATAAAAATATAATTGATATCTTAGGGAACGAAGCTTTCTTGGTAGAAGATAGGGCTCATATTGCTTTTTCCTATTTAATACCAATGGCTGTCTCTTTTGCTCTATCGATGACTTTGAGTAGATATTTAGAATGGGTTAACTTCAGGTTTACAAGTAAAGTTATAAAAGATATATATGATTTTTCTTTCCAAAAACTAGCTCTTCATTCACATAATTTTTATGCAAATTCTTTTACTGGTGGTATCGTAGCAAGAGTAAAACGCTTAGTTAAAGCATTTGAGACAATCAGCAGTGTTCTTCTTCATAATTTTTGGACAACGAGTATCACCATCATAAGTTCCGTTATCGCTTTATCTTTCCAATCAAAAACACTAGCTTTTTATTTTTTAATATGGTGTTTTATATATTCTATATTAGTGGCAATTTTTGTTAAAAGCAAAATAAAAATTGACCTAAAAAGAGCAGAAGCCGATTCAAAAATGACAGGAACACTAGCTGACACAATAACCAACATCTCTAATATAAAAGTATTTTCTGCTTTTGATAAAGAATTTAATAATTTTAAAAATGTTTCAACTTTTTTGAAAGATTCTATTTATGCTGCATGGAAATTTGCTCTAGGAAGAAACGCTTTGCAGTCTTTTATGATGACAACTTTTCATGTATATATCATATATACAATGATACATCTGTGGTCTAAGGGAGAGATTAGTGTGGGTGTTTTTGTGATGGCTTATGTCTATTTTATTGCAATTATAGACAGGATATGGGACCTTTCTTCTGGTCTTACAAATTTCATGGAAGCTTTAACTGATGCCAAAGAAATGGTTGATATTTTTGAAAGGGATATAGATGTAAAAGATCCTATAAATCCAGAAATATCAAGAATGAAAGAAGGTAATATTGTATTTAAAAATGTTTCTTTTGGTTATATAGCAGAAGTAGATGTATTGAATAATTTTAATTTAGAAGTTAGAAAAGGGGAAAAGATAGGATTAGTTGGATTTTCTGGTAGTGGTAAATCTACTATTACAAAATTATTATTACGTTTTACCGATATAAATTCTGGAGATATATTTATTGATGGACAGAGTATAAGTAAAGTGACGCAAGATGAATTACGTAGAGCGATCTCTTATGTTCCTCAAGAGCCTGTTTTATTTCACAGATCAATAAAAGAAAATATCTCTTATTCTAAAGACGATGCAACCGATGAAGAGATAGTCGAAGCAGCAAAAAAAGCTCATGCTCATGAATTTATAGTGAATTTAAGTAAAGGTTATGATACTCTGGTTGGAGAGAGAGGTGTGAAACTTTCTGGTGGCGAGAGGCAGCGTGTTGCTATAGCTCGTGCAATGCTTAAACCAACACCTATTTTGATTCTTGATGAAGCAACTAGTTCTCTTGATAGTATTAGTGAAGCTTATATTCAAGACGCATTTAATGAATTAATGAAAGGCAAAACCACTATTGTGATAGCTCATAGACTTTCTACAATACAACAAATGGATAGGATTATCGTACTTAATAAAGGTAAAATAGTAGAGGAAGGGAATCATAAAGAATTATTAGAAAAAAATGGTTCTTATGCGAATCTTTGGAATAGACAGACTGGGGGATTTTTAGAAGAACAAGACTAGTCATAATAAAATATAATTATGGAATTAAAACACATTAGAAATTTTTCAATTATAGCTCATATCGACCACGGTAAAAGCACCCTGGCTGATAGAATGCTTGAAATCACACATACTATCGAGACTCGTAAAATGCGTGATCAGGTATTGGACTCGATGGAGCTTGAAAGGGAAAGAGGTATCACTATTAAGATGCAGCCAGTGCGTATGGAGTACTCTTTTGAGGGTCAAAATTACGTTTTAAACCTCATAGATACACCAGGGCACATAGATTTCTCTTATGAAGTTTCTCGTGCTCTTAAGGCCGTAGAGGGTTCAATCTTACTAGTTGATAGTACTCAGGGAGTTCAGGCTCAGACACTTACAACGCTTAACATGGCTCGTGAAGGAGGTCTTAAGATTATTCCCGTATTATCTAAAATTGACTCACCGTTATCTAGAGTAGATGAAGTCACTGAAGAAGTAGTAGAACTTTTGGATTGTGATCCAGACGAGATATTGCTTGTATCAGGACGTACCGGAGAAGGAGTCGAAGAACTTTTAAAAGAAGTTATTCGTAGAGTCCCTCCACCTATAAAAACTTATGAAGAAGATAATAGTCTTCGTGCATTAGTTTTTGATTTTAAATATTCTAATCATAGAGGGGTCATAGTATTTGTACGTATTTTAGACGGAAAAATTAGAAAAAATGATCAACTTCTTTTTTCTGTGTCTGGTGAGAAATTTATGTCACTTGAAGTTGGTACATTTTCTCCAGAAGAAACACCGAGAGATTTCCTTGCAGCTGGGGATACTGGATACATTGTGACTGGTATAAAAAAACCTGGAATAGCTTCTGTTGGAGACACTATAACAATGCTTAAAAATCCTATGCCCCCATTACCTGGATACATGAAACCTACTCCTATTGTTTGGGCATCTATTTTCCCAGAAGATGCGGATGATTTTCTAGAGCTGAAGATGGCATTGAGTAAGTTAAAATTGTCTGACTCATCTTTTTCTTTTGAGGAAGAATCTAGTGGTTCTTTGGGACGAGGTTTTAGAGCCGGATTTTTAGGGATGCTTCATTTGGAAATCATTACTGAAAGACTCAAGCGAGAGTTTAATCTAGAACTAGTGATTACAACTCCTTCTATTACCTATGAAGTTACTACTAAACATGGTAAAAAAGAAAAAATCTATTCTCCGTATTTTTTCCCCGACGATGCAAATATTACAGAAGTATTAGAGCCTTGGGTAGATGCAAAAATAATAGTTCCGTCTCCTTACTTAGGAGGAGTCATGCAAATACTTTTTGATCACGAAGCAGAAGTGGGGGAGACAATGACTTTTGGAGACAATCGTTCACAGCTTTCTTTAAAAATGCCTCTTCGTGAACTCATGCGAAATTTCTTCGATGAACTTAAAAGTGTTTCTTCTGGTTATGGTTCTATTTCTTATGAACTAGGAGAAATGCGTGCAGCAAACGTTACAAGATTGGACATATTGGTGGCTGACGAAATCGTTCCTGCTTTCTCAAGAGTTGTTTCTCGTAAAAAAGCAGAAGAAGAAGCAGAAAAAACTGTAGAAAAATTACACACGATTTTACCACGACAGCTTTTTGTGATGAAAATTCAAGGAAAAGCTTTAGGGCGAATAATTTCATCTCGTACAGTAGCTGCATACAGAAAAGACGTTACAGGGTATTTGTACGGTGGAGATATTACTCGTAAGAAGAAACTTTGGGAAAAACAGAAAAAAGGAAAGAAAAAGATGAAAGAAAGAGGCACAGTAAACATCCCTCAAGATGTATTTCTTAAAATGATGCGTAGTGGAGAAAACTAAAAACCTTATTTTGTAAGAAAAATAGGTGAATACAGCAGTATCATACTCAGAATAATAAGTCCTGAAAGGATTGCCCAAGCGATCTGTACTTTCTTTTGATGTTTCTTATTGAAAAGCATATAGTGTTATACTAACATAATATGAATAGTTTTCAAGACAAAAAAAGTGATTGGAGAAAACTGCTAGAATCCTGGCCTTCTTTGGTCATTCTCTCATTGTTACTTGTTTTTTTTGCAATTAATATTATCCTTTTTTTAGGTAAAATGATAGAAGCACGTAAATCTCGAGATATTGCAGAAAACAAGGTGGCTGAGCTCTTAGATAAAAAAGACCAATTACATACAGAGATTAATACCCTCAACACAGACAAAGGTAAAGAGTCACTTATTAGAGAAAAGTTTGGGTTGGCAAGGGAAGGAGAAGGCATGATTGTGGTTATTAACCCAAAAAAGAATGAAGAGGTAGAGGGTAATCAAGAAAAACAAAGTAATTTCTTCTCTTTTTTCAACAGACTTTTCAAGTAATATTTACGTATTCTTATGATATAATGGTCTCATGAAAATCATATTTTTTGAAGTGCCGACTGTCGAACAGGAAATGCTTAAGCAGTTTTTCCCAGAAGATCAAGTCTCTTTTTATCAAGAAAAATTAACGGAAGAAAATGTCGCTCTTACAAAAGACGCGGAAGTTATCTCTATCTTTATAAACTCAATGATTAGCTCGAGCATTATAGATGCCATACCTACTCTAAAATACATAACCACTCGTTCTACAGGATTTGATCATATAGATGTCGCGTATGCACGTTCTAAAAACATACTTGTATCAAACGTTCCTGCGTATGGTTCTTCTACGGTTGCTGAATTTGCTTTTGCTTTACTTTTAAACCTTTCTAGAAAAGTATATCTTGCAAACCAAGAACTGAAAGAAAACGCTGATTTTTCTATTTATTCATTCAGAGGTTTTGACTTAAAAGACAAAGTCATGGGTGTTATAGGAACAGGAAAGATTGGAAAGAATTTTATAAAAATGGCAAAAGGTTTTGGTATGCGTGTTGTTGCGTATGACTTGTATCCTGACATGAGTTTTGCAACAGAAGTCGGTATTGAATATAAATCTTTAAATGAAGTTTTTACGCTTTCAGATGTTATCTCTTTACATGCTCCATACACAAAAGAAAACCATCACTTAATTAATAAAGACAATATTAGTCTTTTGAAAAAAGGTATGTATTTGATTAATACCGCCCGGGGTGAATTAGTTGATACAGATGCGCTTGTTTCTGCATTAAATCAAGGCATCATTGCTGGAGCAGGACTCGATGTGTTGGAAGGTGAAAGAGAATTAAAAGAAGAGGTTGAAATATTAGGCAACCCAGAAAAAAGAGACAAGGTTACTGATTATAAAACGTTACTTGAAGATAGAGTCCTTATTAATATGAAAAATGTTATTGTCACTCCACACATCGCTTTTTATTCAAAAGAAGCTGAGGGAGAAATTATCACAACAACAGTAGAAAATATTAAAAGTTTTATAAAAGGTACGCCAGTTAATGTATTAAAATAATATGCAAGATAGATGGATTAAAAATTTTGATGTGCTTGTGCCAACGCTCTTAGATATTGAAAATCGCAGGCTTGCACTCGCTGTAGCTGAAGCAGGTCTTGAAGGCATCGCAACAGATGTTGTTGTAAAAAACGCAATAAAACTGGAAGGTAATGTCTTGCATGTTTTTGAAACAAAATTTGATCTATCTTTATTTAAAAGAATAAAGATTGTTGGTTTCGGTAAGGCGTCATGTGATGCGGCATTAGCTCTTGAAAAAATACTTGGTAATAAGATTCACGAAGGTGTCATTATTGGATTACGTACAGTAACCTGTACGTATATTGAAACATTTGCAGGTACACACCCGCGTCCATCGGAAGAAAATTCAGTAGCAAGTGAAAAAATTTTTCAAATTTGTGATAATGCAGATGAGGATGACTTAATCATTGCTATTGTGTCTGGAGGAGGTTCAGCTCTTTTATGTTATCCAGAAACAGAGTGCGAGCAAGGTAGAGTCTTATATGATTCATTTTTGAAGTCAGGTAAAACAACCATAGAATTAAATACCGTGAGAAAGCATATTTCAGCTCTCAAAGGTGGCGGACTAGCAAAGACAGCCTATCCAGCTACGGTCATTGGACTTATATTTTCTGATGTACCAGGAAATCACTTTGAGGACGTTGCTTCTGGTCCTACCTATAAAGATACGACTACTGTCACCGATGCTTTAACTATCATACAAAATCATCAGCTCGGTGAATTTGATTTAACTGAAACACCAAAAGAAGATAAATATTTTGAAAAAGTACACAACTTTGTCCTGGTCTCTAATGATATCGCTGTTTCTGCTATGCTAAAAAAAGCACAAGAACTAGGATTTCATACTAAAATAGTTTCGACTGAGCTCTACGATGAAGTCGATGCCTCTTTGCATAAAATTTTGGATACTGAGTCGCATAAAGATTGTTTTATCTTAGCTGCGGGTGAACCAGTACTTGAAGTAAAAAAGAGAGGTGGGAGCGGGGGAAGAAACCTATACATGGGCCTACGTGCTTTAAAACTAGGGTTAGTACCACCAGGATCCGTATTTATCCCATTAGCAAGCGATGGCATGGACAATAGCGATGCTGCGGGGGTGGTCATAGATGAATACACTATCTCAAAAGTAAAAGAACAAAACCTGAATATTGATGAGTATTTAGAAAATTATGATGCGTATAATTTTTTTAAAAAAACAAATGATATTATTCACACAGGAGCAACAGGGGCTAATGTTTCTGATCTAATGATATTCTTAAGAAGACATGGAAAATAAAATAAATACAATTGAAGCAATCCATATACTTGATTCAAGGGGGAATCCTACGATTAAAGTTACCGTATCTTCTGGTAATCTTTCTGCTAGTTTTTCAGTACCAAGTGGTGCGTCAACTGGTGTGCATGAAGCACACGAACTTCGTGATGCCGATGGCAAAGGGGTAGATAATGCTATTGGTAAAATAAACACTCTTATTAAAGATGCTCTTGTTGGTATGTCTGTAGTCGATCAAGCAAGTATTGATAAAAAAATGATTGCTCTTGATGGTACGTTAAATAAAGATTATTTAGGAGCTAATTCTCTGATAGGAGTAAGTATTGCCTCCCTAAAATTAGGAGCACAAGCTTTAGGTATCCCACTTTATCAATATCTGAGTAGAATTATAGAAGTAAATCAAAGAGTTCAAACTCATTTATTTGTAAATATAATCAACGGCGGCAAGCATGCGAAGAATGGTCTAGCATTCCAAGAGTACCATATAGTGACACTCGTAGATGACATACAAGAAGCCGTTTCTATGAGTCTAAAGATTCAAGACTCATTACAGAATATTATTATCCGTGAACTTGGAGAAGATTCAATTGTTTTAGGAGACGAAGGAGGTTTTGCTCCAAAAGTTACTGATATAAGAACACCCTTGGTTTTCTTGAGAGAGGCTATCATAGAAAATGATTGTGAGGATAAAGTAAGACTTGCACTAGATGTCGCTGCTTCTTCTTTTTATAAAGACGGTGTGTATGTGGTGGATGGAAAAAGTATTTCAAAAGAAGAACTTGCAAAAATTTATGATGAACTTATTCAAGAATTCAGATTAATTTCTATAGAAGACCCTTTTCACGAAGAAGACTTCGAAAGTTTTGCAAAGTTACGAGAAAAACATAAAGATTTGATTGTAGTAGGTGATGACCTTACCGTAACTCATAAAAGCCTTTTAGAAAAAGCTATAAATAGTAAAAGTATAAATGGAATCATTATTAAACCCAATCAGATTGGTACTGTATCTGAAATGATAGATACTATAACATTAGCAATCCAAAACAATGTAAAACTAATAATCAGCCATAGGAGCGGGGAGACAGAAGATGATTTTATAGCAGACCTTGCTTATGCAACCGGAGCTTTTGGATTAAAGTCTGGATCGCCTAGAAAAATAGAAAGAATGGTTAAGTATAAGAGATTAATTCAAATTAAAAAAGAAACAAATATATGAGTAAACAAATACAGATAGTAGCAACCATCGGTCCTGCCACAAAAGAAAAAGAGATTCTTAAAAAAATAATGGAAGCCGGTATGAGTTTAGCTAGGTTGAACTTTTCTCATGGAACACACGAAGAGCATGGAATTCTTATAAATAATATACGAGAAGCGAGTAAAGAACTCAACCTTCAAATTCCAATAATACAAGATTTATCTGGACCAAGAATGACCAATGACGATGGTCATGAGTTTGATAAATCTTCTTTAGAAGTAATAACAAAAAAAGATTTAGAGGACTTAGCGTTTGGTATACAGCAAGAAGTAGATTATGTAGCATTATCATATGTAGGGAAAGCTCTGGATGTTTTACAATTACAAGAAGAAATGGATAAATTAGGTAAGCGTATTCCTATTATTGCAAAAATCGAACGCACTATTGCGGTGGAAAATATCGATTCCATTATAGCAGTAGCTGATGCTATTATGATTGCCCGAGGTGATATGGGAAATGAAATTCCTTTTGAACAGATCCCTTTTGTCGAGAAGGATATTTTAAATAAATGTAAGGTAGCAGGTAAGCCTGTAATAGTTGCTACGCAAGTATTACTCTCAATGACTGAGAACCCTGCACCTACTCGTGCTGAGATGACTGATATTGCTTTTGCTGTTTTGCACGGAGCTGACGCTCTTATGCTCTCTGAAGAGACTACCGTGGGGAAGTATCCAGTAGAAGTGGTCACTATGATGCGGAGGGGTATTACAGAAGCAGCGTCTCACGTAGAAAACATTCAAATCAATAATTTGTAGAGGTTGACGGGTGTGATATAATTAAAGTAATTAGAAGATAATAATAAAAAATTTATGGAAAATGTAACTATATATTCAACTGAATCATGTCACTTCTGTCATATGGCAAAAGACTTTTTTACAGAAAACAACGTAGCTTTTACTGACTTTAATGTTGGTGTAGATACAGATAAAAGAAAGGAAATGATTGAAAAGAGTGGTCAAATGGGCGTACCTGTAATAGTCATAGGTAATAATGTCGTTGTAGGTTTTAACAAACCAAAGATAGTTGAACTCCTCGGAATTAAATAATTAAAGCTATAAAGCACAATATAAAAAATCTTCCTTTTTGGAAGATTTTTTATATTGTGCCCTCACTCCGAATCGAACGGGGATCTATTCCTTAGGACGGAACTGTTCTATCCATTGAACTATGAGGGCAATGTGTATAATTTACCATATAAAAATACTATTCCAAAATCAGTAGAAAATAAAAAAGCCCTGACACTCTTCCTTTGTAAAGTGTTAGGGCTAATGATTTTTTGGTAAATTTTACCAGGCGATTAGTTCGAAATAATTAACTGTGTTCTGAAAATCTGATTTTCCGTAGTAATTTGCAATATGTAATTTCCACTCGGAATGCCCAGGAGACTTAAGGATGTCTCGTTCATCCCGGAATTAATAGTAATAGGTATTGTGCATATCGTTTTGCCAATAATGGTTATAACATCAACTGATCCGCTTGTTTCTTGATTGCTTTCAATTTCAATTAGGATACTTTCATATGCTGGATTCGGAGATACCTTAATACCTGTAATAATTTTTTCAATTTTGATTGCGGGTAGGTAAGTCAGTTTACTGTCTTCATCCATTTGAACTAAACGATAGTAACTTAAACCGTCTAACGGTCTATTGTCCCAGTAAGAATAATCTTGTGGCAAATCGCTATCTCCGTTTCCTGCAATAAAATCAATTTCGGTCCACTGAAATTCAGCATTTGCTCTTTCGATTTTAAATCCACGATTCTTGTGCTCGGTTTTAGTATGCCACTGTAGTAAAACTTTGCCGTTTATTAACCGTCCCGTGAAGGAGGTTAATTCTACCGGTAAAGCAATCGAAGCGACTTTGCCAACGGCAAGGCCGCCAGGGATGGAAGAGTTTGTTGAATTAAAATTTCCAAACACCATCAGACTGTCTCCAGGGAAATGAACGATACCGTTCAGAATAATTGTATCATTATCCACCGTAAGTAGATTGGTTTGTCTGTTTGTCCAACTAGAAGTGAGAACATCGAAAGTCGCTAATCTCGAACCCGATGCTTGCTTTGCACCAGAGAACCATACAAAGTTGTTTCGCTGGATCACATGCTTTGTTGCAATGTTCCATCCACCACCAAGTGCCTCAAGATTGCCATTGTTTAATTTTAATCCACCAGGCGAATTAACTCCGAGGTCGGTAATAAACCCATTCCAACCTAAATAACCGTTAGAATATCCGCTGCATCGTACGTCTGTGTTCGTGTTTGTATTTATCGCAGTTACATTTGTGCCGTTCCACGTACCAAGATCGTTTACTGAAGTACCACCAAGCATTTCAAAGTTGCCGAGGATGGACCATTCTGAATTTTTCCAGCCGATTGTTAGGATCGTTGGATTTTCAGATGCATGTGTGGGTGTCAGTGCTCCAAGAGCTGTTACTGTACCGTCAAGGGTCATTTTACCGACTTTTGCTGCAAGGTTTACGCCACTACCTGGACCCATGCGGGCCAAGGTGTTGCCGTAAAAGATAACTTCATTAGTTAGTGTGTCTATACCCAGAGATTCAATTTTTCCTGTGCTCGCAAGTGCCCCTTTGAATTGAAACTGAGCATTTGGCGTGGCTACGGTATTGTCGCTGTTGAATTCCATTGCACCGTAATACAGATTAGTTCCGACTTTAAATTTACCGTAGGCATACCAGGAACCGTTTCTTTTAAAAAATCCTACTACTTTGTCGGTTGTTTGATCAAAGCCCGTTACTTGTGTAAAATCGTGCGTCCAGTTGTCGTATTTGATAACTAAAGGAGACGTAATACCGTTTTTGGTTTGGGTGAAAGTTCCACCGAGAAGTGCTTCAGGTAAAAGATTGTTTGGTGTGCCAGTGTTTACTCCACAGGTAACAAACCCGTTAAGAGTATCGCTAAGTGGATTCCATGTTTGTGCCAGGCTTTGAGCTGCCAAAAATAGAAAGATAATAAGTGGAATAGGTAACTTCTTCATCCTGTGTAAAAGTTTTTAAATTGTGGAAAGAACAAAAAAATCGAGCCTCATGCCCGATTCTTTTTATTAAACCATAGAATTACAGAAAAGACAAGAAATCTTTAAGGATTCTCTTCGCAGCCAATAGTGTCTAACACTCCATCAAGGGTGTCTTCAGTGTCAGAACTTCCACTGCTTCCTATGCAATAAAAAGTATTTTTTGAATTTAAAGGTACCATAATCGAATATTTTGTTGCTGGATCAACGGCATTTCCAGCATATAATTTATATGGAGCACCCCAAACACCCCAACTTCCTGCTAATTTAGTTATTTCATTACATATTTGTGTCGCTTGAGTAGCATAATTACCCGCAAAAGCAGTATTGCAAGGAGTTTCAGGAGACCATACATCGGTTTGTAGGTTTGCATAGCTACCTGTATCATTGTATTCAAGAGCTAAAATATTTTGAAATTGTTTTAGTTGAGTTTTGATTGCTCCATCTCTTGCTTTCTTTCTGTTTAAATTAATATTAACCAATATAATGCTGGAGAAAATACCTATTATGGCAATAACTACAAGTAATTCTAATAACGTAAAACCAGAAGAGTGATTTTTGCGTCCAGATGTAATAAAATGCATGTAATTTATATTACTATAAATTGCTGTTATTGCAATAAATATATATTTGATTTAGCTTAGTTTTATGATAGAATATTCCTGTGGACCCAGAATCCAAAAAGTTATTACAGGCAACCTTTGAAATAGCAAAAGAAAACAATGCAATGTTGCATAAGGTACGGGCAGTACAGAAACGTACAGCTTTATTTTCTATTATTAAGTTGTTGGTTGTTGTTGGTTTATCTTACGGAGCCTTTGTATATCTGGAACCATATTTTGATAAGGTTATAAATGCGTATAATTCAATATCTACTTTTGAACAAAAGGTAGATATACACTCTAACGCATTTCAAGAATTTATAAATAAATTTAAGAAGTAACTTATTTGCCGAGATAGCTCAGTTGGTAGAGCGCTCCCCTGAAGAGGGATAGGTCCCCAGTTCGACCCTGGGTCTCGGCACCAAAAAATAAAAAACCTCCATGTGGAGGTTTTTTATTTTTTACTATATAGATTTTACTTTTACATTAGCTTTCTTTTCTTTATCTACTTTTTGAAGCTTAATGGTAAGCAACCCATGTTTTTCTGTTGCATCTGACTGATCTGGTTCTACTTCTTGGGGGAGGAGAATGGTTCGAGAGAACTTGCCCCAGTAGAGTTCTTTGGTAAAGTAATTCTCATCAGGTACGGATTGATCATTCTCCCTTTTTCCTTTAATAGTTATCATATCTCGTCCTATAGTTAAGTCTAGGTCCTCAGGTTTTACTCCAGCTACCATAGTCTGTAGGAATATATCAGTAGATGTCTGAAATACATCTACTGTGAGTTCTGCTTCTTCGTTTTCCTCTTCCATCCAAGCATTGGTATTCTTTTTATCTGGCTCTACTGCCTGGTGTTCTACTTCTATATCATCGTCTGCTCTCATACTTCCTGTGATTCTTTCAAAAAAACTTCTTTTTTTATTTTCCATAATAATTTTTATTTTTTAAATATTAATTTTTACTACTCATTCTTCTTAGTTTCTCAAAGAGTAACATGATAATAACAGTAACGACCCACAAAAACGCAAACACTTTTATGAATCCTGTTCCTTCGTATTTCATTATAAAAAAATTAAAGACAGTATGCAAGACAATTGCAAAAAATAATCCAATCAAAAGGTACATTTTTTTTATAAATTTTCCAAAATGCACCGAGAGTCCGATAAATATACCAACAATACCACTAGATACGGCATGAAGCAGTGTTGAACCTAAAAACCTTAATTGACCCGTAAGTAGTCCGACAATCGTGTCTCCAAGGGAGAGTGGTTTGATAAGATAAAGAGTGTTTTCAAATGCAGCAAAACCGAGAGCTGCAGTCATGAGATATATTGGCCAGTCTACAGGCTCGTCTGCATAGTTTGTTTTGTATAAAATAAGTACAACAGCTAAATACTTTATTATTTCTTCTGCGGTAGCCCAAAGAGTTAATTCTAACTGATGATCTGTTGTGTTTTGTTGAATTAATTTTTGTATTGGTATAACAAGTATCACAGAGACCATGCCAAGTATAAAAATAACTGTGAGTAATCCTTTTGGTTCCTCAGCTTTTTTGTCTTCTTTAAGCCAGAACCATAACCATAAAAGAGAGGGGATTATACCACCCAAAAGAGCCAATCCTAAAATTTTAGGATCGTTAGTCATTTATGGTAGGCCATTTTTCTATTAATAATAGATTTTTCTTATTAGGTAACATTGACCAGATTTCTTCTGTTACGAAAGGTACAAATGGGTGCAGTAAGGTGATTAAAGTAATAAGGTGTGTATAGAGTAGTGCTTTAGCTGAGTTTGCATTATTATTTTCTAATATTTTTTTCTTTGAACGCTCAATAATCACATCTGCAAATGTGTGCCAGAAGTAATGATAAAGTTTCTCTGCAACAAGAGAGAAACGATATTCATTCATTTCCTTTGAAATTTCTCCAATTAATTTTTGGAGCTCTTCATGGTCTTTTTTGTCTTCTTCGTCTAAAGAGGGGAGATTGCTTAAATCTAAATCTTTTGTTTGTTCTAGTGCAAATCTGGAAGCATTCCAGATTTTATTGTTAAATTTTGCGTAACCGCGAATATCGTTTTCGTCTAGTTTTAAATCATTTCCTGGAGTGTTTCCAACAATCATCGCCATACGAAGGGCATCATTACCGTATTTTGCGATTATGTCTAATGGGTCAGTAGCTTTTTCTCCGAGAGACTTAGACATTTTTTTACCATCAGCTGTACGAACCATACCATGGAAGTAAACAGTTTCGAAGGGTATTTCACCAATTAAATACTGAGACATAAGTATCATTCTAGCAATCCAGAAAAAAATAAGATCGTGTCCTGTTTCGAGGACTGTAGTAGGATGGTAGTCTTTTAAGTCTTTAGTTTGTTCGGGCCAACCAAGAGTAGAGAAAGTCCAAAGTCCAGAAGAGAACCATGTGTCTAATGTATCTTCATCTTGTACCCAACCTTCATCATCTGGTGCTATTACTCCAGTATATATTTCTTCACCTTTGTACCATACAGGAATTCTATGCCCGTACCATATCTGACGAGATATACACCAATCACGAAGGTTCTCAATCCAGTTGAAATACACTTTTTCAAATCTATCAGGCATGATGTTGATAGTACCTTCACGTACTGGTCCAAGCATGAGTTCTTTTAGAGATTTATTTCCTCGGTCTTTTATTTTTTTATTTACGTCGATGAACCATTGTAGTTTAGGTATTGGCTCTATGACAGCACCTGTCCGTTCTGCTGTAGGAACATTTTGTACAATGTCTTCTTCTTTTTCCATTAGCCCTTCAGTCTGGAGCCACTCGACTATAGTAGCTCGAGCTTCAGTTGTTTTTTTATTCAAAATTCTTTCATCTCCGACCATCATCTTTGCGTATTCATTAATAACTGGTATTACAGGAAGTTTATGTTTTTGTGCCATTTCCCAGTCTATCTGACTGTGGGCTGGGGTCACTCCGAGTGCTCCAGTACCAAAATCTTTTTCTACGTGTTCATCAGCAATTATTTTTATATGAATAGGCACTCCGCAAAATACTTCATCGTATTCTTTACCCACAAACTCAGTATATCTTTCATCTTCTGGATGTACTGCTACCGCTACATCACCAACTTTTGTTTCTGGTCGAGTAGTTGATATAGAGATAGGGAAGTTCTTGCCGTATTTAAATGTATAGAGTTTACTTTTTCTTTCTTCGGAAAATGTCTCATCATCTGATATAACTGTTTGTCCTTTTGGATCCCAATTTACTATTCTATAACCACGGTAAATGAGTCCGTCATCATACATTTTTTTGAATGTTGTGCGAACTGCGAGGTTTCTTTTTTCGTCTAAGGTAAAAGCTTCACGCGACCAATCCATGGACGCTCCCATTTTTTTTGCTTGGTTGACTATCGTGTCATGAGAATCACTTGCGAATTTTTCAACTCGTTTTAAAAATTCTTCACGTCCTAGGTCATTCTTCCGCACACCTTCTTTTTCTAAGATTTTCTCTACTTTTGATTGAGTTGCGATTGCAGCGTGATCAGTACCGGGTAGCCAAAGCGTACGTTTGCCTTGCATGCGAGCATGACGAACCATAATATCTTGAATGACAAGCATAAGAGCATGACCAGTATGGAGACTGCCGGTCACGTTTGGAGGGGGAAGTACTATCGAGAAATGTTCTGCGTTATTATCTGTTACTCCTTTTTCAATACATACGTCCGGATTAAAAAGTCCAGAGTCTTCCCAGACCTTATAAATACGGTCTTCTGTGTCTTTTGGACTATACGGTTTAAGTAATTTTTCATTTATCTCCATAGGAAAAATATACCATTTTAAATGATTTTTTAAAAGTTAATATGTGCTTATTTATGGTGCGCGATAAGGGATTCGAACCCCTGGCCTACCCCACGTCAAGGGGTCGCTCTACCAACTGAGCTAACCGCGCGTATAGTCTTTTGACTATAACATCTTTTCCTGGATTCTTTCAAGTGCCAAGATAAATGCACTGCGACGGAGGTCTGTTTTTGATTCTTGCGAAATGGTAAATATTTTCTTTGCTGCATCGGCTAGTAAGGGTTGAAGCTTTTCAAAAACTTCTTTTTCACTCCAGTGTTCACCCTTTAAATTTTGCTCCCATTCAAAAGTAGAGACAGTAACTCCACCAGAGTTTGCAAGTACATCGGGAATCACATATATGCCCATACTAGAGAGTATATCGTCAGCAGCGGGCGTTGTCGGACCATTTGCAAGTTCGAGAACTACTTTTGCTTTTATTTTAGATGCGTTTGTGTCGGTGATTTGATTTTCAAATGCAGCAGGGATAAGGAGATCACAATGTGCTTCTAACATTTCTCCATTCGTTACGTCAGTCCCTCCTGGGAATCCGGCTAAGGTATCTTTTTCTTTTTTATAAGCGATGAGATCATCTACGTTTAATCCATTTTCATTCCAAGTTCCTCCTTTGGAATCTGATACAGCTGTGATGGTGTGTCCGGCTTTACTCCAGATAGTAGCTGCGTGCATTCCAGCATTTCCAAAACCTTGAATGACCACGTTACATTTCTCGGGAAGTCCTAAATCATTTCGCAAAGCTTCAAAAACATAAAAACCTCCTTGGGCTGTTGCTGTGCCTCTTCCTTCGCTTCCGCCATTTAGAAGTGGCTTACCCGTAATAACCGCACCAGTTTTGTCTCCAGTAATTTTCTCAAATTCGTCAGCCATCCACATCATAATTTCAGGAGTAGTGTTTACGTCAGGAGCAGGAACGTCTTTTTTAGGGCCTATAACATCCGAAAGTCTTTCTATCCATCCACGAGAAAGTCTCTCAAGTTCACCTTTAGATAAGTCTTTTGGATTTACTGTGATGCCGCCTTTTCCTCCACCCATAGGGATACCTGCTACAGCACATTTTATAGTCATCCAAAAGGCGAGTGCCTTAACTTCATTTATTTCTGTATCTTGATGAAAACGAATACCTCCTTTGTACGGCCCCATAGTATTGTTGTACTGTACACGGTAGCCTTCAAATATTTTGATAGATCCATTATCCATCTTTACCGGGATAGATATTCGAATATCTCTGTCTGGTTGGCGAAGTTGAGTAATAAATTCGTCGCTAAAACTACGCAACTTTGCAACCTTGTCCAACTGAATCATTGCATTCTCAAATGGATTGTTTGTATTCATATCTTTATTATATAGTAATTTTTTCTAATGTCTCAAGTTCTTCTTTTGTGTTGGGTTGCAATCCTTCTAAAATGTTTGTGACCGGTACCGCTGCCACGGTTCTCTCTTGTTCAAAAGCCATTTTTATTAAGTCAGTTAGGTAATATTCTCCTTGTGCATTTTGATTTTTAATATTTGAAATGTTTTTCCAGAGCCACTCTGCGTCGAATGCATATAGTGCTGGGTTGACTTCTTTTATTTGTTTTTCTTCTTCTGTTGCATCTTTGTTTTCAATAATTTTTTCAACAGTACCATTTTCGCTTCTAATAATTCTTCCGAAATTTTTAAGTCCTTCTCGCCAATCTTCAAAGTCAGGTAGTACCACTGTAGCCAGTGTGATAGTCGCTCTTGTTTCCTCGTGTTTTTTTATGAGGTTTTCTAAAGTTTCTTTTGAGACGAGAGGTTGATCAGCTGAAAGTACAAGCAGTGTTTTATAATCAGGATGCAATACTTCTTTTGCACTCGCGACAGCATGACCTGTGCCGAGTTGTTCTTCTTGAATTGCATATGTGTGATGAGGTCCAACCACTTCTTTAACCCGTTCTTTTTTGTGTCCAATAACAATAACAGGTTTGATTGGCAAGTCGAGCATTTCAACAGTATCTAAGATATGTTTTAGAAAAGGTTTTTCGCGAAGCATCGCAAGAGCCTTTGGTTCATCTCCTCCCATTCTTTTGCCTTTTCCAGCAGCTAAAATAATAATTTGTACATCGTGCATTCCTTTTTCCATACTATAAACTTACTACTTTTTACAAAAAAAGAAAACTGTGTATTTTTCTAAAAGTTTAGCTGAAAATGTTATAATTAAAATATGGAAAATAAAAAAGTATTCTTGATACATGGTTTTGAAGGTGTTCCAAATGGTGCATGGAGAACAAAACTCATGGCAGATCTAGGGAAGATTGATGTCTACGCTTGCTCACTGTCTATGCCAACTCCTGGCGAGCCTATCCTCGAAGAGTGGCTAGAAGAGATAAAAAGACTAGTAGATAGAAATAAAAATGACGAAATATATTTATTAGGGCATAGTTTAGGGGGAACCACACTACTTCGTTATTTTGAAAGATATCATGATGAAAATATTAAGGGTGCTATATTTGTCTCTGCTCCTTGTCATAAGACAAAGAATGAAAAGATTCTAAATTTTCTTAATGTTGAACCGGACTTTGAAAAGATAAAAGAAAATATAAAAAATGTAGTTGTGATACATGGAGACAATGACCCTTATGTGGCACTTTCAGACGGAGAAGAAATAGCACGAGAGACAAATGGAAAACTTATTGTAATCCCAAACGGTGGGCACTTGAACGGGTCTGCGGGTATTATCGAGCTCCCAGAAGCTTATGAGGCATTAGTAGAAATGATAAAATAAGTTATTAAAATTAAATAAATAAAATACGCTTCTCTGCATTTTTGTGCAGAGAAGCGTTTACTTTTTATAAAATAATTATTTTTTTGTCTCGCATGGTTCACTTAAATATTGAAGCATGTCTGGAGAGATCACATGATGAGCCTCAAATTCATAGGCCCAGAAATTTCTTCGCATAGGTTCGTATGCGAATGCAGTGTAGTGTTGCCAAACGGTACCTCTTTTACTCCGAGAATTTTTTGGTTTTTTAGAAAAGACCGTACGCCAGAGTGCTTTAAATGACAAGCCTGTTAGGGCTATAGTCATTCTGAATTTACCACCTTTTTGTTCCCATTGATATGCATGGGCCATTTCTTCTATAAGAGAAAAAACAGCAGAACTATCTCTAATGAAGATTTTTCCAGGGAAAAATCTTGACCCTTTGCTGTCTATGCCTATCTTAGGGCTTCCGACAAAATTATAGATTCCTGTAATTTTTTCCAAAAAACATACTGGAAGAATTGTATCATGTACTGTCTCGTAGTTGTGCACAATCTGTTCTAGGGACAGCTGTGCGAGTGATGATCTAGAAGTCCCAAGTAATAGGACTATAAAAAAGAGCTGTCTCATACTGTATCATGCTTAGTTTTACCGCTAGGCTCGGTTTTGTTCTTTTGTATCCTACTTTTTTATTTATATAAAGGCAAACGTTAAAATGTTATATTGTAGATCAAACCCTTTGCAATTAGAACATAAATATTATATTATGTCCCATATGGCCCTATCGTCTAACGGTTAGGACATCGCCTTTTCAAGGCGGTAATCAGAGTTCGATTCTCTGTAGGGTCACAAAAACGCTTATAAAGAAAAGACTGGACTGCTCCAGTCTTTTTGCGTTTTTGTGAAGACGGAAGCATGTTTTTCTAGTAAGAAAAACAGCTGAGTCCGGGGCTGGAAAATTTGTGAGCGACGGCGAACAAATTATTGTGGCTCACCATCAACAGCTCGCACGAGTGTTTAAATAAAATGGATATTATAATTAATTTGAGTACACGCTTCAAGTAGATGGGATTTAGAGTTTAATGGACATTATTTATATATTGACTGAGTGATAATTTTATATTATAAAAAATTTTCTCACTAAAAATGCTTATCTACAAGGCTTTTATTATTTTAATAAAAACTTGATTTAGTTGTATGGGTATGATAGATTTATAATATCATTATAAATTAATTCACATAAAACTATGACTGAAGAAAAAAGACCATTGTCACCAGCGTATTTGAGTGCTACTAGACTCGAGAAAGTACTTTCTCTGATAAGTGCAAGAAGTATGACATCATTGAATCCTGATTATTTCCTTACCCACTCATTCTCCAGCAGTGATGCAAATTTGGCTGTTGCCTCCTTGAGATTCCTTGGATTGATAGATGCCGACTCCAATAGTACATCCTTGATGGCAAAAATGGGATATAAGGGTGATGCAAAAGCACAGGCACTTGTTGAGATGGTAAAAACCTCATATGAGGCCCTCCTCAAAGTTGTTCCTGAGGCATGTACCATGGGCAAGGATGAACTGCATAACGATTTCATGCATGTATACAAGATAAGTTCACGAGTTGCTACGGGTGCCGTACCAGCATTTGTGTATCTTTGTGAACAAGCAGGTCTTCGAGAGGTTTCCGCTCAGATAAAGACTCCAAGAATTCCATCAAATACACCCACAAGAAAGCCAGTTGCAAAAGCGCAGATTACCAGACCAGGTTCTAAAACTACTATTGCGACAGACTCAGAACACACCGTAATCCCATTTGGGAAAAGTGGTATCAGTTTGATTCTTCCAAAAGATATTCTTACGAATATAGGTCTTCTTGATGACTACAAGGCACTTATTTCTTCCGTTACGGGGTTCAGTGACAAGTACTCTAAAACCAATGGTTCAAATGAAAATGGAGACACAGAATCTACAGGAGAATAACAACGAAGAGCATCTTCTTCCTCAGAGAACTTGGAGTTCTTACGAAAAAATATTGAAGGCGATTGCTGAAGATGAAGATTCCGATGGATCCAACGATGACATTGATTTTCTAAGGTCACTAGGATTTATGGAGATTACCTCAGACAGTCTTACTGAACTTGGAACTTCTTATTATCACGGTAGGTATATTCGTTCTGAGGTAGATAGGGCTAACGAAGCACTCAAGAAAGGGTTACTCCAATTTCCTCCATGTGAAGCAATACTTCAGTTGCTTTACGGAGTAAAAAATCCAAAAAAAGAGAACGCCTTGTCGATTTTGAAGAGTAGGGGTTTCTGGTGTTATATGGATGAGAGTCCTCTTACAAATCTTCTGTTGATGATGAACTCGGTCGGCTTGATTACATATTCAAAGAAATTCAAGACAATTCAAGTTCTCTTCAATCAGACAGCAGAAGAAACGGAGATACCATCAAGTATATTTATTGATCCAACACGTCCGTATGGAAATAAGATGTGGCTTAAACGGGTATTGTCAGGCTGTAAAGGTAATATCTATTGGCTCGATAAGCATTTCACTTCTGCTGGCCTTGAATACATATGGGAGACTGCTGATGCGAATAAAATCAAAGATATTAAAATTCTTTCCTTAGGGCTTGATGTTCATATAACTCCAAAGGTCTTGAAGGAGTACCGGGATCTAAAAAAAGAGCTATCTAGTAAGGGTATTAGTTTAGAATGGCTCAAAATCGACAGCACTCTTATTAGAGATACCCATGATAGGTGGATATTGAGTGACCAGACAGCCTGGAACCTGCCTGATGTGAATACAATTATGTCAGGAAGCCGTTCGGATATAAACAAGAGTGGTAGTAATAAGGAGATGAAGATTGCCTTCCTAGAATATCTGAAGCATGCAAAAGAAATTTCGTAGCTTTTTTACTAGGTCGCACAATAAGGGTCGTTCTGATATCATGAAAAGTAGTAAATGACCTTACTGGGCAATGAATCAAAAGGTTCTATCTGCTGAACGCTCACCATTTCGGGCTAGCACGAGAAGCATACAAAAACAGCTCCGAAGGGAGCTGTTTTTGTGATACAATTGAGACATGGATGGAAAATACAACCAAGAATGGTTTAAGGATCGAGCCTTCAAATCTCTCAAGAAACTAGATAATGGGATTTGGGATTTTTCGGATTCCCTTCTTATTTACATTGGTTCGGGCGATGCAGTTTACGAACAGTTACAAGAAGAAGATACTTCGTATTTCAAACTAGTCACAAAACCAGAACATGAATATCTACAACTAATTGCAAAAAATATTGCAGATATACTCCCAAATAATTTTGAATACATTGATCTTGGTCCAGGCACAGAACACAAGGAGCAGTTCCTGTTTGATGAACTTAAAAAACAAGGTAAATCTTTTATATATGTTCCTGTAGATATCAGTGATCACTTTCTTGAAATGGCAGATTCACACGCAACACCACAAGGGATTCCTGTACGAAAAGTGAAAGCCTCATTTGAAGAATTACCTGAGGTTCTTGGAGAATCCACAGTTCCTCGGTTTGTTTCTCTTGGTCTTACGTTTTCAAATTACGCACCACAAGAAATATTAAAGCTTCTTACTGACATTGTGGGAACAAACGGTTTTGTGTTTATAAATGCGCAGATGCGTGATCGTGTAGATATGGTTGAATTGCAAAAAGTTTATCAAGAAGATGCTGTTCGACTAGTAGATGACAAGGTTCGACTTATCGGACTTGATCCATTCACTGATATCTCACCAAGAATTGCAGACGACGGATTTCGAGTGTCATGTTTAGTGATTAATACCAATTCAGCACTAGAAAGCATTGGTATTACGTCGGGTGACAAATTGATTGTGTTTCAGTCATTACGATACACCAAGGAATCACTTGAGTCTGAACTCGCTCAATATACTCACAAATCATTCGATACAGAAAGTTCATTTATTGGTACAATTATCAAAACATAGTCATCAGAAATTTAGTATTTTTAACAATCGCTCGAGAAGGGTCGATAAAATTATCTAAAACTAGCTAAAATAGCCTTACAGGGTAACGAATTGTTTGGTTCTATCTGCTGAACGCTCATAAAAACGCTTATAAAGAAAAGACTGGACTGCTCCAGTCTTTTGCGTTTTTGTGAAGAATGTCACTAGCAATAAACTAACACTAATAGTATATTTAACTTATGAATACCTCGATTACAAAACAATTTAAATTTGAAGCAGCTCATAGTTTGCCGAATCATGATGGAAAGTGTAAAAATTTACATGGTCATTCATACGTGCTCGAGGTGACTGTTTCAGGTAAAATAATTGAAAGCGGTAGCAAAGAGGGTATGGTTATGGATTTTTCAGATCTGTCAAAAATTGTTGAAAGTGAGATTATTTCTCAATGGGATCATCAATATCTGAATGATATTCTACCTTTTACTACAACAGCAGAAAATCTAGCAACTGAGTGCTTTAATAGGATTAAGACAAAGGGTGTTAATGTTGTAAAAATAAAACTTCACGAAACAGCAAAATCTTTTGTGGAGGTTTGGGAAGACTAATTTAAACACACCAATGAAAACAGAAGAAATAATAAACTTAGTAAAAAGTGATAAATGGATGATGGACGTGCTTCATGAAGCGGAGAAGTTAAACTTGCCTGATTGGATGATTGGTGCAGGATTTTTGAGGAATAAAGTTTGGGATCATCTTCATGATATAAAAAGGGAAGTTGCTGATACGAGAGATATCGATTTAATATATTTTGATATGAATAATCCTGATAAAGAGGCAGATAAAAAGCTTTCAGAAAAGATGTCCGGGCTCCTGGGGCTCGAATGGGAGATAAGAAATCAAGCATATATGCATACTAAGCATGACAGGACGGAGCATTACCGAAATGCAGAAGAAGGACTTTCTGAATGGGTAGAGACGCCGACGTGTGTGGCCGTAACTCTTGAAAATGGTGAACCGAGGATAATAGCTCCCCACGGTATAGACGACTTAGTGAATTTAATCATCAGACCCACCGCTCCACAATATAAAAATCTTGATCTTTTTTGGGACAGAGTAAAAACTAAAAAATGGTTAGAAAAATGGCCTAAATTAAAGGTCGTTATTGAGCAATAAGTTTTACAAAAACAAAACAATAAATCCTAAAACTATAGGGGAAAATACATGAAACCAAGGGTGGAGTTTTTTGTATCCCTCATAATTTTTTAAAATATAGCTGTACCAGAAAAAAGTGAGAGTTATCATGAACAGAGCAGCAAAAAGGACTTTCATACTCATCCTTGCATCAGATTGAGTTATAAAATAAAAAACATACAATGTTCCAAGCATTGCGAGAAGCCAGTCTAGGATTCTAAATTTTTGAGTCAAAGGGTTTTTCCTATGGAATTCATATCCATAATGGAATCCAATAGAAGCGACAAAAATTCCAAGAGTAATGCCGAAATATACCCATTCTTTTTTAAAGAAAGCGACAAAGAGAGGGAACAACAAAAATACATTAGAGGTGACAATAAACCAAGATGGATGCCTGCGGAAGAGAAACATATGTCTTAATCGTATCGTATTTTAAAATAAACTGCAAAAATATTATGCATATTCTGGTATAATTTATAAGTGAAGAATTTTTTATACAACATATTTGCTTTAGCTGTTTTAGGTGGATTTATTTTTTATTTTCAAGATCCAATAAGTACTGCTTGGGAACAAAATAGGAATCATTATTTTCCATGTACTGCACCCATTGCATACAGTATCGGTACCTTTGATACTGAATTTAATATTTCAAAAGAAGAATTTAAAGAAATTTTACAAAAAGCAGAAAAGATCTGGGAGACTCCAAGTGGTAAAGATTTATTTAAATACGAAGATGACGGAAGTCTTAAGGTAAATTTAATTTATGACAACAGACAAGAAGCTACAAAAAAACTTCAGAAAATTGACGCTGTGTTAGATAATAATGAAGCATCATATAAAACTCTAAAATCAAAATACGATGCCGCTCAAGCCACTTTTAAGGTAATTAAAGCCCAGTATGAGCAGCGGGTTGCTGTTTTTGAAACTCGTAAGAGTGCATATGAAAAAGATGTCTCATATTGGAATGCTCACGGTGGAGCAACTCAGAAAGAATATGCTCGATTGAGTCAAGAAAGGACATATCTCACAGAAGAAGCAGATCAGATCAATAAAAAACAAGATGTTGTAAATGCCCAAGTGATAGAACTGAATGCTTTAGCAGAAGAATTAAACGCTCTTGCTCGAACACTTCATATCGATGTAAATAAATATAACGAGATAAGTAAAGAAAATGGGGAAGAATTTAATGAAGGTATTTATCACACGGGTCCTGAAGGTCAAAAGATAGATATTTATCAATTTGAAAGTAAAGATAAGTTGATACGAGTGTTGACTCATGAGCTTGGTCACGCATTGGGACTGAACCACGTAGAAAATCCAGAAGCAATTATGTATCGGTTGAATAGTGGAGATCGGTTAGAGCTCACAGTTGATGACATTACCGCTTTACAGGCGAAGTGCGATGCAACATTGTTTTAGTATTTGGAAAATATATAATAAAAACATGCCCCATGCTTTAAATAAAATCCAGGAACTTGAATTGCTTTCTGCTTTAGACTCTCGAGCGGAATCTCCTGCTAAGTTCATGTATTTAGGTGATGGATATCAAAAATGGATTAATTTTGCTGAAAACAGTCGGGCAAAATACGCTGTTCAATTTCAGGAATAAGAAAAAGAATACATGTATTGTGTCAGTTTCTCCAACTCGATATAAGTCATAATTTTAGGAGAAGTTATTTTTACTCAGATTAATGTGTATGTTTATGTACTTTTTCACTAACTGTCTCTTGAATTAAAATATAAACAAAACGTAAGAATACAGAAAGATAAGAAAGTGCCATCCAAGAAGCTATAAAGAAAATAGTTTTTGAGTTGAATTGTTCTGAAAATTCAAGAAAGGGATTAATAAAACATAAAGCAAATAAAGATAGCCAGTAGGTAAAACATGAACCACATAAAAGAACCTTATCCAAGGATCCTAGAGCTTTCTTTATGTAATTTTTCCAACCTTCGTGATGCTCTAGCCAGTTACGCCATAAGACTGAGCCTCCCGCTATAGCAGAAGTTGTAAAAAGTAATTCCATAATATTTAAAATAATTAATTTAATAAAATGCTCCGCGTCCTTGAGAGGTCGCGGAGCTAAAATTGTTCGAAGGGAATATTAATTTTCCCTTACACTAATTCCTTCAAGCAACCCCGCTTCTTTTGTGACTGTGTATTCAAAAGGAAGCTTACAGTTCAAAATCAAATGCGATTCTGCAAGCATGTGCGTGAAAGCACTTTGCGTTGCTTCAAAAATTTGTTCGGGTTTGATTTTGAACATCACAGCCATTTCACCAGTACCAGTGAGTAAATTTACCAGAGAACAGTTACAATCGCAATTGTGGTCAATAACCATACCCGTTTTTTTGTACATAAAACTCTGCACTGTAAGTAGGAGTTTGTAACATTTTGCACTAGCATGAAGCATGGTATCCACTATGGCATAGTGGTGGGGGAGTTCTGAGGCTTCTTTCAGGATCGAACGCGATTCTTCTGGATCTTCTCGTGTACCCAAGTAGACAAATGAGTTCCAGAGAACTGAAGGGCATCTGTTGCCGTAGAAATTTGACGCCTCAGAAATTGCGGACACCACAGCCATTTTGAAAGAAAAGTTCGGATCTCCTGATTTGGGTTTGAATTGTTCTGGATTAAAAGGGTTTAAAAAACCTTTTGCCATCGCTGATAAAAACGCTCGAGCGTTGGTTACCCAATGAGGTTGGTTGCATTTTTCTGCTTCTCGCATAGTCCACACCAGGTGAGCATAAGCCCTTTGGATTAAATCTTCTTCGTGCCAACCTGATTTAAAAAGATTTTCCCATGCTTTTATTTGGGAAAGTTTTTGTTCCATCTTTTTTAAAGAGGGGATGGTTAAGAATTCTAACTCCATAGTAATTCCTTGAATTTCGCATTTTTTGCACATGACTTATGAATTTTTTGTTAAACTGTAAATGAACAATTGCAATAAAATTGCATTTATATTTAATATAACATATAGGTATATAAACGCAAGTAAATTGCATTTAATGTTGTACAGGTATTTTACATTTACCTCCAAAAAGACTAGTATTTATATATGAAAGATAAACTAAATGAAACTGAAGCTATATTAAATAAGGCTGGATTGAAAAAAACGTTGCCACGTGTGGCTCTTTTAGAGTTGCTTCTAACATCAAAAAAACCAATATCAGCGAACATTCTTTTTGAAAAATTAAAAAAAGATAAAGCAGACAAAGTGACTGTATATAGAACATTGGATGTTTTAGAGAAAAAAGGTTTAATCAAAAGAGTAAATACCGGAGAGCGAGAAGCTCAATATGAAATAGCAGATCATATAGAGGATCATCATCACGTTATATGTCTCTCATGCAAAAAGATATCTGACTTTACGGGTTGTGATGCTGATATTTTAATTACTAAAGCACTAAAACAAGTTAAGGATTTTAAATTAATCAAACATCACTCTTTCGATTTATTTGGGATCTGTAATGCTTGTTCAAAAAACTAATGTCTCAAAGAAAAGGAATTTTATTCTCTCTCGCTATATTACTTTTAAGTGCTTTTTTTGTGGCACCGTTGGTTTACTCACAAGAGCTTGTCCAAGATAAAACCGAGATTGTAAAGACAAGGGTTATAGATGTCTTGAGTGAAAGCACAGAAGATATCGTAAATACAGGCATAGAAAGTTTAAATCAAACTATCAAAGTAGAAATTTTAGAAGGCGAGCAGAAGGGGTTAGAAGTAACCTTGGAAAATGATTATGTTTCCCTTGAAGAAGGAGATACTTTTTTCTTGTATCATAGCATTGATGGTATCGATGGTAGAGAGATTTACTCTGTCAGAGATGTTAATCGTATACCTGTAATACTATTTTTTATTGCTTTATTTATAGGTGTTGTTTTGTTGTTTTCTGGTAAGCAAGGAGTAAGATCACTTCTTGGACTTTTGGGAAGTTTCTTCGTTATTGTGTATCTCTTGATTCCAGCCCTCTTGCACGGGTATCCTCCTATTCTTACGAGTGTCTTTGTGGCTACCGTTATTCTTTTCCTTGCTATCTACCTTACCCATGGCTTTAATCGAGTATCAACGGTTGCGTTTACGGGTACAGTGATTGCAGTGACTTTAACTGGAATTCTTGCGTACCTTGGTGTGACCTTGGCTCGTTTTACAGGTTTTGCTACAGAAGAAGCTTTTTATTTAAACTTAAATACTCGAGGTACACTGGATTTTACCGGGCTCCTCCTTGGTGGCATAATGATTGGAGTTCTTGGGGTTCTAGACGATATAGCTGTCACTCAAGCTGCAGTTGTACGGGAGCTATACAACTCAGCTCCTAATCTTTCAAAAAAAGAAGTATATAAAAAGGCTCTCAGTGTAGGTAAAGAGCATGTAGGAGCGTTGGTAAACACATTAGCACTTGCGTATACAGGAGCCTCACTCCCTTTGCTCCTACTATTTTCTTCTTCAAATTCTTTAGGTGTGAGTGTAATTAATCAAGAAATTTTTGCAACTGAAATAATACGAACAGTAGTAGGCAGTATCGGTTTGATCTTAACTGTTCCAATTACAACATTACTTGCTGTATATGTATTGAAAAATTATAAAGGAGTTGCTTCTATTTCGCATGCTAATCATACGCACGTGTAAGTAGTATTATTTTGCGTGTATCGCAAGATATATGTCTTCGAGTGCCCGTACAGCATCACCAGCAGCGATGTTGTTTTGATGATAGAGCACATTAGTACAGTCTCCAGCAGCCCAGATACCAGGTACATCTGTTTTGCCTGTCCATGGATCTATCTTGATGCGTCCTATGTCGTCTAATGTAAGTACATTTTTTGCAAAATCTGTATTTGGTATTTGTCCTATTTCTACGAATATTCCAGAGACGGGAAGAGTGTGTTCTTCTCCTGTGATTTTATCTTTGTAGACTATACCTTCGACAAATTTATCTCCTTGAACTTCAAGTATGTCTACATTTTTTATGGCTTTAAACTTTGGATTCTTAGATATCTTCTCTACAGTTACTTCATCTGCACGGAAGGTGTCACTTCGATGTAAAAGGGTCACAGACTTACAGTATGCGAGTAGTTGAGATGCTGATTCAAAACCAGCATTTCCTCCGCCAATAACTACTACATCCATATCAGAGAAAAGTGGGCCATCACAAGAAGCACAATAGGTGAGTCCTTTGTGTTCAAGTGTATCAGCATTCTTTGCAACTAATTTTCTACGTCCAGATCCTGCAGAGATGAGTATTGTTTTGGTTTGAAAAGTTTCTCCCGTATCAGTAGATATGGTAAAGGTACTTTCTGTATTTTTTGAGATATCTGTGACCTTGCTTCCTTCTTTAACTTCTAAATCCGCACCCACATTTGCAAGCACATGCTTTTTAAAGTTCTCAGCTAATTCATTTCCAGAAATAGAAGGAGAGCCGATCCAGTTGTAGATCTGTTCAGAAACAATACTTTGTCCGCCCCATTCAGCGAGTATGAGTAATGTTTTAAGTCTTTTTCGTGCAGCATACACACTAGCGGCAGTTCCTGCAGGTCCACCACCTATAATAATTAAATCGTATTTCATGTATGTATTATACACTATACGTCAAATATTTGGAGATTATTTCTTGTTTCTTCTGAGAAATGCTGGAACAGCACTCCAGTCTTCTGTGTCGTCGTCTATAATTACTTCTTCTACTGGTTCTGGCTTCTTTTCCATCCTTTTCATGAAGTCGTTGTTGATTGGGGTAGCGGTACTGTTTGTGTTATTTAAACTCATTGTAGGTATTGAGTTGTGAATTTCTTTTTTTGTTACAGGAATAATTGGTTCTTCCCTTACTATTTCTTTTTGTGCTTGAGTAGGTTGAGCTACGGAACTAAAAAGATTTTTTCTATGCATATCAGTAGGGAAGTTTGTGGCTATTACAGTAATTTTTATTTCACCTTTTTTCATTTTTTCATCATGAATAGTCCCAAAGATAACCTTTGCATCTTTATCTATTGATTCGGTGACTATCTTTGCTGCTTCTTGAATTTCATTTATAGTAATATCATCCCCTCCTGAAATAGCGAAAAGCACTCCTTTTGCTCCATGAATAGATACTTCAAGAAGTGGGGAATTGATAGCGAGTCTTGCAGCATTTTCAGCTCTATTTTCACCTGAAGCAATACCGATACCCATGAGTGCAGACCCTGCATCAGACATGATGGCTCTAATATCTGCAAAGTCTACGTTAATGATTCCAGGGGTAGTAATTAAATCAGAGATACCTTCTACAGCTTCACGGAGTACATTATCGCAAGTAGCAAAAGCATCTTTGAAGTTTGTATTTTTATCTCCCATTTGAAGAAGTTTGTCGTTAGGTATTACGATAATAGCGTCTACTTCTTTTGCTAATTCTTCAATACCTTTTTCTGCTAGTTTTGTTCGGTGATTACCTTCAAAGAAAAATGGTTTTGTAGTTACGGCGACAGTTAGTATTCCTTGTTCTTTTGCACATCGTGCGACTATAGGAGCAGCACCAGTACCTGTACCTCCTCCCATACCACATGCGATGAATATCATATCTGCACCTTTAATAACATCTTGAATTTCTGATTTTGTTTCTTCGGCTGCTTTCTTGCCGATTTCAGGATTCATTCCAGCACCAAGACCTTTAGTTAAATTTTTTCCAATATGAATTTTCTTTTCAGCAAGTGAATTGTGTAAGTCTTGAGTATCTGTGTTCATTGAAATGAAAGTCACTCCTTTAACTTTGGAGTTGATCATGTGGTTTACAGCGTTCTTTCCAGAACCTCCAATTCCGATGACGACGATACGAGCGAAGCTCTCTATTTCTGGGTTTACTTTGGGCATAATGTTGATTTCAGCCATAGACCGTAAAGGTGTTCTGGCATATGTTAAATAATAAAAACGTTAAACTTATATAGGTATAATCATATCAGAAAACAAAAAAAGGGAAATCCTTGACAAATACCCTTTCTAGGTGATTATTTTATGGCAAAAGTTGCTTAAGGCTCCCTTTGAGTATGTGTTTTAAATCTTTCAAGAAATTTGAAAATGTTCCTTCGTAGTAATTCGTGTTATTTTTACCAACCAAGATAAGTCCGAGTGCTACGAACCACATTGGATCGCGAAGTTTTGGTTTTGCAGTTCCAAAAAAATCAGTGTCCCCAATACGTGAAGGAAGTTTTAAGTATTCTTTTGATAACTCTTCAAGTCCAGAAGTTTTTGCTCCACCGCCAATGAAGGCTACTCCTGCGGGAAGGAGTTCTGACCTTTTTATTTTCTTTAAATGATTCTCAACGAGCTCAAACATATCAGTTAGTCGTGCTCCCACTATCTCGTCTACTTTTTTCTTTGGAAAAGCTTGTGTGTTATTTCCAAGTTTTATACTTTCTGCTTGCTCGAGTGTGGTCTTAAAACCCAGAGCGAGATCGTTGGTAATATCCGAACCACCGATAGAAAAATTGTGTAATGCTATGGGGACTTCGTTTTCAAATATGACGGTAGACATGGTCTCCGAGCCTATGTTCACCAAGCCCCCACCCACCATTTTTTGCTTTTTAGATAAGGCGATATGAGCACCTGCAATAGGAGAAGCAATGACATCCAATATGTCTATACCAGCTTCAGCAATGGCACTGATGAGGTCTTCAAAATGTTGATTTGAACAAGTTACCATAAGTGCTTTAACTTCAAGCTTAGTGCCACGCATTCCTTCAACTCGGCCATGCACTTCTTTTCCATCTAATTTAAATGCTATTGGATATGTGTGGATTAATTTTTTGTTTCCCAGATGTAAGTTTTCTTCGCATTCAGAAAGTGCTTTATTAACATCAAGAACTGTTACCTCATTATCAGCCTTAGAAATAATAGCAGAGCCAGTACTCACATCTCCACGTAGGGTAACACTACTAATAGAAACAAAAGCTTTTTTTATTTTTATTCCAGAAGTTTTTTCAGCCATAGCAACTGCGTTACGTATCGATTTAGTAACATCAGAAAAAGACACGACATATCCGTGTCTCATGCCTGTCGTAGGATATTCACCAACTCCAATAATATTAGGATTTTGTTGTCCTTTTAGTAATTCTCCAACTATTATTCTGGTCGTGGTTGTTCCGACGTCTATTCCTATAGAAATATTTCTGATCATATTTTTTCTCTGCTTTCTCCATTATAGCCCCATGTTCCATTCCTTTCAAATGAAGCATGCCGTGGATAACTAGAAATCCTGTAAAATCTCTGTAATTTTTATTCCATAATTTTAGTTGTTTTTTGACTACATTTGGGCAAATTAAAATTTCACCCTCTGTTTTAGATAGAGGAAAAGAGAGTATGTTAGTAGAATTATTTTTACCTCTATATTTAAAATTAATTTCTTTAGATTTTTTTTCTCCGATAAACGCTATAGACAGAGAATATTTTTTTCCTAGGATATCATCTTTTAATAGAACAAAAGGCACGTTGGGCAACGTGCCTTTTGTTTGGTTTAAAATAGAGATACTATTTTCCATACCATTTTTAGTCTTATTTAATTTTACCGAGCTTTCGTAGCTTTTCCATTTCCTTTCTTTTACCGAGTCTCTTTAGGGTTCCTTTTTTTACTTTAATCTTAGACTCTTTTCTTTCATTATAGCGAGAGCCTTTCACTTTTTGTATTATATTTGATTCTTGAACTTTACGAGAAAAACGACGCAATATACTCATATTGTTTTCGTTTGGGTTTTTCTTCACTTCTATTACTGTTTTTGCCATGTGGTATATATTAGCATAACTTATACGTATTGCAAGTCCATCAAGTAAGAATAAGCTACTTTTAAGTATAATTGATTTTTAAGCAAAAAAAAGGTACTATTCATTAAATGGATAAAACAGGAGATTACATAACAGAAGAAAAAAAGATTGCTTTAGAAAAAGAATTAGCAGATTTACGAGGCCCAAAAAGAAGAGAAATAATCGAAATTTTGGAATACGCGAAGTCGCTTGGTGATTTGTCAGAAAACGCAGAATATCACAATGCTCGCGAAGATCAAGGAAAACTTGAAGAAAGAATAAAAGTAGTAGAAAAAATTCTACAATCCGCAACTGTGGTAACTGGCGGCGGTGGAGATACGGTCTCTGTGGGCTCTAAAGTTGTTGTCATTAAAGAAGGAACTGATAAAGAAATTACCTATAACATTGTCGGGTCTGAAGAGGCAAGTATGGCAGAAGGAAAAATTTCAAACCGTTCTCCATTTGGAGGAGCTCTCTTTGGTAAGAAAAAAGGAGATACCGTTATTTTTGAAACACCAAAAGGATCAGTTAAATATAAAATTATAAAAGTTTTCTAAATCTTTATTCGCATAAATGCGATTTATAACGTATGTCTTCAATAGATGAAATTAAAGACGCTCGACTTAAAAAATTAAATCTTTTACAGGAAAAAGGTATTAATCCTTTTCCTGCTGAGTCAAAAAGAGAGTTATCTCTCACTCAAGCTGTCGAGAATTTTGAACAACTAGAAAAGGAAACATCTTTAAAATGGATATCTGGACGTATTATGTCTATCCGTGGACAGGGTGCTATTGTGTTTGTGACTCTTAATGATGGTACAGCTTCTTTCCAAGGACTACTTAAATTAGACGTTATAGGCGAAGAGAAATTAAATTTATTTTCTGAAACGGTAGACATAGGAGATTTTATTGAAATACAAGGTACTTTTTTTACAACTAAGAGAGGTGAGAAAACATGTGAGGCTCGTGATTGGCGAATGCTCACAAAAACACTTCTCCCTCTTCCAGAAAAATGGCATGGAATTACTGACGACGACGAGAGATACAGAAAGCGATATCTAGATATTTTGACGAATGAAAAACTGAGAGAGATTTTAGAAAAGAAATCAAAATTCTGGAAAGCAACTCGAGACTTCATGCTCTCTGAAGGATTTCTAGAAGTAGAAACTCCAACCCTTGAGGTGACCACAGGTGGAGCAGAAGCAAGACCATTCAAAACTCATCACAATGATTATGACATGCCTGTGTATCTTCGCATCTCTGTAGGAGAACTATGGCAAAAGAGGTTAATGGCTGCAGGCCTTCCAAAGACTTTTGAAATCGGACGAGTGTATAGAAACGAAGGGTCTAGCCCTGATCACTTACAAGAATTTACCAATATGGAATTCTACTGGGCATATGCGAATTATAAAGACGGTATGGAACTTGTAGAGAAAATGTATAAGTACATTGCACAAGAAGTTTTTGGCACTACAAAATTCTCAGTTCGAGGACATGAGTTTGATTTAGCTGATACTTGGCCTAGGATTGATTATCGAGACACTGTACTTGAAAAAACAGGTATTGATATTTTGTCTGCAACTCTTCCTGAAATGGAAAAGAAAGCACAGGAATTAGGAATAAAATACGATGGTGCAAACAAAGAAAGACTCATAGATACACTCTGGAAATACTGCAGAAAGACTATCTCAGGACCAGCATTCCTAGTGCATCATCCAAAGATCGTGTCTCCACTTTCAAAGTCTTTACCAAGTAATCCAGAACTAACAGAAAGATTTCAGCCACTCATCGCAGGATCTGAACTCGGTAATGGTTTCTCTGAGCTCAATGACCCAGTTGACCAAAGAGAGAGATTTGAATTACAACAAAGTCTCATAGAACGAGGGGATGATGAAGCAATGATGCCTGAATGGGAATTCGTCGAGATGCTCGAACACGGTATGCCTCCGACTTGTGGCTTCGGTTTCGGAGAAAGACTTTTTGCAGTGCTTGCAGGTGAATCTATTCGTGAGACCGTATTTTTCCCACTGATGAAACCAAGAAATGAAGATAAATAATTATTAATTTTAACTAACGTATATTTATGAAATTTATATTAAAATGGTTAATTGTAGCATTATCAGTACTTGGTGCAGCGTATTTTGTACCTGGTATAACGGTCGCTAGTTTTTATATCGCACTTATTGTTGCACTCGTATGGGGACTTGTGAGTTTTTTCTTAAAACCAATTCTCCATATTCTTGCATTACCAATCACAATACTTACGCTAGGGTTATTTTCTCTAGTGATAAATGGGTTACTCTTCTGGTTCGTGGCTTCGTTTATAGAAGGATTTAGTGTAGATGGTTTCATTCCAGCAGTATTAGGAGCGTTAGTAGTATCAATCCTAACTTGGGTTGGAAATAAACTTTTGATTCACGATAAAAACGACTAGATATATTGTATTTAACCTTTATTTAAAAAGCTAAAAACACCTTTCTGTTATCCACAGAAAGGTGTTTTTTAATTTGCGTAGTGGGGGAGGGTGGTTTATAATGTAATACAAGTGGGAAAAAGTGGGAAATTAGAAAAGTTGTAATAATTATTTCTTAAACATATGTTAATTGGCGAATACATACATACCATAGATGAAAAAAACAGAATGTCTTTGCCTTCAAAATTCCGCAAGGAAATGGGTAAGAAAATTATTATTACACCTGGACTTGATCAGTGTTTGTTTGTGTTTACAGTGAAGGAATGGGAAAAAGTCTCAAAGAGATTATCAAATTCTGAGAGTGATCTTTCATTTTTGTCTGCAGACAAGAGAAGTTTTAATCGATTCATGTTTGGACGTGCAGCGGAAGTTGAAGTCGATTCGATTGGTAGAATTCTTCTACCTCCTTTCTTAAAGGAACGAATTAACCTGAAGAATTCTGCAGCAGTAGTGGGAGTCGAAGACCGAGTTGAAATCTGGAATGAAAAAGCATGGACTGTATATAAAGAGAAAGTTGAAAAAGAAGCAGATGCATTAGCAGAAAAGTTAAGTAAAAACAGTAATTAGATGCAAACAGTTCATAAGACAGTTCTTTTAAAAGAAACAATAGAAGGGTTAGATTTAAATTCTAAAGAAGAAAGTATCGTTGTAGACGGTACCTTTGGAGGAGGGGGTCACAGCATCTATATATTAAAGAATTTTCCAAAGGCAAAAGTAATTGCCATAGATCAAGACAACAGTGCATGGAGTAAAGCAGAAGCTAAATTTAAGGGTTTTGAGGATAGAATAACTTTTCTTAACGGAAATTTTAGAGATATACAACTACTTGTTCGTGGGTTGGAAATCGAAAGGGTAGATGGTGTTGTTTTGGATTTAGGATTGAGCTCTGATCAATTAGAAAATGCAGGAAGAGGCTTTTCTTTTATGAAAGATGAACCGCTGTATATGACCATGAAAGAGAATCCAAATGAAGACGACGTCACTGCAAAGGAAATTGTGAATACGTGGAGTGAAGAAAGTCTTGCGGATATTATTTATGGATATGGTGAAGAAAAACTAGCACGCAGAATAGCAAAAGGCATAGTTCTCGCAAGAGAAGAAAAAGAGATAAGTACAACATTTGAATTAGTAGAGGTAATACGAAATTCCATTAAAGCAAAGTATACAAAGGGTAAGATTCATTTTGCTACAAGAACGTTTCAGGCCCTACGTATAGCAGTCAACGACGAGTTGACCAGTTTGGAAAAAGGGCTTGAGGGAGGTTTTGAAATTTTAAAAAAAGATAAGAGGATGTCAGTCATAGCGTTTCATAGCTTGGAAGACCGAATTGTAAAAAATTTTTATAAAAAAAAGAAAGATGATGGTGATGCGATTTTAATAACAAAAAAGCCAATTATAGCAGGAGAAGAAGAATTAAAAAAAAATAACAGGTCGAGAAGTGCAAAATTAAGAATCATAGAAAAAATAAAATAATAACATGAAAGAAATTCAACAAAGAGTAAAAAATTATAAAAGGGGAGTGTCTATTGTAGACAACAGCAATCTTCGAGAGCGTATGTTTCGTGCTATTTTGGTATCGTTTGGGGTGTTAGCAGTTCTTTATGTGATAGTTTTGAGTACTATGATTCTTGCTGTTATTGAAAGAAAAGGATTTGAAAATGATTCTAGAGCATTGGCTACTGATATCAGTGAGTTGGAATTAACTTACCTATCTATGACCTCTGGTGTTGATCTTGAATTATCACATTCTCTTGGGTTTATAGAGGCAAAACCTGCATTTGCTGTACGTCAACCTCTAGGATTTAATACACTTAAAGAAAGAAATATACAATTAGCTCAAAATGAAATCTGAGTTTTCTTTTAGAACAAATATACTACTCATTTTAGTCTTGCTATTTTCACTGATTCTTATTGGCAAGTTGTTTTTGACACAGATCGTTCATCGTAATTTTTATGCTGATGAAGCGATTCGGCAGTACGTAACACCAGCTTCAAACATATTTGAGCGTGGAACCATTTTTTTTACCAAAAAAGATGGAAACCTTGTTTCTGGAGCGACTCAAGCTTCTGGTTTTAAACTTGCGATCACACCAAAAGATATAAAAGATCAAAAATTGGTATATCAAAAATTGTCTACTATTGTAGACTTAGACGAAGAAGAATTTTTCAAAAAAGTTGCTAAAAAAGAAGATCCATATGAAGAGTTAGCTTATCATCTGACGAAAACACAAGCAGATGCCATCTCAGCATTTGACCTAACGGGAGTAAAAATTTTTAAAGAGAAATGGCGATTTTATCCAGGTAACTCCATGGCAGCACATACGCTCGGTTTTGTGGCCTATAGTGGAGATTCGCTCGCAGGACGGTATGGATTAGAGAGAACCTACAATAAAGAGTTGACCCGGGATAAAGATAATCCTTACGTCAATTTCTTTGCAGAAGTATTTTCTAATATAAATAAAACTTTATTTAAAGGAGATTCAAAAAGAGGAGATATCGTTACGACCATTGAGCCAAGCGTTCAGAGTTTTTTAGAAAAAGAATTAGCAAATGTACGAGATACATATAATGCAGATTCTATAGGAGGAATTATTATGAACCCTACCGACGGCTCTATATATGCTTTATCTTCATTGCCTAGTTTTGATTTAAACAACTTTTCACAAGTTCAAAATCCAAAATTGTTTTCAAACCCATTGGTTGAAAATGTGTTGGAGTTTGGTTCTGTCGTAAAACCGATCGTTATGGCAAGTGCACTTGATGCTGGAGTACTTAAGGCAAGCACGACATACACTGATACTGGTTCTGTTATAGTTGAGAAGAGAGAAATATTTAATTTCGACAAAAAGGGACGTGGTCCAGGTACAAGCATGCAAGACGTGCTTAATCAATCTTTGAATACCGGTATGGTTTTTGCATATCAGAAATTAGGTAAAGAACGGATGCGAGATTATATGCTTTCTTTTGGTATTAAAGAAAAAACAGGAATTGATTTACCAAACGAAACTAGTGGTCTTGTGGCGAACTTGAATAGTCCACGTGAGCTAGAATATGCAAATGCTGCATTCGGTCAAGGAATCGCTCTGACTCCAGTAGAGTTAGTGAGGGCACTCTCGGCACTTTCTAATGGTGGAATATTAGTGACACCTCATTTAGGAAAAAAAATAAAATATGACGATGGTACAGAGGAAGATTTAATATATCCTACAAAACAAACTAAAATCTCTAAAGAAACCAGTGAAGAAATTACTCGTATGTTGGTAACTGTGATGGATAAATCACTTAAAGGAGGGCTTGGTAAAATTGATAATTATAGTATTGCCATTAAAACAGGAACAGCTCAAGTTGCGAATAATGTTACTGGGGGCTACTATGAAGACAGGAACACTCATTCATTTTTTGGGTATCTTCCTGCCTATGATCCTAAATTTATTGTCTTTTTATACGCAGTCAATCCAAAAGGTGTTCCGTATGCTGCACAAACATGGGCTGATCCATTTCTCCGTGTTGTTAAATTTTTAATTAACTATTACGAACTACCTCCAGATAGATAACTATGAAAAATATATTCAAAAAAATCCTTATTTGGATTTTAAAAACAGAGTCACAGCTTGTACTTAAAAAGTATAAACCAAAAATTGTAGCTATTACAGGTTCTATTGGTAAAACTTCAACTAAAGATGCATTGTATAATGTGTTGTCTCCTTTTTGTTATGTACGTAAAACTGAAAAAAGTTATAACAGTCAGATAGGTTTACCATTAGTTGTGTTAGGAATTCCAAATGGATGGAATGACTCTGTTCTTTGGATTAAAAATATCCTAAAAGGATTATGGCTTATTATTTGGCCGCATGAATATCCAGAATGGCTTATTTTGGAAGTAGGAGTAGGTAGGCCTGGAGATATGAAGGAAACGGCTTCATGGCTTAGTACTGATATTGTTATAATCACAGCGATAGGACAGATACCTCCACACATAGAATTTTTTAATTCAAAAAAACATCTTATTGAAGAAAAAAGTCTTCTGATAAAAACTTTAAAAAAAACAGGTCTGTTGGTTTTAAATGCTGATGACGAGAGTGTTTTAGAGATGAAATTTAAAACAAAGTGTCGGGTAATAACATATGGATTTAATTCAGAAGCAGATTTTGTTGCTTCAAGTGAAAATATATTTTATGGTACAAAGGATACTAATAAAAAAAATATTCCTCTAGGTATATCTTTCAAATTAAATGAAAATGGTAAAAGTCTTCCTGTCATTATAAATGGTGCTTTTGGAATAAATCATTTATACGCATCTATCGCTTCTCTCGCTGTGGTTAGTGAATTTAAAATAAATATTTTAGAAGCTATAGACGCATTGAAAAATTACGATGTACCAAAAGGTAGAATGAGATTGCTGGAGGGTGCAAAATATTCTACAATCATCGATGATACGTATAATTCTTCTCCATTTGCTTGTGAGGCAGCCCTAAAAAGATTGCAAGAAGTGAATACCTTTGGGAGAAAAATAGCGGTTTTGGGCGACATGCTTGAGCTCGGTAAACACACAGAAGAGGCTCACGTTGCAATAGGGAATATTGCTAAAGAAATTTGTACTATTTTGGTGGTTGTAGGATCTAGGGCACATTTTATCAAGACTGGTGCACAAAATGCTGGTATGCCAGAGGAAAATATTTTTGAATTTTTTAATGCACGTGACGCAGGTGAATTTGTAAGAAATACAATACGAGAAGGTGACGTTGTGCTAGTTAAAGGTTCTCAGGGTATGCGTATGGAACGAGCCGTTGAGGTATTATTAAAAGATCAAAAAAAGAAGAAAAATCTTTTAGTGAGACAAGAGAAAGAGTGGCTGGAAAAGTACTAATACATATTTTATCTATTTAGAATATTGATATCTAATATATCATCATCTTCAAGCTCTAATTCGTGTTCTGACTCTATTTCTGTTTCGTGGATATTATTATTTTTTTCTTTGTTTTCTGAACTTTTATCATCTTTTGAATTTCTAATTTCTTTCCCTCCTTTTTCCTCTACTGTTTTTGTCTTTTCTTCAGCTTCTTTCTGTTCACTTTTATTTCGTCTAGAATCTAATTTTGTCTTGGCTTTTTTTTCGTAAAAATCATTCAAGCTTGGTTTTGAAAGTATTATATCTCTATATTTATTGATACGAGAGTCTGAGTCGTTTTGTTTTTCTTCTTCAGAACCTAAGTCCACTTTAAGTAAAACTGCTGTATCCAAAGATTCTTTTTCGTTACTTTCTTTTGTTTTTTCTTTTTCACTTCTGTCTCTCTTTATTTCGTCTAAATGTTTTTCAAATAATGCTAAATTTGCATCAAGTTTAGCTTCAGTTATTGTGTCTTTTTTTATGAGTTCTTCAATTTCAGAGATTCTCGTGTCAGCTAAAACTAAATCGAAGGCCTCTTTTTCTTCTTTTGTTTTTTTGGTAAATTTTATCATCGGTTCTGTAAAATTTGTTTTGATGGGGTAGAGTACATCCCCTGGTAGGCTACTAAAAGAAGCATACGTTGTGCCTATAGATAAAGAAAAAACTAAAACAAAAGATATGATTACAGCTCTATATGAAAAATGAATATGGGTAAAATACGGAGTCTTTATTTTTGGAATATAAGTTTTTGTGTGAATAGAGAGACGTTCTTTGATGGAGTTTTTTGCATCTAAAGATAGATGAGTGTTTTTAAGTCTTTCTATACCTTTATTAAATTGTTCTTGTTTGCTAGTTTTCATTTTCTTTATTTTGAATAATTCTTTGTAAGTGTTTTAACCCTCGATGAAGTCTTACGGTTGCATTATTTATCGTTATATGTAATGTTTTTGCAATTTCTTTTAAATCCATTTCCTCAACGAGCTTCATGTAAATGATGTCTCTGTATTTATCCTCTAAAGTATTTATGATTTCACTAGCTATACGAATCTCAGAAAGATTCTGTATTTTCTCGTAATCCTCGTTCGAAGGCTCAAATCCTTCTTCTTGCATCTTATCAAGCGAACTAGATTTTTTCTTCCTATAAAAATCTATTATCAAATTCCTAACTATCTGATATAAAAAACTCTTAAGGTTGTCTATTTTTTTACCATCAACCATATATTCCCAAAGCCTTATAAAGGCTTCGGATGTGAGATCTTCGGCTTGCTTGCTGTCGCTGACTTTATATACACAAAATCTGTATATCGCATCTGCATGCAAGTTGTAGCACTCCTCGAATTGTTTTTTATGTTCTTCCATACTAGTAGACGAAGCAAACGCCTAATATATTACAAATTTTTAATCTTTTACTTCTGTTAAAGAAGCCTTTAAATATTCAATAACTTTGATATCGGTCACATCAACTTCCTTCATCTGTGCAAGGTAAAAAGAAATATAGTCGCCTGTGTGTATATGATAGAGAGCCTTTTCTATAAGGGAAGCTCCTTTTGAGTATATTTCTATGATATTTTGAGTATACTTTGAGATTACTTCCTTTGAAATATCTATTCTTTTTGCGATACGAAGGTAGTCTCCGTCATTTCTAAAAATAACCACTGAGATGTGCTCATTGCCACCAGCCCAGCCGACGAGTTCGTTGTGGTTCATTTCAGGAACAACACCGTACCAACAGAGCATTTTTGCGTTTTCATTTAATTGTTGTTTGAAACGTACGGCTATACCTTCTGAGCCATAAGGGGCGTAGATGACAGGCAGAGTACCATAGAGTTTTTCAGCTATTTTCTTTGCTGATTCTTTTATATTATTTTGTTCTTTGTTTAATAACTCTACAGCAGCAAGTAAATCGTTTTTAAAACTATCTTGTATGAGTCCAAAATAATTAAAGATAAAAAACATTTGCACGAGTGAGTATCCAAGTGCTGATCGAGGTGGCATACCCCCTGGGATTATGATGTGGTCAATGTTGTTTTCTTTTGCAATTTTCTCTACTTCGCCACCTGAAGTAATGCACACTATTTTTGCACCCTTTGCTTGTGCTTTTTTCATGGCACTAATTGTTTCTTCGGTGCCTCCAGAGTATGAGGATACAATGACAAGAGTGTCTTTACTGACAAATTGGGGGATAGAATATCCTTTACTAATTGAAAAGGGTAGAGATGATTCAACAGAGGCTATTTCTGAAGCTATTGTACCGCCTATGCCTGAGCCTCCCATACCAGTGATTAATACATTTTTTAAAGTTGTTGTTGGTTGTGACAAGGAAGCATTTTCCCCTATAGTAATTGCTTCTTGTATGTGAGCACTAAAATTTTCTATAAGTTTTTCCATCCTTATATTATACAATCTAATCCATGTTTTTCATAAATTATTCAAAAGAGCCTTTAAATTTTATCCCTTTCTCTAGCTTGTCGTCTATAAAATAGTAGTTGCCACCACGAGGTTTCCCAAAAATTATTCCATGGTAGTTGAATCCATGTTCTTTAAGCCACGTTTCAGTGTTCACTCTATGAGCTTCAGTGCGAGAAGTAAAAAAGGTTATTTTGTGTCCTTGATCAAAAAATGTATTTACCGCTTCTTTTGCTCCATCTATCTCTTTTGCAGTGAGCATGCGTTCTGGTTCTTCATTTGGGATGTCTTCACAGACAGTACCGTCTATATCTATTAAATAATTTCTGACTTCTTTTGGAAGCTCAGGGCTCATCATGTGGCCACTTTCATCAAATTTATTGATTAAATCCATAAACACCACTTTATCATATAAATTAAAAAATTACATTTTTAGAAATGATTTTATGTGGTTCGTCTCTCCTTTGAATTCACTTAGAAGTATTTTTCTTAATCTTTTTAAGATGATTAAAGAAATGAGGATAATAACCCCTGAAAACATGATGTTGTTTATGACTTTTGTTCCAGAAAATATCTTTTCTACGCTATGAGCAAAGTAGTATCCGATACCCATGACTGTCGGCACATATACCACAAGTGCTAAAAAGTCCATTTTCAGAAAATTTTTAAAAGGGAGTTTGAGTCGTGCAGCTGTAATAGGGCCCAATGCTCTGAGTTGAACGAGGAAACGAGATATGAATATTATTTTATAGATATGCTTATTTAAGAATTCTTCTTTCTCGTCTAGGTTTACGTCTAAAATCTTTTTAAGTATAAAGTGTATTACCTTGTGTCCTTTTAATGCGAGGTGGTATACGAGCGAGTCTATAAGTAAGAATCCTATAATGAGAAAAAGGTTTATCTGCCAGAAAGATATGATGTCAGGTCGAATGTTCGCAAGGTAGCCAAAATACAAGAGAAATATTTCTTCAGGTACAGGAGGGAATGCATTTGCTACGATAGCAATCAAAACAAACCAAATGGGGGACAAATGCTCAAAGGGGATATTTGCTAAAGGAAGATTTTCCATGTAGGTAATTATACTCTGAATGTTCTACAAATGCTCTTGTAGTTTTATTGACTTTTTTGTTTAGTCGTGTTAGGTTAAAAAGGTAACTAATTTGTTCTTTAAAAAATTTGTTTTAAAGATGACGAAAGAATGGAATTTTAAATAAATTATTTTTTTCCTTCACCTTTAAATTTTTTTTTCATGTTAGGTAAGCTGTTCATAGTTCTTATTTTGGTTTTTCTTGGGATTTTTTTGCGGGAACAATTATTACATGATTCTTTAGATTATTATATTGTTCCTTGTCAAAAAGACCATGGTTTTTGTAGGATTGAAAACAATAATAATCTTGATTTTTCACAAATTTTATACGACTCTCAAAAAAAGTTTATTGTTTTTGCTATATCTAATTATGGTTTTTATACACTTAATTTACTTTCTGTAGACAAGGGGCTTGTTCCTATAACAACTTTATCAAAAGTTAACTTTACAAAAATAAAAATAGAACAAATAGAACAAAAAGAAGTGGCTATTTTTAGTGATGGAGGTATGATACATGTGCTTACAGCAGAAAATGATACTTTCTTTAGAAGAAAAGTTTATTTTACATGGCTACCTGAAAAGGTCTTTATAAAAGCAGATAGTATTTATTTTTGTTCTGACACTTGCAGGGTTGCTATGTTATACTAAAACAACTTTGTAATAATAATTAAAGCTCAGGAACTACATGTATTTGTAGGGCCTGAGCTTTTTTATTTTTATTTTGCAAAAAAACTTTATTTTGTTAGTATTTTAGTGTAGTTTAGTTATATTGGCCTCATCGTCTAACGGTTAGGACAGCGGGTTCTCAATCCGCTAATCGGAGTTCGATTCTCCGTGAGGTCACCGTCAACAGCGCGCACGAGAAGGTGCTGTATATGATATTGGTATATGTCATTAGAGCTTACAAATAAATATTTTAAATTTAGTTTTGATAAACCATCCTCATATGCTTTTCATGCATTATCTCAGAATTATTTTGTTAAAAATGTACTCCATAAAAAGAAAGGTCAAATTTCATCACAAATCTTTTTTCGTCTTTTTAGGACTGGAATAATTGGGGACATTTTATACAAAGCTGGTGAAAAAGAAATAAATGATGCGAAACATGATGTAAACCATGAGATATTGGCAGGGTTATTTGAAAGCTATTTAACTCTAGCAAGATCTATTTATGACTACCTACTCATTTTTCTCAAAGATCAATATGGTGTCCAGCAAAAAAGTTTTAATAAATTTCTTAAGAAGGTTCAATCAGGTGAATATCCAGAAATTGAAGAAAAATTTAGAAAACATCTTGATAATAAAATTTTTTCTGACCTAAGAAATTTAAGAGATTCTTCGGTACATAAGACGGCAAATGTTTTTATATATGTGAAAGATAAGAAGTATCGAGTTGAAGCTAATGTATATAATGACGATGGAGGACTTAAACAGAAACTGGATGAATCTCTATACGCTTTAATTTTTGGATATACCACAGGTTTACTTCTACTAATGGCATACATTGCGGAAAAAGAAACAGGAAAAACTTTTAAAGAACAAATTTCTCTAGACAAGATTGATTTAGATAATTGACGCACGAGAAGGGTCGTTTTACTTTACTAAAATCCACCAAACCGACCTTGTGGGGTAAGGAATCGTTTAGTTCTATCTGCTGAACGCTCACCACTATTTTAAGAGAGGTATAAGCAAGAAAAATATTAGATACCACTCAGGTAAGGGTACTATCTATATTTCTTTTGGTGCAAAGCACCTAAAACTATAGAACCCATTTTTACGAGTATTGGGTACCCATTCTGTTTGTTCTATTTTTAAACTTTTTATTTCAAGTTCAAGTAAATTTAAAAACCACCCATAAAAAGTACTATTGCTACCTTTAGATGTAATATGTCCGCTCTCACGATGAGAAGGATAGTAATTTGTATCTATTATTTTTCCTTTAGGATTTCTTATTTGAGATTTAAAATAAAAAACATGATCAAATCCCGATCCATTTGTACGAAGAACTGCCCCATGTCCTATATATTCGATTCGAACGACGTCTTCATTTTCTAACGAACCAACGACAGAACCCAATACTTGTATTTTTTCAAAGTTAAAATCTGGCAAAGTATTACCCACTGAATTTTTTGGAATAGAATATCCTTTTACAAAATTTGGATCATTTGGAATGTTTATCCTTTTGTTGTCTATTGTCTCCTTTTTAGGGGTTTCTGTAATGGGTAAGGTCTCATTTTTAACAATTTTCGCTGTTTCTGTTTCTTCAGGTTTACCTTCAAAAAATATCAACTTGTCTGCACCAAGTTCGGTAACCCTTTTAGCTGTATTTTCTATTTTCTTTCTAAGTCCTTTTTCAGTCATGTATTTCAGGTTTTGTTATCTCAAGTAAACTAAGTTCCGGAGAAGTACCAGCAATACGAAGTACATCTTTGTCTATTTTCTTCAGTTCTTTGTTTGAAGAATTGTAATGGTTTACCACAGTAGAGAGGGAAGTCCCGAGCTTGTTGTGGTATTCATCATAACTCTTTAAATGCTTACCGAGTTCTTCGACTCTCTTTATTATCTCTTTTGCTGATTCTTCTATTTGTAACGCTTTCAAACCTTGTAATACTGTCTGTAAATAAGCTAAGAAAGAAGTAGGGGAAGTGATAATGACTTTGTATTTACCACTTGCTCTTTGGATCAGATTTTCATTTTCTTCATCCTTAAGCCCACCAATCTTGTTTGTAATTAGATCATAATATATAGCTTCGTGAGGGATAAACATGAAAGCGAAGTCCGTTGTTCTCTGTCCGGGCTGCACGTATTTAGAAGTCTCTACTATTCTATTTTTTAAATCATTTACGAATACTGTCTCGAGCCTTTTCTTCTCTGTCGTATCTATCGCCTCTATCATTTTGTTATAGTTCTCGAGAGAGAATTTGGAATCTATTGGAATTATTTTGTCTTTAACGAACACAACAGCATCGACGATAGTCCCATCAGGAAAAGGGTATTGCATCTGATAGCTGCCTGGAGGAAGAACATTTTTTAACACTGTCTCTAAATAGTATTCGCCGAGGATACCGCGTTGTTTTGGATTCTTTAAAATGTTTTCCAGACTTTGGAGTTGATCTGCGAAAGATATGACTTGCTTGTTCGTCTCATCTAGTCTTGTGAGCTTTTCTGTTACATCTTGGATAATTCTGTTGGATTCACTTGAATGGAATTTGAGGCTTTCGTTTACCTGCTTTTGACTCTCGCCGAGCTTGTTGTCTACAGTTCTGCTAAGCTCATTGAGCTGAGTGAGTATTAGATTTAAGCCTATGTCGTCTTTCTTTTCTTCGATCTGAGCCTCCTTTTTTCTACCAAAAATAAAGTAAGCGACAATCCCGCCTACAAGCAATGCGATAATAATAGATTCAATATTCTGCATAGTATGATTTTAGCAATATTACAAGAGTTTGTATGTGTTGACAATCCTATCTAAATATTGTTAACTATGATTGAAAAATAAATTTGTTCACTTAAAAAATATTCATATTCATGGAATACAGGAAAAAAACTTATCCAGAAATTTCTGATGAGATTTTGGATACTTGCCGTAACAGTGTAACTACGGGGACATACGAGGAACGTATTTCCTTGTGGAAAAAAATAAATGCTGCTTTGTGGGGAGAAGGAACACCTTTTGATATATCAAAAGCCTGGGAAAAAATTTCTCAAAATTCTGAAGCCTACCAAGAAGCAAAGGAAGCAGAAGAAAATGCTCGTTCTGCAGAGCAACAAGAAAAGGAAAAAAAGATTCGAATAAACTTTTTTGTTGCCTGGCTAGGAATGAGAGCGATAATTTTTGGTTTAATCTGTTTTTTTGGGTATTTGTTTTATTTAAAAGTCTGGCTTCCTTTTTTAGAGTGGTGGGACGGAGTTGTTGTTTGGTATGAAAACCATCAAACAGCAATTTTTTTATTGGGAGGATTTGTAGTGGCTGTTTTGATTAGTCTGAAAATCTTTCCTATAATCAGAACCAAAAAATAATTTTTTTTAAATTTTAAAATCCCCCTGCAAAAGTGCAGGGGTTTTATTTTTGTAAATAGTGTTTGAGTGTATATATCCAATCTTCATCCGGAACTTCACTTTTAGTCTTTTCGTCGAGTAACCACTGGAGCCATCCGCGGTCTGTCTGGAGGACTTCTTCAATTCTCTTGCCTTTGTGTTTTCCAAAGTTTAGCTTGGTAAATATAGAAGGGTGTGAAGATATCTCTATCATTTTATTTATAGCTTCTTCTTCATTTACGCCGTCTGTGTCTATTATTTTTTTCTTTAACCTTTCAAAAAGTTTTTCGAGTACGAGGACGTCACCAAGTGCATCATGAGCCTGAGCTTCTACTTCTATGTCGAGTAGGTATCGCAAGTATTGGAGATTGTATTTTTCTATCTTTTCTTCTGTGTCCAATTGTCGAGCGACTCGGAGGGTGCAGATAAAGTTTGCTGGAGTGATGTCTTCTTTTTTAATAATCATCAAGTCAAAAGGTGCATTGTGGGCCACGACGACAGAATTTGCATCTTCAAACAAATCCTTGATTTTTTTACTATCAGGACTTTCACTAAATGCAGGTTTATCCTCAACCATTTTGTTTGATATGTGGTGCACTGCTGATGCCTCTGGTGGAATTTTGAAAGGAGGTTTGTAGAGACCACTAAAAGTCTCATTATCTGTCTTGTATGCTATCTGACAGAGAAAGTCTTTGGTTTCATTTCCAGTGGTCTCTGTGTCAAAAAATATGATTTTTTTCATATAGCTATTTTAGCATGTTGTTAGTATAATAGAAAAAGAAATATCATCATTTCTGGAGTCGCATAAAATTCTGCTGAATTTTTGCTTATTCTCGGACCGTCGTCCTGTGAAAGACTCCATAAATAATAATATTTCTTTTTAGAAATAAAATTTTTATATATGTTACACGAACAAATAAAAGGAGGAATTAAAGAAGCGATGATAGCTAAGGATGCTGTACTGCTTAAGGCACTTCGTAATATGGTTGCAGCTTTTATGAGTGAAGTTATGGTAAAAGGCCGTAAGCCTGATGAGTTCCTAACGGATGAGGAGACCTTAGCTGTTATTACAAAACTTTCAAAACAAAGAAAAGATTCAATAGAGCAATTTAAAAAAGGAGGTAGGGAAGATTTAGTAAAAGAAGAAGAAGCAGAGCTTGCGATTTTAGAAAAATATTTACCAAAAATGATGGAACGAGATGAAGTCCTGAAGATTGCACAAATAAAAAAAGAAGAACTTGGTCTAACTGATGCTACAAAAAAAGGAATACTGATGGCAGGGCTTATGAAAGACCTCAAAGGTAAAGCAGATGGAACGGTCGTAAAAGAAGTGGTAGATTCTTTGTTTTAAAATACGAAATATCTAATAAGGATGTTCTTTAGATCTGAATGATTTTATGATAACGAAAGGAATTAACAATTTAGTTACTCACAATGGATCATTTCATGCCGATGATGTTTTTGCGTGTGCAACTCTTTATGTACTACTAAACGGACGTATAAGAGTCACTCGTACTCGGGAGACCGAACTTATAGAAAAAGCAGATGTTGTGTTTGATGTTGGTGGGGTATATGATGAGGAAACAGATCGGTTTGACCATCATCAGCAAGGTGGTGCGGGTATGCATGAAAACGGTATAGAGTATGCTTCTTTTGGGTTGGTTTGGAAAAAATTTGGAGAACAAATATGTGGAGACAAAGAAGCAGCTGATGAAATAGAAAGAAAACTTGTTTCCCCTATAGATGCAGTTGATAACGGTATAGATTTAGTCAATATAAAATATAAAAATATTTACCCATATACTGCTGACCAGATGCTCATGTCTTATCATCCAACATGGAAAGAAGAAAACAATGTAAACATAGATGAGGTGTTTATGGATCAAGTGATGAAGGCAGTTGAAATTTTGAAAAGAGAGATAAAGGTAGCAACAGACGATGTAGAAGGTAAAAAGAAAATTCTAGAATTTTACAACAATTCAAAAGATAAAAGAATTGTAGAGATGGACATATCTTTTCCTAGATATTTATTTCAAAGAGTTCTTTCCGAGCTACCTGAGCCTATTTACACAGTATACCCTGGTATATTTGGTAAAAACTGGAAAGCTGAGGCAATAGCTAAAAATCGTACTACATTTGAAAGTAGAAAGATGTTTCCAGAGAGTTGGAGACTTGGGGTAAATAATGATCCAAGACTCAAAGAGCTCACCGGTGTGCCTGATGCATTATTTGCTCACAGGGGTGGATTTTTGATAACAGCACATTCTAAAGAGGGTGCTATGGCAATAGCTCAAAAGTCTTTATCAATAAAAACAAAGAAAAATTTATGGCATTTACTGACGAATTAAAAATATACGCAGAAGCAGGACGTGGTGGAAACGGTGTTGTACGCTGGCGACAAGAAAAATTTATACCGAAAGGTGGTCCTGCTGGAGGAGATGGAGGTCGTGGAGCAGACTTCTATGCTGTTGCTGTAAGAGATGTAAATATACTTTCAAAATATAAAGCAAAAAAGAAGTTCATTGGAGAAAAAGGTGAAGACGGTGGGGGAAAAAGTCTTCATGGAAAAAGCGGAGAGGATTTTATGCTTGAAGTTCCTGTAGGAACAGTCATCACAAACTTAGATACAGAAGAAGTGTATAGACTCGAAAAAGAAGGACAAAAAGTATTACTACTCAAGGGTGGGTATGGAGGGTTTGGGAATGAGCATTTTAAAAGCTCTACGAATGTGACTCCACTTAAAGCAAATGAAGGAGCTGAAGGAGAAAAAGGAAATTTTCAAATAGAGCTCGAACTTTTTGCTGATCTTGGACTTGTAGGGTTGCCAAACGCTGGCAAGTCATCCCTTTTGAATGTACTTACAAACGCTGATGCAAAAGTAGGAGACTATGCTTTTACTACGCTAGATCCAAACCTCGGAGTGTTTTATAAATACATTATCGCTGATATTCCAGGAGTTATCGAAGGTGCCTCAGAAGGCAAGGGACTTGGTATAAAATTCTTGCGACATATTAAAAGGACAAAAGTTTTGGCTCATCTTGTATCTTTTGAGAATCCAAATATGATGAAGAGTTATAAAGAGATACGTAAGGAGTTAGAGAAGTATGATAAGTCCGTAGGTCTTGGATCTGAAGGCTTAGCAGAAAAAGATGAGATAATAATACTAACAAAGACTGATGTAATACCATTAGAAGGAGCAAAACTAGAGAAAGTTATTGAAAAAGAAAAAGCTAAGTTTGAAAAACTCGGTAAAAAGGTCTTTACTATATCACTATTTGACGACAAAAGTACTAAAGAATTCAAAGATGAACTTACTAAGATTTTAAAAAAGATTTAGGCTATAATAATAAAACAATGGAGAAAAAATATTACACAACCATCGGACTTGAAATACACGCGGAGCTCAAGACCAAGACAAAAATGTTCTGTGCTTGCAAGAACGATCCGGACGAAACAAAACCAAACGTTAATATATGTCCTGTATGTATGGCACATCCAGGAGCATTACCAGTTCCTAATAAAAAGGCCATAGAGCAAGTTATCCGTGTAGGTCTTGCTATAGGAGCAAAGATTGCTGACTTCTCAGAGTTTGATCGTAAGAACTATTTTTATCCTGATATTCCAAAAGGGTATCAGATTTCTCAGCTCAAATACCCAATAGTCTCTGGTGGACGACTTGCAAATATGGATGTGACTCGGATTCACCTAGAGGAAGATACTGCAAATAACAAGCATGATAGAGGAGATTTTTCTTTAATTGATTTTAATCGTGCTGGAGTTCCGCTGATGGAGCTTGTGACCGAACCGCATACTTTTGAAGACCCTAATGAAGCAGCAAAGGTGGCAAGTAATTTTGCAAAGGAGTATCAGCTACTTTTGCAATACATCGGTGCCTCAGAAGCGAATATGGAAAAGGGTGAGATGCGTGTAGAGGCGAACGTCTCTGTGTCTCCAGAGAAAGACAAATTATGGAAAGGTTATGTGGAGGTTAAAAACTTAAACTCTTTTAAGACTGTAGAAAAAGCTATCAAATATGAGGTAGAACGAATGATCGAACTCTGGGAAGAAGGGAAGCAAGATGAAATAGTCAAAGAAACTCGTGGATGGGATGAAGCAAAACAGAAAACAATGTCTCAGAGGAAAAAGGAGTCTAGTGAGGACTACCGGTATTTCCCCGATCCAGACCTTGCTAAAATGAAACTTTATGAAGCTTTTGGTGGCCCAGAATTTAAAGAATTAAAAGAAAGCTTAGGGGAATTACCAGAAGAAAAGAGAATACGCTACAGAAAAGATTTTGGAATTAAAGATGAGGATATTGAGAGTTATATAAATGACTTGTCTTTAGCTTTATGGTTTGAAGAAGTTGCTAAAATTCTCGGTAATGCAGAAAAAATAAAAGTAGCGTCAAACTATATAACGACAGACTTTTTGGGATTGAAAAAAGCAAACAGCGAAGTAAAACTTCCAAGTGCTACAAACTTTGCAGAGCTAGCAAATATGCTTTCAGAAAACACTATATCTTCTCGTGGAGCAAAAGATATCCTCGCTATGATTGTATTAAACGATGAATCTCCGCTGAAGATAGCAACAGAGAAAAACCTTCTACAGAAAAATGACGAAGGTGAACTCAAGGGCATAGTAGAAAAAATAATTTCTGAAAATCCTGAAGTTGTGACTACATACAAGGGTGGTAAAGAAAACGCTATCATGTCCCTCGTTGGTAAAATAATCAAAGAAACAAATGGCTCAGCAAACCCTCAAGTTGTTATTAAATTACTAAAAGAGTTAATAAAATAAATCTAAGTTATATTATGAAAACACTACGTGAATGTATTAAAGAAGCTGGGGAGAAGGGGGTAGCGGTAGGGCATTTTAATATTTCTAATCTTGAGGCATTGCACGGCATATATAATGCTGCAAAGAAGCTCAACGTGCCTGTAGTTATAGGAGTTTCAGAAGGAGAAGAAGCTTTCGTGGGTATAGATGAAGTCGCAGTACTAGTAAAGATGCTCCGAGAGAGAGACAACTTCCCAATATTCTTAAATGCAGATCATCATGCGAGTTTTGAAAGTGTAAAGAAATGCATTGATGCAGGATTTGATTCTGTTATTATCGACGCAGCAAAATTACCTTTCGAAGAAAATGTCGCACTCACGAAGAAATGCGTAGATTATGCTCATGAGGTGAAGGCTATGACTGGCCGAGATATTCTAGTTGAAGCCGAGATAGGATACATAGGTTCTGGATCAAATATTAAAGACTCTATTCCAGAAGGTGCAGGTATACTTACAAACCCTGAAGAAGCAAAGAGATTTGTCGATGAGACGGGTATTGATTTACTCGCTCCTTCAATAGGCTCTATTCATGGACTTATAAAAAGTGGTAAGCCTCATATAAACATAGAAGTTACAAAAGCAATTAGAGAGATAACAAATATTCCACTCGTCCTTCATGGTGGCTCAGGTCTACGAGATGAAGATTTTACTAACGCTATAAAAGCAGGGGTAAACATGGTTCATATCAATAGTGAGATACGTCTTGCCTTTCGTGAAGCTATAGAAAAATCCCTTCAAGATCTTCCGGGAGAAATAAATCCATCAAAGATACTTCAACCAGCAGTGGACGCAATAGAAAAAGTAGTAGAAAGTAGATTAAAACTTTTTAATATGATGCAGTAAATAGAAATGATTTATATTACGGCAGGAGAATTATATACGGACATCGACGCTTTTGCTTGTGCTGTTGCTTATGGATACTTATTAAAACAAAAAGGATTTGATAATAAGGTTTATTTACCTGGTCCATTAAATGCAAGCATAACCGATAACATAAAATCCTGGAATATTTCTTTTGAAACTGAAATTAAACCAGTCGAGAGTGATCGTTTTGTTATAGTAGATGTTTCTGAGCCTTCCCATGTTGCAAAAGTTGCTAATGATAATAATATAATAGAATTATTTGATCATAGATATGGTTTTCAAGAACATTACGAAACTTTACTTGGAAATAAATCTAAAATCGAAATGGTTGGTTCTTGTGCGACTTTGATTTGGGAGGAATATAAAAAGTCTGGAGTAATGATAGATTCTATAAATGCTAATTTGCTTATAATAGCTATTGTTTCAAATACTTTAGATTTTAAATCATCGGTAAATAATGAAAGAGATGTTAATGCCTTTAATGAATTGCAAGAATTTATAGATTTGCCTGAAAACTGGAAAGAAGAATATTTTAATGAGCAGGCAAAATACATCGAAGAAAATCCAGAAAAAGCCATTAAAGAAGATACAAAGATTATTCTAGATAATATTGTTTTTGGACAAGTTGAGATATGGGACGGTTCTTCTTTTATTAAAAATAATAAAGAAAATGCAAAAAAGGCTTTACAAAGTTTTGGTAAAGAAGACTGGATGCTTTCTGTCCCTAGCATTAGTGAGGGTGTTAATTATATTTATACTGAAAGTGATAAATTAAAAAACTTACTTCAAGAAATAATTGATATAAAATTTGAAGGGTATATAGGGGTAACATCAAAACTTTGGCTTAGAAAAGAAATTCGGGAGAAAATAATTAAATTAAATAAATCTGTTATAATTAAAAAATGAAAGAAGACATACAAAAAATATTTAAAGGAGATGTAGATGATAGTGAGGAGACATTGGTTAAATATTCGCATGATGCGAGTGTTTTTGAGATTCGTCCTAAAGTTGTTCTTTTTCCAAAAGACACTGAGGATGTAAAGAATCTTGTAAAATGGGTAAATGAGAATAAAGATAAATACGAAGGACTTTCTATTACAGCACGCTGCGCAGGTACTGATATGTCAGGAGGAGCAGTAGGAGAGTCTATTATACTGGACTTTACTCGATACATGAACCAAGTCCTTTCCTTCGAAGATCCACTCAAAATAGTAGTGCAGCCTGGAATGTTTTATAGAGATTTTGAAAAAGTTACCCTAGAAAAGGGAACAATATTACCTTGTTATACTGCTTCAAAAAACTTAAATGCTGTTGGAGGAATGTTTGGAAATAATTCTGCAGGAGAGCGAACTTTAAAATACGGTAAAACTGAGGAATATGTGATGGAATCAAAAGTTGTTTTTAACGACGGTAATGTCTATACAGTAAAGCCTCTTAATGAAGAAGAATTGAAGCAAAAAATTTCACAAGGGGATTATGAAGGAAATATTTATAAAAGTATTTTTGAACTTATACAAACCAACAAGGAAGAAATACAAAAAGCCAAGCCAAATGTACACAAAAATTCTGCTGGATATTCTATTTGGAATGTCTGGGATGAAGAGAAAAAGATTTTTAATCTAAACAGACTTCTCGTAGGTTCTCAGGGTACACTCGGCATAGCAACAGAGATCACTTACAAGCTCGTAGTAGACCCAAAGTACACAAAACTTCTTGTTATCTTCTTGCGAGATATGAGTATCGTGCCAGATCTTGTAAATAAAATATTAAAATACAACCCGCAGACACTCGAGTCATATGATGATAAGACTTTTTTCTTAGTTTTAAAATACATAAAGGATTTCACAAAACTGTTAGGGGTAAAAAATTTATTTAAACTCATTTTCTCTTTTGGTCCAGAGACGATGATGACCTTACAACATGGTTTCCCAAAACTCATCCTGCTAGTTGAGTTTACAGGAGAGACTCAAGCTGAGGCGGATAGTGAAGCGCAGAGGGCTTATGAAGATTTAAAGAATACTAAAAAGATTGGTATTAGACTTACTCGTGATGCTTTCGAAGCGAAGAAGTATTGGACCATCCGTCATGAAGCATTTAATATGATTCGTTACCATTTGAAAAAAGTAAAATCAAAACCATTTATAGATGATGTGATTGTTCGTCCTGAAAAACTTCCAGAATTTTTCCCAGTGTTATACAAGATATTAGGGGATTACAAGAAACGCATGACTTTTGCTGTAGGCGGACATGCGGGAGATGGAAATTTACATATCTACACATTAGTTAATCCCAAAGATAAGAAATTAAAAGAGATGATTATGGAAGTCTCAGACAGAGTGTATGACTTGGTAGTACGACTTGGAGGGTCTATCACAGCTGAACACAACGATGGTCTTATACGTACAGCATATCTATCTAAAATGTATAACAATCAAATTATCAATATCTTTAAACAGATAAAAGAAATTTTTGATCCACTATATATATTTAATCCTGGGAAGAAGGTTGTAAGAGAAGGTAAACAGGGTACAAAAGAATACATGATAGCTCACATTACAGTGGAAAAGTAATTCTAATTAAAGATTGCCGACGGTATTTATAAGATAGTTGCTTTTTTAAGTTTTTTGTATATAATAAAATCCATGTTTGATATTAAAGCTAAAAAGAGAGATTTAAAAGAAAATTTAGAAGCCTTGAGAAGAGGTGGTGAGATTCCTGCTGTATTTTACGGCATGGGTAAAGAGACTACTCCTATCTCTATACCAACTAATGAATTTAAAAAAGTCTGGAAGCATGCTGGGGAGTCTTCTGCTGTTAAACTTACTATGACAGGGTCTAATCTTGATGTGCTTATTCATGATGTGAGTGTTAATCCAATCACAGGTGAACCTATCCATGTTGATTTCATGGTTATTGATGCAAATAAGACTGTAGAGGTATCCATTCCACTAGAATTTATTGGTGTAGCTCCTGCTGTTAAAGCTGGGCTAGGGGTTCTTGTAAAGGTACTTCATGAAATTGAAGTGTCAGCTCTTCCTAAAGATTTACCTCAATCTATTTCAGTTGATATATCTTCTCTTGTTGATCTAGACAGTCAAATATCTGCTTCAGAGATAGTATTACCAAAAGGTGTTACCTTGGTTACAAAAGAAACTGAAATAATTGCTTCTGTTGCAGTAATGAAAGAAGAGAAAGAAGAAATGCCAGTTGATTTATCTGCTATTGAAGTAGAAAAGAAGGGTAAGAAAGAAGAAGAAGCACCTGAGGCATAAAAAAAATAAAAAATATGTTACAATAAAAACTATGGACAAAAAAGCCATAGTTTTTATTTTCATACTCGGATTATTCATTCATCTACCTTTCAAAAAAGTAGAGGCAGCTTTTGATTGTCTAACTTTAACCACAGCTTCTTCTCAAGCGGATAAAGATTATTGTAAAATCGAACTTGGAAATATTGAAGCCGAACTTGCTGATCTTTTGAATAAACAAAAAGAGCAACAAAAGAACACTGGTACTCTTACTGGAGATGTTAAATATTTAAACGCTCAAATAAATGCACTCAAGACAAAAGTTAAAGCCCGAGCTTTAGTCATTGCTCAGCTTAAAGTATCTATAAAAGAAAAAAATTCAAAGATAGAAAACCTATCTGATAAAATTGAAAATCAGTATGAGTCACTTGGACAACTTATTAGAAATACTAATGATTTTGATAATGAAAACTTGGTACACTTATTACTCTCCGGTGAAAATTTATCTGGTTTTTATGGAGATTTGGAATCCTATTCTTCGTTAAAAGAGGCCATAAAAAGATCGGTAGATGAAATTAAAGGGGTAAAGTCTGAAACAGAAGAAGAAAAAAAGGACCTTGAAAAAAAACAAGATGCAGAAACTGATGCAAAAATAGAATTAGAACTAAGTCAGAAAAAAGTAGCTCAGACCGAAGCTGAAAAAAAGAAGTTATTATCTATAAGTAAAAACAAAGAAGCCGAATATCAGAAACTTGCCGCTACTAAAAAAGCACAAGCAGATAAAATACGAGCAGCATTGTTTACCCTTCGTGATACAAAAGCAATACCTTTTGGAACAGCAGTATCGTACGCTGAAAAAGCAGAAAAGGCTACGGGCGTACATCCGGCACTTACTCTCGCTATTCTAAGACAAGAGACAAATCTAGGAGCTAATGTTGGAACTTGTAATAGGTCGACAGACCCTGCTTCAAAATCTTGGGAAAATATAATGAAATCTCCTAGAGATACTGAACCATACAAAAGAATCATGGCAGATCTAGGTTTACCTCTCGCTGGTACACCACTATCTTGCCCACAAGGATCTGGATATGGTGGAGCGATGGGTCCTTCACAATTTATACCTTCTACTTGGGAACTCTTCGCTTCAAAGATAGCAAAAGCTGTTGGTATATCTGGCATGCCAAATCCATGGGATCCATTTCATGCTATTACGGCAACTTCAACTTATATGGGTGAATTAGGCGCAAATGCTGGTACATATACAGCTGAACGTAATGCAGCATGTAAATATTATTCTGGATCTTCTTGTCCTAAGAATCCTAAATCAAAAAGAGAGAAAGAGATAGTCAGCTATGGTAACAACGTTATGGCTTTAAGAGAAAAAATGCAAGCAGACATAGACTTGCTTTCAAATTAAAGTCGTGATATTCTGTAAAAACGATGAAAAAAGGCATACACCCAAAATATAATAATAAAACAGTAGCTACTTGTGCTTGTGGTGCTACCTATGAAATAGGTTCAACCCTCGCAGAGATTAGAGTTGAAATCTGCAGCCAATGCCACCCTTTCTACACTGGTAACGAAAAGATTATGGACGTTGCAGGACGCGTAGACCGATTTAATAAGCGTCGAGCAAAAGCTACCGCAAAATAAATTAATATCATAAACATGAGAGAATTTCTGCAAACGAATACATAACTTGTTTGCTTAAAGACTCTCATGTTTTTGTTTATATGGCATCTTTTGACATAGAAGAATTAAAGAAGAATAATCAGACGAGTTACCTTGCTCTTATTTTAGAGCGTCTTGCTCGCGAAGAAGCTGAAGTACGAGAGATGCTTGATTCAGATGATACGCTGCACGAATTAGCAGCAAACGAACTCAAGTCAATCCAAGAGCAGAGAGATGCTACAGAAAAACAAATTCAAGAAATTTTAGATAAAGAGAAAGAGGAAGAAGAATTTCCAAATGAAATAGTGCTCGAAGTACGTGCTGGAGCAGGAGGAGATGAAGCTGCATTGTTTGCGTGGGAGCTCGCTCATATGTACGAGAGGTTTGCTGAGGTTCGAGGATGGCAATGGAAAGTAAACTACGAATCAAAAAATGATATCGGAGGATACAAAGAAGCTAGTTTTGAGGTAAAAGGCAAGGATGTGTATCGTTTAATGCGTTACGAGACTGGTGTGCATAGAGTTCAGAGAATTCCTGCGACTGAGAAAAACGGCCGTGTCCATACGTCGACTGCGTCTGTCGCAGTGCTGCCTATAAAGAAGAAAGTTAATTTTGAAGTAAATCCTGCGGACTTCGATATGGAGTATTCTCGCTCTGGAGGAAAAGGGGGGCAGAACGTGAATAAGGTGGAGACTGCTGTGCGTATTATACACAAACCTACAGGGCTCGATGTACGTTCTACAAATGAACGAAGTCAGCTCGCTAACCGTGAAAAAGCGATGATGATATTAGTAGCTAAGCTTCAACAGCTCAAAGAAGAAGAGGAGGCAAAGAAGTACGCAGGTGTCCGAAAAAATCAAATTGGAACGGGGGATAGAAGTGAAAAGATTCGTACCTATAACTTTTCCCAAGATCGTATCACTGACCACCGTATCAAAAAGTCTTGGCATAATCTACCTAAAATCCTAGAAGGAGAGATAGATGATATTTTTAATGCACTTGAATCAGGAGAGACTGGTGACGCAGACGAGGAGTAAAGTTGACTTATGATTTTATGCAGGGTACAATAATAACCCTGCATATTTAATGCAGTTTAGTTCTTTAAAATTTTTTGGTTTTGTTTGTGTTCAAGTGAGATTCGGAAACAAAGTTATGTTGGTTTGTTTTACAAGCCTGTATACCTTTGTTCCCGATACACACAGTCGGGTAAAGATAAACGTGACCAATGTGGGTCATGTATTTTTTGATTTTTCAAATTTAATTTGTATGCCAGTAGAAGAAGTATTGCTCGTCGTTGCCCAAAACCAAAACCAAGATCAAAGCCAACTCGAACAAGAACAGCAACAGCAACAGCAAGAAAAACAACAGCAAGAAAAGCAACAGCAAGAAAAACAACAAATACCTCTACTAATAGAGCCAGCATCTCCGTGCTCCAATCCTGGAGGATTTAGGATTGTTTAGTTTTCTTGTTTAGTAGTATTTTTAAGGGCACCCTCACGGGTCGCCCTTTTTTATTGCTTTTAGCAGTTTACTGTGTCATACTACAAGCAAGTAGTTTTGGGGGGCCTTTGTTACATTGAGCGACTCTTCTCTACGGTATTATAATTAGTTTTTGCCTGAGTTTTTCTAAAAACAGGAGAAGTATATAGTATGGCTACAAAGCTATATGTAGGGGGACTCCCTTACTCAACAGGTGAAGATGCTCTTCGTGAGTACTTTGCACAAGCAGGTTCAGTAACATCTGCTGTTATTATTATGGACAAGATGTCTGGTCGCTCAAAAGGATTCGGATTCGTAGAAATGTCATCTGATGCAGAAGCACAAAATGCTATTGCAATGTTTAACGACAAAGAATTCGAAGGAAGAAAACTCACAGTTAACGAAGCTCGTCCAATGGAAGCTCGCCCTCCACGAACAGGTGGAAATGGTGGTGGATACGGAGGTGGACGCTCAGGTGGACGCCGAGAATACTAATCTATTCTTTACACTTAAATTAAATTTTGAAACAATTACCCCACACATTGTGGGGTTTTTGTTTGCTTAAAAAAATTATTTCTGTTATATTTTTTATACAATAAAATATAGTTTTAAGTATGAGCGTGTAGTTCAGTGGTAGAACGCTGTCCTGATAAGACAGAGGTCGATGGTCCGATTCCATCCACGCTCACAAAGTACGGGGTACTTTGTGAGAGCCGCAGGAACGACGGTTCCGAGGCGGGGTCGCACAAAAATTTAGCAAAATTTTATGTGTGACCACCAGTATCATGTACAAAGGTTTGTTTTATGAAAAACGAAGAAAACCAATTCAGTGAAAATAACCCATGGTGGAAGCCTGCCATGTTTTTTTATGCAAAAGTAACATCTTGGATAATTTTTCCCGTTTTAGTTGCATTAATGTTTTCAAAATACTTTCTTAGAGGAAATCAAACCTTGTTCTTTGTTCTGATGTTCTTGGGTTTTATAATTAGCTGTTATGGAATTTACAAGGAAATAAAAAAATACAAAAAAGATATTGAAAAAAATGACAACAAATAACATACAAGAAATAGAAAATGTAAGCACTACGGAAGTGGGGCACGAGACATCCGAACAACCGGTTCACGAGGTTACAATTTATGCTGAGCCACTTTTTAAGATTGGAGACTTTCAAATCACTAACTCACTGTTAACCTCATGGCTTGCTGTCCTTGTTATTATTGTTTTTTCTCTTATCCTTCGTCTTAAGTTAAAAAAGATACCTGGAAAACTTCAGCATGTATTTGAAATAGTTTTAGATGGGGCGTTGTCACTTGTAGATCAAGTTACGAACGACCGGAAAATATCAAATAAGATTTTTCCGGTAGTATTTAGTGTTTTTATATTTATTTTAATAAATAATTGGCTGGGTATTTTGCCGTTTATTGGTTCAATGGGCTTTTATATGATGGAAGAAGGTCATTCTATTTTTGTGCCACTCTTTCGGGGTGGTACAGCTGATATAAATATGACACTTACTTTAGGTATTGTTGCGGTGGTTGGTTCAAACATATTTGGGATCATTACTTTAGGAATCTGGAAAACGATTAATAAATATGTTAAGCTACAAGAGCTTGGTTCTATTTTTACGAAAGTTAGAAAAGACCCAAGTGTGCTTGTTGTCGCACCCATTTCGTTCTTTGTAGGTATTATAGAATTTATTGGAGAACTAGCAAAAATTGCTTCACTTTCATTCCGTTTGTTTGGAAATATTTTTGCTGGGGAAGTGTTGTTGTCTTCTATGGCAGCGATACTTGCTTTTGTATTGCCTACACCATTTCTATTTTTAGAAGTGTTTATTGGCCTTATTCAGGCACTTATATTTAGTTTACTGACGACGGTGTATTTTACGATAGCAGCACAAGATCATTCTGAACACGAAGAGCATGAGCATAGTCACCACAAAGAGAACGAAGGTCAGTTATCACACATTTAGTTTATTAAATTATTAATAAAAAGGTCAAAATTATAAAAATTAGTATATCCCGAATATCGGGGAAAAAATTATGGAAAACGAAGTAGTAAGTACAGTTGTAAATTTAGCACCAGTTGCAAAAGCTTTAGCAATCAGTCTTCCTGCTGTTGGTGCAGCATTAGGTATTGGTATGATTGGTAGTAAAGCCATGGAATCAATTGGAAGAAATCCAGAAGCGGCGGGAAAAATCTTAGTTCCTATGCTTTTGGCGTCAGCATTCGCAGAAGCTGTTGCTATTTACGGTTTGGTTATCGCCTTTTCAATTAAATAAGTAGTATTAAAATAATGGAAGGTCTTATCTCAACATTTCACATAGATTGGAAGTTAATGCTTGCACAAGTAATCAACTTTGGGTTGGTTTTTTGTGCTTTTTATTTATTAGCAGCCAAGCCTTTGAAGAAATTAATACAAGAGAGAACAGAAGAAATAACCACTGGTCTTTTGAGCGGTAAAGAAAATGCAACACTTCTAGAAAATACAAAAAAAGAATATGAACAGGTTCTCGCAAACGCTCGCACAGAAGCATATGCACTACTGCAAGAAACAAAAAAAGAAGCAAATGCAAAGAAAACTGAAATGTTAGAAGAAGCACGTAAAGAAGTATCAATGATGATAGAAAATGGTAAAGCTTCTCTTGATGCGGAAAAAACAAAAATGATGAATGATGCAAAAAAAGAAATTGTTTCTTTGGTTATACAAACAACTGAAAAATTAATCGGTGAAAAAGTAGATAGTGGGTATGACGCAAAGGTAGTTAAAGAACTAAACAGTTTGCAAAAATAGAAAAGAATGGCAACAACATCACACAATGACATCGCTCTGGCGATTTATACAGCATCAAAAGATAAACAAGGAACAGAATTGTCTTTGTTTGTCGATAACGTACTAAAGTTCCTAATTCGTAAAAGATTGATTTCTAAATCGTCTGATATTTTAAAAAAACTCGAGAAGATTTCAAATAAAGAAGAAGGAATTATTGTTGCCACAATTTCAAGTGTAAAAAAAATTGATGAACATACAAAGAAAGAATTAACTACTGAATTGCTTAAAAAATATAACGCTAAAAAAATTGTTCTAAAAGAAAAAGAAGTACCAACTCTTTTAGGAGGAATAAAAATAGAGGTAGATGATGAGGTCATAGATTTGACCATTTTTAATAAATTAAAAAAGTTACAAGAACATTTAACAAGATAAGTTATGAGCAACAATCACATCGTAGAAAATTTAAAAAAAGAAATTGAGAATTTTTCGCTTAAAGCAAAAGCAGAAAAAGTAGGTCATGTAGTAGAAGTTTTTGATGGTATCGCAAAGGTGTCTGGCCTTAGTGATGTTAAGTCTTCAGAAATGGTGACTTTTTCAGGAGGCGAGGTGGGTGTTGTTCTAAACTTGGAAGAAGATACTGTTGGTATCATCATCTTGGGAGAGTTCGCAAAAATCAAAGAGGGGGATACTGTCACTGGTACTGGACGTATTTTAGAAATCCCTGTTGGTGAAGCTCAAATTGGACGCGTATTGAATGCACTTGGTCATGCTATTGATGGTAAAGGTGAAGTAAAATCAACTGAGACATATCCTATCGAAAAAGTTGCTCCTGGTGTGGTAACACGTCAAGGAGTTGATCAACCAGTTTCTACAGGTATAAAAGCCATTGATGCATTGATTCCAGTAGGACGAGGACAACGTGAGCTCATTATTGGCGACCGTCAAACCGGTAAAACAGCTATTGCTATCGATACTATCTTAAACCAAAAAGGACAAAACATGATTTGTGTCTATGTTTCTATCGGTCAAAAAGATTCTAAACTTCGAAAAATTCAAACTCGTCTTGAAGAAGGTGGTGCTATGGCGTATACGATTATCGTTTCTGCTGGTAGTTCTGAGCCTGCTTCTTTGTCATATATTGCTCCATATGCAGGTGTTGCTATTGCTGAATATTTCATGGATCAAGGGAAGGACGTGTTAATTATTTATGATGATTTATCAAAACATGCAGTAGCGTACCGTGAAATTTCTCTTTTACTTCGTCGTCCACCAGGTCGTGAAGCGTACCCTGGAGACGTGTTTTACTTACACTCAAGACTTCTTGAGCGTGCTTGCCGAAGAAATGAAGACTACGGAGGAGGTTCAATTACTGCATTACCTATAATTGAAACACAAGCTGGTGACTTGTCTGCATACATTCCTACAAACGTTATTTCTATTACTGATGGACAAATATTCTTAGAGACTGATCTTTTTTACAAAGGTGTCCGTCCTGCGGTAAACGTTGGATTCTCAGTGTCTCGTGTTGGAGGAAGTGCTCAAATTAAAGCAATGAAGAAGGTTGCTGGAACATTGAAGCTTGACCTTGCACAATTTCGTGAACTTGAAGCGTTTGCTCAATTTGGCTCAGACCTCGATGATGCGACAAAGAGACAACTTGAGCGTGGTAAGAGAGCAGTTGAACTTTTGAAACAACCTCAATATGCACCAGTACTCACTCAGCACCAAGTAGTTGTTTTATACGCATTAGTAAAAGGCTACATGGATACAGTACCTGTTGATCAAATCAAAGCATTTGAAGCAGGACTCATTGAATACGCAGAGAGTAATGCAAAAACTTTCATTAAAGAAGTAGTAGAGAAAAAAATGTGGTCTGATGACGGTGAAGCACAACTCAAGAAAGCGATTGAAGATTTCAAAACATCTTTTCTTAAATAAAAAATAATATGGCTGGAACAAAAGAAATTAAAAGAAGAATAAAAAGCGTAAAGAGCACAAAGAAAATCACGAAAGCGATGGAGCTTGTATCTGCTTCAAAAATGAAACGTGCAGTCGCAAAGACACTCGCGTCTCGTTTATATGCAAATTATTCTTGGGATCTTTTAACTTCTTTGGCTGGAAAATTAGAACAGGTAACTCATCCGTTTTTTACTGAGAATACAGAAGGTAAAACACTCATCATCCTTATTACCTCAAATAGAGGACTTTGCGGAGGATACAATGCTCAGGTTATAAAGAAGACCATTTTAAAAATAAAATCTTTTGAAAACGAGACAGTTGAATTTTTAACTATTGGTAAAAAGGGTGACGCTGCAATGAGAAGAACTGGACAGCATGTTGTCGCTTCTTTTGTAGAACTACCAGATATTATTTCTCTCTCAGATATCACCCCTGTCTCAAAATTAATAACAACTGAATATAAAAAAGGTACGTATAAGAATATCTTTGTTGCTTACACAGACTTTGTTTCAGCATTAACACAGACACCAAGAATTAGAATGCTCTTACCTGTTTCTAAAAAAGAATTAAAAAAAACTATTCAAGATGTAGGTGATCAAAGGTCTAGGGAATTACTTGATACCAAAGAAAATACAAATGAATATGTCTTTGAAGGTGATATGTCTACACTCATTGAATCTCTAGCAGAAAAGTTGGTAAAGATGCAAATATATCAAATGATTCTTGAGTCAAACGCTTCTGAGCAATCTGCTCGAATGCTTTCAATGAAAAATGCTGGAGATGCTGCAAGCGAAATGATTGATGATCTTACATTAGTATTTAACAAAGCCAGACAAGCAAATATTACCAGAGAAATAAGTGAGATAAGTGCGGGTATGGCGAGTGTCAGTTAACTTTTTATAAAATTATTATTTATTATTAAAAACAACATGAACAAAATAGGAAAAATCAAAAGAATTATCGGACCGGTCATTGACGTAGAATTTCAAGACTATATGCCAGAAGTGTATAACGCGTTAGTGGTCAAGAAAGGAGATACTGAACTCGTTCTTGAGGTTGAGCAACATATTGGTGGAGGTGTTGTAAGAACCATTGCGATGGATTCTACAGACGGACTTTCTCGAGGTATGGACGTGACTGACACAGAACTTCCTATTTCTGTTCCAGTTGGTAAGGGTACTCTTGGAAGAATATTTAACGTACTCGGCCAAGCTATTGATGACGCTGGTGGAGTGAACACTCAAAAAACTTCTCCTATTCACCGTAAAGCACCTTCTTATGTCTCTCAAGCTACTAAGGTGGAAATTCTAGAAACTGGTATCAAGGTTATTGATCTTATTTGTCCAGTGTTGAAAGGAGGTAAGGTTGGACTTTTCGGAGGTGCTGGAGTAGGAAAGACAGTGGTTATCCAAGAGCTCATCCACAACATCGCCTCTAATCACGGAGGATACTCTGTATTCGCTGGAGTAGGAGAACGTACTCGTGAAGGTAACGACCTGTATCACGAAATGAAAGATTCTAAAGTGCTTGACAAGGTAGCCATGGTCTTCGGACAAATGAACGAACCGCCAGGAGCTCGTATGCGTGTTGCACTTTCTGGTCTTACCATGGCTGAACATTTCCGTGACCAAGAAGGTAAAGATGTGCTTTTCTTTATCGATAACATTTTCCGTTTTACTCAGGCAGGTTCTGAGGTATCTGCACTTCTGGGACGTATTCCTTCAGCGGTGGGTTATCAACCAACACTTGCGACTGAAATGGGAAATCTACAAGAAAGAATTACCTCAACAGATAAAGGTTCTGTTACTTCCGTGCAAGCAGTGTATGTGCCTGCTGATGACCTTACAGACCCAGCTCCAGCTACAACCTTCTCACACCTTGACTCCACTGTGGTGCTGAACCGTTCACTTTCAGAACTTGGTATTTATCCTGCAGTTGACCCACTCGACTCTTCTTCAACTATCCTTGATCCAAATATCGTAGGAGTAGAACATTATGAAGTAGCTCGTGAAGTACAAAGAATTCTTCAACGCTACAAGGACCTTCAAGATATCATCGCTATTCTCGGTATGGAAGAACTTTCAGAAGCTGATAAAGAACTTGTGGCTCGTGCACGTAAAATCCAAAAATTCCTTTCTCAACCATTCTTCGTTGCGGAGCAATTTACTGGTACACCAGGACAGTATGTAAGTCTCGCTGATACTATTCGTTCATTTAGAGAGATTCTTGATGGTAAGCATGATAGTAAATCAGAACAAGAGTTTTATATGAAGGGTGCATTGTAATTTTAATTAACTCATGTCAAAACAAATTAAATTAAAAGTCGTAACGCCCGAGAGACTTGTTCTAGAAGAACTTGTTGATGAAGTACTTATTCCTACTACAGAAGGAGAAATAGGAGTTTTGCCAGGGCACATACCACTCATAGCGGGACTCGCTTCAGGAGATGTTGTGGGTATAATAAAAGGCGAACAAGTACCAATGGCTGTCGTTGGTGGTTTTGTGGAGGTTAAAAATGGCATAGACGGACAGACTGAAGTAGCAATACTCGCAGACTTTGCAGAACATATCACAGAACTCACCGATGAAGCTATTGAAAAAGCAAAAGCTCGTTCAGAAGAACTTAAGAAACAAATGGACAATAATGAAATTGTTGACTTTGAACATTTTGAATCAGAGCTCGAAAGATCTCTCACTCGTATCAAAATAGCTGATAAATGGCGTACTAAGAAATATCGTAAATAATAAGATATAATAGAAATATGTCTAGTCTTTATATCGTAGCAACTCCTATTGGTAACATGGGCGACATAACATTTCGTGCAATAGAGACTTTAAAAGAAGTTGATATGATTCTCTGCGAAGACACTCGAGAGACAAGAAAGATTTTACAGAAATTTAATATCGATAAGCCCACGATGAGCTATCATGCTCAAAGTAAACTTTCTAAAACAGATAAAATCTTTGAGCTTTTGGAAGAAGGTAAAAATCTCGCACTTGTATCAGACGCTGGAACTCCTGGAATTTCAGACCCAGGAGCGATGCTTGTATCTCAAGTCAAAAAACATTTTGGAAATGGTATAAGAGTGATACCTATCCCTGGTGCTACAGCTCTCATTACTGCACTTTCTGCCTCAGGTCTTTCTACTCATGAATTCACTTTTTTAGGATTTTTACCGCACAAAAAGGGAAGAGAGACTTTATTTAAAGAGATTGCAGAGTCAGATAGAACCATGGCTTTTTATGAATCTCCTCATAGAATAATTAAAACATTAGAAGCATTGGTGAAATTCTGCCCAGATAAAAAGGTTTGCGTTGCTCGAGAACTCACAAAGATATATGAAGAATTTATCACAGACACCCCGCAGAATGTATTGAAATATTACGAAGAAAACAAAGATAAAGTAAGAGGGGAGTTTACAGTTTTAGTATTCTAGTTTTGTTATATTTGACAAAGTTATTAGCATGTGTGCTTGACAAAAGTCTAGAGAGAGAGTACTATTTTTGTGAATGTAGAAATACCCTTTTTGGGTATTTTTTTGTTTCCTTGAAAAACCAAATATTTCACCTATCTTTCATTCAAAATTTTCACTAAACATGAAAAAACGAATCTTGCTCTCAATTTTTCTCATTATTTTTATGCTTTTCAGGCAAAAAATTTCAGCCGATCCGCTTACCCGACCAGTACCCGTGCCACGGGATAATACTGCTCTCGAAAACAAGCCGGCTATGATTCCTGTGGTATTGGTTTTGTTGGCAGAAATGACGGCCGCAGACCTAGCCCTACTTAGCGTAGGCACTGCAGCCACTGCTCTCACAATCACCTACTACGTCACAACCCCACCACCATCAATTTATTCGAATTTTCCGGTAAGCCCAGATGAAGTAGTGGACGTTCCGACCGGAGGAGGAGGTTCAGACGGCGGCGGAAGGAAACCTTGGTTGCCACAAATGCAACCAGAGGACCAGTTTATATTATTGATCAATCTGGCGAATGCCGGGTATCAAGGATATTTGAAACTGACAGAAGGCGGCCAAAACCCAACTTCTATCGCTGATAAATTAACCGCTCTGTATTTCGTAGATCAAAAATTTGCAGAGAGTGTAAATCAAATGCAGCGTGATTACGATGATGGAAAAATGGTCGCTGTTCCTGTTTACAAACCAGGGACTATGATATTTGATCATTTCAACTACATATTTAAGATTGATGAAGTACCAGTACGTACTACCGTCAAACCGGGAGATGTAGAATGGAATTCTGGTGTTGAATACATTAGATTATGCTTTGAACGACTAAATTCAGGGACAGCTACGGCTAAACAATGCAACTTGCTTGGAAAATTCGTTGACGGAAATTGCATGGGTGATCCAGAATGTATTTTGCTCCAGAACCAAATTGATCAATGGTCATCAAATTATCCGAAGAGGGATTTTATTTCGGTGATTACAGAATCGTCTAATGTGTTATCTGGATTGCTAAAAATTAGCAATGAATTGACGCAGGAAGACAAGGCGTTTATTGGTGAAGTTTTTTTAAATCCAAACTTGCTAAACGACACCTATGCCTTTTTGCGTTTCATGCGAATTTTCAATCAACTTGAAGACACTGATCCAGTAAAAAGTAAATTACTGGAAATACTATGTACCAAATTTCCAGCATTACCAATTTGCCAAGGGTTTTCCCCTGGTGGAATGGTTACTAAAAAAATGGACTTCTCGGATATAGTAAGTATGGAGGGATATAATCTTCAAGCATACATTGCAACAGTTACTCCGGCTATTGAACAATGGGAGCAAAGCAAAAAATCGAAAAACGAAGTAGAAACAGAATCTGTTCCAGATGTGGTTTTAGAAAATCAAAATTCTGAGGAAGAACCCTTAGCAATCGAAGATATAATCACAATTCTTGAAGATCCCAACCGTACCGTTACTGATCCTTCCATTATTCAAAAAATGGAAGACTTAAAAAGGGAATACGAAGAGGCTGACGAGAAGTTTCAGAAAAATGAATCAACCGAAGACGAATTCTTCAAAATTCTGTGGGATATCGAGGGTCAAGCGATTGAAATCCTTAAAGAAGTCACAGGAATAAAAGAAGTCGTTGAGGAAACGAAGAAAAAGCGTACAGGAAACTACAGGGGACGCACACCAGGTTCAAAAAACAAGTCAAAAGCACCTGCAGTTGTTGAAGGGCAAGTCTCTGTGAGTATACCAACGTCTGAAGATCAGCAACTGTCAGAAATTTCTATTAATACTGCCACCGAATCTGTTTCTCAGGCTTTAGGATTGATTGAGCGAGTCCAAACAGACAGAGCAGATATGCTTGATGATGCATATTTGTCTGAGCAGATTACAGAAGAGGAGTACGATAGTGCTACTCAAGCACTGCAGACTGAAGTATCATATTTGGAGAATGCACTTCTCGAGTATGAGTATAACGACTCAACTGGAATTGATCAAAAATACCTGGAAAATCTTTTTTCAAGATTGAAGAATTTTCTTCAAATTGAAGATATAAGTTTTTCAAACGCAGGAGCAGAAGTGGTGATAAAAAATACAGATAGGAATCCTGACGATAATGCTAAAGAGTTGAAAGACATGATAGGAAAAATCCGTGATATACAAGCAGAAGTTGTAAGTCTTGATGATTCATACAGAGCAAAGAGTATTAGTACGAAAGACTACAAAGACAGACTATACGAAATCCAAACGAGGTTCAATAAATTAACTCGAAAATTTCGTCTTTATGTAAAGACAAATTATAATTTGCCGGAGAGTGTTTGGCGTAAAGGTGAGAAAGGCAAGTTTCAGGCTGTCTGGGTAGACAAAATACTCAAACACTTGAACGGTGATACTAGTAAGCCTGTATTCAAACTCGGCCTCCAAATTTATCAAGCGTGCGAACGTACGTTTAGACCCATTATAGAAGAGGCAAGAGTAATAAAACGGGTCAGGAGTAGAAAGTGAAATAAATAAATTGGGTAGTGTGAGTTAACAGCCCACGAACGTTAGAGCTTTAGGCTCGAGTAAAAGGACCGAACAATTGGTCTGACTTTGCTCGGGCCTTTTATTTTTGTTTATATAAAAAAGTCCCTTTCGCATTTCTTGCAAAAAGGACTATAGATGTAACTTTATAGCTATGTATGTTATAGCTATTGTTGAAGATACAAACAAAATTAGTGCTAAAATCCATACCAGAAGGTGGTAAAGGATTTTTTTAATTATTTTTATAATCATAATAGGAACGTTTAATTAAACTCATTATTAGCTTATGTGGCTTAGATGTCAATTTGACTTTAAACTTCTTTTGTAACAAACTAAATTATATGAATTTTTATAAAGAAATGTTTAGTGCTTATTCAAAGGCAAACGATGAAGAATTGTACAAAGAATTTAGTGCAAAGGACTTAATCTTACGTGATTATCTAGCGATAGAAAGAACGATACTTACTAATGAAGCAACTTTTCTAGCATACATTAGAACTAGTCTTACAATTATCGTGGTAGGAGTGACCTTATTTCAGTTGTCGCCGGGTATAAACATATTACAATATATCGGTATAGGCTTTGTGTTATTTGGATTTTATATATTTCTTCGCGGGTCAATACGTTCTTCCCGTATGAAAATAAAAATAGATAGATTTCTCGAAAAGAAAAAAGAAGTTGAAAAAGAGAGCAGTTAATTTTCTACAGTAAGTCTTCTGGGTCTAGTTGAATTTTAAAATCAGCGGGTAGAGACTGGAGTCTAAGAGATATATCTTGATCTATTTTCCCACCAACAGATAACTCTCCTATAGACCAATTGCTTGGTTCAATTTTTAATAACATGTTGGTGGTATATTTACCTTTAAGTTTTTCTACAAACCCTCCAAAAATTGTTGGATTATATTCTCTAAACAACTGAGCGAGAGCTTTTCGTGTGTTTGCTGTTTTTTCTCTGTCTCCTAAATAACTCACTTTTATAAATCTTTTATAAGGTGGGTATCCTAAATCTTTTCTGTCATTTAATTCTTCTCTTACATAAGATATCAGATTACCTGTTTGAATAGCACTGATTGCTCCGTCGTTAATATTCTTTGTTTCAATTATCAATGTATCTTCTGTTTTACTTATAATAGTAAATATAATCTGAAGTATTTTTTCACTCATTTTAAAATTTGGAATACTCCATAGTGAATCAAAAGATGCTATCAACGAAAGAGTTACGCTGTCTTTAATATAAAAAAGTGCCATTTCAGTTCCCACAAGTATTGCTCCTTTTGTTTCTTCAAATTCTTTTATAATTTTTATTGCTTCATGTGCATTTTGTGCAATTTCTTTGTCTAATTTAAAAATTTTATTTTTTGGGAAATTTCTTTTCAAATCTTCATACACGGTATCAGTGCCAATACCTAGAGGGACAAGATTCCAACTATCACAGTAGCTGCACGTAATATCAGGACTTTTTTCCATTTTACATTTATTACAAACAAACATTCTTTTTGTCCCATCTTTTGATGTGTATAGAACTACTGGGGCCATGCATGCGTCACAAGAGACTTCGCTTCCACAGCTTTTACATACAGTGAATGTGGCCAATCCTTTACGGAGAGAAAATACAAATACATTCTTATTTTTATTTATAGCCTTATGTATCGCTTCTATACTTTCATCGCTCAATACTTTGAATTTTTGAGTTTCCTTTTGTTCTTCTATGTTCTTCTTATTTTTTTCAATTATCCGTATATTCCCCTCAAAACTAACTCTAAAAGACAGCGGACGTAACTCATTCAATCCATCTATTTCTTTGCGTCCAATAGTCTCGAAGCGAAGTAGTGTATCACCTAATATGAGTTTGGCATAGAGTTTTGAAGCAAATATTTCAACAAATATTCGAAGGTCTATAAATGGTCTTGAAAGGGTTTTGTAAGCATTGCTGCTTTCGTGTTCTAGTATAATCGTCTCTAAGTCATGTCTGGGAATGGATAAAAAAGGAGCTGTTCCAAGTATTAATATGGGATGCTCTGAAGATATAATCTTAGTTACTTGGGCAAGGGATTTTTTTGGACCTAATCCACTATGGATAGTCACTACAAAATTTTCAATTCCTTTTTTAAGTATTTCTTCAAAATCACGTATATCATTTTCTGTTGGAAGTACTATGAAAATAGATTTTTTATTCGCAAAAGAACTCCTAATGAGAGTTTTATAATACGACATACGTTCTTCGTACGGTGCTTGGAAAAGGAGTTTTTCTGCCTTAATATTTTTTGAACTACTTTCGTATAATTTTACTTTATTTTGGTTTTCAAGATATACCGTAGATATATAATCGTATTTCTCTTTGAGAATGTTTGGTATAAGTGTCGAAATAGTAGCACTCTTGTTTGTAGCAAAATAGGAACTTGCTAGTATACACGTTTCAATCAGTTCTTCTTTAAATAAAGAAATTTCTTTTGTTTCTGTTATTTTTTTTAAGTTAAAATCCATATCTTTTACTTGAGACTTTGCTTCACTTGCATCTATTGATGAGACCACTAATCCTAGGGTGTTTTTATTACGAATACTAATAGCCACTATACTACCGAGAACTATATTTTGAGCTGAAAAATAAGTTAATTCTTCTTTAAAAGAGTTCTTTTGGAGAGGAATGACGGTCACAATCTTCATGTTTTTATTCTAGCATATACTGTGATATATTGTCTTTATGGGTATTTTTTCAAGAAAATTAGGGATAGATTTAGGAACGGCAAATACTCTCGTTTTTTTGCCTGGAAAAGGTATTGTTTTAAACGAACCTTCTGTGGTAGCTGTATCTGAACAAGACAACAAAATCCTTGCAATCGGCTTTGAAGCAAAGAATATGATAGGGAAGACGCCCGATTCAATTATCGCATATAGACCTATGAAGGATGGAGTTATTGCAGACTACAGAGTGACAGAAGCAATGCTTCGATATTTCATAAATAAAGCTATGGGTAAGTTTAATTTTTTCAAACCAGATGTGATGGTATCTGTGCCTGCAGGTGTAACTTCAACCCAAAGAAGAGCTGTTATAGAAGCTGCAATAAAAGCCGGAGCAAAAAATGCGTATGTCGTGAAGGAGCCGATTCTAGCTGCGATAGGTGCTGGCATTCCGATTCACGAATCAAAGGGGTATATGATTGTCGATATAGGAGGAGGTACAACCGATGTTGCTGTGATCTCTCTTGGAGGGATTGTGGCTTCAACTTCTGTAAAATGTGCAGGTAATAAGATAGATGCCGCTATTGCCGACTATATAAAGAAAACTTTTAATCTTGCTATTGGAGATAAAACAGCTGAAGAAGTTAAAATAAAAATTGGAGCAGCGGTACCACTTGAAGAAGAGCTGAAAGTTACTATTAAAGGACGAGACTTTATACAAGGTTTACCTCGTAGTGCACAAGTGGGTACAAATGAGATAGTAAAGGCTATTGATGGAGAATTAAAACAGATAATTAAAGCAATTAAAGATGTTTTAGGAGAAACTCCTCCAGAACTTGCATCTGATATCATAGATCATGGAATTATTATGACTGGTGGTTCATCCCTTCTTCGTAATTTAGCCGATTTGGTATATAGAAAAACTGGAGTAAAAGCAGCTGTGGCTGATGATGCACTGTATTGTGTTGCGAAAGGGACTGGTATAGCACTCGAGCATTTAGAAGTATACAAAAAAGCAATTTTAAGTAAAAAATAATCTATAAAGATGCAAATTTCTTTACAAGTAGATAAAAATAATTTACACCATGCATATCTATTAGAGGGTGATAAAAATGAAATCATTCCTCAAGTTTTTGCTATCTTAAACGATCTACATATTGAGACTACGGGAAATCCAGATGTATATAATCTTCATATGGACAGTTTTAAGATAGATGACGCGAGAAATTTAAAATCTATGACTAGTGAGAGGTCTTTTGCTTCTAATTCAGACAGTAAGAGAATATTCTTAATTTCTGCAAATAGTTTCTTATTAGAAGCACAAAATTCACTATTAAAAGTGTTTGAGGAGCCTATACCCAATACTCATTTTTTTGTTATTACTCCAAGTACACAATTATTTATACCCACACTGCTCTCTAGGTTTAATGTCGTTAAGGGAAATATTTTGAACACTTTAGATACTAAGAAAGCTGAAGAATTTATAGTTTTACCATTATCTAAGAGAATAGACTTTCTAAAAGAGTTGCTGAATACTGAAGATGATGAAGAGCAGGATAACGAAAAAGATTCACCTCGTGCTCGAGCATTGAGGTTTTTGGATAGTTTAGAAACTGTCTTACATAAAAAGATTTCCAAGAATTATGTGGGATTATTATCTACCCAAGTTTTTAAGAATATATTTAAGGTTCGTAAATTTCTTAGACAGCCAGGTTCTTCGATAAAAAATCTTATGGAATCAATAGCCTTGGGAATACCTGAAAAAATGGTATAATACTGTAATGAATTACAATTTTTCACAATTTAAGAATGAATTAAAAAAAGTCGAAGAATTTTTAAGTAAAGAATTTAGCCAGCTAAATATTGGTCGTGCTTCACCGATGGTCTTAGATGGTGTCACAGTAGAATCTTACGGAAATTATGGACCTATAAAAAATATTGCTTCAGTAAATATTGAAGATCCTAAAACACTCCGAATTGTACCCTGGGATAAAAATCAAATAAAGGCTATCGAAAAAGCTATCCAGGCAGCAAATCTTGGTCTTTCTGTTGCGACTGATGATGCAGGTATAAGAGTACTCTTTCCACAACTTACTACAGAAACTAGACAGACTTTGGTTAAAGTATTAAAGCAAAAGCTAGAAGAATCTAGAATCACAGTTAGACAAGAACGCGAGAGAATATGGGATGAAGTTCAAGCAGAAGAGAAAGCTGGAAAACTTACCGAAGACGAAAAATTCTTTGCAAAGGGAGAGTTGCAAAAAATAATAGATGAAACAAATGCAAATTTAGAATCAATCTTTGAAAAGAAAGAAAAAGAAGTAATGAATTAATTCATGAATATACTTATATTTATCATCATATTGTTAGCTTTGGTTTTAGTTCATGAGGCAGGACATTTTTTTACTGCAAAAAAATTCGGTGTGAGAGTAGATGAATTTGGTTTTGGTTTTCCACCTAAAATAATGACTTTATTTAAAAAAGGGGAGACTGAATATACTTTAAATTGGCTACCTATTGGTGGTTTTGTAAAAATTTATGGAGAGGATCCTAATGAGGAGAACACTAATGGTGTAGACGCTTCGAGAAGTTTTGTAAATAAACCAAGGTGGCAGCAAGCGATAGTATTGTTTGCTGGTATCGCTGCAAATTTCCTTTTGGCATGGTTACTCTTTTCTGTTGGTTTTATGACAGGACTTCCTACCTCTACTCAAAGTGTTCCTTCTGGTGTATCTCTAGATAATACTCAACTGACTATTGTGTCTGTATTAAAAGATTCTCCAGCAGAACAAGCTGGACTTAAAACTGGAGACAAAATTACTTATGTAGGTATACCAACTTCTTCAAATTCAGAGGATAGTATTTTATTTCCAAAAGTAGAAGATTTTTCAAAATTCATCACAGATCATTCTAACACAGAGATAGCTATCACTTATTTAAGAGGCGACAAACAGCAAACTATCTTTGACCTGAAAGCTGTAAAAAAAGAGGGTAGTGATAAAGCGTTAATTGGTATTTCTATGGATGAAATAGGAGTACTGAAGCTTCCATTTTTTAGTGCGTTTGTAGAAGGTATGAAATTAAACTGGAATGTAACGAAGGGTACAGTTGTCGGATTATTTACTATTATCAGGGAAGCAGCGAGTGGTGTAAATGTCTCAGGTGCACTTACTGGGCCTGTAGGTATGGTGGGTGTGGTAGGAGATGCTTCTAAGTTTGGATTTGCCTACTTACTTTCTTTTGCAGCCTTAATTTCAGTAAATCTTGCAGTTATAAATCTACTACCGTTTCCAGCACTTGATGGAGGTAGATTATTATTTCTATTTATAGAAAAGATTCGTGGAAAGAGACTTAATCAAAACTTTGCAAATACAGCAAATATGATAGGATTCTGGATTCTTATTCTGCTCATGCTTTTTGTGACTTACAACGACATTTCAAAATTATTTTAATTTAAAAAATAGAAATATATAACAAAAATCTCTAAGATAAATACTATCTCTTAGAGATTTTTTGTTCTGTGTCTGAATCCTTTATTTCAAAACCAAGAGCATTTATTTCTGAACGTAATTCGTCTGATCTTTTGAAGTTTTTTTCTTTGCGAGCTTGTTCTCTTTCTCTTGCGAGCATTAGAACTTCTTCGGGGATCTCATCTTCGGTTAGATTTTCAAAACCAAGACCTAGGACTTTATCAAAGTCTAAAATAGTTGCTTTTTTATCTTGGTCTAAAATTGTTTCGTCTTTTATGAGTTCCCAGACCAAAGCTAGTGCACGAGGCGTATCTAAGTCATCTTCTAAAAAAGCTTTAAATTTATCCTTGTAAACTTGATCTATTTTACCTAGACTAGGTCCAAGGTCTAAGTAGAGCCTAAACAGTCTTTTTAAGCCCATTTCAGCCCCGAGGAGGGCTTCCCAGACGAAGTTTACCTTGCTCCTGTAACTTGCCATAAGTAGCCAAAATCTATAGGCTAGGGGATTTATTTTTTGATCCTTTAAGTCTTGAAGTTTATAGAAATTACCTGCAGACTTCGCCATTTTTTTGTGGTCTACTAGAACCCATTCATTATGCATCCAGTATCTAACAAAAGTTTTACCTGTGTAGGCTTCAGATTGAGCGATTTCATTTTCGTGATGGGGAAACATATTGTCTACTCCACCAGTATGGATATCTATTTCATCACCTAAGTTCGCTATAGACATTGCCGAACATTCTATGTGCCATCCAGGACGTCCTTTACTTAACTTTGTCTCTACTCCAATCCAAGTAGACGGATCCCAGAAAACATCTCCGTCAGATTCGTCCCAAGATTTCCATAACGCGAAGTCTTCTACATTATCTTTATCGTACTCGTCAGATTTAATTCTGCCTTGTGCGTTTGCTTTTTGGTTTTGAATATCTACTCCACTTAGTTTCCCGTACCTTGAGAATTTTTTAATATCAAAATATACGCTACCGTCAGTACTTTTGTAGGCAATACCTTTTAACAAGAGATCATCAATAATTCGAACCATCTCAGGTATGTAATTCGTTGCCTTAGTAAATTTTACAGGTGGAACAATATTAAGCGTTTGTATGTCTTTGAAAAATTCTTCACTATAAAACTCGGTAAATTCTTTTAAGTTTTTTCCTTCTTTCTGTGAGTCACGAATAGTCTTGTCATCTACGTCTGTTAAATTCATTACATGATTGACATCATAACCTTCGTACAAAAGAGTTCTTTTTAAGATGTCTGCAAATATATATGCTCGATAATTACCAATATGAGGATAGTTGTAGACAGTCGGCCCACAAGAATACATGTTAACTTTTTTTTCGTTAATTGGCTTAAATATTTCTTTTTGTTTCGTTAGGGAATTGTAAAACTGTATCGGCATAAAGTTAGACTTCTTGTTGTGAATCCTTGAATTCGTTTTTGTAAATTGAAATTAAAGTATAAAGCAGTGAAAGAGTCAGTGGTCCTACAAGAATTCCTACAGGACCCAATAATGATATACCACCCAAGACAGAGATAAGCACAAGGAGGGGAGGTAGATTTATTTTTCCACCTATGAGATATGGATTTAACATATTGTCAATAGTTCCTACAAGTGTCACAGACCAAGCAAGTAATGCTATTGCAGCTCCAGTCTCACCTGTAGCGAGTAGATATATGATTGCTGGTACAGACACAAATCCTGTTCCTACCATAGGGATAAGTGATGCAACAGCGGCCACTACTCCCCAAAGAGCAGGGTTTGGAATACCCACAATCCAAAGTCCGACACCCATAAGTGTGCCTTGTAAAAGACCTATGAGAAGGTATCCTTTTACGACCCCGTTTATTGCATTTGTTAATTTCCTTATTATCTTGGTATCATCTTCATCACGAAGTGGGCTTAATTTTATGAGAGTTTTTTTCCATTCATGTCCGTCTTTAAAGAAATAAAACATAGCTAGTAGCATCAAAGTGAAAGAGAAGAACGCGGATAGAGTACTACTAAATATCTTTGCTATGTTGTTCGTTATAAAAAATACAAAATCGGAGATTTTCTGACTAGCGTCAAAATTTACGTTGTCTGGGAGTATTTTGTTTACTGCGGTTTCTACTGAATCAATAAAAGTACCTGAGTTTCCGCCAGTTACTAAATAGAAATATGCATCCTGACTTTGATTGAAAACTATAGCTCCTATGCCAAGCACTGGTCCTAATAAAATTATCGTAAAAATAATTACAGTTAGTAGACTTGAGAGCCAGTGAGGTAATTTTCGCCTGTTAAACCATTCATATACTGGGTAAAATACAACCGAAAAAGCAATTCCTAAAATTATAACTATCCAAAAAGGCTGGAAAATAAAGAATGTAAAAACAAGTGTCGCTAATAAGAGCCCAAAGAAAAAATATCTTTCTATAATTTTAGTTTGCATATGGCATATTATACCATAGACAAATGCTGGTGGAAGCTTTTTTTGTATAGACCTTATTTACTCCACAACCTGCAATACTTGCATTTTTATAGGCTTTCGTATATTATAGACCCTATGGAATTTGCAGTAATAAAAACAGGTGGAAAGCAATACAAGGTCTCTCTAGGCTCTGTCCTTTCTGTTGAGAAAATAAAGGGTGAATACGCTGTAGGGGATAAGCTTGTTTTTGATAAGGTTTTATTAGTAGACGATGGTAAAAATACTACTATTGGAACTCCTTATATAACTGGTGCAAAAGTAAGTGCAGAAATTACAGAAATAGGCCGAGCAAAGAAAGTTTTAGTTGTTAAATATAAACAAAAATCCAGATACCTACGCAGAAACGGCCACAGACAACCATTCTTTAAAGTAAAAATAACTTCTATAAAATAAAAAATGTCTTCCTTGAAAAAGGAGGACATTTTTTTCTTGTTTTTTCTGTGTTTAGTCCCTAACTAAACACAGCTGCTTATTTGCTTACTCGCTAGTAGAGCGAGTCTTTTCTAGTTTTGATCTTTATTTTTATTCTTCCAGACAAGATAATTGGCTAGAATAACAAAAATTGCCCCGATCCATCCTAAAGGAAAGAAAAGGGTACCTAAGATTAGGAAACCAACGGCCCCCAATATATAGATATGATCAATTGGCTCATTTTTTTCTGTTATACCTATTACATAGATCACAGATCCAATGAACCCCGAAAAGAAATACGGATGAGCTTTTATAAGCTCTAATATTACTTCCATATTTTACAATTTCACAAAAAATCTAACACAAATAAACCTTACTGTCTATTTTTTAGTGCATTCTTTAAGGTTTCATTATCAGAATATTCTAACTCAGTCCCAGTAGATAGTCCGCGACCTAAAGAAGATATTTTAGTATTTATTTCTGGTATTCTAGTTTGTATCTCATTTCTAATATAAAAATCAGTATGATCTCCCTGAGGAGACATAGAAAAGGCTAGTATTATTTCTTTTAAATTTTTATTTTTGGAGATTGTTTGAATTAATTCATTTATACGTACACGAGTAGGGGTACTTTTTTCAATGATAGGAACGAGTCCTCCCAGGACAAAGTATTTCCCTGCATACATTCTACTTTTTTTCATACTCTCTAAATCAGAATCTTTTTCAACAACCATAAGAGTTGTGGCGTCTGTATTTGGATTTTTACAAATTTCACAAATACTCTCATGTGAATTATTTAAGATGAAAAATCGGAAGCACTCCTTACATTGAGTGATTTCTTTCTTTAATTCTAAAACCAGCTTAGATAAATTTCCTGAATACTCACCGTTTCGAGACATGAGAAAATACACAAAACGTCTAGCTTGTCGCTCTCCAATCCCTGGAAATTCTTTAAATACTTCTGTTAGTTTATCTATTACGTCCATTTTGTATCATTAAAAATCATCTAACCCTCCACTCATCTTAGAAGGAGCAAATTCACTTAAGTTACTTTTTTCTAAGTTTAAGAAGGTTGTAGTTTTTGCATCAAAGTAAAGTTCAACTGCACCAGTAGGACCATTTCTGTGTTTTTCGATAAGTATCTCTGCGATATTTGTCTGTTCCATTTCACTCTTTCCTTTATCTTCACGGTGGATGAACATCACCACGTCCGCATCCTGTTCGATGGATCCAGAGTCACGAAGGTCAGAGAGGCGAGGTTTACCACCACGAGACTCCACCGCACGAGAAAGCTGAGAAAGTGCGACTACTGGTACATCGAGCTCTTTTGCTAGACTCTTAAGTGAGCGTGAAATTTCTGTTACCTGATTTACCATAGAGTCATAATTTTTAGAAGTAGTCATGAGCTGCAAGTAATCAACTATAATCATATCAAGCCCTTTCTCAGCTTTAATTCTACGAGATAGTGCTTTCATTTTTACAATAGAGTTTCCTGGTTGGTCATCTATATATATCTTTGCTTTTGCAAGCTTATCAAGAGAGTCACGAAGTTGTGAAAAATCATGATCGGAATTCAATCTACCAGTCCTTAGATTCCATGCATTTACTCGTGACTGAGCAGAAAGCATTCTGTCTACGAGTTGTTGTGAGGACATTTCAAGAGAAAATATAAGTACAGACTTTTCTTCATTTACAGCCGACATACGAGCGATATCAAGGGCAAGCGTTGTTTTACCGACAGAAGGGCGAGCAGCAAGAATAATAAGATCTGAATTTTGAAAACCAGAGAGAATACTATCTAGATCCTTAAATCCAGTAGCCACACCACGAAGTCCACCTTTATGTTCATGAAGCTTTTCCAGTCTTTCCCATGCTTCAGGGAGAGCGTTTTTCATGCTGACATATTTTTGATTTTTAGGACTAGAAACAACAGCAAACATCTTTTTTTCTGCCATGTCTAGTATATCGTCCATATGGTCATCATTTTCTTCAAAAGCGAGTTCAGCGACATAATCGGCTGCATCAATGAGACTTCGGAGTACGTATTTCTTTTGAACTATCTCAGAATAGTGTTTAACATTTAATGATGAAGGAACTACGTTTACCAACTCAGCGAGGTAATTATTGCCACCAATCATTTCGAGTTGTTTTCTCTCTTCAAGTTTTGTAGAAAGGGAGAGCATGTCTATAGGTTCGTTTTTAAGATATAGATCAAGCATGGCTTGAAATATTTTTTTATGTTTTTCTACATAAAAAGAGTCCGGTGTAACTACTTCTTCAACTTCTTGAATTGCATCTTTGCGAAGCATAATAGAACCAAGCACTGCTTGTTCAGAAGAAATACTTTGAGGTGGGATACGAACACTATCTTTTTTGTTTCGATTCATTAGAGTCATTTTAGCAGCTAGGAAGAGATGGAGTCAAAGTATAAATCTGTGGTTAAAGTGTGGATTAAAATAGATAATGTTTAAAGCTAGCTATTACTGCTTTTGATTGACAAAAACTGATAAATCTTACAATATATTGTAACTATACAAAAATGATTTCAACAATCTTAAAACTATTACTACTTGTGACTATCGGCCTGCCATGTATGTTTATCTCCATGGGTTCTTATATGTTGGTTGACGAAGTTAATAAATGGATTCAAGAAGATAATTTCTGGGCGTATCATGCCTTGAAATGGCTTATTATTATAGTATCTAGCCCCTTTAAGATTGGGGCGTCGTTTATTCAATATACTGAATAATCTATAGTCCGTCTGGTTTAAATGTGTTAATATATTCTTATGTCTAAAAAAGTATTGTTGTCAGGAATTCAACCTTCTGGAAAACCACATATTGGTAATTATTTTGGCATGATGAAACAACTCGTTGATCTTCAAGATGAGTATGACTGTTTTATGATGATTGCAGACTATCACGCATTACACTCGCTAAGAGAACCAAGAGCAATGCGAGAAAATATTACATCAGTTCTTTTAGATTTTTTATCGATAGGGCTCGATCCTAGAAAAGCAACATTCTTTCAACAGAGCTCTGTTTCAGAGCATACTGAGCTTACTTGGATTTTTGATACTTTGGTAACCATGCCGTATCTTATGCGAGCACATGCTTTTAAGGATGCTGAAGCAAAAAATAAAGAAATAGACGTTGGTACTTTTAATTATCCAGTTCTTATGACTTCAGATATACTACTTTATAATACTCAAGTTGTGCCAGTCGGTGCAGATCAACAACAGCATGTGGAGATTGCACGAGACATTGCACTTAAATTCAACAACGCATTTGGAGAGACATTCAAATTACCGGAGCATAAAATAATGAAAGATGTAGCTATAGTTCCTGGAACAGATGGCAGAAAGATGTCTAAGAGTTACGGAAACACTATTCCGCTTTTTGCAGAATATGAAGAGATAAAAAAATGCGTTATGGGTATCGTGACTGATTCTGGAGGAGATGTACCTACAAATGTATATGCTATACACAAACTCATTCGTTCAGAAAGTGAACTAAAGGAACTATATGAAGCAAATAAAGGTAAGTATAAAATACTCAAAGAAGCTCTAGTAGAAGACCTTGAAAAATTCATCGCACCGATGCGTGAACGACGTAAAGAATTTGAGAAAGATATTCCGAGTGCTATAGCAATACTAAAAGCAGGGGGTGAAAAGGCTAAGAAGGTAGCTGAGGCAAAGATGAAGGAAGTGAAAGATAAAATTGGAGTGAGTATTGACTAAAACTTATTATTTTATATACTACACATAAGTATGCAATTAGACACAAGTCGAACAATAAATATAAAAGAAAATGCAATGTTTATTATTGCTAACCTGCTATTCGTGTGGGTGTATTTTACATTTAGTTCGAGGGTTAGTGTTTGATTTTTTCTAAAAAAGTTTTAAGAAGAAAATAAACAAAAATCCTTGAACACTTCAAGGATTTTCTGTTCTTTCACATCTAAAAAATAAAACAACATAAATATGAGCCGTCTATCACTTCTTTTCCCACAGCGCCCAACTAAGGGTAATCAAAATCCTCAACTAATCACTTTTGAAACTCTTAAACTTCAATCCCAGAACTTTTTTTTGATTGGGGTTGATGGGAAAAACCCATGGGGTGCACAGTCCCATAAACTAACTCCTAACCAAATTTTACAACTGACGAAAGCCGGAATAGAAATCCGTGCCACGCCACATGTGGGCCTCCATTGGCCGTCCAACAATATCTATCCTTTTATGGGGGTAAAAATTTGTGACTATATGGGCAATCAATCTCTTGTAGATTATGCAGACGAACCAGAAATTGTTAAAGAAGGTTACTCAAAACATAATTGTGCTGTACAGCAGCATGCTGTTTTGTCACCCTACTTAAGATTAAGCCAACAGGCAATCACGAGCAATGGATATATTGCTGCAAAAAATTTTGCAGGACATACCAATTTAGCAAGCGTACATCACTTAGCGAAAAAACAGGCACTTGGCCCAGAAAATGTAATACTTGATGCAGATTTACTCAATTTTCCTTGGGTCCATGATTTCTTTCAGATTTTGATAGAAAATGAACAGTGGATTTTACAGGGATATGATCAACGCAATGGTATTTTTGACCGTCACATATCTGCGGAAGGAATTGTCACCCGAGTAGATTTACCAGGAAAGGTTAGTGATGTTGAGGAGTTCTTGATTATGAAAGGACAACATGCACAAATGATCAGGAATGACTGTTTGCTTCCAGCAACCGGATTTTTCCCAATCAAAGAGGCGGTGATCTTACTGGATTCGATTGTCTGCTATTGGCAGCAAATACAGTCCTCACTCGAGTATCAAGATGTTGGTGATACTTACACTATGTCTGGTGTAGATATGATTAACTACACTAAAAGTCAACCGCTCAGAGACGTGCTTGATCGCATGTACAAAGCCCTGCTTCAGAGCGGAAAGTTTAAATGGTTGCCAAAATATATGGGCCATACAATCCTTCCAGGAGGAACATTCAAATTTCTTCCTTGTAATGCAGAAGAGGAATTGTTTGAAAGTGTAATTAAATTAATTAATCTTCATCAACAAAGGGTAGAGTTAAATAGTGGACTTTCAACTGTTTTAAGTGGCTTAACAGATAATTCTTCTGTTGAAGAAATTAGGGCAGCGGAAAATGAACGTGCCCGCTTACTTCTTTGGAGTAAAGAAATTGTAAACCCAGGATTTGTTCTGGAAAGAAAAAATTTCAGGGAATTACTGGAGCAACGCAGAGGTTTTAGTCAATTTGATTTATTGAATGGTGACCATGTTCCTAAAGGGGTTGTTCAACCCCTTATGAACATGACTTTTGAAGAGATTACTAATCTGGTGAAAGTTACTTAAGTGTTTTATTTTTTAATCCTATAACTAAAAGGGTATTGCTCAGTAAGTAGCAGTACCCTTTATTTTTTTATAAATATAAGTAATATAAAGATATGAGCAAATACAAAATAATAGACGCACATCAGGATATTTCTTTTAACTCGATGCACATAACTGGTAAAGACTTTTTAGTAGAAAATACTTTTGATCAAAGTAATCTTTTGTCTGCACCAAGACTTAATCAATCAGACTACGTACGTTTGTCAAATTCAGGGGTAAAAATAGTGTTTGGTGTTTCTTTCCCTTATGCTTTAAATGATGGAAAAATATTTACAGACTTGAAATTTGCTCAAGAAGAAACTTCTAGGCAATTAGATTTTTACAACAATTTAGAACACAAGAGTGAAGGAAAAGTAAAGATAATAAAATCTAAAACTGACCTGGATTTTGTGTTGAATAATGAAAATGTTTTAGGGCTTGTGATGTTAGTAGAAGATGCTATAGGGATAGACGTAACTTTAAGTAATATTGAGTCACTGTATGATAAGGGTCTTCGAATGGTCGGTATTGTTTGGAACAGAGACAATCAATTTGGAGGAGGTACAGATACTGACAATGGACTGACTGAAAATGGTAGAAGGCTTCTGGAGAAGATGGACGAGCTTGGCATGATTCTTGATACCGCACATATGAACAAAACTCTTTTTTGGGATGCTTTAAAAATATTTAAGGGTCCAGTTATGAACTCGCATACTTGTACTCTTGCATTAAATTCTCACCGTAGAAATCTTGACGACGAACAACTTAAAGCTGTTGCTGAAAGAGGTGGTGTATTAGGTATTGCTTTTGTTCCAGAATTCTTAAATAAAAAATTTGAAGATGCAACTCTTGATGATGTAGTGGCTCATATTAAACACGCCGTTGATATATGTGGTATTGATCATGTTGCGTTTGGATCTGATTTTGATGGAATGTCTTGGCCTCAATATGTACCAGAGATCAAAGACACAAGTAATTACATCAATATAATTAAAGAGCTAGAGAAAATATATTCAACGGAAGAAGTTGATAAAATAATATTTAGTAACTGGAAAAAATTCTTACTTAATTCTATCTAAGTAATAAATTTAAAAAATGTGTTTATAAAAAATGCCGGGCATTGCTGCCCGGCGGAGTTAAAATAGTTTTAGTTGTTTGGGGTCCACCGGTGGTGGAGGAGGTGTAGGAGGTTGTTGTATCGGAGTTTCCGGCGGCGGTGAAGTTAGCCGGAATTTTTTATCCAACTTAACTCCTTTTTTTATCACTTTTGCCATAATGAACAAATTTTATTATTAGCATTGTATCATTTTTTTAAAAATCAACTTCTTGTAAAAGACAAACAGTATGTTATTATATGTATATAGCCATTGATCCAACTGACAACTGGGGAGGCTAATGTTTTAAAGAGTCAAAAGTAGGGTGGCACCGCGACAAAGATCGCCCCTGCAAATTTATCACTGTTAGTTAAATTGGGATAAGTTTGGAGAGGCGATTTTTGTTTTCTCCAAGATAAATAACATGACTAGAATTTTAATAAAAGATTTGAGTAGTAAAGTAGGGGAAGAGATTAGTATTTCAGGTTGGGTAGATGTGCGTCGTGACCAAGGTAAAATGGTTTTCTTTGATATGCGAGATATGTCAGGACTCGTACAATGCGTCACATTACCTAATCACGTAGAAGCTATAGAGAAAGCTAAAGAAATCCGTCCTGAGTGGGTTTTAAAGGTTACAGGTATAGTTAACAAGCGTCCTGAGAAGAATATTAAGGCTGGTGTAGTAAATGGTGATGTAGAGCTCGAAGTTACTGGTATAGAAGTATTAAATAAAGCAGAGACTCCAAACTTTGATGTAACTACAGAAGGGTATGAAGTTGGTGAGGAAAACAGACTTACTTATCGATACCTTGACCTTCGACGTCCTCGAATGCAAAAAAATATTCGCAACAGACATAAAGTTATAAAATTCGTTCGTGATTACCTCGATAAAGAAAATTTTATAGAAGTAGAGACTCCAATACTTACTAAGTCTACTCCTGAAGGAGCACGAGACTACATCGTTCCTTCACGTATCTGGCAAGGTACTTTTTATGCTCTTCCTCAGTCACCTCAGCAATACAAGCAGCTCTTAATGGCTTCCGGCGCAGAAAGATATTTCCAAGTAGCACGATGTATGCGTGATGAAGATACTCGAGGTGATAGACAACCAGAGTTCACTCAGCTTGATATGGAAATGAGTTTTGTTGAGAGAGAAGACGTTATGGCAGTAAATGAAGCGTTGCTTATAAATATCGTGCAAACTTTATATCCTCATAAAAAAATCCAAGAAATTCCTTTCCCTAGAATTACGTACAAAGAAGCAATGGAAAAATATGGCAACGACCGACCTGATTTTAGAAAAGATAAAGAAGATAAAGACCTCCTCGCGTTTGGTTGGGTGGTAGACTTTCCTTTCTTTGAGAGGACTGATAAATCAGACAATCCTCAGGCAGAAGGTGAGTGGACTTTCACACATAACCCTTTCTCTCGACCACAGAATGAACACATGGAAATGCTCATGAACAAAAAAGATATCGGAGATATTTTAACTACTCAATACGACATTATTCTAAATGGATATGAAATAGGTGGAGGAAGTATCAGAAATCATGAACCAGAAGCTTTGAAAAAAGTTTTCGAGATAATGGGTTACCCAGCAGAAAGAATACAGAAGAACTTTAGTCATATGCTACAAGCTCTCGGCTCCGGATGCCCTCCTCATGGTGGTATTGCTTGGGGGTTTGATAGATTTATGATGCTTATGGAAAATGAACCTAATATCCGCGAAGTCATAGCTTTCCCAAAGACAGGTGAAGGTAAAGACCTTATGATGAATTCCCCAAGTGAAGTAGCTGAGAAACAACTCAAAGAACTCGGTATAAAATTAACGAAGTAGTATGGCAGATCTAACCAAGAAAAAATGTGTACCATGTGAGAAAAAAGGAATAAAGCCTTTTGACCGTGAGCGTGCAGAAGAATACATGGTAGATGTGAAAGGTTGGACTCTTGCCGAAGTTGGACTTCCGCAAAAAATCTCAAGGGAATTTGAATTTAAAAACTTTGTCAAAGCACTCGACTTTGTAAATAGAGTAGGGGATATTGCAGAGATGGAGGGTCATCATCCAGATATCTTTTTGCATGATTACAAGAAAGTTCTTGTTACTTTATGGACTCATTCTATTTCTGGACTCTCAGAAAATGATTATATAGTTGCAGCCAAAATAAATGCTATTTTGTAAGAAACTACTTTAATTGCTTACCCAAGATAAATGCTTCTTGACCCGTACCTTTACAATTATGAGCAAATACGATAACACCATCTCGGTCTGACTTTATAATTTCTTCTCCGTCGGCACCTATGATAGTACCTTTTTTAATTGGACTAAAATCTATAAATTGCTTTTTCAGTGTAAAATTTTCTGTTTTAGTTAGATATAATCTTTCTACCTTAAAAACAGGTCTAGTATTTTTTACTTTAATCCTCTTATTTAGGGTATGACCTCTTACTTCTAGGAAAGTTAGTAAAGTATCTTTAGCTATTTCTATGGATTTAGTGTCTTCATGTTGACCACATTCAATAGTGATACCAATTTTATTTCTGAAGTTCATGTAGTCTTCAGTAGCTCCTGGTTCAATATCTCCAAAACCTCTAACTTCACGGACAAATTTTTTAGTAAAGTGTTGCGTGATGTTTTTTGAGTTTTTCTCAGCAATAACAAAAGGTTTACTCCCAGGGTTGGTCGTTGAGTGTATGTCTAAAAGCACTTCAGCTTTATTTAGGAATTTTTTCAAATACTGAGCACGCTTGTATTCATATGTTTTCTTAATTTTAGAATTATAAAATTTAGCTTCTTTGAAAGCTCGATTTATATTAAATTCAGTAAACCTAGTGTTTTTTTTGACAGCTTCTGGGTTACCAAATACAAAATATACTTCTCCGGCGTCTAAACTAAGGTTCGGCACAACATTATAAAAAGCTTCTACTCCACATACTTCGTTTCCATGTATACCTGCAAATATAACACTTCTAGGCCCTTTTTTTGCCCCTTTTAATGTGTATCCTTTCTCAAATTTTTCAAACCATTTATTTTTATCCATATGACTTGTATTATACAAAAAACAGGTTAATTGGGGCAATTAACCTGTTTGGTTTAAGGGAAGTACCATGCTGCATTTTTAGTAAATGGGCAAAAGTTACATTGACCTGGACCATTCTGACACATACATAACTTTTTCTTTAAATCCTGAAACTCTAATAAATCTTCTTCGTCTATTGGCTTACCGCCAATATTCCTAAATAAACTTTGGACTGCCGGGTTTGTGGTTACACTAACTGGAAACCAGTTGTATTCACGTGATACACGTATCCTTTCTTCTACAAAAGCACGTGCCAAACCATTTCTCCTAAAGTCTGGCTCAACAAAGTTAGAACCGAGTTCGACAACCATTTTAGGTCCAAACTGTATTGGTTCGTGCAATGCTGTACGAGCCGGAACGATAGCTGCCGCTCCTATGGGTCTACCATCTTCTATTGCAATAACGGCATGCAATAAGTCAACTCTAAAACTTTCATCAAGAGATACCATATGCGGTTCTCTTTGGGTGGCAGCAATCCACCAAGATAGATAACTTTCGAGTTCAGGATTGCCATTGTTAAATGTGAATATTTGCATGATATTTCTTTTTTTTTTGAAGAACGGGTGAACAAAAAAGTGACCTCTTCATGAGGTCACTTTTGAAAATTTGTAGTCTAGAGAAGATATTACAAATACTCTGAAGTGAACTCACGAGAAAGTGAGTTCCGTCGTCGGAAAGATATTTGGTTTACTGTAATATCAAAATTCATTAAGATTAATTTAACATACGGGCAAGTGTTTTGTCAATTATTTTTCCATCTCGGGCAAGCCAGGCGATGTTTGACTCAAGTCTTTCTTTTACTTGTTCTATTGCTCGAGTTGCTCCGGGTGCTTCATGGGTTTTAAAGAATGTTTGGAAGAATGTTAAATGTTTCTTCTCAGGACTTGCACTGATGGCTTTTACAAGCCTACCGAGAGTATGTCCTCCATCACCATAACGAGACAAGAAAGTTTTCCAATTAGTTTTAATGCAAGTGACCCAAACATCCCTACCGTAAGGGTTGGAACCAACAGAGTGAAGCATACTTATCGTATCTTGAGTGCGTACATCAGAAGACAATGCAAAGTTTGCTGTTAAACAAAGGATCTCTTTGTCCTTAAAGTCCCCAAGAGCGTTACCAATACGATTTTTCTCTTCATGAAGAGTCTCTTTTTTGTATTGAACTACAAAAGCATTATATTCTTTTATTCCGCCATTATTTGCAACGACAGTATACAACGCACCACGTATGTCTGGATTTACTTGTTCTCCTTTTTGAATAGAAGCAACCAGGTATTTTGCTTTATGGATAACTTTTTCATCTAGAGACCTACCGAGCCTAGAAATAGCTAAAGAGCGTAGTAATGTATCTGAATGAGGTTCTCCATCTTTCTTTTCCCAAGTTAGTCTTTCTAGTAGGGGAGTAAATAGTTTCCTTATGTATGCGTCTAATTTTTCTTCTGCTTTAGATTTTGCTACAAGCTGTTCGATTCGAGCGAGACCCATGGCTATTTCAAGCCACACACTATAATTATCTTCATTTTTATATGCATAAAGAAATTCTAAAACATCACTAGTAATAATAATCCCTGCTTCAGATAGAGCAAAAAGGTCGCGAACTATGCCAAGTCTATCTCTTGCAGATATTTCTTTATTTAAAACAGGGGAGATAAGTTTTTCCAGTAAATCTTTAGAATAGGAAGTTCTGTAAAATCCGGCTTCGCCTATGTTTATTTTGATCCAAGTCTCAGGTAAGGTTACTGTTGTGTTTTTTGATGATAGAAGTATTTTATCAGTCTTATTTTGCATCCCAATCGAAACAGGGACAGACCAAGTAGTTTTGTCTTTTGATTTTGTTTTAGAAATAGGACTTCCAAAGAACCTACTCTGGGAAAGTTCTAGTTTATTTTTATTACTTTTTGCTTCAATCACTGGGTATCCAGGTAAACTCGTCCAGTTTTTCATGAGTTGCATAATTGTTGGTTTTTTTGCCTCGCCCGTGGCCGGTCTACGGCCGAGGGATACTTTTTCAAATGCTTCCCAGAGGTGTTCTGTTTCAGTATTCTTATAGCTATGTTTCTTCAGATAATATCTGAGTCCATCACGAAACTTTTCTTCCCCTAAGTAGTCTCCGAGCATACGGATAACCGAAGCACCTTTTGAATACGAAACTTCGTCAAAAATCTCACCAATCTCATCTGGATGATGTACTGGAATTTCTATAGAATGGGTGTGTTGAAGTGCGTCGAGTCGTAGTGCTACGCCAAGGTCATGAGTCGAGAATTGAGTCCAAATATCCCAATGAGGGAAAAGTTTATCTACTGCGAGATATTCTATATATGAAGCAAAGCCTTCATTAAGCCATAAATGAGTCCACCATTCCATGGTCACAAGATTTCCAAACCACTGATGAGCAAGCTCGTGAGCAATCACAAGTGCCACCCATTGCTTGTTTGACGCAGAAGATTTTTCCTCATCTACAAGCAAAGCACTTTCTCTATAGGTAATTGCACCCCAGTTCTCCATAGCACCTGAAGCAAAGTCGGGTATGGCGATCATATCCAGTACTGGTAAAGGATACTTAATAGCGAAGTATTCTTCATAAAAGTCTAGAGTTTTGACAGCACAAGCTAGTGCAAATTCTGCTTGATGTTTCTTGCCTGGAGTAGTGAATACTCGCACCTGCACACCATTTTTACTTTTTGATTCTAAATACTCAAAGTCACCAATAATAAAAGCGAGGAGGTAGGTCGACATTTTTGGAGTAGGGGAGAATTTTACAACTTCATATCCGTCAGAGTGTTCCAAACTAGATACTGGTAATGTATTTGAAATTGCTGTTTTGCCCTTTGGAACAATGAGTGATACGTGGAATATTGCTTTTTGTGCTGGTTCGTCAAAGCATGGAAATGCACGTCGTGCGTCAGTTGCCTCAAATTGAGTAGTTGCCATATTAAAAACCTTACCATCAACCTGATAAGTGGATTTATAAAATCCACGCATTTTATCATTTAGAATTCCTTTGAAGACTAGGGTAAGTTTCGTTTTTCCAGGTAATAAAAAATCTTTAAAGAAAAAAGTTGCTGTTTCTGAGTGTGTGTCGTAAGAAATTTTAGTAGCAAAGATTTTTTCTTTTTTATTTAAAATACTTGCAGTCTCTATATCTATTTCTTTAGAGTGTAGGGTTAGAATTTTCGTTTTTTTAGTTATAGAAATACTAACAGTCTCTACTCCTTCAAATGTAAAATTCTCTAAATCTGGACGAAGGGTTATGTCATATTCTGTCGGAATTACATCTTTTGAAAGTCTGACGTTCTTTGCTTTTGTATTGCTTTGTCTTTTATTTTGCATGCAGAAATGGTACCATAAAAAAGTGGAAAATGAAATTTTAGAAGGCACCTATAAAGTAAAAACTCCTGTATTTGAGGGTCCTTTTGGTCTTTTGCTAAGACTCATCGAAGAAAGGAAACTTTTCATCAATGACGTGTCCTTGGCAAGCGTTACTGAAGACTACATCGCCTATGTAAATTCCATAGAAGACATGCCTCGAGACGAAATAGCAAGTTTTATTAGTATTGCTTCAACTCTTATTTTAATAAAATCAAAATCTCTATTACCAGGACTTACATTACTCGAAGAAGAAGAGAAAGATATAAAAAACCTAGAGGACAGATTAAAGCTCTATAAACTATACTCAGAATTAGCAGTACATATTAAAACTACTTTTGGTAAAAATATTATTTTTCCGGCAATGGAGTCAAAAAATTCTGTTTTGGTTTTTTTACCAGACGAGAGAATTACCGCTCAGAATATGATGGTGCTAGCGCAAGAGCTCATTAACAAAATACCTAAAAAAGTTTTCTTGCCTGAGGTAGAAGTTAAAAAAGTGGTTAGCATAGAGGAGATGATAGATAGACTAACAGACAGGATTCACAAATCCTTAAACATGAACTTTAAAGAGTTTGCTGGAATTGGTGTCACAAAAGAAGAAAAAGTCACTGTGATTGTGAGCTTTCTCGCAATGCTTGAATTAGTCAGAGTGGGGGTTGTACATGTGATACAAGAAAATAATTTTGAAGATATAATTATAAACAAGCGAGAAGATATAGGTACAGAAATAATTTTAAACGAAGAATAATTTATGCAATTAGACCAAGCCATCGAGGCGATACTTTTTTTTAGAAACGAAGCAACATCAATCAGAAAATTGAGTGAGATTTTAAAAGTCTCAACAGAAGAGATAGGAGAAGGTTTGATATTGCTTAAACAAAAATATGAAAACAGAGGAATTATTTTAGTCCAAAAGGAAGACGAGGTCATGCTCGCAACCGCACCGCAATTTGGCGAAATGATAGAAACCTTACAAAAAGAAGAATTAAATAAGGACCTCAGTAAGGCGAGTTTAGAAACATTGTCTATTATTTTGTATAAAAACGGAGCAAGTCGTCAAGATATAGACTACATACGTGGAGTAAATTCTAGTTTTACATTGAGAGCTTTATCAGTTAGGGGTCTCATAGAGAAAATACCTGACCCAAAAGATTCAAGAAAGTATCTGTATAAAGCTACTTTTGACTTATTAGCTTACTTAGGGTTATCAACTATCGCTGAGTTGCCTATGTATTTAGAAACTCAGAGAGACTTAAACAGTTTAAAAGAAGACGTGTATACAACTCAGGAAAATCAGGAAAAAGCAAATATTACTAATAAATAAACATGAAGAAATACGAAAATACACTTATTTTTAGTCTTATTGTGCTTGCAATTTTTTGTTATTACGGAATGATTCAAGAAAAAAACTTTCAACAAAAAGCACAAAAAGAAGAGCTAAGAGAAGCTTTATTAGTCGAAGAACTAAATAAAACTCCATTTGAAGCTAAAGCTATCTCTGTTTTTGACAGTACAAAAAATAAAAAATTATATGGCAAAAATGAGTCCGTACTCATGCCTTTTGCTTCTCTTGGCAAGACGATGACCGTACTTACCACACTAAGTAAAATCAACAGAGAAGATTATAAAATAATTTCACCAGAGTCATCTAAACAAGAAGGTGGAGGAATTCTCTCAGTGGGTGATAGATGGGAAGTGCAAAGTCTTGCTCGGTATACCATATTATCTTCCTCTAATGAAGGTGCTTATACACTGTTGGAACCGAAACCGAATTTTTTAAAAAGTATGAACGAAAAAGCACATAAAATAGGCATGAAAAATACAAATTTTTATAATTCCACAGGGCTTGATATAGATTTATATAATCCTGGTTCATATGGAACAGCAGAAGATGCTAATACAATGTCTCTGTACGCAGTACTTGCATACCCCGATATTTTTAACGTAACTACAAAAAAAGAAGCAGAGTTTGTCTCTGAATCAGGCAAGAAATATTTAGTTTTTAACAGAAATACTTCACTGGAAAAAATTCCAAATATTATTTTCTCAAAAACAGGTTTTACAAAACTCGCTGGGGGTAACTTAAGTGTAATCTTTAAAGACAGAAGAAATCATTTTATCGCAGTGACAGTATTAGGATCATCAATTGATGGAAGGTTTAAAGATGTAGAGAAGATAGTAAATATATTGTATAATTTCAATTATGAAATATAAGTATAGTTTTTTTATCCTGCTCTTATTGATTGGTTTGGGCTTACCATCAAGATTTTACGCTACTGCAGCTAGTCCTGGTTTTATAAAAGCACCAATTTGGTTTTCGAAAGAACCATTCGAAGAAGACGATGTAATAAAAGTATATACTCTCATATTTAATCCTGATGTAAAAACATTTTCTGGAACAGTTCTTTTTTATGACAACACACTTTTATTAGGCAAAAAAAGTTTTACAGTAAAACCAAAAGAAGCTCAGTATGTTTCTGTAGACTGGACAGTGACTTTTGGGAATCATGAAATTTTTGCAAAGATAGAAGATGCTAAATTTTTACTACCAAACGGCAAATACGAAGTAGCATCTTTAGAGGAAAGTCAGTCTGAAAAAAGTATTATTCAAACAAAGAAAAAGGTGATAGACGAAGCAAAAGATACAGTCAAAGAGGGGGTAACCCAAGCAAACAGTCAGATAAGTAAAATACAACAGAGTATTCTAGAAAACACGCCTGAAGCCATCGCGACACCTGTCGTGAATACTGCAAATGCTATAGAAAACTTTCGAGAGGAATTAACTATAAAAACAGAGATCAAGAGAGATACAGCAAAAGAAGAGCTCGCAGCATTAGACAGAGAAAGCACTAAAAGTACAGATGTTAAAAGCAATACAACAGGAGTAAAAACCACAGAAGAGAGCAGCAGCTCTAAGCCGTTAATCTACGTAGAGATGTTCTTTTACACTATATTTGCTTATATTTTAGCAAGCAAACTGTTATTTTATGGACTTGGTATCTTTGTTCTTTTTCTCTTACTAAGATTTCTCTGGAACAAATTTTTGTAATTTCAAGCAAAGGAGGTTAAGATAAGGATATGCTGCTACGAATTTTTGCTTCAATAATCCTTTTACTTTCATTACTCTTTATGCCATTTTGGTTTTCTGCAGTTCTCTGTGTTCTGTGTATGGTGTATTTTTCCTTTTTTGTCGAAGGAGTAGTCCTCATCACTATGCAAGAGGCACTTTATGGAAGCATAGAAACAAAATTCTTTAATGAAGTATTTGTAGTCAGTTTTGTTTGTTTACTTACATTTTTACTTATTCAATTCTTGAAAAAGAAATTAGACTTTCATACAGCATGATAAGATATTTTTTTAGAAAAAATAAAATAAAGAATTCAAATTTCTTCGTTGAACCAGATGAGATATTTCTTGATTCAAAGAATCTTCAGAACTTCGACCGTCAACAATTTGAAGGACGCATAGAAAAACCAATCTCAAAAAAAACTGTCCTTGTTTTAGGCTTATCATTTTTCCTAATGACTTTTTTGTTTGGAACAAGGTTAACATATTTACAAATAAAAAAAGGCGAAGCCTTTTATAAAAGAAGCGAAGATAACACACTCACAAAAGTTATTATCTTTGCCGACAGAGGTATTATCTATGATAGAAACGGGCAAGAATTAGCTTGGAATAAAAAAGAAGAGACTCTGCCAAACGAATCATTGCTCGCACTCGCAACAGAACCCGTAGATCCTCTCGAACAAAAAAGTACCATTATAGACCGAGCCTACCTTGCTCCTGGATTTTCTCATGTACTAGGCTACGTTAGTTCACCAAGCACAGATAGTACTGGTAAGTATTGGCAAACAGAGTTTATAGGTAAAGATGGGTTAGAAAAACAATACGGAGACCTTATGAAAGGGGAGAATGGTGCAAAAGTAGTCGAGACAGATGCTCGAGGTAACTTACATTCTGAAAATATTGTAAATATACCAAAACGAGGTACGGATTTACATACAACCATTGATGCGAGAATTCAAAAAAAACTCTATTCTCTCATAGAAGAAGCATCACATAAGAATAATTTTCAAGGTGGGGCAGGAATCATCATGGACGTACGAAATGGAGAAATTCTTACTTCGACCAGTTATCCAGAATATAGTTCTGAAGTACTATCCAAAGGTAAAGACACACCAAAAATAAATGAATACCTTACTGACAAGAGAAAAGTTTTCTTAGATAAAACAATTTCTGGATTATATACTCCAGGTTCTATTATCAAGCCATTTCTAGCTCTGGGTGCATTAAAAGAAGGTATCATCAGTCCAAACAAGCAAATCCTCTCAACTGGATCTATCTCTATACCAAACCCTTACGACAAAACAAAACCTACAATCTTTAAGGACTGGAAGGCTCATGGTTGGACAGATATGCGTGAAGCTATTGCGGTCTCTTCTGACGTGTACTTTTATACTATTGGAGGAGGTTTTGAAGGACAAACAGGTTTGGGTATCTCGAATATTGAAAAATATTCACGACTGTTTGGTATCGGACAAAAGACAGGTGTAGACATTCCTGATGAACGATCTGGAAATATTCCAAATCCTGAATGGAAGCTCAAAAACTTTAAAGGCGATCCATGGCGTATTGGAGATACGTATCATACTGCTATCGGACAGTATGGTTTTCAGGTGACTCCACTTGAGATGGTTCGAGCTACAGCGGCACTTGCAAATGACGGCGTACTTCGAACTCCTCACTTCCTCATTAATGATACTGAAAAGGAGAAACAAATATCACAACTTGATTTTAAAAAAGAAGATTTCCAGATTATACGTGAAGGTATGCGAATGACAGTAACAGAAGGTACTGCTAAAGCTATAGACGTACCTTACGTCAAAGCTGCAGCAAAAACAGGTACTGCTCAGCTTGGAGTAAATAAAAATAAAGTAAACTCTTGGGTAATAGGATTTTTCCCATACGAAAACCCTAAATATGCTTTTATTGTCCTTATGGAAGCAGGACCTGCTGTGGGTACTGTCGGAGCGTCTACTATCATGCGAGGGCTTTTTGACTGGATGTATTGGGAGACTCCAGAATATTTTGACTTACCAAAAAGAGATAAGAAGGAAGCAGAAAAAGTGGAGCTTCCACCCGTCAGAGAGACCCCAGAAATCCAACTTCCTACAACTCCAATAACTGATATTTTAGAGGTTAGATAAGACAAAAAACACAGATTTAGCTATCCCTAGTTTTTATTGACTATATCTCTAAGTATGCTACTGTAAAGGTAATTACGGAGTTTTTTGAGTTTTTGTATTATTTATTATTAGTAAGTATTAAATTATTTAGTTGAATTTTTTATGAAGAAATATCTCTCTGGCTTTTTGGTTTTTGTAATGGTTTTTGGAATGTTTTCTTTTACTCCAAGTCGAGCATCAGCTGCTACAACAAGCACATTGAATGTTATAGCAAATGGAACATACACAGCTTGGACTGGTTCAAAAGTAGATGTAGATGAAACAAGCAATTTTAATTGCAGTGCCACTGATTCTGTAATCAGTGGAGTAGGGAATACCCGACAATCTTTTACTTTAGACTTATCTTCTATCCCAGACGGTAGTACTATTACATCAGTCGATGTAACTACTCATGATCGAAGTGGAGTGTTTAACAACGGTGGTACTTACAGAACTTTTACTCGTTTAAACGGAGTAAATACTGATAACGGAGTCAACTTAACATCTACTAACTTACCAGTAATTCCTCTTACGACATGCAGTTCAGCTAAAACCCAAACTATCAATGTTGCTGACACCGTAAAATCTGGTACAACCACTTTAGAAATAGGAGTCTTAAAAATTGGCACGGGTAATATTGTTCGCGTAGGTGCTATTGAAGCAGTTGTTACATACACACTTCCTACTCCTACTACAACAGTAGTAGTTACAGGCAATACCGCAGCTGGAGAGAATCAACCTGGCTGGATGTTTAATCGAGATCTTTCAACTTCAACTCCTTTTACTTTTAATACTAATGCAGCAAGTATTGGAACTGGTAGCTTGAACGTTTTACCTATCGGCTCAAATCCTTCTGATAAAATGGTTGCAGAAAATTTCTTAAATACTCCTATCTCAGATATCAATTCTATTTCTTATGATTTTAAAATTGGTGCTGGAGGTGTAGACACAGAAGAAGAACAGTTTTATATGAATGTATACGCGAACTTTGGGGTATCTGACGATTTAAAATATTACGACTGTCGATACAATATTGTTCCAACAATAGGTTCAACTGGTGGCTTTACTACAGTTACCTTTGATCCAACCATGTCATATCCAGTAACTACTCGAGCTGGTGGAAATGCTTCACCATTTACATGTCCTTCTGTTCCAGCTGACATGAATACATTAAGTGCAGGATCAAACATTCGTGCATTTGCATTGAACTTAGGAGATACATCTGCAAGCGACCTAGGTCTTGATGGGTATTTTGACAATGTTATTGTCAACACAGACAGTCTCATTACCACATACGATTTTGAACCAGCACCACTACCTGCTTTTGTAAAAGTTACAATTGCTAAATATATAAACGACATCCCAGCAACTGCGGAAAACACCAGTAACGCTTCTTTCCCTATGGTAGCTTCTTGGAGTGCTGAAAATATTGGTACAGGTTCTGGTAATTACACTCTCAGCTCTACTGGTTTTAATAACCCTAATCCTTATCAAGCAACAACATCAGATATGACCACTGGTGCAGACTACAGTACGTACGAAGATGTGGCAACAAGTTGTACTACAGAATCTCCTTATGTTTTATCTGGATACAGCATTGGTAATACTTTAGAAGAAGCTGTTGCTGGAACAAAAAGTCTTACTGTACCTGCTTTCACAGACTTAACAAGTGATAAATTTATAATTGTTTGGAATAGAACTTGTGTTCCATTACCGGTACATGTTTCTCCAGCAGACAATAGTACACGAACTACCGCAGAACAAACTTTAATTGACTGGAGTGATGTTGTAAATTGGGCTTTACCTATTTCTTATATATATCAAGCCTCAAATGGAATGGATACTAATATAGATGGTTCATTTACAACTCCTGTATATACTTCTGTTCCTCTTTCAACTTCAGAAATACCAACTCCAGGAACACCTGAAGGTGTATATTACTGGCACGTAAAAGCTCTTGATTCTGCCATGAATTCAAGTAGTTGGACTACTCCATGGAAAATAACAATCGACAATACTCCAGAACCTATGTGTGCCGAAGACGCTACTACAACTGTAGTTAGTAATACAATGACACAGGTAGATGAACACGATGCTCTAGCGATAGAACCTCACCCAGCATACGTATCAATCGAAGGAGCTACTTGGATCTGGAGTGATGCCTCAGCATTAGATGGAGACAATGTTTTGTCTGCATCAATTGGAACAAAAGTATTTAGTAAAAATTTCACAATAACAGGCACACCGCTTGATTCAACTTTAGAAGTTGCAGCTGATAATACTTATACTGTAGTAGTAAATGGAACTACTCTAGACACACTTACCTCAGGAACAGATTCAGATAACTTTACAAGTGTAGATAGTTGGACAGTCCCAGCTTCAATATTAGTAAGTGGAACAAATATAATTACATTTACAGTTACTAATCAATCAAAACCTGAAGGTTACACCGGAGTAAACCCAGCTGGATTACTCTACAAACTTACAATTCACCAAAATGAATGTGTAACTCCGGAACCAACCCAAGTAAAGGTTCATGTTCTAAAATACCTCAAAGGAGTAGAATCTTTATCTCAAGTTTCAAATGAATCTAGTATCACTCCTTTCCCTATGACAGCTTCTTGGAATGCAAGTAATCTAGGAGGAGAGGGTACAGGAAATTATGTTTTAGGAAATTATCATGGTCAAGAAACTCTCAAATACGCTGCTGACACTACAGCCATGACTGCTCCTGTTGTTTCATACACCACATACGAAAGAACTTCTGTTGAAGAAAACGATGTTGCCTACGTTCTACCTGTTGGTGCACAATGCATGCCGAACACATACAGACTTGTTGGTTATAAATCAGGTGGTTCATTAAATTCAGCTTTACTTATGGAAACTTCTTCCGTAGCACCTGTACTTACCAACTTCACTACAGATCAATATATTATTGTTGTAAATGAAGATTGTGATGATGTCATTGCACAAGAAGTCGCTACTATTATTGTAAGGAAAGTTGTTGTAAATGATGAAGGAGGAACAAAAAATGCAACAGATTTTTCATTCACTGTAACTGGCCAAGAAGGTTCAACTCCATTCTTGGATACTGACGAAGATGAAAATTCTCTTACAGGACAAAATACAGTGACCGTACAACCAGGTACATACACAATCACTGAAAACCTAGCAGATGGATACTATCAAATTTCAAACGAAGGTTGTTCTAATGTGGTCATTGCAGCAGGTGAAACAAAAATATGTACTTTCATAAATTATGATTATGTAATACCTACTCCAGGTTCAGGAAGTAGTGGATTAGGTAGCGGTACTCCTCAAGTACTTGGTGCGTCTACTGAAGCCCCTGTAGAAGAAAAGAAAGAAGCGGGACAGGTCCTTGGTGCAAGTACAACAATGTGTAGCACTATCTACTTAAATGACTATTTATTCTTTGGAAGAAAAAATAATCCAGAGCAAGTTAAGTTGTTACAATCTTTCTTAAATGAACATCTAGGACTCACACTTACTGTGGACGGAGTGTATGGCAAGACTACTCGTGATGCAGTTAAAGCTTTCCAGGTAAAATACTTAGACGAAGTGCTTATCCCTTGGAAACCTTTTGGACTCAAGAGCGAGAAGGGAACAGGAAATGTATACAAGACAACAAAAAGAAAGATAAATCTCATTAAGTGCGCTGATTTAAATCTTCCTATTCCTCAGCTTCCTTAACAGCTTACGGAATATAGCTGAATCTAAAATACACCGTTTATTGACGGTGTATTTTATTTGTTATATAATATACAACATATATGAATAGGTTTTTTAGACATATAAAAAATCATTTTGTCCCACACAAGGGCAACGAATACAAGCCTCATTTACTCCGGCATGAATCCATGCTCGTTTTTTTCTTGATTATTATTATTGTAGAACTCGCTTTTCTGGCTCAAGTATTTATTGTATTTGACAAGACAAAATTTTTAGCCTCAGTGTTACCTGGAGTGCTAACGAGCCTGACCAACAACCAGAGAGAGAGCAATAGCCTGCCTGACTTAAAAGAAAATAATTTACTGACACAAGCGGCTCAACTCAAAGCAAATGATATGGCCGCTCGTGGATATTTCTCACACAATACCCCAGACGGTAAAACTCCTTGGTATTGGCTTGAACAAGTAGGCTACAAATATAGCTATGCAGGAGAAAACCTTGCAGTAAACTTCTTTGAATCTGACGAAGTAGCCCAAGCTTGGATGAATTCTCCAAGCCATAGAGCAAACATAGTAAAGAAAGATTACACGGAGATAGGTATAGCGGTAGCAAGTGGTATGTACGAAGGAAGAAATACCGTTTTCGTCGTCCAGTTCTTTGGAACACCAAGGCCTGCTCCAGCGATAGTGACGAAAAAAACCGAAGAACCAAAATCTACTCCAGTAGTGAATGCACCGACAGTTGTAAAACAAACTCCACCAACAGTAGTAACACCTTCAGAAAATAAAGTTTTGGGAGAAGAAGCACCAGTCTTAAAGAATACAAAGAAAGTAGCCAAAACAGAGGTGATACCTGCTACTCCAATAAAAAAGATAGAAGTGCAAAAAACTTCTGATACAAAACTGTTCTTCCAAGACGCAGCAACAACTCCAAGAAAATCTGTTGCTTATGTGTATGGATTTATTGCTCTTATTCTTACGTTAGTCCTGTTGATTACTTTCTTTATTAAATCTGAAATACAACATCCAATCATAATGGTAAGAGGACTTGCGTTAATGGGTGCCATCGTAATCTTACTATTCTTTAATATACAAGTTTTTGATTTAAAAATAGAACTGCCTTTAGATAATACAAATAGCACCTTCATTGCAAATTAGGTTGCTTCTCTAGTATAATGTCTAAATGCTAAAAGCAAGATTACTTTTAATTATAGGTATTTGGGTAGCGATTCTTCCTTATTTAGGATTTCCATATGGATTGAAAAGTATTTTATTCAGTATTACTGGTCTTTTTATTGTATATATAAGTTTTGTAGTATACAAAGAAACAAGATTTAAAAAAACACACCCTGCAAGAAAATACGACAATTTTTCAGAAAGCATGCCTCCAAAAATAAAAGAAATAAGGAAGGTTAGACCTGAGGTAAACGAGCAGTTTGCACAAGAACCTGAGCAATTTTAAGTTTATAAATATGAATCAAAAAGATTTCACAACAACAATTAAAAAAAATGTAGCTATCGTTGTCTTGTTGGTTGTATTTTTTGGGGCTGGATTTTACTTTGGAAAAAATAAAGAAAATATCATAGACAGCACTCCAGCATTACCTGGAGGAGAAAGTGCATCTCACACAGACGCCGATTTCAGTACATTCTGGAAAGTCTGGAACACTATCAACGAAAAAAATCCTAGTGCGAAGAATGTTAGTGATCAAGATAAACTATACGGAGCCATTTCAGGCCTCGTAAATTCTCTAAATGATCCTTATAGCGTTTTCTTTAAACCAGACGAGAAACAACTCTTTGAAGATGATATAGCTGGAAATTTTACTGGTGCAGGAATGGAAGTCGGAATTAAAGAAAAAATTTTAACGGTCATTGCTCCACTTAAAGATACACCAGCCTATAAAGCAGGCATGAAGTCTGGAGATAAAATTCTAAAAATTGATGGCACAACCACAGAAGATATGTCCATAGAGAAGGCAATTAAATTAATCCGTGGTGAAAAAGGTACTACTGTAAAATTAACTATATTCCGTGAAGGGGATACCGAACCAAAAGAAATTAGTATTGTAAGAGATGTCATTAATGTACCTACCCTCGATACTGAATTAAGAAGTGATGGTATTTTTGTTATTAAGCTTTACAGCTTCTCAGCAAATTCAGCTGAGCTTTTCCGTGGAGCAATTAGAAAATTTGCAGAATCAAAAAGCGACAAACTCTTGCTTGATCTGCGGGGTAATCCAGGAGGATATCTTGATGCAGCCGTTGATATGGCCTCTTGGTTCTTGCCAAGTGGTAAGACTGTTGTCATAGAAGACTATGGAAACAACACAAAGGAGAGTAAATACAGGAGTGCTGGATATAACGTATTCAATGACTCTTTGAGATTTGTAATTTTAATAGATGGTGGTTCAGCAAGTGCATCTGAAATTCTCGCAGGAGCAATGCAGGACTACAATCGTGCGAAACTTGTCGGAGAACAAAGTTTTGGTAAAGGAACAGTACAAGAAGTAGTTGATATTACTCCTGATACTATTCTTAAGATAACCGTTGCAAAATGGCTTACTCCCAAAGGACAATCTATCTCAGAGAAAGGATTGACTCCAGATTATGTGGTTCCTTTTACAAGAAAGGACGCAGAAGCAAAGAAAGATCCTCAGCAAGATAAAGCTATTGAATTATTAATGAATTGGCAGTAAGATACCAGTATGAAAGTTATATTTATAAAAGACGTACCTCGAGTAGGACGAAAACATGAAATGAAGAATGTGAACGACGGCTATGCCTTGAATTTTCTTTTTCCTAATAAATTAGCAGTTCTTGCTACAGTACAAGCCGAAAAGGAACTTGAAATTAAAAAGAAAGAAATTGTTGTAGAGAGACAAGTCCAAGAAGAACTATTAAACAAGAATTTAGAAGCAATCAAAGGCAAAGTAGTCAGTATTACAGGTAAAGCAAACGAAAAGGGAAGTCTCTTTAAGGCAATTCACAAAAAAGAAATTCTTGAAGCCATGCAGGCAGAGCATCATGCTGAAATAAGTGAAGAATTCATAACCTTAGAAAAACCAATAAAAGAGGTGGGGGAATTCATAATTCCAGTAGAAATAAAAGGCAAGAAATCATCTTTTACGCTAATAGTAAAAGCTCTGTAGCAATATGGATATATTCGCACACGCACTCTGGGCAGGAGCCGGAGCTAAAAAATTAAATGATAAGTTTGAAGTAGAATCTAAACCAAAAATTTCTCCAAGCTGGACTGCTTTCTGGGGAGTTTTTCCGGACTTTTTTGCTTTTACGATACCCTTTATAGCTTTATTTTATGGGGTTATTTTTCAAGGGGTCAACCTTACTCAATTCAGAGGGCCACATAGTGTTGCGAGTTCTGGAGCCGTAGGATCTGCGTTTGAGCTTGCACCAACACTCTATCAGTACAGTCATAGCTTGGTTATATTTCTCACTATTTTTATACTTACATGGATTTACTTCAAACGACCAAGATTAGAACTTCTTGGCTGGGCACTCCATATACTCATAGATATCTTTTCTCATACTGCAGAGTTCTACCCAACACCATTATTCTTTCCACTGTCTGATTGGAAATTTTTACATGGAGTATCTTGGGGTAATCCATACTATATGATCATCAACTATTCATTACTACTCTCTATGGTTCTATATTTTATACTGCGAAAAAAGAAGCCTACACAATAAGACTCAACAATAAAAAATCCCTCAGTTATTGAGGGATTTTTTATTTAGAATTTTTATTTTACGTTTACTACTTTCTTTACCATGGTCTTACCATTGAAAGAAGTTTTTCGTTTTGAGCTGAATGCAACCTTTCCAGATTTTAACGCATAGAGAGTGTGATCCTTACCCATACCAACGTTTGCACCAGCTAAGATCTTTGTTCCTCTTTGTCTGATGATGACTGATCCAGGTTGAGCATCTTGTCCATGAGTGAGCTTAGTACCAAGGTACTTTGGATTTGAGTCTCTTAAGTTTTTGGCGGTTCCGCCGGCTTTTCTATGTGCCATATTGTTTTAGTCTTATTTAATGTTAAAATTTATCTATAAATTGATACGAATTTAAACGTAAGAGGATTATATACAATATAATGGAAAAAATCAAGCGTTTTATCGAAAGTGAGCAGGGGAAAGATGTATTTATCGTTTTGATAGTCCTTTTAGTGGGACTAGCCTCCTTTGGACTAGGTAGATTGTCTAAAAATGACGAAAATAAGGGTATTCGTATTCAATACGAGGCTCAGAGTGCAAACGCTTTAAAAGCGTCAGAAAACAGTGTTTTAGGCTTAAATACAAGCTCTGCGAGTGAAGAGAATACCCGAACTCCAGCAGAATTTTTAGCAGAAAATCCAGAACTTAGCACTCAAGTATCACTTGCAAGCATGAAGCAATTTTTTGCATCTAAAAGAGGGAAGAAGTACTATCCTACAGGTTGTTCAGCAGGAAAAAGTATTAAGACACAAAATAGAATCTATTTTGATACCAGTGAACAAGCAGAGAAAGCTGGGTACTCTTTATCAACTTCATGTCAGAAATTATAAAAATTAATTAAATAAAAATATGAAAGTACCAGAAAAAGTTCCAGAGAAAGGATTTTATTATCATTACAAACACGACGACGCAAAGGGAATTACAGACTACGCTTACGAAGTGGTCGGAGTCGGACTTCACACCGAAGACGACTGCAGACCTGAGGATGCAAGTATGGTGGTATATCGACCCCTATATCCTGAAGCTTTTGTTTATAAAAATGGTAAACTTTTTGACCTTCGACCACTTGAGATGTGGATGGGCGACGTGACAAAAGATGGAATAACTTTTAAAAGATTTACAAAAATTACAGATCCAGAAATTATAGAAAAATTAGAAAAAATAAAAGGGGAGTTATATTCCATATAAAAACTAAAAATCGCCACAGCAATAGGGGCGTATTTTTAGTGTATCAGTATCCATTTCAATCAATATTAAAAGTATATTCAAGTAATTCAGTACAACTACACATATGATGACGACTCTGATATTAAATTCTTACAAAGATAAAATAAATAAATTTCTAAATAAAAAACACCTCAGCCAGCATTAAAGGGAAGGTGTTTTTTATTGCATTCTTTATGTACATATCGTGTCGCACAATATATGTTTTAGTATGTTACTAATACAAGAAAAGCTATAAATAAAAGGATTTTACCAAACGCTTAAAAATAGGTCTCTTACCCAATTAAAGATACCTGTGAATGTAATTCCGTAATATCTCATAATCAAAAAAGTTATTATGAGTACTACAATGAGCTCAAGAAATCCTCCTTGTTTATTTTTTAATTTATTATTCATATGTAAGATTTTACCACAAATTTTATTTATTGTAAGGCGGCAAGTAAAACATTGGGTCTAGGTACGCATTCGTCGCTGCTATAGGCTGAGTCAAGGTTTTACCTGCACAAGACTTACTTGGTAGGGTCTGAACCTTTGCCGAGCTACTTGCATACACCGTGACGTGTAAATGAGGCCCTGTGACGTGCCCAGTGCTTCCTGAATATCCTACGACCTCACCTCTGGTAACCTTTTGACCGACATAAGCCTTAGCTAGAGATAAATGGCCAAAGGTACTAGAGAGCCCGTCATCGTATTCGATAAATACCCATTTACCAAATGAAGCACCTGGACAAGTAGCGTCAGTATCTCCAACACCGAGGACTGTACCATCAGCCATGGCTTTGACTGGTGTACCCACAGAGGCTCTAAAGTCCACACCACTATGGCTCCCTGAAGCATACAGACGTTTTGCTGCGACTGTTTTACCAAAGAGTTGAGTCACATACACATCATCAAGTGGCCAAGACAACACTCCAGCATTTGGTAAAGTCGAAGGGTCTAAAATAAATTTTAACTGAGATTCATAACTACGTAGTTCTTGCTCAAGAGCATTTTTCTTTGCTGTTTGATCTTTTACAAGTTTCTGATATGCAGACTCATTGTTTTTTGTTTCTTTTAACAGTTTATTTTTCTCAGCTGTGTTTTGTTCAACTATTTTCTTTTGGTCAGCAAGTTTCAAGCGGAGTGCTATAAGTTCATTTTTCGCCGATACTGTATCAGTTCTTTTGACCTCCAAGTCCCCTTTAACTTTTCTTAAAGTGATTATTTTAGAGATAATAGCTTCACGAATGGTGGCCATATGATCGACGTCTTGCCATATATCCGTGAGATTATCTCTCTTTAATAGCATCTCCGTTAAATCAGACTCCTCAAGCTCATACATACTTTTTACATCAATAATTAACGCTCGTTGATTATTGGAGATTGAAGACTCTTTGTTGTTTATATCAGAACTTAAACTTTGAATACTGAGGTTTGTTCTGTCTATTTTTTTCTCAGTCAAAGAAATATCCGCCACAAGTTTTTTACGAGTTAAATCAAGCTCTTTTATAAGAGAACTAAGCGTAGACTTTTGTTTACTTATACCAGAGAGTTCTTGTTGATACTTTTTTATTTCTTGTTCAATTCTTTCTATATCAGAATTTTTTTCACTAATTTTATTTTGGATTTCTAAGGCAGTTTGCGCATAAGAAAATAAAAATGGAAGCACAAAAAGCATCACTACAAAAAGTAATATATTACGATATTGCTTTTTGTAGTCTTTGAATAGTTTCATTTTTTCCTAAAATACTTGAGATAATAAAAGGATCTGGAGACTTATCCTGACCAGATAAGGCGTACCGCACAGGATGCAACAGTTCTCCCCTACTTTCCAAAGTGAGAGCTATTGACATAAGTGAGTTTTTAATGTTTTCTAAAACAAAGTCTTTTTCTTCTATTTTTTCTAATTCAGAAATAGCTTTTTGTAAATTTTCTACGATTTTTTCTTGAGGTACATTTTTGAAAAGCAGTTTTGTCTTATCGTACTCTGGCATCTTAAAAAACAAGTCTAACTCCCCTGCCTGAGCCATAGTTTGAACATCGCTCCATTTTGAAATCCTGTCTACTATTACTGGAATAAGTTTTGGATTCTTTTTATCATCAGGCAGCCACGCTAAAATATTTTTCTCTATTTCTTCTCGAGGTAAAAGCTTTATATGCTCTTTATTCATCCATTCAAGTTTCTCCAAATTCATTTGGGCACCTGAGTTTTGAATTCTGCTAATATCAAAAACCTTTATCAGTTCTTCTCGAGTAAAAATTTCCTTTTCACCACCTGGGTTCCACCCTAAAAATGCCAAGAAATTAATAATTGCTTCGGGTAAATATCCTTCTTTTCTATAATCAAGTACATCTTTGGCTCCATCACGTTTACCAAGCTTCTTCTGTCCACCTGGAGCAAGTACGTGCGGCAAACACGCATATGTAGGTGGAGTCAAACCCAGTGCTTCATATACAGCTAAAAATTTTGGAGTAGACGATATGTATTCTTGCCCACGCATGACCAACGTAATACCCATTTCAGTATCATCTACAATATGAGCAAAGTTGTAGGTTGGGTAACCATCACTTTTAATCATAATAAAATCATCCAGTGCCTCAGGCCCTGCAGATAAATCACCAAATACGATATCGTGCCAATGATAACTTTTTACTTCAGGGATTTTAAAACGAAGTGGTTTTGTACCGTCCCACACTCCAAATGTTTCTGGTCTGTGTTCTCGATACAAAAACGGTCTTTTTTCTTCTTCAGCTTTTTTTCTAAATGCTTCGACTTCTTCTTCTGTGTACGGATCAGGATATGCCAGACCTTTTTCAATTAACTTTTGAGCGTATTGTTTATAGATATCTAATCTCTCTGATTGTAAATATGGTGCATGAGGACCTTCTACTGTTGGACCTTCATCCCAATCTAACCCGAGCCATTTTAAAGAAGTCATGATGTGCTCTATAGATCCCTCTACTTCACGCTCTTTATCTGTATCTTCAATACGCAAAATAAAAGTACCTTTATTTTTTTTGGTCCAAAGCCAAGCATACAAAGCCGCACGAACATTACCTACATGCATAAAACCTGTGGGGCTTGGAGCAAATCTAGTAACTACTTTTCCTTCTATTTCTTCTGGCATATAGCCATTTTACCATTTATTTCTCGTGAGATAAAGCGATGTTCACAATTTCTCGAGCAATTTTCATTGCTGCATCTGGTTTATAAAAATTCTTAGTACTGTCTTTCATATGCTGTTCTAAGTTCTTGTCGTTTATCAATCTATCAATTTCTGAAATTAAAATATGTGAAGTCATATTCATTTCTTCAATAACACTACAACAACCAGCCCGAGCATATGCAAAAGCATTTTTCTTTTGATGATCTTGATTACTATTTGTGATAGGAATTAAGATAGAAGGAATTCCCCACGCAGCTATTTCAAATATTTGAGAACCTGCACGAGAAACAACAATATCTGCAGCACCAGCGGCATTCTTCATTTGAAGAGGATTTAGGAATGCAAGAGGTGTATACTTCGCCCTATCAGGATTGCTTCCAAGAACAACTTCAGCCCTACCATGAACTACTTTGAAATTATTGACTCCTGTCTGATGTATGACTTGATATTTTTTAATTAATTCAGGAAGTGCATCAATAACAACATTGTTTATGAGTTCAGCTCCCTGAGAACCTCCTAAAACCAGGATAACAGGCAATTCTGATTCTAGTTTAAAATATCTAAGTGCTTTATTTTTTTCTGTGATGTTTTCTATCTCACTACGTACAGGTTGACCTGTCCAAGCAATGTTTTTAGTAGGAAAGTAAACAGCAGCATCCTTATATGAAAGAGCAATCCTCTCTGCAAAACTTCCTGCCCACTTATTTACTCTTCCTGGAGCTGAATCTGATTCATGGATAACAACAGGAATACGTAGAATTCTCGCTGCAAGGAGTGTTGGAAAACTCGCATACCCACCTTTACCAAAAACGACATCAGGATAAATTGAAAATAATTTTACAAGTGCACTCAAAGTACCAAAAAAAACTTTTACCATATCTGAGATATTCTTTAAAGAAAAATAAATTCGCATCTTACCGGCATTGACTTGTTCATACAAAAGACCGTTCTCAAACAAAGCCTGTTTGTCATATGGACTGTCTGAAAAATAATAGAGTTTTGCACCTACAATGTTTTCTCTATCAATTATTTGGTTTACTTTTTGTACTACAGCAATGATAGGATAAAAATGTCCCCCTGTTCCCCCTCCTGTAAAAACTATTTTCATATATATTGAAGACTAAGTAGTCTTTTTACTAAATTTTGATATTTCTAAAATTATACCTACTGCAATTAAATCTATCATTAGAGAAGTTCCTCCGTGACTCATAAATACGAGAGGTACACCAGTCAATGGGAATACTCCAACAATTGAAGCAATATGCATAAACGACTGGGCTCCTATCAGTATAACAATTCCAAAAACTAAAAGTCTACTGAATAAATCTGGGGCATGGTTCGCTATACGAAAACCTCGAAGCATAAAAACCACATACAGAAGAATAGTAATAACACTTCCAACAAAACCAAGCTCTTCTCCTAGTACTGCAAAAATTGAATCTCCTTGTGGTTCAGGTAAATAACTAAATTTTTGAATACTTTGCCCGTATCCTCGTCCAAAAATTCCTCCCCCACCTATCGCAATCATCGACTGTTGTATCTGATACGAAGAACCTTTCGCATCGACAGACGGGTTAATAAATGTTTCTACTCTGTCTCGAAGATATGGAGTAAAGAAAACTAAACCTCCAAGAACAAGAGATACTGAAACGATAATTCCAGCAATATATTTCATAGGCACACCAGAGATAAAAAGCATGGACACACCAGTGATGGTTATTAATATAAAACTTTTTGTATCGGGTTGTTTAAATAATACAAAAGCAATAATAGCAAGCATTATACACAGAGGCAAAATACCAAATTTAAAATCTTGAACCTTGTTTTTTGCCCATGATAGCCAGGAAGCAAAATAAATAACGAATGCAAACTTCAAGAGCTCTACTGGCTGAAAAGACACAGGACCTAAATCAATCCAACGTTGAGCACCGCCGTGGCTACGCCCCAGCCCGGGGATAAATACAGAGGCGGTCAAGATAATAGCTCCTAGAAATATATACAAAGAATATTTTCTTAAAAGTTTATAGTCTAACTTTTGTGTGATGTACATACCAAAAAAACCAAGCCCCAGTCCAAGTCCAATCTGACTGATTAAAACTGAGTAGAAAAGTTTTTGATTTTTAGCAAGAATACCAAGTGATGCAGACACAAACATCGCCACCCCTAAAGAAATAAGGATAAGCACCACAGACAAAAAAAATTTATCTACTTTTTTTCCTCTCATATCATATTAACTAACTACTTTAAGTATTATTCCAATAATAGAAAAAATTACAGACAATACCCAAAAACGCATCGTTACTTTATGAGATGGCCACCCCAGAGCTTCAAAATGATGATGAATAGGGGCCACTTTAAAAACTTTTTTTCCAAAAAACTTTTTTGAAATAATTTGAATTGCAGAGGACAATGACGTAAGCACTAAAGGAAAGGCTATTATAGGAAGAAGTAATACTGTATCTGTTAAAAAAGCCACAGCAGCTAGTGTGATGGTCAAAGGCATCATACCAACCTCACCCATATAAAAACGTGCTGGAGGAATGTTGAACCATAAAAACGCCAAAACAGCACCAGCAACCACTCCACAGAGAGCTGCAATATCCAAGTAATTCCCTATATATGCAACGACTGCATATGCAGCAAAAATAGTGGTCATAACTCCTCCAGCCAATCCATCAATACCGTCGATCACACCCCCAGAGAATGTACCAAACATAACCAAAACTACCGCCGGTATAAATAACCATCCCAAATATACATATCCGTCAAATGGTATGTGGATGGTATTCATTCCTAACTTGCTAAAAAACCACCACCCCGCTAGAAGTCCGCACAATACCACCATACTTATCTTTAATTTTGTATACCAAGGAGAATTTCGTGTAATATGAGATCTACCATGTATCTCAAGCACATCATCGACAAGCCCTAAAAAAGCTCCAAAAATAAATATAAAAAGCGGAACGAGTGTCTGTTCTCTACTTAAAAAATTGAGTTCATCAAAAATTGCACTCTTGAAAAAATAAGGAAGTACCGCAAAAACAAGCGTAGTAATAATCACTGAAAATAATACAATAACCCCGCCAACACAAGGAACAGACACCTCTTGCAGGGCCTTTGTCTCATGAACACTTTTAAATTCTAAAGAAGAGGTATTTTCAGTCCGTGCAGTCTTCTTCCACATCTGATACTTAAAAAAGAAATGTGTAGCGAGAGGAGTAATTAACATCCCTGAAAAAAAGGCTACCGCAGTTGGCACAAAGATTTTAACTAAACTAAAAAGCATATACCCTATATTATATGCTTTTTAACCTGTATTTCAAAATATAAACATTTATTGACAATCCGTATCATTTGAGGATGAGTACGTAGCATTTGTATCGAAAACAATATCATTAGTATTTACGAATACTTCCCTATCACCTGCTGTAGTTGTTGGTCCAAAACCCTGAACTAAATTATCCCCTGTTTTTTTAAAGATAAGCTGCCTGATAGAAGAAGAACCTTCAGAAACAAAGGAATAATCTCCAAGTAAAATATTATCTCGAAAGATACCCAAGAAAGCACCGGAGGAACTATCCTTCTGATGGTTTTTGTATGAAAGTCTTCCCGATACAAGACCTCCCTGAGAATTTAAAATGTTAAAAAGATAGACATCTTTTCCAAGTCTAGAGATATAACACCCTTTTGTTAAAGTACCAGAACTCGCATTCAAGACACCCCCCATAGCTTTAGTTTCATTATATTCTTTGATCTCTTTAAGAAAATTTTGTGTTCTTTCATACTCAATACCCACGTAAAAAGTAAGTGCAGGTAACACTAAAACAAAAAAGATCAAAGCACTTAATTTTGAATACCAAGTATATTCATGCCATTTAATTTGATTCATTGTTATAGTATATCAGACCTAAAAAATAAATTATAAATTGATTCCCAAAATATTAAGTAGAACCGGAGCTAACGGATCAAGAGAAGGGCCATATACGATAACCCCTCCCAACATTCCTGTGCAAGATACAGCAATAAGTGCAGCCAGGGCAAGAACGACCCCTAGAGCCTTATTTGAAACAAACCTTTCCAATAAGAGAGTATACGAATGTATTTTTACCTCTTGTAGTTTTTGAGAAAACTTTAAATTAATCCAAGGGAGAAATTCAGACAGAAACAAAACACTATACAACCACGTTGTTATATTAGCGAATAGTTCATGTGCTTCTAGAAGATTGTGGTTAGCTCCTAACATCTCTGAAGCTATCTCCCCTGTAGTTCCCGCAGCAAAAGCACCGAGGACTCCTACTAAGATAAGAATTTTTTGGATGTCGAGCCACGCGATACCAGGAAACCATTTTCTTACAGGGATAATCTTAATAAGAGAATAAACAACAAGGAAAGCTATTGGAAAATGAACGATGAGTGGGTGAATATTTAATGACATGTTTTGATTAAATTAATTAATATATAGTATTGTATCATGCAGAAACAGGTATACATAGATATAGATATGGATATGTGTACTGTAATCAGCTATGTAATATCCTTATGCATTGCCTCCTGCGATAAATCCACTTGTCCAACATATCTGTAAAGAAAATCCTCCACTAGGTCTATTTATGTGAAGGAGATCCCCGGTGATATATAAATTTTCTAAAACTTTTGATTTCATTGTTTTCATATCCACCTCGTTTAAATCAACTCCTCCGTCTGCTACTACTGCCCTATCGAATCCCATAAGTCCAGAAATAGTGAGTGGAAGACCTTTGAGTAAATTAACTAATGCTTTTCTGTTTTCTTTTGTGATACTATGAACCTTTATATTCCCATCTAAGTCTTTCAGTAAAGAAAGTATAGCTCCTGCAGTACCCTGTGGAGCTAACTCATCCATAACATTTTTTAGGATTTTGTTTTTATTTTCGTCGAAAACTTTTATTATTTTCTTTTCTAAATCACCCTCATTTGTATCTGGATAAGCATCTATCTTTGCAGTAACAACACCTTCATATAAGAGATCATGTACTTCTCCGGCGGAATTTAAAATAAGTGGGCCAGATAGACCGAAGTGGGTAAACAGTATTTTACCTGTTTTTGAAAACTTCTTAACTCCATCTAAATAAAAAGTAATTTTCATAAAAGATAAAGACACTCCGGGCATAGATTTTACCCAAACTTCTTTTACAGACAGAGGTACTATCGTTGGAGTAGGAGCTTTCACTGTATGACCTAAATCACTTAACCATTTAAAACCATCCCCCGTAGATCCAGTCTCAGGATGAGACATGCCTCCGGTAGCCAATATATACGACTTTGCAGTATAGGTATTACTGCCAACTTTAATACCAATAATTTTATTTTTATCCTTTATTATTTTATTAACTGGTGAATTTGTTTTCACAAGTACACCAGAATCTTTAATATACTTCTCCATAACTCTATACACATCAATCGCTTTTTCTGTGTGCGGGAAAGCTCTCTTGCGTGCCTGCACAACTAATGGCAACCCCCTTTTCTCAAAGAATTCAAAAGTGTCTTTTTGACTAAATTGCGAGAAAGGAGAATGCAAAAATTTATCGGCATTCTTGTAATTTTTAAGGAATACTCTCATATCCTCTTCTGCATTAGTTACATTACATCTACCACCACCAGTAATTTTAAGCTTTTCTCCTAGTTGTCTATTCTTCTCAAGAATTAAGACTTTTTTACCCAAGAATCCAGCATGTCCAGCGGCCATCATTCCTGCAGCACCTCCTCCAATAACAATGACGTCATAATCATATTCATTTTTAATAAGTGTATTTTTCATATAAAACAAAAACCAAAGGTTTTGACACCTTTGGTTAATGTAGCACAAAAATTATTTCTTTGCTTTTTTTGGTTTCTTTACTTCTTTTTTTGGATGTGAATTTCCTTTAGCCATAAAAATGATATTAAATGAATAATGTTTTTATTATATCACTATTTTTTATTTGAAAAGAGTTTACGGTACGAGTTCCATCTCTCTATATTGAGTTCTGCTTGGCACAGGACGAACTCCAAATGCTTCTATGACACCATCATGTTCAGTGCCAGCAACAAAAATCATATCTCCTACGTTGAGAAGTTCTTTTACTTGTATAAAATTATCACCAGGAAAAGTCACTCGAAGAATGGTGCCCTCTACTCTGTTATCTTCGACTACTAGTTCTTCAGTCATTTTATTTATATCTATGACTTTACAAAAACAAATGCCTTGCCCTTTAGGTAAAGGACGATTGGCTTGACCATAAAAATTACCTATTGGGCGAGGCAGCCGCTCTCTACTCTGTAAAATTTTATCATTAAAAGATATCCCTCTGTCCAAAACTGAACCCGAAATAATAACTATACCAAACAAGACAAGGAGCAAATATAATACAGGAAAGCGATAACCGAACCTAAATTTTCGTAAAAGCCACTCTAATAAACATATTAGTCCTATATCTAAAGCAAGCAGTAGCCATGGAAAAAATAAAAAGAAAGCCATTATTCCTTTTGGCCCAAATCCCAAGAGACTCTCGTGGTGACTGATACGAATACTGAAGGAAATAAAGGCTATAATAAAAAGAGAAATAAGTAGCACTAAAAAAGTAATCACAGACAGAGCTATTACTTTTAAAGTAAACTGAAAACGTGGACGCATAGAGACCCGTCCTGACTCTATTTTTTCCAAGATACTTTCTTTTATATTTAGATTTTTTTCTTCTTGTGTATTCATAATTATTTGGTTTTATAACTTTTTTTGATCAATTTTTTCTTTAATAGCTTCTTTTGCTCTCTTAATTCTAATTCCAATAGTGCCTATGGGAACTTGCAGAATTTCTGCTATATCTTTATATGACATGTCTTCGAGATAATGCAGCACCAACACCTCTCGATATTTGGACCCAATATCATCAAGGCCTTGGTCGATGAGAGCCCTCATCTCTTTTTGTTCTCGTTCTTTTATGTCAGGGTCTTCATAAATGGGATGAGAGAGTAATGTATCAAAGTCTATAGAAATGAAATTTGTTTTATTTTTGCGAAGTGCGTTTACAAAAGTATTGTGTGCAATACGATATATCCAAGAACTAAATTTAAGTGTTGTGTTAAAACTTTGAATATTTTGATAAGCACTGATAAATATGTTTTGCACCATATCTTCTATGTCCTCTACTCTACTCAAAAACTTTCTTCCATATCTGGCGAGTTTGTTTTGGTAACGATCAACCAAAATACCAAAGGCTTCTTTATCTCCTTTCTGCACAAGCATGGTAATGCTCTCGTCAGTAATATCAGTATGGTCTTTGTTCACTTATACAATAATAATACACCTTAATATCATTTTTATTTCAAAAACAGCAAAACCCCTTATAACATAAGGGGTTTTGTAAGTCGAAATTTATTATTGTATGAGATTTATTTTATTAGTTTTTTTGAGGAGGTGCTAATGGCAAGTCGTCCATTATATGAGTAGCAGCAACGGTGTTCCCAGAGACTGTACCATGTACACCTATAGAATCACCTACAACTACATCACCAAGCACTCCTACCACTCTTTTTTCAACTTTTGCACTTTCGGCATTAACAGTAAATGTAGCACCATTTTTATCTGTAACAGTGATTACTGTTCCATTAACGGCTGTCACTTTACCCATAACACCATGTTCAGTTTTCCCATGAAAACCAAAACCTTTACCACCCTTACGAAACGTACCCTCTGCAGTACTTTTTGCTGTAATATTTGTAGCAGTGCTGTTTTCTTGTGCACCGACAACACTAGCATATCCACCTATTACACCACCGCTCAGTAAAATTAAAGCTGCCAGAGGTATGGCAACTCTCTTTTTCATTTTTTTCATAACAATAATTCATTTAAGATTCTATGTGTAATACCCATGCATGGGAGAATAAAAGATCTTAACACTTTCATTCTCACATATTAATACACATGAGAATAAAATTTATTTCAAAAAAAATTAATTTACGTGAAAATTATCTTTTTCTTGAATATCTTTAGATATTTATTCAACTGGTTGAATTGCATTTTCTTCTTGCCGATCTTTGTTTACGTAAAGTAACACAGCAAGCATGATAAACACATCTAACATTGTACTTCCTAAGTGAAATGGAAATAATATTATACTAATTAAAAGAACTGGAACAACACTATAGACTCCCATCCTATATACTTGTTTATAAGTTATATTTATATTTTGAAATTTAAATATGCCATACAAAAGAAAACTAACAAAGAGAAGCGTGACAAGATGTTTTATTGTAAGAGCACCTAATATAAACAAAAATGATGGAATAGAAAATATAAGCACAACAGGCATAAGTGTTTTAAATATTTTTATAACAATCTCAGTTACTTTTGATTTATTAATGTCAACATTTTCATAATTTAATAAATAAGTACGGAACTCTGATTCTGCATTTTGGGCAAGAATTGATTTTGAGGTTACTATCATATAGGTATCATATTTAGAAAGTAACTCTATGTCCGCAGATGATTCATTTGGAGCAAGTACAACAATATTTTGTTTTACATTATTTTTCAACTGATGCATGTCTCCAATTACAGGGAAAAATACCGGTTCGTTCGTATTTGTAGATAAGGTTTTATCTTTAATGGTTACAACTAAATCATTTGGGTATGATTTTTCTACGTAATCCAAAAGTTGCTTTTCCATTTTTGGAGCAAAAAGTATATACAGTAAAAAAATAATTAAAGAGAAAATTAAAGATAGAAAAAGTAGTACTTTAAGCAAGAATGTAAGTCCGTTACCAACAGACCTATCTCTAGCTTGACTATACAAATTACTTGAATAGAAGGTAAGACCTATTTTTTTAAAAAAATTTTTTATATTCATATTTATAATTATATTATTTAACTATATTTATCACAACTTTTATAATAACAATAGTTAAGTGATACTTGCTAAACAGGACATTTTACTCCTGTCTTTGGACTATATATGGTTTTCGCTGTACAACCAGTAAAGTCTGTCGTATTGTCTACCCCAATAAAACAAGTAAGACCCAATGGTTTATAATTTGACAAAAATTCAGTTATGTTGCTTGTGCCATCTTTATAAAGAACTTCATAAAACCTTCGAACTGAAAAACCTGCTTGCCTAGAATTTTCACACTTTTTTACTCCAACAGGTAAAGTCCTAGAAGCTATAAATTTCGTAGAAGGAGGTTCTTTATAATCAATATAATCTGGCTCACTGATTACACTCTCTCGTCCGTCACTTACTCCATAAATTTCAAATACCGCTACCTTGTCTTTTGTATAACCGTTTATTGTAATATCGTACCCTGTATCATTTATAAATTTAAGATCTGGGCCAACACTAGAAATAGTAGCATCTAGACCCATCCTGTAATACGGTACAGTAAACGTGTGGTTGTGTCTCTCTGTTATAGGAAGCCCAGCATACAGTAAACTCTGAAAAAGAGTTGTAGAAACATGACAAAGACCTCCACCAAGTCCAAGTACTACTTCTCCCATATAAAAAGATTTAGCCTCCTTAAAACCAGAGCTCTCTAAAACAGGACCCAGCGTCTTAAGAAAAGAAAATTCTTCTCCGGGGTGCACTACAGTACCATTAATCTTTGCTATTCCGATTTCAATATTATTATTTCTATTTAATATGCCTCCGGCGTAACTTACTTCTGCTTTACCTAAAAGAGAGATTTCCGGTTGGTGTATTACTTCTTCTACTTGTGCAGGGGTCAAACTTTGAGCAAGTTGAGAATTACTAAAAATAGAGTTCGTTCTATTCGAAGTAAAATTATGATAAAAAGCTGTACCTATAACAACAAGGCCAAAAACAGCTATTATTATTTTATATTCTTTTTTCATCTACAATACCAGTATTATCTAAATTGAAAATTTACACAAGCTATACTCGTTCTCCCACTTGTTGACGCCACATTGCATAATACAATCCTTTTTGTGCCAAGAGTTCTGCGTGACTTCCATTCTCACTTACATTTCCTTTTTCTAACACATAAATTTTATCTGCATGCATGATAGTAGAGAGTCTATGAGCAATGAGTATCGTTAGATGCATGTTATTTGAAGACAGCTCTTTTACTGTTTTTGTGATTTCTTCTTCAGTTATTGAGTCTAGTGCTGAAGTCGCTTCATCAAAGACTAAGATAGTCGGCTTACGCAGCAATGCTCGAGCAATAGAAAGTCTCTGCTTTTCTCCACCTGAAATTTTTACTCCGCCTTCACCTATTGTCGTATCGAGTCCTTTTTCTGCACGTGCCAAAAGTCCATCACACGCACTTCTATGTAGCACATCAAGCATTTCCTCATCAGTTGCTTTTGGATTTACGAAAAGTAAATTTTCTTTTATGGTACCAGCAAAGAGTTGTGTATCTTGAGTCACGAATCCAATCTGAGAACGAAGTTCATCTAAGTTTATATCCCTACTACGTATATCATTATATGAAACCTCCCCAGTCACCGGTTGGTATAGTCCCACAAGCAACTTAACCAAACTTGTTTTTCCAGATCCGGATGGACCAACGAAAGCTATCGTCTCTCCTTTTTTCAAATTAAAAGAAATATTTTCCAAAGCTTCATTGTTTGCATTTTTGTATTTAAAGGAGACGTTTTTAAACGACAACTGTTCGACTCTATCCAAGTGTGTTGGGTGATTAGGTACTATTTCTATCGGAGTATCCATAATTTCTCTGAATTTATTCATAGAAACTTCCGCTTCTCGATACGCTGTGATAACTGTACCTATTTCTTGCAATGGTCCAAAAACATAGAACGAGTAGATATACAATGAGAAAAATTGCCCAAAGGATATTGTTTTTACAAACACTAAATACAACAGAAATAGCAGTATTGCATTACGCAACAGGTTAATCATCGTACCTTGCACAAAGCTGATACTTCTAACGTATCGTAATTTTTTTAACTCGAGTTGCAAAATCTTACCCGTCGTATTGTTTAGTCTATTTATTTCTTGTTCAGCAAGTCCCAAACTTTTAACAAGCTCGATATTTCTCAAAGACTCAGTCGTAGAGCCAGCGAGTGCCGTTGTCTCCCCTACTATCTCTTTTTGTATTTTCTTTACTTTTTGAGTAAGGAAATAACTCAGGCCTCCTACTACAGGTACGGTAAGTGCATACGCGAGAGCTACACCCCAGTAGAGCGTCGCAGCATAAATAGACACAAAGACAAATCCAATGACAGAGATGAAAACAATATTTATTAAAAGATTCAAATATTTTTCAGCATCTGCTCGTGCTTTTTGCAATATACCAAGGGTTTCTCCACTTCTTTGATCCTCAAAAACTTCGTATGGTAAAAGTAGTGAATGTTTCACTCCAGACTGATACATATCAGCCCCAGAGCGTTGGGTAACCATGTTTAAATAGTAATCTTGAAAATTCTTTGCGACCCGAGAAACAAATACGATACCTATAGCAAGTAAGAGAAGTTTTATCACTCCATGAAAAAACTCTGCTGAGTTGTATGCCTCAGGTTTTGTTGCATATTCGTCGATGATCCGTTGAAAGATAAGTGGGTCAATCAGAGAAAAAACTTGATTAATAGCGGCGAGCACAAGAACACCTAAACACAATTTCCAGTATTTTTTTAAGTATGCATACAAAGTTTTCATTTGTACATACTAACATTTATCAATAAAAACAAAAAATTATTTATTATTTAAATAGTAAAATAAGTGTTTTATTGGCTTTAATTACTATAATGCAGTTAGATATGTACGATCTTCCCCTTTAAATATTTGCTCGTATTTTTCTTTAATACGTTTAGTTATGGGATTTTCTCCGTCTCCTATCTTTCGAGCATCGATCTCTTTAACTGGTGCAATAAAGGCAGAGGTACCACAAGCAAACACTTCATGAGCAATATAGAGCTCAGTCAGATCAATCGTCCCCTCTACTGTCGGTATTTGTAATTCTTGTGCGATCTCGAGCACGGTCTTTCGATTGATTCCTTCGAGGATATCACTAGAACGTGCTGGAGTGTACAGTACCCCATCTCGAACAATGAAAATATTTGCCGCGGAAAGTTCGCACACGTGACCAGAGCTATCTAAGAAAAGACAATCATCATATCCACTATCAATAGCATCTTGTTTCCCTAATACTGAGTTCACGTATGCACCGTTTACTTTCGCACGAGAAGGTATCGCATAGTCGGGCACTCGTCGCCAGACGCTCGTTTTTAACCGTGCACCGTCTTGAGGGACTATTGGTTTGGCTTCATATATAAACATACTGAGAATAGTATTGAGTCCTCGTGAACGAGTGCCTGCAACAAGGTCAGAGACATGTATTGTCGCACGGACAAATACTTTTTGCTCGAGTGTATTTGCACGCACTAATTCTTTTACTGCATTTTTAAATTTCTCATAATCCCAATTAATTTCAAAAGTATCTATCCCTATTATTTTTGCTGAATTTACCAACCTTTCGTAATGATCTTCAAGTCTAAATGCTGCAGGACCGTTTTGGGTAGTAACCACAGGAAAAACTGTATAAATACTGAGTCCGTACAAGACGGCAGAACTTGCTACACTTAAATTTGCTTCCTCTATAGGAATAATTTTATCCCCAAAATACGCTTTGCTGTATATTTTTGCCATACATCGAATATTATAACTTTTTAATAAAAAAGTACAAAAATTTATCTCTTTGACAACATATTTTTCTTATAATGCTTTAAATACGCTACTAAGATAAAGCTAATAATAACCATTAAAAACCAAGAGGTTATCTTGCTTGTAGAGACCACCGTCCAAGAATGGACTTGATTAGGATACTGCCATGCCCCAAAATACGTAGAAATATTCTCCGCAATCCATATAAAAAAAGCAATCAAAAGAAACGCGAGATTAAGCGGCATGGAACGACGCACATTTGTGACGGTGAAATACACCTTTGTTTTCCAAAATACAATAAAAACAGCAGCAATAAGGAAATATCGAAAATCATATATATAATGATTAGTGAAAAAATTAACGTAGATAAGAATACAGAGTAAAACACTGAGCATGTAATTTGAGTAGTTTACCATTTCCAACTTATGTATTTTCCACGACTGACTGATATAGCTTCCGATCGCTGCGTACATAAATCCGCTATATAGTGGCACCGTAAGTATTTTAAATACTGCATCTTCGGGATAACTCCATGAACCAACTCCAGGACTTGTTTTATATAGCTCCAAAACAAGTCCTATGATGTGAAATAAAAAGATCACTTTCACTTCATCTTTTGTCTCTAGTTTAGTGAAATACAGCACTGCCTGGATTATGACAGCCGCAATAAAAAGAAAATCATATCGAGCTAACCCAAAAAGCGGAATATGATTCGAAAGAAAAAGAAGGACAAAAAAAGATCCAGCAAATATAGCTGCCTGAGCTTGTTTTAAACCAAAAATCAAAAACTCATGCATTCCTGATTTAATTGATTCTTTTTGTAATCGCATAATTAGTATGTGGCAAAAATAGTTTTATAAAATAATAAAAAACATTGAAATAATCTATTTACAAGATATTTAACGATGTGGACACCCAGCCCAACAGCAAGGTCTACGCATTCCACCTCTAAGTTTTGAAATTGCTTTTTCAATACGAATGTTTCTAGTCTCTACTTTCTTACCAGAAGTGACCCAACAAATCCACTCATTTCGTGCAAGTGGTGTAATGTCATCCCATAATGCCTTTACTTCAGGGACTTGCCATAAGGCTTTTTTAAAATCCTGTGGCAATGCATGTATTTGTTTAGTAACAACTTCTTTTTTAGCCATAAAAATTTTTATTTATTACGACGTGCTGCGAGTTTAATTACCTTTTCAAGCTCTTTTGTATTGATATCAGAAAGTTTATTAATATAGAGACACCCTCCGCCTTCTTTATACTTACCTAATTTTAAGAGAAAATCGTTTTCTCCTTTCACTTCTTTTAAACCAGCATGAGTCATAGTGAAAACTTTTAATCCATAGAGTGCAATATTTTGTTTACGTGGAGCAAAACCTATCACCATCCATTCAGCAACTTTTCCATTTGCATAGGTATACTTCCTGCGACCAAAACCAACAATTGATGCACCCCACATCTCTGGTTTTGCTTTAGTTATTTTTTCCATCATTTCACAAATGAAAGTGCAATCTGTACGCTTCTGTACATCTTTTATCGTGGTTAAAAATTTCTTCACACTCGCCTTATTCACTTGTGTTTTTAGCTCTGGCATGGATATTTATACTTAGTCTTTAACTTTGTCGTGCCGCATCAATAGCAGCAACATCTATCTTTTTCATAGTCATCATAGCGTCAAAAGCACGCTTTGCTTCTTCCCCGCCAATTAGAAGTGCTTCAGTTAACGTACGTGGTGTGATCTGCCATGACACTCCCCACTTATCTTTACACCATCCGCACTCACTTTCCATTCCACCATTTCCAACAATAGCATTCCAATATCTATCTGTTTCTTCTTGGTTGTCCGTTGCAATCTGGAAAGAAAAAGCTTCACTTTGCTTAAACACAGGGCCACCGTTGAGTCCAATACAAGGAATTCCGCAGACTGTAAACTCCACAGTTAATACATCGCCTTTCTTGCCACCAGGAAAATCACTTGGTGCATGGAAAATATTATTTACCTTACTATCTGGAAACGTAGCAGCATAAAAGTTCGCTGCATCTTCGGCATCTTTTTCAAACCAAAGACAAATTGTATTTTTTGATATCATATTTTCATAATATCACAGGAGGTTTGATTCTCAACCTCTTAAAATAAACTTGCTACAAAATTTCAGGATAACGGTCTTTGTTATCTAAATAATACTGAAGCCATGGGTCATTATTTTCTATCTCTATATAATCAATAAATACTCTATCTTTAAAGCTGCCGTTTTTCTCTGCTTTTTTCGCTCTTGCTTCTTTTATTTCTGCCTCAGATATATGAAGAGTATTTCTAATATTTTCTAAAACTTCATAGACATCACTCAATTCACTTACTATTTCTTCTTTGCTAGCTTTTGTATATTCAGTAAATTCTTCTACCAGTTTTAAATTGAGTTGCTCTAAAAATTCAAAATCATCAAGCTTTTTTTGTATCACTTTGCCTCCCTTTTTTTCTATATTTAAAGCAATATCATCACGAACTAGTTTATTGAATTTAAATTTTCTCATTAATGAATTGTATCATAGGCGAAAACAGTTGTAACAATACACATTGTAAACTGAATTAGACTGCTGAACCTCTGAGAAGAGGTTGAAACTATTCTATCTCGACGTTTTTCGCAAGAGTTTTAAATCTTACACCACTGGCTTGTAGGACGGTAATAGTTACAGCACTAGTTTTACTCGTATGGATGTCCTTCACTACACCAGATTTGCCCGCATGTATTCCGGCAACAACATTACATCGCTCACCATCTTTTAATTTTTTCTCTGATTGCATATAGCTAATTATATAACAAACCTACGAGCTGGGAGACTAGGAATCGCCTCTCGTACTACTGTGCTCGAAACCTTCGTCCTCTCTTCGAGGACTGCGGCCCGCGGTTCTCATCCAAGCTCTCAGAAAGTATATAAAAAATAATGGCATAAGGCCACATTTTTTAGATATGCTGGCATTGTGGGACGATGTTGGAACCTTACTTAATAGCAATAAAATGAAAGATGTGCCAATGTTTCATTACTCCTGAAGCTGTGGGCTTATCATTCTCTTCTTCTTTAAAAGCAACAACTTTCAATTTTGATAGCAACTTTTCTGCGTCCTCTTTTGTGTGAAAATTTCTATTTTTATCGCCAGTATTCCATTCGTCTCTTATACCGAAGAATTGTCCAGTAAATACACCACCTGGTTTCAATGAAAAAATAATTGAATCAAATAGTTTCTCAAATGTGTCTTGAGGTGAAAAAGGTAAAGCAAATTGTGCATTTACTAAATCATACTTTTCTTTAGTGAACTCGAAATCTTCAAAAGTACTAATAACGTAATTCACAATGTCTGAAGGGAAATGTTTAATAATATCTTTTGCAATAGGTTCATGATCAACGGCAGTAATATGTTTAAAACCTAGAGATACTAAATAACGAACATCATTTAATGCTCCTGAACCTAAATCCAAAGCTTCATTCTTTTCTTTAACATGTCCAATGGCTTCAACCAGCAAACGCCTAGGTTTGCTGTCTTTGGTATTTTCAAAATATGTTTTCCACCTATTATCGTTATTCATATTTAAATCATACGATATCTGCTGGGAGACTAGGAATCGAACCTAGATTAAAGGCTTCAAAGGCCTCTGTCCTACCGTTAGACGATCTCCCAATATTTATTTTAACTACTTTCAAAATGTCCTACCGTTAGCCTCGCCCATAGGCTACGGCCGAGGGACGATCTCCCAATAAAACAATAAACAATTACAAAGATACCATATTATCCTTCTTTACTCAATATGCGTCAGTAAGAATAAAAAATTCATTACCTCTTTTAATCGATAAACCGTATAGGAATGGAAAGCTGTTTTATCTCACTCAAGTGGTAATCAAGCATTTTTTTACCAGCAAAGATCATAGCCACCGGGGTGTCTTTTTGTTCAGAGATAAAATCAATATTATCCTGGAGAAGTCCTTTTCTGCTTATGAATTGGAATTCAATATTATTCTTACTTATGGCATCTAACCTTTTCTTTTCTTTTCTAAATTCATTGAACGCTACTTCTTTAATGTCATGTTCTAACTTTTCAGTATACTTTTCTTCAAGACAGAGTAGGACTATTACCTTTTCTATATTATGCCTCGTAGCATATTCAGTTATGACAGAAAGTCTTCTAGTAAATCCGTATCCTCTAGAAACGATCATAACAGAAGACTGTTCTGACAGCACGATGTCTTCTTCGTCTTCCATTGGTGTCGCGACGTTCAGAAGTTTTGCAACCTTTGGAGTAAGTGGTGGAGCGATAACCAGAGTACAAAGTATGACCCACATACCGATCTCAAGCAGTCCTTCGATGTTTGGTAATGCAAGACTAACGATGGTGACCAAAAGCACAGCAGGTATGGCTCCCGTCTCTCGAACAAAAGATATGAAGAACATATCATTGAAGCTTATCCTCTCTTTACCAAAGTATTTAAATATAGACAAAGAAGTAAACACAGTAATGGGTCGGATGATAAACATAAAGATAAGTGCGAGCGTGACACCGATAGGTGCGTATTCGATAAGTGTATGTATATCTACCAAAGCTCCTAACAATATAAATATTGTTGGCTTAAAAAAGCCTTCCACTAAGTTATTGAAAAAGTGTTCTGTGTCTTTCAGATGATCTGTCAGATGGAACAACAACCCTGCGATGAATGCTGCGAGGTATCCACTCCCTCCAAAAACCAAAGAAAAAACGAAGATCATGATAGGTACAAAGAGGAAAAATGGCAGGTCTGCTTCATGTCCGTATTTATTTTTCTTTTTAAAATGAAGTAACAATTCTAGTAAGAGATATCCAATAACACCTAAGAGAATTCCAAAGAAAAGTTGTTTAAAAACGACAACTCCACTCTCCACACTAAACACCGCCCCATACCAAGCAGTGACATTTTCGAAAGCGATTTGTTTAGCTATCAGTGCGAGAAATACAATAGTAAGCAGTGTACCGGTTACATCAGTGAAAGCACTTTCAGATATCACAATATCTTTTACCGAACGATTGTTGAATTTTAATTTCCTGAGTATTGGAATAATAGCTGCTGGATCAGTAGAAGAAAGCACCGCACCTAAAAGCACCGCAGTTACGAGAGAGACGCCCGTACTAAACCAGATATTTAATATAAAAATAGAAAGTGATGTAAGGAAGGCTGTAATGAGAAGCCCTGGAAAAGAAAGAGAGAAAATCTTCCCCATTATTTTTTTGAAATTTTTAAAAGGTGTCTCAAGCCCCCCAGCAAACAATATCAGTGTAGCTCCGAGTCCGACAAGCACAGAGAGAGATTCATGATTGTGCACAATAGGCTCCAAAAATGGTTTCGCTAAAATCCCGAAAAATATAGCGATAACAAAAGAAGGTAACGCTGCAAGTCTAGAGACATGATATACGATAGAGCTTAAAGCAAAAAGTAAAGCTACAAGGAAAAACACAGTGAGCAGACCGTGCTCAGTACTACCTTCAAAAGAATGAAAGATAGACCCACTATAAAATGAAATGAACCATACCGCGACAAAACTCAGGACCACAATACTATAATTAAATATCTTTTCTTTCATATCAAGAAAGAATGATACCAGAATCTGAGCCTATAATCAATTTTAACTATTCCCCTTTTGGAATTATCTCAATCAATGCGAGCTCGAGAGGGAGTCCTCCAATAAATGCATTGTCTATATTTGCGTAGGCTTCTAGAAGTACAGCAAGTGCTTTAGAACGAAGCATTCCCTTTTTATCTTCTTTTACTAATTCTTTTAAGAAAGTAATATCACTCTCACTCAAGTCCCCCATCATCTCATCTTCGAGTTTTGGAGCATATCGCAGGATTATTGCCATGCGAAATTTAAGTATGATGAGCTTAAGGAATAATTTCATGTCTAGATTTATCTCTCCCGCTTTTTCTACCGTAGAGATACCAAGCTCAACATCCTCATGAGCAATAGCAGAAATAAAGTCATTCACTAGTTTTGTTTTTGGTGCACCAGTTATCTCTTCGACTTCTTCTACTGTGATCTTTTTATTTTTAGAAAAATTTAAAACTTTTTGAAGCACGCCGAGTCCATCACGAAATGACCCATCCGCAAGTATGGCAAGAAGTTCAGAGACTCCGGAACCAAGTTCAAAGCCTTCTTTTTTAGAAACAGTCTCAAATATTTTTTTTAGTGCTACATCGGATGCTTTTTTAAAAGTAAAAACCTGACAGCGAGAAATGATAGTATCTGGGACTTTGTGTAGCTCAGTTGTAGCGAGCACAAAGATAACATGCTTTGGTGGCTCTTCGAGAGTTTTTAGAAGTGCACCCCATGCGTCTTTTGAAAGCATATGTACCTCGTCGATAATGTATATTTTATATTTAGAATCAAAAGGCAATACTCGCACTCCGTCCCGAAGTTCACGAATATCATCTATGCCTCTGTTTGAAGCTGCGTCTATCTCATACAAGTCATTGGTTGAGACTTTGAGCATATCAGCAAAGATCCTCGCTACAGTAGTCTTACCTGTACCTCGAGTACCAACGAATAAATATGCATGAGAAACTTTCTCATTTTTAATAGAGCTTTCGAGTACATCTACGATATGATCCTGACCAAAAACTTCTTTAAAATTCTTTGGTCTATATTTACGGTATAAAGCTAAATTATCCATTTGCAATATTATACCTTTTCATCTAAGTTTTCACAAAAAGTGGTTACAATGTTTGCTATTTCATCTGCATTTTCTGCTTCCATGAGCTTCATGCGGAGTTCTTTTGCTCCATCAAAGCCATTCACATATGCTTTATAGTGCTTCTTCATGATTGCAAAATTTTTATATTGCCCGAGCATTTCTTCAAAAAGTTTTGTGTGTTCTACTAAAACTTTTAACTTTTCCTTAATAGAAGGAACTAAAATTTCTGAATGGTCTGGCCGAAGTTCATCTTCAGGTGAACGAGGAGAACCGAGGACCTGAAGAAATTTTGAGCTCCTTCTATTAGCAAACAACCAAGGATTTCCAAAAATTGCTCGTCCGAGCATCACTCCATCACATCCAGTCTCCTCTACTTTCTTTTTTGCATCTTCTAAATCAGTCGCGTCACCATTACCGATAATCAACGTATCTTTCCCCATTTCATTTCGAATTTCAACGATTCTTTTCATCAGATCCCAGTGTGCAGGTACGTCTGACATTTCTTTCCTCGTACGCAAATGCACAGTTAAAGCTGCAATATCCTCATTTAAGATTTCTTTAATCCAAGTCTCTATCTCATTTTTATTGTATCCTATTCGAGTCTTCACAGAAATTGGAATATTTGGTGCACCTTCTTTTGCAGCTCGTATGACAGCTTTTGCGAGTTCTGGATTTTTAATCATCGCAGAGCCCGCACACTGTCGCTCGATAGCCCGATCAGGACAACCCATATTGATATCTACGCCATCAAACCCAAGCTCTTGGCAAAGGGCTGCAGCGGCTTTAATATTCTCTGGTTTACCTCCAAATATCTGTGCGACTATAGGATGCTCCCCTTCAGAGTACTTCAAATCAATCATAAGCTTCTCTCGAGCCTTCGGATGAGCAAGTCCATCAGCAGCCACGAATTCAGTCCAGAAAACATCTGGTTTTCCATATGTATTTATGATCTGCCTAAAAGCAGCATCAGTCACGTCTGCCATCGGAGCGAGGACATATATAGGCTTAGGTAAGTTTTTCCAAAAATTTTTCACTTAACATTTATAGCACACATTATTCAAATTTGTAGTAAATTTTGTTACCAAAACGTAAGTCTATATATTTGAGTGAATTATACTTTTGTTTTAAATCTGTCTTAAGTGGCTCTACCGCGACCGTCGACTGTAGATTTTCTACAAGTTTTACAATATCAGAATTTCCTTTAAAAATAATTTTTGGAGCACTGGAAAGCGGCACCACGGACTGTAAATATAACTCAATATCTCCATCGTCTCGTACATAAAAAGCATAAGGCTTGAGACCCATATCTACGATAGAGTCACGAAAGAAAACAAGACTTTCAAAATAGTCTGGTGCAAAATATCTTCCAATAGGACCATTTTCCATATTTTGAATTTTTCCAAAAAATTTAAAATACACACTGCCAGAAAAATATGGAGCGTTATCAAAAATATATCCAGCGTTATCAACAAAATAACAACTGTCTTCTAATGCATCGATGGCTGTCACGAGAGGTAGACTCTCTCCACACCATGTATATTTGCCTTCTAGCTCGGACACAGAGACATGTAAGGTCTTTAAGTCTTTTATCTCGAGTTTGATATCTTTAAGTCTTTTAAATTTATTGGTGAGCTCATACTGTAAGGCGTTCCGAGGATAGATAAATGAATTACTTTTATTAAAAAGCCACATGTAGCGTCCAGCTAATTCTTGGTCAATGACATTTTTAATAAGCTTAGTATCTACTATTTTGTTACCAGATATTTCAATGTTTGAAATAAGCAATTTTTCCCATCGAGACAGAAAAACAAGTCCGACAAATACACACAAAAAAGAAACAGAAAAAAAGATAGCTCTATTACGTAGCACTCTACGCTTTCGTTTTTTTATTTCCAAAATACGTGGAGAACTTATCACTGTCCTTTTATCCATTTTATTTTAGGCTTTTTTTATAACTTCTTTTCCTCCCATATATGGGCGTAATACTTCAGGGATGATGATACTACCATCTTCTTGTTGGTAGTTTTCTACAAGTGCTGCGGGTAAGCGTGAAGTAGCACATGCAGTGTTATTGAGTGAGTGCACAAAACGTAGTTTACCTTCATCATCTCGGTACCGTATACCAAGTCTTCGAGTCTGGAAATCATGGAAATAACTTGATGAGTGGGTCTCTCTGTACTTATCTTGTGATGGCATCCATGCTTCAATGTCGTATTTCTTTACCTGTCCGAGACCAAGGTCTCCACCACAGTTCACCACAACATGATATGGGAGTTTGAGTGTCTGCATCAAGTGCTCTACATGAGCGGTGATATCTTCATGCCATTTTACAGATTCTTCATGAGAAGCTTCAGTTAATATAACTTGTTCAATTTTGAAAAATTCATGTACACGTATGATTCCTTTTACATCTTTACCATGCTTTCCTGCTTCTGCACGAAAACAAGGAGAAAAACAAATAAACTTTTTTGGTAAATCTTTCTTCTCTAATATCTCATTCATATAGTAACCCATAGTAGCTACCTCTGCGGTACCTGCGAGATATTCATTCTCACCCACTTTATATAAATCCTCTTCTGATTGAGGAAGCATCCCTGTACCGATGAGAGATTCTTTACGTACAAGTGAAGGGACGATCATCGGAGTATATCCTTGCTGTATAAAATAATTTAAGAAGTATTGCCAGAGTGCAAAGAAAAGCGTAGCTCCATCGTTTTTCATAAAGTATCCACGGAAACCAGACACTTTTATTCCTCGATCAAAATCAACCATGTCTAAATTCTCCATGAGTGCTACATGATCTTTTGGTTGAAATGTAAATACTGGCTTCTCGCCCCAAGTGCGGATTTCTACATTTTGTTCATCGCTCTCTCCTTCGGGGACGGTCATATCAGGTACGTTTGGCACATGAATCATGAGCTTCTGCCATTCTTCCATTATTGTCTTTAATTTCTCTTCTTTACCTTTAATATCATCTTTTACAAGACGCATTTCTTCTATGAGTTGAATTTTTAAAGCTGGGTCCTGATCTCGGGAGATGTCATTCGAAACTCTGTTTACTTCTGCACGTAAATCCTCTACTTCTTTCTGTAATTTCAGACGTTCATCATCCAAGGTTACGAGCCTCTCAATATCTATATCGACATGCTTTTTCTTAGCACCCGCTTGCACTATTTCTTTGTTTTCTCGTATGAATTTTATGTCTAACATAATTTTTATTATATAATATTATTGATAGAATTCAAACAATTCAGGAAGTAAGTTTTCTGAACGGTCTGGCCGAGCCTGAAGCGGAACGCTAGGGCGAGGAGATCCGAGGACCTGAAGAAAATTTACTTCCTGAATATTAAAAATATGGAAATAAAAAAACTTCCAAAAAATAAATTCCCTGCTCCACTTTTAGAAATCCCTCAACCTCCAGAAAATCTCTGGATCATAGGAGAACTTCCAGAAGAAGAGCTCGTCTATCTATCTGTGGTTGGTTCTCGTAAATTTACTTCATATGGTAAAGAAGTGTGCGAGAAATTAATTACAGGACTCAAAGGGTATCCCGTCGCTATCGTCTCAGGTTTTGCTATGGGCATCGATACGATAGCTCACAAGACTGCGATGAAAGCAGGACTCACTACTCTCGTCTTCCCAGGTTCAGGACTCTCACGAGAAGCAATATTCCCAAAAGTAAACGCAAACCTCATGCAAGAAATACTTGATGCTGGTGGATGCTTTATTTCAGAATTCGAACCTGACTTTAAAGCAACGCATTGGACCTTCCCTATGAGGAATAGACTCATGGCAGGATTATCAAAAGCAGTGCTCGTCATCGAGGCTCAAGAAAAGTCCGGCACACTGATCACTGCAAGACTGGCGACAGAATATAATCGCGATGTGCTCGCTGTTCCCGGGTCTATCTACTCTCCAAATGCAAAAGGAACTAATAGACTAATAAGACAAGGAGCGACCCCTATCACTGGAGTCGAGGACCTACTCGAAGCCTTGGGTTTTGAAAAAGAAGAGGAAGAAGAAAAACAACAAAAACTTTTTGAAGATTTGTCTACAGAAGAAAAGAAAGTTATCGATTTACTCCGTGAACCCATGCCACGAGACGAACTCATCCGTGCACTTGG
>JBPOHQ010000001.1:0-22097 GCA_052035405.1 Candidatus Nomurabacteria bacterium | reverse complement strand
CTTCAAGTTTCGCATTGTTAATTAATATACCTGAGTTTTCATCTTGGAATTTGATTATTACTCCAGGATCTATATGAAGCGTTCTACTTGGGTTCATCTCAAGTAGACCTTGGACTACGTAGGGACTATTTTCTTTAACTAGGTAGAGGTCTGTGGTTTGGACTCCAGAGAGGGTGGTGGAGGCGGAAGCATAGTATGAGAAAGAAAATACAGAAATCAAGACAAACAAAAACACAAAACATTTATTTCTAAGTGTTTTGTGTTTTTGTGTAGCAATATTTTGCATACTTTTTTAAAATTTATTTAGCTACGAATGGAAGGAGTCCCATGAATCGAGCGTGCTTTACTGCGTTTGCGAGAGCTCTTTGATTCTTTGAAGTCACGCCTGTTCTCTTGTGTCCGAGAATCTTACCATTAGGATTTAAGAATCTTTTGAGGATTTCTATATCCTTGTAGTCGATGTGTTTTATGTTGTTTGCTGAAAAATAATCTTGTTTCATATATTTATCTAAATTGTTAATTAAAATGGAATATCTTCTGGGTTAATGTCTTCTTCTGGATAATCTATACCTTCTTCACTTGGTTCGACTGAAGCTTGTGATTTAGGTCCGTCTCCTTGGTATGTAGACCCTCCCCCACTGACCGCACCACCTTTTGGACCAAATTGAGTTCTGTCTGCGATGATTTCAGTACGATATTTCTTTTCTCCTGTACTCTTGTCATCCCAACTCCTTGTCTGCATTCTACCTTCGACAAGTATTGAATTCCCCTTTTTCATGTACTGAGCTACGGTCTCTGCTTGTCTACCAAACACTACAATATTGTGATAATCAGCTGACTCTTGTCTTGCTCCATTTTTATCTCTCCAAACTCGATTAGTAGCCAAAGAAAATGAACAAACCTTGATCCCTGATGGGAGTGATTTTAATTCTGGATCGCGAGTAAGATTTCCTATTACAATTGCTTTGTTTAAATACATAATTTATTTAAAATTTAAACTGACACCATCGCATCGATCTCTTTATCTATCTCTACTTTATCCATTGGTGCTGCTTCTTCACCTTCTTTCTTGACTGTTGGAGTTCTTTTCTTAAGTGTATCACGAACAGCGAATTTTCTTGTATTGATATTATTTTCCTTAACTGTCTTGATTATCAAAAATCTGATTATGTTTGAATCGAGGTCGAGCTTCTTTTTAAATTCTAGAAGCTTTTGAGTATCCATATCAAATTTTACCCATCCGAAATATGCACTATCGTATTTACTGCGTACATTAGAGACAACCTTAGTCATTGTATATGCTAAGTTGATCATTTTTGGCATTTCATCAGAAGTAACTTCTCCACCAAAACTAGCGATAAGTTCTTTTAGATTTCCGTACAAAGTAGGTACTTCGTCCTCAGACAAAGTAGGCACCAAAAGGTAGCCTAGCTCGTATACCATGATATCTTTTGCCTTTTTTACTGGTTTATTTTCCATTTCTTGCATAGAACTCATATTAACAGAAAAAATTTAAAATGCAAACTTTAAGCCTCTAATTAGAAGGTGATTCATCTAACTCTACAAAGAAAGTAGAGCCCTTGTCCTTACCCTCGGATTCGGCCCAAACGCGGCCTTTGTGTGCTTGAACGATGAGTTTTACAGAGAAAAGTCCATACCCCGTACTGTCTATATTCATACGAATAGAATCCTTGCCTCTTCCCCCTTCAGTAAACAAATTCTTTTTATCTTCATCGGTAAGTCCAACACCGTTATCTTTTACAGAGAGTACTATTTTATGATCTTTTTTTTCGAGTTTTATATGTATAGTACCAGTGAGAGAATACCGTATAGAATTCTCTATAAAATTATTAACCACTTCTTTTATCCAGAAAGCGTCTCCTAGAATATTATACGAATCCTCTAAATTCATTTCGGTCTCTATGTTTAGACCCTTATCCTCGGCACGAGACTTCTTTTCACTTATAACTTGATTCACTATATCTTTGAAAGATATTTGCTTCATATCGTACTTTACTGTACCAGAAGAAAGGTTAAATGAATTAAGCACAAGGTCCACAGTCTGAATACCTTCATTATCTGAAGAAAGACCCTTTTTAGCCATAGAAAGTAACGGATCGTGAAGTTCACCAAAAGAACCTTCCACCATCTCAGCAAAAATGTATTTAGAACGAGTAAACGAACCTTTAACTTTGTGAGTAATAAGGTGAACCAAAGACTCTCTTTGTTTTAAAAGATCTCTTAACTCAGAGTTAAGCACTTGTAGATATTCTTTCTGCTCTACTTCTCTTAGTATCGTTTTAATAAGGGTAATACTCCCTATTAAAATTAATATGAAGAAAGTGATATTTAAAACTACCTGGCTTACACTCTTAGTGTACAATATATTAAAAAAACTAAATATAGTTAGTATAAATGCAATAAAACCCACAGAGGCTATTTTTATATTAAATAATTTGTGTTTGTATATAGCATAAGATGTCAAAATTATAAAAGGCAATATAAATACAGCCCCATAAGGGATAAAGCGTGTATTTTCAAAAAATAGACTTAACGTAAAGTTAAAAAAAAGTATTAAACTAAACATAGTTATATTACCTAAAAATATAAGAAAAAATTGTTTTCTTTGAATAGGATCGGTGATTTTATTATATTTAATTTTCAAAAAATAGAATCCAGATGCAACCAGAGAAACAGCAACGAACGCAAAAATAACTATACCAAACTCTGCTTTTGGTTGATACACCAAACTATCTGCTCTTTTTGTTACAGTCGAGAATACATAAGGGGTTAAAGTAAACAATGCAACCAAAGAAACAATATTAAATAAAAATTTATTTACGAACTTCGGTAGTTTAACTTCTTTTTCCGGGAAAACGTACATTAATTTAAAAAAATAATAAGACTGAAAGATAGCAAAAAACATGACAATCTTAATAAACCAAAGGACCAGCCTCTGATCATCTGTATTGTAATTTAAATAATTAAAAACTCCCCAACATGCCGTAGCTAAAGAAAATTTTAAAAAAGAAACATTTGTAACACTCTTACTGTCATTAAAGTAAATAAAAAAACCTAGTATAGCAATACCGGCCACTGTAATACCTAATATCAGAAGATCATAATTTACACCTAATTCCATAGGGTAATTATATCAATTTTTGATTAAAACATCATCTAGTGTATATCTAGGACTATGGGGCTGAGTCACAGACGGATAACCTATGCGAAAAATAAATTCAACTTTATTATCTAGGCTTAAATTCTGTTTAATTTTTAAGGACCAAGGCCTATCTACAACTGGTGCACCCCACACAGAAGTCTTCATTTTATATTTTTCAGCAATCAAAGCTATCAGTTCATACAATTCTCCTGTTAAAACCCAAGACATCTCCCTATCCTCTGAAGCAGTAATTACACCGATAGTTGGTGTGTATATTTCAAATAAAGCTATATTAGATTTTTTATTTATCTTATCCATATTAAAAAACCTAACAATGAGTGGGGCGATAAAAGAAGGTATAGTAGGTATGCTCATCCCAAAAGCTGGTATACCCCACTTAGACTTAGTTAAATTGTTTTTGATATATTTACCTAATTCTTTAAGGAAACCTTTTCGATCCATGACATCCGAAGCAGAAAACGCAGCAGCCTCCCCTATTTGTTTTTTAGAAAAAACATCAGAAAACCAACTTATGTTAACTTTATCGTTAAATTGTTTTTGCAATTCCGTAACCTCTACAAAAAAATCATTACTTATTTCTTTTTTAAAATACTTATCTCTGTTTGTAGACCTTGTTAAAATATAATGTACTAAATTTTTTTCTTGTTTTACAAATGTAATCTTTTTTGTTAAAAACATCTTAGCTACCAGATCATCACCAAACAGATATTTTATTTGAGTATCAAAACCATAGTAATCTGCTGCAATTTTTATGTTTGCAATCGCACAACCTATGCTAATAAGCATTAACCTATCTTCTGGATCACCTATTTCAAGTTTTTTTTCTTTATTTTTATAAACTTCAATATAGTTTTCCTTAATCTTAAAAAGCCATGGCTGAGCATTGTGTCCAGATGGTGCGAGTATAGCTAAACGCAGTATATGTTCCAACCACTCACTGATATTTTGGAGAGAATCTATTCTGTCTATATCTAGGTACCATGATCTATAATTTTCTTTTATTTTATTACCCATTTTTGTTTACCTCCCCTTTTAAAATTAACATGATCTTCATATCCCCACATCACAATGTTGGGAAAGACTTTTTTCCCCATACTTTGATAAATAATACTATATTCAGAATTTTCTTTTAACAAATTTTTAAGAATAGATATCTCCAAATTTTCTTTAGATACATTATCTATGTTAACATTTTTTTTAAGTTCAACATGAACATTGAATCTTGGGTCTTGATTTTCCAAATGTTCAACTTGTATATAAAAACGACCTGACAAATGTTGGTTGAAATCATCGTGCAACAACACTGGTCTAATATTTTCAGGATAGACGTTTGCTCCATATAAGCTTATAGAGAAATCAGCTCGTTCGACAACATATACAAAGGGGAGCTCCCACACAGTGTCTTTTATTCCTGATTTATCTATTTCTTTTTCTAGATCTATACCAAATTCTTTTGCAATCTTGAACACCTCACTAAATTTCTTTACACCTCCTAAATCTTTTAAGTCGTATCTAATTAAAGGTATTCCTGATTCTGAAGTGCAAAAAAGTTTTCCATTCAATTCTTCAAAATAGAATTGTTCAGGTATAAATTGGGTAAGTGTTGGGAGTCTACTACCCTCTCCAAATAATGCATTAAAAAAATTCTTATTCCCTAGAGCAAGACGACGGACCAGTATGGACAATGGTGTCTCGTAAGACATAGTACCTAGATCAACTGTACCGTAATGATTTAAAGTATCTTTATAAATATTTTTTAAATTTGTATGTTTTGCAATATAATCTCTAAATTCTTCGCTAAATCCTTCTGCAGAAAAAATAAACTTCTTAGAAACTCTACTCCAATCAAAACCTTGGTCGTTTGAAAAATCTATAAAATCTTTTATAAGTGGAGGATAACCCCCTATTATCACCTGATCATAGTATGGGGAAAGTTTTTTTATAACTTTCAACATTTCTTCTTTATTTATACCAGGATTAACAATTGTTAAATCATATTTATTTTTCTCAATGATGTGCTTGATTGCTTGATATGTAAAAAGCCCACCTATCCAAATACCTAGAGCAAAACCGTTTACATACAGTGTCTTTTTGTTGTGTATTTCAAAATTAGTGCGTAAATATAATTCGGCTGTAAGAGCATAATATAAATCCTGTGTTTCTGTGCGAGGAAAATAAAATGGTTCACCAGTTGATCCAGATGTAGCAGAAACAACCCAACCACCCCTTGGAAAAAATCCACCGATTACTAAACTCTCAAATTCATACTTTCGTAAGTAATTATTTTTATCTGTCACAGGTAGATTCAAAAGATCATTAGACTTTTTAATTTTTTTTACGGATACGTTATTTTCTTTTAAGAACCTTGAGTATGTTTTGATTGATTTGATTGTATCATTAAAAGATTGCACCACCTGCATCTCCCCCCTCTTCAACCAGAAAATCTCATTTTTAGTTTGGAGTAATTTAAGAAAATTATCGGAATTTTTAAAATATTTTTTTATAGTATATGCCATAAATATTATATATATAAAAAATTAAATTTGTATTACTGTTGTGCAAAAATTTTTTCTGCCATTTCATTAGCAATCAAAACCGGTGCTTTCTTTGTTTTTTTACTTAAAGAAAGTATTTTATCCATTCTAGTACCAATTCCTTTTAAATCTTCCTCGAGTTTTTTGCCTCCAGGTTTTTTATTTTGATACTCGTCCGCAACAGCAATTAAACCACCTGCGTTTACTACATAATCAGGACAATAAATAATACCTAAACGGTGCAGAGTTTCTCCTACATCAATAGACTTGAGCTGATTATTAGCTGATCCGACTATTGCCTTTGCGTTTATTTGATTTATAGACTTGCTATTTAAAACATTTGAAAGAGCACACGGACAGAAAATATCTACTTTTTGTTTGTGTATTTTTTTTGGATCAATAATTATTACTTTTGGATATTTTCTTTTAATTATTTTTAATTTTTCCTTATTAATTTCTGATATATATATAAGTGAAGCTTTTTTATAAATAAGCTCGATAATTTCTGAACCAACCTTACCTGCACCCTGTATTGCAAAAGAAAACCCATCAATTTTACGTTTACCGGTTATAAATTTTGCCACAGACTCCATAGAATAATACAAGCCTAAGGCTGTAGATTTTTCTGGATTATTAGTCAGGCCAACCAAATTTTTTGTCTTTTCAAACATGACTTTTAAATCATCTATACTTAGTCCAACATCAGTACCTGTAATAAATGCACCTTTAAGCCTTTCTACGTGCCTAGTATATTCAGCAAGCAAGACACTTTTTTTATAAGTTCCTTTTTTAGGCTTCATAAGAACAGCCTTTGCTCCACCATAAGGAAGTCCTGCGAGAGCATTCTTGTACGACATTAGCCTAGATAACTGTAATGCATCTTTTAAAGCATCTAGTTCAGTATCATATTCCAAAAGTCTAGTAGCCCCAAAAGAAGGGCGAGTAAATCCTCCACGATGAAAAGCTATATAACCACGTAATTTTGCTTTTGCATTATAAATAAATAATACAGAATTGTGACTATCAAATTCAGGAAGTGACCGAGAAACATTATTAAAACTTATATTATTCTTCATATTATTTAAACAAAAATATGCTCTACCACATACGGGCGTAGATCTTCTTTTAAGATTATTTTTTTAATAGCAACCGTTGCAACCACCCCACCTAAAATAGCCGCAGTGCCTAACTGAGACCAAGAAACAAGTTCCTTTGCTAAAACTCGCTTTACAGACTTAAGCATCTTAGGATCAACTTTATCAATACCGCCCACAATGTCTTCCATTATCATTTTACCCGCTATTTCTTTAGTTATTTCTTTTTTAAATAATTCATCCCAATAGGATACTTCCTTATTAAATATTTTTTTATACCCCAGATCATATCTCTCAATGTGCAAAACAACCCCATCACCGTTATCTGTTATCATAACAACTGGGATTTTATATTTCATAGCTAAAATTCTAGTATGAATTTTCATTTTCATCTCGTCTATTTCTTCTATTATAAGATCAAGCTTACCTTTCTGTAATAGGTCCTCTAAATTTTTTTCTGATACACCTTTCGGCATAAGTGTAACTTTTGCAAATGGATTATCTTCATAAATTCTTCGTGAAGCAACAACAACCTTAGGTAATCCAACCTGATGAATTCCAGCGAGAATTCTGTTTAGATTTGTCGTATCTAATAAATCAAAATCAGCAATAGTTATCTCGTTACTTATGCCAGCTTGAGTTAAAACAAACGCAATATTACTACCAACACTCATACCAAAAACTCCTACTTTCGTTTTTAGAAGTATATCTTGTTCTTCTTTTGTGATAAGGTCTCTATTTCTATTTGTCTTTAGTTCTAGATATTCATCCTTTGGAACAGTCTTTATAAGAGTGTTATTCCATGGAAAATATACATATATAAAATTATCTTTTCTATCTTTTATGTATTCTTTAAATTCTTTTGTTTTATAAACAAGATTCTTTTTTTGACCTATAAATTGTTTTTTTTCAATAAAAAACAGCTCTTTAAGCTGGTGTGAAAATGCGTCTATGTAGTTAAGACCTTTATTTTTCAATAAAGGCTTGAGTTCTCTTTCTTTAGGGATTAAACACGATTTATATAAACTTTTATTTTTATTTAAGGCCATAAGTTATGTGTGCACAAAGGATCAATTTGACCTAATTAGCTAACTCCGACATAATAACATTTTTTAAATAAAAATCAAGCTTTTTTAAAAAAGCTAATTAAACAATATTACCCAAAAGATTGCCCCTATGATTGCAAGTATTATCGCCAAAAGTGCATACGCTAGGAACTTTACAAAGATGCTGTATTCACTTTTTTTTACAAAGAAAATTCCAGCTACAACTCCTAAGAATTGTAAGCAAAGAATTAAAACATATAGATAACTAGATTCATTTGTAATTAAAAAGTTAATCCGAAGAAGTTGAAATTGTCCGTTTATCGTAGGCTTTAAAAAAGCATAAACGAAGTTCCCTATCGGACTCCACAGTAATTCTGGTAATAAAAACAAAACTCCAAACACACCCAATAAACCTTTTTGTATATTTGTCATATTCATATATCGCTTATTTTATAATGAAATATAGTTTTTACCAATTTAAATATTAAAAACTCTCTTTGAATTTTCAAAAATAGTGTGAGCTACTTCTTCTTCTGTGAGATTTTTTATTTCCGCTATTTTTTTTATCACCTCGGTGACCATATATGGTTCACAAGTTTTACCCCGGTATGGTGCGGGTGCAGCAAACGGAGCATCCGTCTCAGCCATTATTGAATCGACAGGCAAGAAACGTATAACGTCATCATAGTCTCGAGCAAAGGTTATCGGTCCATCAAAAGACATAGTAAACCCTATCTCTAGTGCTCTTTGTGCTATAGTCATATCCCCTACAAAAAAATGAAAATTTCCTTTTAAATCTGGATGATCTTTTTTATACTCTTCTAATATATCCAATACTTCTGTGTATGCATTCATACTGCCTTTCGCTGGACGAGCATGAATCATAAGAGGCTTACCTACTGCAAGAGCTACCTCAATATGTTTTCTGAAAATTTCTTTCTGTCTTGCTTTCGTCTCTTCCCTCTCATCCCTAAAGTAATCCAGTCCGCATTCTCCAATACAAACAACCTTTTCATGTGCCGCTAAAATTTTATATTTTTCTATATCAAAATCTTCAGTCGTGTTATCCGTAGGATGAAGTCCTACTCCCGCCCACACAAAAGAATATCTCTCGGCGAGGGTTATTGCTTCACGAGAAGTCTCATAATCTACACCAATAGTAATAGTCCCTACACCTTGCTCCGCCATTCGTGCAATGACTTTTTCTTCGTCTTCCTTGAGCGGTTTCAGATTTAAGTGTGAATGTATATCTATGTACTTCAGTGTATTTTGTTCGTCCATATATATTTAATCTTTTCTTAAAAATAAAGGTGTCTCGGGCATTTTGTTTAACTTAATAGCTTCTTTTATTTTTTTAGATGTTTCTGGAAGAAAAGGCTGGAGAGTAGAGGCTACACGATCAAGTCTTTTTACCAACATTTGTATTTCTTCTATTCCTTTTTCTTTATCTGTTTTTACTAGTTTAAATGGCTGTACACTTTGAATAATACCATCCATATAATTTAATTCTCCCCATATCAAACTCATCGCTTTTGAGATATCAAATTGATCCATTTCTTTTGAAATATCTATTTTTGGATAATCACTATCAACGTTTACTGGATTATTTAAATTAGTCTCTGCCATTTTCATAATTCTAGAAGTCAAATTACCGAGACCATTTGCAAGTCCAGAATTATAAGAGCCGTGAAAACGTTCCTTGGTAAAAGGACTATCTTCAAAAGAAGATATTTCTCGGAGCATAAAATATCGGAGTGCATCAGTGCCGTATTCTTCTACTATTTCTTTTGGATTCACTACGTTCCCGAGACTCTTAGACATCTTGACTCCACCCTCTCCTGTTATAAATCCATTCACTACGATCTGATGAGAGTTGGGTACACCTGCGGCCATAAGCATCGCTTGCCACATAGCGGACTGGAAACGAGTGTTATCTTTACCGCAATACTGAGTTGGGTTTCCATGTACCCAAAAATTTTCGAAAATACCTTTCTTGTCTGGCCATCCTAAAGTATTTATATAATTCGTAAGTGCATCAAACCACACATACATTACATGCTCATCATCTCCAGGTACTGGTATTCCCCAAGGCATTTTAGTTTTGAGGCGTGATATAGAAAAGTCCTGAAGTCCCCGTTCGACGAACGCTTTTACTTCATTAAAACGAAAATCTGGAATCACAAAAGTGGGGTTTTCTTCATAGAGTTTTAAAAGTTTTTCTCCAAAAGCACTGTATTTGAAGAAATAATTTTCTTCTTCTATTGAAAGTAATTCTTTTCCTGGATGAATCACACAAAAGCCATCGACAAGTTCTGAATCAGACTTTTCTTCTTCACAACCAACACAATACTTAGTCTTGTAATTCTTTTTATAGATATAACCGTTCTTGTCACATCGACGCCAGAATTCTTGAGCAGATTTAATATGATATTCATCGGTTGTACGAATAAAGTGCACATCTTCTGTCATACCAAAAACCTGAATGGACTCTTTAAATTTTTCAAAATTTTTATCAACAAAAGCTTGTACTTCCATACCTTCCTCTTTTGCTTTTTCAAGAATCTTCATTCCATGTTCATCTGTGCCAGTATTAAAAAAGACTTCATAACCCATGAGTTTTTTATATCGAGCGATGGCGTCTGCACGGATAAATTCAAGTGCATGACCCATGTGTAATTCAGCGTTAACGTACGGTAATGTTGTTGTCAGATAAAAGTTAGAATTTTTCATATACACTACTCAATCTTATTTTCTGCTTCAGATCTAATTGAAGTTTTTTTCTTTTCTACGTCATTCATGAGTTCCATCACAAACACTGCTACAGGTATCGAAAGGACTAGTCCCCAAAATCCACCGAGTTCATAACCAATAAGGACAGAAAGTATAACCATAAGCGGAGAAAGCCCTACTACTCTTTTGATAATCAGCGGACTGAATAAAAATACTTCGAACTGATGAATGATGGTGTATACACCAGCAACAGTAAGAGCGTCTTTAAATCCTCCTGAAAGATAAGAAAAAGCTACGGCTGGTAATAGTGCAATAACAGAACCATAAGGCAAGAACGACATTACTCCAGCAATAATAGCCAAGAGAAGTGCATACTGTATACCTATAATTGATAGCAATAGATAAATAAGTATGGTTATAAGAAATGCAATAAACATTTGTCCTCTCATCCAGAGAGCAATCTTTTTGCGTGAACGCTGCCAGAGATCAATAGCATAGTCTTCGTATTGTAAAGGTAGAATAATTCTTAGGAAATTTTCTATACCTTTTTCTTGAATAGATAGGTAGAAAGAAATAATGATAATTAAGACAAAATTAAATATTCCTCCAAATGCCACAGAGATAGTTTGAATAAATCCTCCAGAAAGATTACTTATGAAGGTTTTTGAAATAGTGAGCAACGAACCAACAGATAAATTACTAGAAAGCTTTTCAACAATAGCTTTTGCCCCGCCAAATTCATCACTCTGGAAGAAGTCCAAAAAAGAAACTCCTGGAATATATGAAGATATAAATAAAGCGAAGTTGTAAATTTCAGTAATCAGTAATGGAGCAAAAAGATAGAAGAGTCCAACAAAAAGTAAAATGGAAAATACATAAATTATTGCCACCCCAAAAACTCTACCAATACCAATCTTTTTAAAGTATGGAATAGATGCTTCTACAAAAGAGGCGAGCACAATAGCAGTCAAAACAACGAGAACTAAATCCCTCAAAAACCAAACTAGAAAAAAAGCCAAGGCCACGAACACCCCGCGAACCATTGTACCTGTGGTGATTGATATGTTTTGGATATTTGTCTTTTCAAACATATATCCATAATAACACAGAAAAAGGTTTGTTAAAATAAATTAAAATTTCAATATCTTAGCAAACTCAGTCTTTTCTTTAAATGGACCAATTAAAGCAAGGTTAAGTTTTTCGTTTCTAAAGATTACATTTGCGATATCTTTTATCTGCTTTGCTGTTACCTTTCGTACCTCTATCGCCTTTTCCTCTGCACTTTTTATTTCTTTCTTTAAAAGCTCTTGTCCACCGTAAAAATTTGCAATATCATCAGAGGACTCTAAAGAAAGCTTCATATTACCTATGAGGCATTCTTTCACTTTCTCAAGTTCCTCTTCGCTTACAAGTTCTTTCTTGAGTTTTCTGCATTCTTCTAAAACTGCTTCAATAACTTCATTGATCCTTTTATTATCTACTCCGGCTGAGATTTGGAAAAACCCATGATCGGTATAAGCATCATTGTATGCACGCACATAATACCCTACCCCCATTTCTTCACGAAGTTTTGTAAACAACCTAGAACTCATACCTGCGCCAAGCACCCCAGAGAGAACCGAGAGAATTGCATTCTTTTTATTAAATAAATCATACGTATGTACTCCCAAGACAAAGTGTGTCTGATCAGTATCTTTAAATTTTACTAAGATTTCTGGTTTAGTCTGGAATTCATTTGTTTTTTCTTTTTTAGCTTTCTTCTTTTTTGGCAAATAACCAAATACTTTCTCTACTTCTTTCAACACTTCTTTTTCTGTGACTTTTCCTGCTACTATGAGAGTCGTAGCTTCTGGAACATATTTTTCATTTTTATATTTTACAAAATCTTCACGCTTCATGTTTAAAATATTTTGCTTTGATCCTGCAACATTCCAACCTGCTGGCTGATTGCCATATAGCAATGTCATTACAAGATCTTGCACGTGTCTATTTGGCATGTCTTCATACATATTTATCTCTTCTATAATTACCCCTTTCTCTTTTTCTATCTCTATATCAGGAAAAGTAGAGTTTAAATATATGTCTGACACTAGGTCAAAAATTTTCTTAAAGTGTTTTGCGTCGGACTTTGCATAATAGCCAGTATATTCCTGTGAAGTAAAAGCATTATACTGGCTACCTATTGCGTCTAGCTCTTTTGATATATCTATAGCCTTCGGCCTTTTGATTGTACCCTTGAAACACATATGTTCCAGAAAGTGAGAAATACCATTTATGTCTTTCGTTTCATATTTTGAGCCTGCTTCTACAAGAACTAGTACCGTGACAGTAGGATTATCCTTCATTGGGACAGTTACAACACGCAAACCATTTTTTAGTATTTTCTTTGAAAATTTCATGTCGTTATTCTAGCACAAAAACATTAAATAAAAATGTGTGTTTGTTTGACAAGTTTTTTAAACTTGATATCCTTGACTGTATACGTTTATGAAAATAATTTCAGTTTTAAAGTTAAAGAAGTCAAACAAGCCCTACTCGGGGGATATTTGTCTTGTTTAATTACTGAAATTTTTATTTAAAATTTTACCAGAACAACACAAACATCCCCATAGGATGTTTTTTATTTTATTAACCAATAGCAATCAATCATATGAAAATAAACAATGTAGAAGTTAGAGACTTAGCAACACAATACGGTACGCCCATATTCGCCTACGATGAAGCGCGTATTCGTGAAAACTTTCGCAGAGTGAAGAATGCCTTCGCTGCAAGGTATGAAAATTTCAAATTGTATTATGCGGTAAAATGCAACAATAACCCGACTTTAGTGAAAATACTTCTCGACGAGGGTGCAGGCATCGACGCTTCAAGTGCAAACGAAATAAAACTCGCTCGGTATCTAGGGCTATCAGGGCGAGATATTATTTTCTCTGGAAATTTCCTGTCGGACGAGGATATACAAGAAGGTTTAAAAGAAAATACTCTCTTTAACCTAGACGACATTTCCCTCTTGCCTCGATTGCTTTCTTTCGGCAAGCCAGAAATTCTTTCTTTCAGAATCAACCCTGGTATCGGCAAGAGCAATGTCGGATACTTTGATATCACTGGAGGACCAGAAGCAAAATTCGGCTTGCACGTAGACCAGGCAGTGGATGCATACAGACAAGCACAAGCGGCAGGGATACAAAAATTTGGTATTCACATGATGGCAGGAAGCTGCGTCACTGACTATGAATATTTCAAAGACATCACGCTACGGCTTTTTGATATAATCGGAAAAATAAAACAGGAGCTCAATATCGAATTTGAATTCGTGGATCTAGGTGGTGGACTTGGCATTCCCTACCACCCTCACGAAACAGAGTTAGATCTTGATAAAGCAATTGATGGCATCGTGGAGGCAGTGAGAGAAAAGAGTACAGAATACGGACTCAGGCTTCCTAAAATAGTTATGGAACCAGGCAGATACTTTATGGCCGACGCCGGGTATCTTATCGGTACCGTGCTTGCGAAAAAAGAAAGTTATAAAGAAATCTGGGGAACGGATATCAGCATGAACATCGCACCGAGAGTGATCCTCTATGATGCATTCCATGAGCTCATCGTCGACGGAAAAGAAAATGCTGAAAAATCGCCAACATTCCTCTGCGGACAGATATGCGAGCAAACAGACCTCTGGTGGAAAGGGCTACCGCTTCCGAAGCTTGAAATCGGAGATATTGTCGTTATGAAAAATGCTGGTGCGTATTGCTTCGGCATGAGCTACGACTACAATGGACGACTTCTTCCGGCTGAAATCCTCGTACAAGAAAATGGTGATACAAAAATAATCCGCCATGCGGAAACCTTTGAAGACACATTACGGGGAACAAAACAAATATCACAATAAAAAAATCCCCAAAAGCGGCATATAGTCTGTTTATCCTTATTTCAGGAGAACGACTGACAGCTTTTGGGGATAATTCATTTTTTAAGTTCGTTTTGCTTTCGGACACAAGTGATGCAAATACCCTTCTCGAGGGACACAACCCAACCACTACAGTTGGGACATTGCTGAAGCCTTTGTTTTTGTGCCTCTTCTTGCGGTCTTTGTTCTTTAACCGCTAATTGACATGCATCCGAGCAAGCGAGATTGAAACACTTCCCGCCAGGTTGAAAGTTACAGCTGTATGGCATAAAAAACTTTTTCTTTAAATTACCATTTTTAAAGAAAAAGTCAATAATAATACGTAATACTAGTTTAGTTTACCTCTCAAGTATTGGACTAATTCAAAAACATTTACCCTTTCCTGCTCTCCAGTATCACGATCACGAACTGTGACAGTATCTTTGAGTTCTGGTTTTTCTTCGCCAAGAGTCTCAAAGTCTACGACAATGCAAAAAGGTGTACCTATTTCATCTTGTCTTCGATATCTTTTACCAATATTTCCGTTGTCGTCCCACATAACTCTACCAAATTCTTTTTTGAGTTCTGTGTACACTTTATCTTTTGCATAGTTTACAAGCTCAGGTTTATTTTTGAGGAGTGGAGATACTGCACAGATAACTGGTGCAATATTTGGCTTGAATTTGAGAAACGGCCGCTCAGGGTCAGTTTCGTCGTATGCAGAAAGAAGCACCGCAAGAAATGCTCGGTCGAGTCCGAAAGTAGGTTCTATAACATGCGGCACTATTTTTTTAGAATTTTCTTCATCAATGTATTCAAGATTATGATTGGTTAAATCAAAACTTCCTCTATACGCGATTCCAAAAAGTTCTTTTCTCCCGAACGGAAAGTCGAACTCAAAATCAACAGTTCTTTTCGAGTAGTGCGCTCTATCTTCTGGAGCTACTTCAAGCTCATGCACTTTATTCATGTCAATGCCAACTTCCTTCATCCATTCTGGCATTTGATTCTTCCAATATTCAAAGTGGTTTTCCCAATCCTCTTCTCTCACAAAATATTCTATTTCCATCTGTTCGAATTCTCTCTGACGAAAAATAAAATCGCGGGGGGTGATCTCATTACGGAATGCCTTACCAATCTGTGCAGTACCAAAAGGTAGTTTTGGGTGAAATGCATCTACTGTATTTTTGAAATTAACAAACATGCCTTGCGCTGTCTCTGGACGCAGATATACAGTTGCCGAACTATCTTCCATGGCACCAATTTTTGTAGCGAACATCATATTGAACTGCCTTGCCTCACCCACAGGCGAACCACAATCATCGCATTTACCTTTTTCTTTAAGAGTATCCTCTCTGAAACGCCTCTTACATTTTGTACACTCTACAAGAGGATCAGAGAATCCCGCTACGTGTCCAGATGCTTCCCAAACCTTACCATTCATAATGATGGCTGCATCCACGCCGTACATGTCCGTCCTGCCATCCACAAACTTCTTCCACCAGGTGTTTTTAATATTATTCTTAAGAGCTACACCAAAATGCCCAAAGTCAAACGTACCCGCAAGTCCGCCGTATATCTCAGAACCTTGAAATATAAAACCTCGTCTTTTGCAGAGACTTACAATCTTTTCCATTAATTCATTTTCATTTTCTTTTGCCATATATTTTTTGTTATTCTATAACGCTACCTCCATTGGGTGGAAATGCTGGGTCTTTATCAAGTCTCGTATTAAGTGGTATCTTGTTAACCTTTAAGTCCACATTAGCAAAATCATCATGAGCAGTCAAAGAGGCTTCGTTTATCAAGGTTGGCATGGTTTCTAATTGAGAAAAAGACGGAGTGAAAGACACCTGGAATGCAACCTCACGAGGTGCCTCGGAGATACCAGCTCCGCGTTTTACTCCTCCTGCGTTCCAAATGATTTCTCGAGTCGAAGGATTAAATACCACATCATCAGCAGGTGGATACACAGAACCGACAAACCGTATCCACGGAGGAAGTGTCGAACGAACCTGTGCTTTAGAAATATAGTTTGCTGTATTTGATATGGACCAGACTATGGTGTAGGTAGTCTCTTTTTCTATCTCTGGCGGAATTGGCCCTGTATTTTCAAAAGGACCAGAGTAATGTATAGCTTTGGTGTTGAACCCAAGATCTGATATAACTCGAACAGTTTTCGCTTCAGTACTTTCTACTTGTTTGTATACATTACCTTCGACGAGTTCTTTACCGGTGGCGACTACTTCAAGATTTATAATTGGATCAGGGAGGACTCCGCTTGCTCCAGAAAAAAGAGATGTTGGAGTGAAATAAAAATCAACAGAACCAGACTCTCCAGGATTTATCTTTCTAAATTGTTCTTGGTAGTTTTTATCCCAGATAATAGTGTCACTTGTGGAATCATAAAATCCCTCGGTCGAAGTGATAGATTTACGATTGAGTGCATTTCCTGCTAAGTGAACCTTGATTTGAAAATCGTTTATCTCTGTATCTAGATTGTTTGTCCAACGAACTTGTCCCCGAATTTGATTTTTTGAGTTGGTTGTATATTCTCGAGCATAAGCGTTATTTACAAAAATTTTAGCTTCAATAAATGGTTTTTTGATAGCGATATGGTGCCCTAAAGAATTAAAAATAACACCAATAGTCGTCTTGTCAGAATCAGACTGTGAACCAGTAGAAACATTAAATGTTTTTTCTTCTCCATCAAATACATCAATCATTCTTCCGGCAATAACAATGTCCCCCACTGTACCGGGAGTCATGTCTCCAAGATTCCAAACGTTATTACCATATGCAGGTGCTGGTTTTGAAGATACAAACTCGAATCCTACTGGATAATCCATCTTTACTAATACTTTTGAAGCTCCCTTTGAAGAATTGAGGGTGGCTTTTATATTTAAGGTAATATCTTGATTTGGACTCGCTTCCGTCGGTGCGGTAATAGAAAGATCGATAGGTGTTGAATTTATGGACACTTGGTAAGATTTCTCTTTTACAAAAATGGCATTTGAGCCAGCTATTCTATATTCAAGAGAAACTCTGATATCATGAAGACTCCCTTGTTCTCCAAAAAGAACTATCTTCACATCTTCATTGCGGACAGCACCAGAAGGAACAGTTCCGAGAGATACTCTTTGTCTTTCTACATCTTCTCCAGAATCTCCTTTTGTTCCTTTTGGATATTCAACAACTAAGTCTGCAAGCTCAAGCGGTGAGGCATTTCTGTTAGTCACACCAATAATCAGTGGTAAATCTTCTCCACCTTCGGTAAAACTATTTCCTAAAATACTTATATCAATATTTTCATTTGAAATGTTGTTACCCCCAGCAAAAAAAACATATGAGACATACCCTCCAGCTAATAGAAAAAATACAAGGGAAAAGATAAAGAATTTTTTAAACATTGATGTTTTCATTAAAAATTTTTCGACTTTACTTGGCTTTGAACTCTCCCAGGAATCTGACACCAAGACATTATTTTGATGAGGAAAACTATCTCGATATTCTATCTTTGTTTTGTAGGACTGACTAAATAACCTTCTTTTTAAGTCTTCAATTTTATTTACCTTTCCTTGATCATCTCCTAACATAGGATATATTATACCATATTTTATAGTTGTGTTTCTTTTAGGGCTTTATTTATCTCTCGTATTGCTTCTGATTTATTTTTAGACATTTCAAAAAATAGTTCTTCTTCGAACGGCGATTTGATTAAATGTTCGAAAGAATCATTTTCTCCGATATACCCAAGGTTGCTCAGTACTCTTAATACCATAAGTATTTCAATGTTATGCGTCTCTTCTTGATTTTTTGCTCTCTCCAGAGCAGAAAGACCAATAAAGACCTCTTTAAACAAAAGTTCATTTGCTTCTTGTTCTGGAAGTAGTCTTCTTAAGAGCTTCGCAATACGTGCGAATACTTTCAAGGAACCTTTTTGTTTAATCACTTCTTCGAGTTGATTTGTCTTTGAAGCACTCGTAATACGCCAAAAGTCTTTGCATTTTATAAGATCTATCCGTACATATGAAAAGTCTTGTAACACATATCGAAGTTTTGAGGACATCTTTCGTATCCCTGCAGCTGATGCATACAACAGTCCCAAGTCGCGGGTAAATATAAAAAATACTTTCCCTGTCTCACCAGAAAGAGAGCTGCCTAATATTAATCCTTCAGTATGATGTTTATGGTGCATCTTAAACTTCTTCTTCTCTTCCAATTTCTAACTTTTTAAAAGGTATATTTTCTTCCGACAAGAAATGTTTTGGTACATTCCAAAACACAGGGAAAGAATCGATAAGCATACCGTCATGAACTGGGAAAACAATTCGGGGATTTATTGTCTTTGCATAAATAACTGCTTCTTTAGTCTTCATCCATGGACCACAGACTGGTAGAGCAAGGATATCTACTTTTGCATCAGGATAGTAAAAAGCGTCCCCTGGATAACATAGATCATCTATCATATAACCAGTATTTTGCACTCTGCCATAATCGTCGTATATTTCTGCATGAAGATTTCCAAAACCAGAAATAGTGACGCCGTTAAAATCGTATGTCTGCCCTTCTTCGACTACAGTGGATACAATGCCTTCTTTTTCTAGAATTAATCCAACTGCAGTATTTGTGATAACAAAACAGTCTGGGTTATTTTCTAAAATTTTTTTTAAGGAATCTATATGGAGATGATCAGCATGTTCGTGAGTGATTAATATCAAAGAAATATTTTTCTCTTCATTTTGCAAAGTAGAAAAAGCTCCTGGATCGGTCATAATACGAACTCCTTCTTTTGGTTCAGCAACAAAACAACAATGCCCAAGCTTTTTGATTTTCATTCCCCTATTTTAACATGGTTAGACTTTGCTCACCATAATCATACTAGATTACAAAATCCCTCAGGCTCTCCATGATAGGTGTAATAGATTCATCGTTTATATATTCTGGCTTTATTGAACAGTGCTCAAAGATCTGTTTTTCAACCTCTTTACCACAAGCAACTAATTGCAATCTATTTTCTTCTTGAAAATCCGTTCTATGGGCATATCTTTTTCGTGCCTCTTCCATACGTTCATCATAAGAAAGTACTCCAAAAGGCCCTACACGCATATCTGCATAGTGCATAATTTTCACAAACATATCACTCCCCGATGCATGTTCACACAAAAGACTAAAATGATTCTGATCCGCAAGCTCTACAAGCTCTTCTGGCACTCCAAGCTCTCGCATTATTTTCATAGTAGCGTTGTGTTCATTTGGTCCATACTTTGTAATAAATTCTTTTTGAACATTTTGCCAATATTCTAAACCTTCTGGCTTATTGAGCTCTGGAAAGTAATCCAATTGGAATTTAATAATGTTGCCCATATCGTGAAGCAAACACACTTTGATTATTTTTTCTTTATTTATAGGAAAATCAAAAGAGTCACAAATACTACTCGCCACTGCAGCGACTCGCAGCTGATGATCTTGCAAATTTTGCATTAGTCTATATTCCCTATAAATATCTAGAATTTTCTTCATACTATTTATATAACTTTATCTTAAATTTAAGTTCATCTACTTTTACTTCCGTTCCATCGTTTTCCACAAAAAGAATATTTTTTGCACCAACGACTTTCATTAATTCTTTTTCAAATTGTAGAGCTAAGTCTTGCCCTCTTTTATCTGTGTCTAAAGACAGAGAAACTATATCACTCGGCACTAGACCCATAACCTTACGTATGTCTTGAATACCTCTCACTAATTCTCGAAAGTCTCCCTCCTGCTTGAGTTCTGGGGTAATGTTTAAATCTAAAAACATACCAGGACCATCTTCTTGTTTAGGAGTACTATCTAATATAATTTCTCTGACATTTATTTCTTCTTTGAGAATTTCCGTTAAATCTTTCCAAAATGGAATCTCTGGGCCGTTATGTTTTATAGTAAAACTTTGTAAAACCTGTCTTACTCTTATTCCCGCTTGAGTTCTTTGCATCAAAGCATTAGATGCAAAAGCTCTTACAAACATCATTCCAGACAAAACCTCTTCATTTATATGACCTGCCTTTGGCCATTCTGATAAGTGCACACTTTCTGGATCTGTGTCTTTCCTTAATTTCAACCATTCATTTTCTGCACAAAATGGTGCAAATGGAGCCATTATTTTTACGAGATTTTTTAGGACGAAATACATGGTTTGCTTAGCATCTTTGTCTCCGTCTTTTATTAGATCTCGAGAGCGACGGAGATACCAAGTAGAAAGGTCGTCAATAAATTTATCAAGCGGTGCAATTGCTAAAGCCATCTCATATGCATCCATCCACTTAGTCATCTCTTCTATTACTTGATTAAGTCGAGAGAGAATCCATTGATCTAATACATTTTTAGATTCTGGAAAATTATCACTTTCTAGTTCTGTATTTCTGTATAAGTCATAAAAAGAAACCACGTTGAAAAGTCTACCGACGAATTTGCTTGCTATCTCTTGCACCAACTTCTCCGAGAAGTTTGCATCCTCCCCTTTCATGAGTGGTGAAGACATAAGATAAATACGAAGTGCATCTACTCCATATTTATCAAACAAAAGATTCGGATCAGGAAAGTTATTTTTTGACTTAGACATTTTTTGTCCATCTTCTGCACGCACAGTTCCAGTAGTTACGACATTTTTATATGGTGCGTGACCAAATAGTATTGTAGAGACTACGTGAGAATAATAAAACCACGTTCGAGTCTGAGCTATATACTCAGCGACGAACCCTGCGGGAAAATTATTCTCCTGCCACTTTTCATTTTCAAAAGGAAAATGGTCTTGTGCAAAAGGCATAGATCCTGACTCAAACCAACAATCTATAACTTCTGGAATTCTCTCCATATCACCACCACAATCACAGACAAGTTTTATATGATCTATGTATGGACGATGTAAATCTAGCTCAAATTCTTTATTATGAGGAAGAGGAGAAAAAGGTAGTGGACGAAATTCTGCATTTTCAAATCTCTTGAAATCTTTGATAAAAGCATGGAAATTTGCTGGATGATATTCTTTGCCATCTGGTTCAAAAAGTCCTGAGTTTACATAAAAAAGCCATGCAGGACCACCGTGAGTCACGATTAATATCTTTTTACCTTTATATTTTTCTTCTAATTCATAGAGTGCTTCTGCGGTTCTGCGTTTTACATCAGCATATGATTCACCGTTTGCTATCTTTCTTTCAAACCAACCTGGACCAGTGTCCTTTACATGCTCATGATATTCTTCCCAAGTTTTTCCATCGTAGTCTCCTGGATCTACTTCATGAATTCTATCATCTTCTATCACTTGATCATTTGTAAGCCCAAAAACATCTCGCAATACTTCTGTTGTTTCTTTTGTACGAGTAAATGGAGAAGTCACAATCAGATCTATATTTTTGTCTTTCAAGTAATTCGCTGTTGCTATCACCTGCTTTCTTCCTTCTATAGTGAGATGGTCATCTTTTTGTTTTTTGAAACTCACAATACCGCCCATATTGCTCTCTGTATTTCCATGACGCATCACGTAATAGGTATTACCTGAATTTTTAGATTTATTTTTTAAATCTTCGAGTGAATTTACAAACTTTGTAGTTTTACAATCCACACACTTCCAAATAGGTAGTG
>JBPOHQ010000003.1:0-83787 GCA_052035405.1 Candidatus Nomurabacteria bacterium | reverse complement strand
GATCGAACCGTACTTTTTGAGCCACGCGGAGCGTGGAAAAACCTTTTGGATTCGGGAATTTTTGGCGGGAATGCGTTTGTGTCGCGCCTGCGGCGCGACCCCATTTCGGCTTCCAATTCCGATTTTCAATTTTGGCGGAGAGAGTGGGATTCGAACCCACGGTCCTGTTTAAGGGACGACGGTTTAGTAAACCGTTGATTTAAACCACTCATCCATCTCTCCGTATATTTCGCTCCGCTCAAACGGAGCCACTCCGTGGAACAATGGAATCGTGGTCGGCACTTTTTGTACCGGCTCAAACACAAGCAGTTGTGTTCTCGCCCATCTCATCCATCTCTCCTTTAGTGGTTTTCATAATATAGCACAAAATGTAAAAATAGTAATAATATGCTAAAGTATTTGTGTCATCTTTGGAGCTGTGGGAGAGTGGTCTAATCTACCTCTTTGCTAAAGAGGCAGGGGGTTAAACCCCTCGAGGGTTCGAATCCCTCCGGCTCCGCAGGAGAAAGCTATTGTTTAGTTTTCGTAGGGATGAGAAAGATTTTTCGGTTTACGGATTTTTACCAAAAAATTTGTCGAAAAATACCTGGCTATGTAGTAGCCGAATCCCTCCGGCTCCGCCAAAAGTATAATCTTTTATGAAAGAAGAAGAATATAAAAAATTACACAAAAAACATTTTGGTAGTGACCCTCATACCTTTGAGCTTATAACTCCCCATGGTTCAAGTAGAGAATATACAAGAATACATTCTGATTCAATAGAAAAAGTCATAGGAACCTATGGAGAAAATGAAAAAGAAAATATAGCCTTCATAAAACTCAGTAAACACCTAAAAGATAAAGGAGTCCCCGCCCCTTCTGTATTTATTCATTCAGATGACTATTTAACTTATATTCAAGAAGACCTAGGAGGAGAAGATTTATTTTCTCTAATAAAAAACTCTGCTGAAGAAAGAAATACTGAAGAATTATTAAAAAAGTCTATCGATCTACTTGTAAAATTCCAATGGGAGGGAGGTGTGGGTTGGGATTACAAAGATTCATACCCTTTTCCAGCTTTTGATGAAAGTGAAATAGACAAAGACGTTGCTAGATTTAAAGAGAAGTTTTTAAATACACTACAGATAGATTATTCTGAAAAAGAATTTCAGAAAGAGATAAATACGCTTAAAAATCTGGTTTTAGAAATTCCAGAAAGTCTATACCAACTCATACACAGAGACTTCCAGCCGAGAAATATTTTAATAAAAAACGACATCTTGTATGTCATCGATTTTCAGAGTGCCCGCAAAGGACCAGTACACTACGACATAGCATCGCTTCTTTTTGAATCTAAAATTAAATACCCAAAAGAAATTAGAGAGAATGTACTCAATTACTATATACAAAAAGCCGAAATCAAAGGGCAAGAGCTGTTCTTAAAACATTTTTATGTGTTAGCACTCTTTAGGACTATTCATGCACTTGGTGTGTACGGCATGCTTGGGTTAGAACAAAAGAAACAATTTTTCCTTGAAAGTATTCTCCCTACTCTTTCTAACTTAGAAGAAATTCTAAAAATACTCGAAGTAGATTTTAATATTCATCTAAAAGAGATAAAGAAAATATCTACTATTGCACAGTAATAGTAGAGGCTTGTCCCCCATTAGTATTACGCTGACAAGTATAAGAACCAACCGAATTAAACTGATAAGGAAATAAGTTATTTGTAGAGTTAACTGTAAAAGTGGGACCTCCGGGTACACATTCTATGGTTCTAGTCTGACTACTTCCAGTAAAAGAGAAATTAATTATTGTTCCAACAGAAATAGTTAGACTACTTGGAGTAATATGTCCTCCAGAATTTATATACATAGGTGTTTGTGGAGATACAATCGGTGGCACCACACAAAGACCAGTCGTATTATCTATATATTGAGCTGTTACTTTAGCTCCCTCACTGTCTACGCAAAGATTCATATTATCTCCTACAGAAGCAATCAAAGAAAAAGAATTTCCAGATGCAGATATAGCACAGGCAATAGGTGCACCATTTTTATCAATGTTTGCAATTATCTGTGCTGGGGTATTGTCTGCAAAAAAAGTATCTGTGAGAAAAGTAGATGAAATATAGCAACCTATCCTAGGGCTAGTTGTGACCTCTGCAAAACTCGGATGGTCATTTAAATAAATAGCCCCTTGGTTAATAAGGTAATACATCGCTTGTTTAACTGCTGAAACTTGGGCCTTCTTCCGAGCACTACTTAGGGAAACCATGACAACAGATGCTAACACACCAATTAAAGCAACAACGATAAATAATTCAATCAATGTAAAACTTTTTATTGACTTAAGTCTTTTAATCTTTAAAAAGTTTTTTATTTTTATTCTTTTGAAATGTTTTATTCCTTTCATATACTGGTCTTGACATTATAGCAAATAAAATCAGGCTGTATCTTACTTTTAGCTTACTGTAACAACAAGCTTTAGACACATCTAAAAGGTGCTATAATGGAGAAATGAAGAAAGTAGTTAAAAAACTAAAACCAAAAAAGGTATTAAAAAAAGTAATTAAACAAACTATTAAAAAATCCTCCGTGGTTTCTCCTTCTATGACCGTTAAAGCACTTCAAGAAGAGAACGAGAAATTAAAGAAAGTTGCTTCTATTCGTACTGATATTGTCTCTATTAGTACTCATCAAATACGAACTTCTCTTTCCGCCCTCAAGTGGATTATAAAAATGTTCCTAGATGGTGACGTAGGAAAACTTACCGCCGAACAAGAAAGCCTTATGCGAAAAGCATACGAAGGAAATGATCGAGCAATCAGTACAGCAAATGAACTACTCCTCGCAAACAAAACTGAAAATATTATTGAACAAAAATACGCTCTTTCAAAGATAGACTTGGCAGAACTAATTGATGCAACAATCTTTGATTTTTCAGGAGAAGCACACATGAGAGGTATAGAGTTAATATTTCTACGTCCAGCAAGTAAAGTTCGCCAAGCAAATGGAGACAAAGAAAAAATCCGCATAGTACTTCAAAACCTTGTAGAGAATGCAATCAAATACAGCGATATGCATGGAAAAATATTTATCACTCTTAAGGAAGATGGTGAATTTATACAAGTATCTGTAAAAGATACTGGGGTTGGAATCTCAGAAGAAGGTAGAAAAAAAATATTCGAGAAATTTTATCGAGCACCAGAAGCGATGAAAAAAGAAGCTATTGGTTCTGGTATTGGACTCTTTACCACAAAAAAAATTGTTGAAAGCAATGGTGGCAAGATATGGTTTGAAAGTTCAAAAGGTGAAGGAACAACATTCTTCTTTAATATTCCTATTTCGAAATAGGAATATTGCACCAAATTAAAAGAGTGGTATAATATGTGTACATTATGGCTAAAACAGTACTTACAATAGAAGACGATAATTTTTTACAAGGGTTAGAAGCAAAAAAGTTAAAAAAAGAAGGTTATGATGTTTTAACAGCCTCTAATAGCGTTGAAGCATATAAGGCTATTGAAGGAAACACAAAAATAGACATGATATTACTTGATCTTCTTTTACCTGAAGTCGATGGTTTCATGATTTTAAAGAGGATTCGTGAAGATGAAAAGTTTAAAAATACTCCTGTCATCATCTTCTCTAATCTTTCCGAAGAAAAAGACATTGAAAAGGCTCAAAAACTTGGCATTAGTGAATTCATGGTTAAATCTAACTTTACACTTGATGAACTTGCTGAAAAAATAAAAATGTTGATTGGTCAATAAATGCAACTCAGCGATACATTAGAAAAAATATTCAGACTCGATGAAAACCAAAAAAAAGCATTAAGGCGTCTTAATGCTTTTTCTGTTTCTGATGTTCTTTTTCATTTCCCTGTAAGATACAGTGACCTAAGTGAGGTAAAAAAAATATCTGATTTATCTGTCGGAGACATGGCTACTGTTTATGGTAAAGTCTCCAAACTCAAAACTAAAAAAGCTCATGTCTCAAAGATAGCTATGGCTGAAGGTGAAATTGAAGACCTCTCAGGAAAGATAAAAATAACATGGTTCAACCAAGCCTACCTAGCAAAGATGATAAAAAATGGCGACAGCGTAAAACTCACTGGAAAAGTATCTGAAGGGAAATACGGAATCTATCTTGCAAATCCTGAATTTGAAAAAATGGATGCAATGCCGATAGATTCGCACGACTCTCTATTTAAGACAGAAGATGGGAATAACACAGGCCTCTCGTATCCTATATATCACGAAACTCGAGGCATTACCTCAAAATGGTTTTACCATGCTATAGAGAAAATACTGAAAGATAAAACTCTAGAGAATATCGAGGATTACGTACCTAATGAAATTTTAAAAAAATACAATCTCCCCTCCCTTGCTACTGCCCTGGTCTGGATACACAGGCCCAAAAATGCACAAGACAGAGAAGCAGCTAGAAAACGTTTTGCTTTTGAAGAAGTTTTTTTTATTCAATTACAAAGACAGCACGATAAATATGAATATAGAAAAAATACATCCTTTCAAATAAAACCAAAAGAAAAGGCTGTAAAGGATTTTATAGATGCATTCCCTTTTAAACCTACTAACTCACAGACAAAATCTATTAAAACAATCCTTGAAGACATGTCAAAAAATTTTCCCATGTCTCGTCTCCTTGAAGGAGATGTCGGGTCTGGAAAGACTGCTGTCGCAGCTACTGCTACCTATGCAGTAGTAACTCAAAGACCAGAGAAAGATGGAAAAGCTCAAGACTTTGGTAATTTACAAGTAGCCTACATGGCTCCAACTGAAATACTTGCAACACAACACTTTGAATCATTCATTAAATACTTTCAAAATTTACCCATACAAGTCGGACTTATTACGGGTTCTGGCTGCAGGAAATTCCCTTCTAAATTAAACCCAAATGGATGGACAGACATATCGAGGAATCAACTTTTAAAATGGGTAGCAAACGGCGAGATACCTATTTTAATAGGAACCCATGCACTTATCCAAAAAACTGTGAAATTTAAAAACCTTGCATTAGCTATCATTGATGAACAACACAGATTCGGTACAGCACAAAGAAGAAAGTTAGTTCGTAAAGACAACATCGCTCCGCATTTACTTTCTATGACTGCAACCCCTATACCTCGTACACTAGCACTCACAATCTACGGAGACCTTGATTTGTCACTACTTGAAGAAATGCCCATGGGCAGAAAACCTATTATTACAGAGATAATCACTCCAGACAAAAGAGAAAATACTTACAGAGAAATACAGAAACAGTTACAAGAAGGTAGACAACTGTATGTCATTTGTCCTCGTATATTTGAAGCAGACCCTGAAAAAGAACTCGCGTTAAATGTAAAAAGTGCTGTGAGTGAAGCAAAACGTCTCAAAAAAGAAGTATTTAGAGAATACGAAATAGGGGTACTTCATTCACAGATGAGTAAACAAAAAAAAGAAGAAGTCATGAAAGACTTCACAGATAACAAATTACAAATTCTGTGTGCTACGTCTGTTATAGAAGTCGGAGTAAACGTACCCAATGCTACTATTATCATCATCGAAGGAGCAGAACGTTTTGGACTTGCTCAACTTCATCAACTACGAGGACGGGTAATTAGAAGCAATCACCAAGCTTACTGTTACGTATTTGCAGATGCAAAAAGTGAAAAGACTATTGATAGATTGACTGCTCTAAAGACAGCAAAAAATGGATTTGAGCTTGCAGAGCTCGATTTAACTCTACGTGGTGCAGGAGAACTCGGAGGCACAAAACAGTGGGGTATAACAGACCTTGGTATGGAAGCGATAAAGAATATAAGAATGGTACAAGCTGCGAGAGAAGAAGCGACTAGGATAATATCTACAGATCCAGAACTTACCCACTACCCTCTCTTAAAAAATAAAGTAAAACAAAAAACTGAAGAATTTCATTTTGAATAAATAAAAATAGCTCTGCCTTGTCCAAGCTAAAAATCTCCCGCAGGGGAGATTTTTTTTAACGCTTGTCCACCCTCTTGGATTCGAACCAAGGACCCCAGAGGTATAAGCTCTGTGCTCTAACCAACTGAGCTAAGGGTGGATTTTGCTATCCGTATGGATAGCATTGGTTACTTAGAAATACTACAAAATTAATTCAAATTAAGCAAAATTTATACAATCTTATCTTCAAGTTTCTTTGGCATGATTCCATGAGAGATAATTATCTTCTCATACTCATCTTGCTCAAGGGTCTCTACTTCTATCAACTTCGCTGCGATAGCGTCGAGAGCTTTCTTATGTTCAGTCAGTACTTTTTCAGCTGATTTAAGTCCGTCTTGAATAATTCGGAGCACTTCAGCGTCCACTTTAGAAGCAGTAGCTTCAGAATGAGTTTCTTCTGCTGCATCCCATTTATTACGTGACCCACTGCCGATAACAACAGGACCCACAAGATCAGACATTCCCCATCTAGTCACCATTGCCTTTGCAATATTCGTAGCACCCTCAAGATCACTTGATGGACCAGTCGTAATATCTCCAAAGATCATTTTTTCGGCAACATATCCTCCGAGTGACATTGCAATATCATCAATAAATTCTTTCTTTGATTGAAGTTTTTTGTCTTCGAGTGGAAGCTTGAGAGTATAACCTCCCGCACTACCTCGAGCGACTATTGATACCTTATGAACTGGGTCTGCGTACGGTAAGACTGATGCAACAAGTGCGTGACCAGCTTCATGATAAGAAGTGATTTCTTTTTCTTTTTTAGTAAGTAAATGGCTCTTTCTCTCAGGACCAAGCATTACTTTTTCTATCGCACGAATAAGATCAAATTGAAAAACTTTCTTTCTGTTTTCTCTTGCTGCAAGTATCGCTCCTTCATTCATCACAGAGTGAAGATCAGCACCAGAGAACCCTGGAGTTCGTTCTGCAATAACTTTCAGATTGATATCTTCTGCGAGAGGTTTCTTTAATGAGTGAATTTTTAATATTTCTTCACGATCAGCACGGTCAGGTAAATCAAGAACTACCTTTCTATCAAAGCGTCCTGGTCGCATAAGTGCTGGGTCGAGGACATCTGCTCTGTTAGTTGCAGCCATAACGATAACCTTGTCATTTGGCTCAAAACCATCCATCTCTACGAGTATCTGGTTTAAGGTTTGTTCTCTCTCGTCATTCCCACCTCCATATCCTCCTCCACGAGTTCGTCCAATAGCGTCTATTTCATCTACGAAGATTATTGCCGGTGCTGCACGCTTCGCCATCTTGAATAGATCACGCACACGAGATGCTCCAACTCCTACAAACATTTCTACGAATTCAGAACCAGAAAGATGAAAGAATGGAACTCCCGCCTCACCTGCCACAGCTCGAGCGAGTAGTGTCTTTCCTGTGCCCGGTGCGCCGGTTAAAATAACTCCTTTAGGAATCTTTGCACCAATATCTAAGAATTTTTTAGGACTTTTTAAGAAGTCCACAATTTCTTTTAATTCTTCTTTCGCTTCCTTTGCCCCAGCTACGTCTTTGAAAGTAACTTTAGTATTTTTGTCATTTGGGTCTGTGATCCGAGCTTTTGATTGACCGAAAGTAAATGCTTGCATCCCCGCACCTTTGACTGAACGAGATAAATACCAAAATATAAATATGAAGAATAATATCGGAAGCAAAAACGGAAGAATATTTAGAAGCCAGTAACCTAAGCCGCTTTCATTTTTTATCTCGAGTTCTACTGTAGCTAAAGCTTCCTTTTGTACTCCATAGTTAAAGAGTGTTTGAGAAAGTGAAGACTCAACTTCTTTTTTAGATTGTTTTACTTCGTCATTATTATACGTAATGGTCAGTTTCTCCCCTTCAACTAAAATCTTTTTTACTTCCCCTCCTGTCACACTTTTTGCTAATTCAGAAATAGGTATTTCAGTTTTTGTCTGTGTTGGGTTAGAGATAGCTAAATATAAAGCTACAAGTATCATGAAAATAAGCACCGTTGAGGCTACACTTCCTAAAAACTTAGGGTTTTCTTTCCCCTTTTTCCCCTTATTTTTATCGTCTTTTTGATTAAGAAATTGTAAATCCATGGACTACATAATAACACAAAAACCATGAAAATAGAAATTTCCATGGTTTTTTTATTTTGTGGAGATGACGGGAATTGAACCCGTGTGCAAAAGATAGTTACCAAGAAATCTACATGTGTAGTACGCTTTTTGTTTTAAATGAGAAAATTCTTAAGCGAACCAAATATTTCCTAATCGAGCTCTAGATTTTTGTGAAATACTCGAGCAATGTATTTCCTTATCCCGATAATATGATGCCCTTAGTCGTATATCGGAAGTCTACGATAAGGACACCCACCTTCGACTAAGCGAAAGCAGGAGCAAAAGCAAAGTCATTCATACCGAAGTATGGAGACTTTGTTGCGGAAGTCAATTTTGCAATTAACATGTAGACGAAGTTTTATGAGATTACGTCTATACTCAACACGCATCAAGAGTAACTGGCCTCTTGTCTATGCCTTGCATCCCCATTATTTTATTTTCAAAGATTCTACTTTCCTTTATACTCTCTACGTATTTCTCTATCTGTCTCTCTTTTTTTAATAGTCTCACGCTTGTCATGTTTCTTTTTTCCTTTGACTATTGCTATTTCTATCTTTATCTTACAGCCTTTATTATACATTGAAATAGGCACTATCGTCAACCCTCGCTCACCCTCACTATCCGCGAGTTCGATTATTTCTTTTTTAGTTAAAAGAAGTTTCCGATTGCGAAGTGGGTCGTAATCAAGTGGTGCATTTTTTACTTGATATGGTTGAATATTTGCATTGATAAGATACACCTCTCCCCCACGGACGACAACAAATGCTCCCTCTAAGGAGACCTTTCCTTCTCGAACCGACTTCACCTCTGTACCCAAAAGTTCAATACCTGCTTCGTATTTCTCTACGATTTCGTAATTGAAAGTATTTTTTCTATTATATGCATACGAACACATAGTTAAAATATAGCATTTGACGTAAACAATAAAAAGCATAAAATTACTTTATGGAAATAAAACCAAAACTATCCGTCACAGGATACCGTGCTATCTGGGGTAAAGATTTAAATGAACAAATAGCTTTTGAATATGCTTTAAGTTTTGCAAAAATGATTGCAGGCTCTCCTTCTGTATATAATGACGGAAGAAAAATAAAAAAAATTTTGATTGGTCGTGATGCTCGTCAATCTGGACCAATGATTCACGCCAGTGCACAAGCTGCACTCGAAAAAGAAGGTCTCGAAGTCACCTATGCTGGTATTCTTCCGACACCTTCCATGCTTCTACTTGTAAAAAAGTTGAACTTTGATGGTGGAGTAATGATCACAGCGTCTCACAATCCAATTGAATACAACGGAGTAAAATTTATTGTACCAGGAGGCAGACTCACAAACGCTGAAGAGACGGCAGTAATCCAGAAAAATTACAACTCATTAACAGAGCAAGAAAAAGTTTTAAATATAGAAACTCTTAAAATCTTAGACGATACAAAAACAGAAAATCAAACAGACAACAGCGTCTTTCGAAGGGTGCATATAGATGAAATTCTCAAAAACATTGATGTCGAGCTTATAAAAAGCAAACATTTCAGAGTCGCCCTCGATCCAGTAAATAGTGGAGGGTCCCTCATCACTCAAGAATTATTAAAAGAACTCGGCTGCACAGTGCATGTTATCAATAGTGAGATGACCGGACTATTTGCACATAGACCAGAACCCTTACCTGAGAACCTGGGTCAGATTGCTCGTGCTACAAAAGAAAGTGGATCAGACATAGGATTTGCTCAAGACCCTGATGCAGATAGACTTGTAGTAGTAAACGAACACGGAGTCGTTATAAGTGAAGAAATGACTTTAGTGCTAGCTATAAAAAATGTACTTTCAAAAGAGTCCGGTGACATAGTGATAAATCTCTCTACTTCTCGTATGGGTGAGGACTTAGCAGAATCTATGGGACGAAAGGTGTATCGTACTAAAATTGGTGAAGCGAATGTTGTCCAAAAACTACTCGAAGCAGGTGCCCCAATAGGCGGCGAAGGATCAAGTGGTGCTATCTATCCTAGAATAAATACTGCTCGAGACAGTCTCGTCGGAATATCTCTAGTCTTAGAATTACTTGCAAGAGAAAACAAGACGGTTAGTGAACTTGCTGATAGTCTGCCAAAATACTTCATGAAAAAGGAGAATTTTAGAGTATCTATGGACTTAGTGTCTATATATGCCAAGCTAAAAGAGAAATTTAAGGATGCAAAAATAAACGAATTAGACGGAATCAAGTTTGATTTTGAAGATAAATCTTGGATTCATATAAGACCTTCAAATACAGAACCCTTAGTCCGAGTCTTTGGAGAGGCTAAAACACAAGATAGAATTGATACCCTATTTAGAGAGGCAAAGTTGACTTTTGAATAAAAATAAGCTATATTTTACGGAGCTAAAGAATTATTTAGACAACCTTGAGAGAAAGAATAAACAACCAAATACGAGCAAAAGAGCTTCGAGTCATTGACTATGAAAACCAAAACCTTGGTGTATTAAGCTTCCAAGAAGCTTTAAAAATAGCAACAGACAGGGGTTTAGATTTGATTGAAATATCACCAAACGCAAATCCTCCAGTAGCGAAAATAATGGAGTTTGGTAGATATCAATACGAAGCAAGTAAAAAGTTAAAGAAAGCGAAAGCTTCTGCGACCCTTACCGAAACAAAATCTATTCAGATTAAAATCGGAACCGGAGATCATGATCTTGCATTAAAAGCAAAAACTGCTTCAAAATGGCTTAAAGAAGGACACAGAATCAAGATTGAACTTTTCTTAACTGGACGCTCTAAGTATATGGATGAAAATTTCTTAAAAGAACGTCTAGACAGAGTATTGCATTTAATCACCGAAGAGTATAAAGTATCTGAACCACATAAAAAAGGACCTAAAGGATTAACGTTAACAATAGAGAAAGCAAAATAAATTACATTGTATGAAAACAAATAAATCATTTACAAAAAGGTTGAAACTTACAAAAAGCGGCAAGATTATTTCAAGAAAGCCAGGAACTAACCACTTCAATGCGAAGGAATCACGTTCTTCACAGCTTTCAGGAAGAAAGGGCAAGAGTTTTGTTATTAAAAACAAACCCAAAAGCCATCTCATGCCTTTTGCTTAATTAATTACTAATTTTTAAAATAATATGACAAGAGTAAAAAAGGGAGTACATGCGTTAAAAAGAAGAAGAAGTGTCCTAAAGCAAACCAAGGGAATGCGTCATGGACTCAGTACTAAAGAGCGACAAGCAAAAGACGCCCTTCTTCATGCAGGTGCATACGCATTCGCACACAGAAGAGACAAGAAATCACACAACAGAAAGCTTTGGAATATCAAGATCAACGCTGGTTCACGAACTGCTACTGGCATGTCTTACTCTAAACTTATCGGTGGTTTGAAAAAAGCAAAGATTGAATTAGATAGAAAAATCCTTGCAGATCTTGCAGAAAATAGCCCTGAGACTTTCAAAAGAGTTTTAGCAAAAGTACAATAATCTATTAAAAATAAAAACCCCGCAGTGCGGGGTTTTTATTTTTAAGTGCCTTACTTACCAGAGATAATATTAAACTCAGAAATCTTATCTTTCTTTATGAGTGCAATTAGTTCGGATACTAGTTTTTTAGGATCATCACCTCTAACTAATTTGCTATTAACACGATGACTTTTTGCAACAATATCTTCTAACTCATCTCCCATTTCCCAAGGCCCCTTGTAAATTCCAAGTGGTTTATTGTCTTCAAAAGCAATGGCAAATTCATGAATAGTTCCAATGCGTCCACAACCACACACTACAGCATCAGCAGAACGAGTGAGGAGCAAGTCTCTTCCAGGGAATCCGAACCCTGTATAGATAATCAAATCCATATAGTCGAGAGGAAGCTTATACACCTCAACATGCTCTCTTTCATTTGCTGCAGGAGAAAGTCCTACAGAGAGTCCTCCTACCTCCTTTACTCCCATTGCAGCCCACATAGGAAACCCTGTGGTAGCCCCAGTGACGAGTATCGCTCCTTGTCGTGCTATTTCACGCCCCAGTTCTTTTGCTTTTTCTAACGCATCGAGCCCACAGTGACCGGTCTCGGCTGCACCAGAAACACAAATTTTGTATTGTTGATGACCATGCTTTTCGTAAGGGTTTGATTTAAAAATATCCATATAGATAAGTATAACAAATTAGCACACGATAGTAATCACATCTCCCCTATCAGGGGCGTATGCGTCGAGGCCGAGATTGTCACGGATCTTTTGAACTAAAAATAATGCACTCTTTGGTTCACCCATGACGACATATACTTTCTGAAGTGTATCTTGAGTATCTTCAACAAAGTTAATAAGCCCATCTGAATCTTTGTGACCTGAATATCCAAAAATAGTTTTCACATGTGCTCGCACAACCACATCTTCACCAGCAATACGGACAGTCTTCATACCTTCTTGAATGAATCGGCCTAATGTACCCACAGACTGATATCCAGTAAGCAAAATAGTATTTTTAGGATCTGGTAAGTAATGTTTTTCATGATGCACGATTCGTCCTCCTGAAGACATTCCGCTACCTGCGATAATCACCTTGGGTGGTTGCACGTTACTAATCATTTTTGATTCTTCTGTACGAAGTGTCGTATGTAGTCCTGGAAAATCAAAAATATATTTATCATGCACCATAGCATTTTGAGCATGTTCGTTAAAATACTCTTTGTGTTGTTTAAAAATCTCCGTTAAGTGAATAGCAAGTGGTGAATCAAAGAATATTGGCATAACCGGTATGCGATTATTGCCAACTAACTCGTTGAGCTCAAAGAGTAATTCTTGAGAACGTTCAAGAGAAAAGGTTGGGATAATGAGTGTTCCTCCTCTTTTATAATTATCTTCAATAGTCTCTTCTAAGAGTCTTCTTCTGTCGTCACGAGATTCATGATTTCTATCACCGTATACAGACTCCATGATGAGATAATCAATATCAGTAATTTTTTCGGTATCTGGAAGTAAGGGTGAAGGACTATTACCTAAATCTCCTGTAAATAAGATTTTCTTTCCATTATAAACAAACTGTATCATCGCTGAGCCAAGTATGTGACCAGCATTCAATAGGTACACTTCTAACCCTGGAGCTATTTCTATTTTTTCGTGATACTTAAAACCCTGCCACAAAGATAGTGCGATCTTCACGTTCTCTTCTGTATATATTTTATCTAAATCAAATTTAAAACTTTTAGATAGTATGAAACGAGTATCATCAAGCATCGGTCCCGCTAAAGCTCTCGTAGGGATAGTTGAGTATATCTTTCCACGAAATCCTTCGTGAATGAGTTTTGGAACACGCCCTAGGTGGTCTACATGTGCATGAGTAATAAACAATATATCAATACTACTTACATCATACGGAAAAGGATCCCAGTTTATGTCGTCAGCAAGCTTCATCCCTTGTGTTAAACCACAGTCAATCAGAATTTTCTTACCTTCTACTTCTAATAAAAAATTAGCTCCTGTCACTGAGCCTGTTCCTCCACAAAATGTTATCTTTGCTACTCCTGCCATATATGAGCAATTATACCGTATTAGGCATTATTCGCATAATTTTTGTAAAGAATATAGACAGTGGAAGCAAAACCTCCAGAGATATCAAAAAAAATATCTGATGTCGTATCAATTAAATCAAAAGGATTTTGTGCAAAAATATTATTTACTACAATCTCAAAGAGCTCCCATGCAAAACCTATCACTAAAACACCCAATGCAATTTTAAAAACTTTTTTAAGAGCAGGTTCGTCAATCGGGAAAAGCCAAAGTAATGCAAGTCCAAGCCAAAATCCGCCCAAAAAATGCATAGGCATATCAAACCACCAAATAGAAGAATACCAATAAAGTTTCGTTGCAATAAAATTCAATACAAAAATACAGAGAATAAGGAGTGTTAATCGTATAAAAAGTTTCTTTCTGTCCATAAGGACATTATAACGCCGTATAGTAATTAAACAAACTAAATATAAAGAAAAATCCGCCGAACTTTTTTAAAGTGGCGGATACTTCTTAGGGCTATCTTCAATGTATTACCGTAGCAATTAAGCTAGGTGGGTGATAGATGTATGAGACCAAGGTCTTATCCAATCGAATCTCCCAAAAGATAGTGTTCTAGGTAATAATTAAAAATAACCCTATGTTCATATTACCTTTCTAAAAATAATTTGCAAGATTTTTTTTTAAAAAACCATGAAATTATTTTTAAAACAAGTTGCAAAAATTATTCTTTATGCTCTGCGTAGATAAAATCTGCATCAATTTTTTGATAATTAAATATTTCTTCATCAATAAAAAATCTTTTAACCTCAATAATTCCATTTTCAACTGAGTCAGAAGCGTGCACTATGTTTGATTGAGTTGAAAGAGAAAAATCTCCTCGAATTGTTCCTGCTGTAGCTTCCCATGCTTTTGTAGGTCCCACTAAAAGACGAATTGCAGACACTGCATTTATTCCTGCGACAGCCATTACGACGACAGGACAAGCCTTCATAAAATCTCGAATACCTGGGAAGAAAGGTTTATCTACGATATGAGCATAGTGTTCTTCTAACGTGGCATCTTGAATGCTCATCATTTTAATACCAACTATTTTCAATCCTTTTTTTTCAAAACGACTAATAATATCTCCTATCAAGTTACGCTGAACAGCGTCTGGTTTGATTATTATCAAAGAAACCTCATCATTTGGTCTTGGCATAGATAATTCTAAATTAATATTATAATGCTCCAATACTAGCAAATTTAAGCCTTTTATTCAAATAATATTATTGCATCGAGGAATTAAAACGTGCCATTATCTCAGCTTCAACTTCTTCACGATCACGACCATATTTTATATATGAAAGTTCTTTTAAGGGTTCAACAATGTCTTTGTTCCCTTTTTGCAAGAGACTCCAGTGAGAAGTCATACTAAAAGGCTTTATCGGAGTTCCATTCACGAGCATGTTTACATAAGAATTAAAGTTATCTAACTTTGTTATATCATTCGCAGTAAAAGTTGGTTTAAATTTAGGTTCCACAAAAGCAGCATCTTCTGGAGAAATACGATAAATAGCCATAGACCCCACGTTTCCAAAAACTGCGTTTTTTATTTTCTCTTCAAGTTGAGAAATGTACTGATGAGCTACAGTCAAAGACAAACGATATTTACGTGCTTCAGAAAGAATAGATGCTATTGAGTCCGTGGTGACATTTTGGAACTCATCGATGTATAAATAGAAGTCATTCATCGGTTTGCCAAACATATCAACACGAGAAAGTGCCGCCATCTGAATCTTGCCTACGAGAACCAGACCGATAAGATTCGCATTTATATCTCCTAGTCTTCCTTTTGAAAGATTTACTAGCAATATTTTCTTTTCATCCATTATTTTCCTAAAATCAAAAACAGAATTTTGCTGAAGTACCACTGGACGCATTATGTCGTTAGAAATAAAGTTATCAAATTTTGATGATATATAAGGTACGAAGTTGGCTAGAGACTGATCCCCTGTCGTTTCTTCTGCAGAAATCCAGAATTGTTTAATAATAGGATTTTTACATTTTGCGAGTTTCATATCGCGGAACTTTTTATCAGCAAGAACTCGAGTAATCTCGAGAAGCGTTGAACCTGACTCTGGGTCCTCCATCACAAGAAATGCACTATTTCTAAAATACTGTTCAAACATAGCTCCACCTCCAACTTTCATATCAAAAAGTTTGTTAAAAATACCCATCAGTTCGTTTACAACGAAAGTCTTCTGCTCTGGGTAACTTGGATCATACTCGAGCATATTGAGCCCCATCGGACGTGCTGTGTATGCAGGATCAAAATAAATAACATCATCCATTCTCTCTTTAGGCACATAAGAGAGAATATCTTGTATGTCTGTTCCGTGCGGATCAATAAAACAACATCCGTCACCATTTCGGATATCTTGAGCAATCATATTTTTTAATATTGTAGTCTTACCTGTACCGGTCTGCCCTATCACATACATATGTCTCATTCTATCTTCTCGTGACATGCGTATAGTTGTATCCTTACCTCGGTAGCTATTTATACCTAGAACAATTCCATCGGTACCACTTGTAGTTAATTCGATTGGAGCAGGAGCACTACCAGCTTTTGCTTCTTTTAATTGTGATTGACCTGAAATACCTACAGGAAAATGAAATACTGAAGAAAGCTCTTTTAAATTCATGGGCAAAACTTCTTCGGGAGAAAAAGTCCGAAAAGAAAAGTCATAAAATAATTTCTTTAAGTCGCTTCCATGAGCCCTCTCGAAAATAAAAGAATTACTCGCTGGCTCAGCAAACTGATTAAAAGATGACTCTATTTCTTTCAAAATTGAATCTGCTCTTTCTTTAGAATCTGCTGAAGCAATAACGCGGATATTCGCTTTCATGATAGTACTTTTGACCTTATTCCCTATCTTTTCCGCGGCCCCTTCGTCTACAGCTCGTCGTCCTGTCATATGCTTATCAGTCTTCTCTTCTTTCTTCTTTGAACCAAATATTACTTCTTTAGAAGCACTCAAAAATGCAGTGGTGAATTTATAATAATTATCTGCAGCGTATTTAACTGACTTGCCATCTTTTACATCATCTAAGATGGCATGAAATTCATTTATAAATTTATCTCCAGCGGGAGCAATAACTAGTTGTATAGCAGCCCCCTCTCCTTTAGTTTTAAGTTTAGAAAATACATTCAAGATAGTATTCATCGGATCATGATCAATTTGGTCATACGTCTTTATTGGCAAGACTGGACGTTGGGTGAAAGTCGCATATGCACCAACAGAATCACCTTCTTCATTAAAAATATTGTAATCATTTTCTACTTCATGGATTTTTGCATTATGATAAAAAGACAAGACCTGTTTTTCAAAAAGTGATATATATTTATTCGGAACAGCAGCATACACTACTACATGATCTGTGTCGTTAGATAAAGCTACCTCAAGGGTAAAATAATTTTCTTTTTTATTATATCGATCTTCAGCAATAGACTGCATACCAGCATAGAATTGCTCCATGGCACCGATGAATTCCTTGAAGCCTTTTGAAGTATCATCGCTCGGCGGAAGAGTTATTTCAAAAAGTGTCATATTTAATGATTTATAAAGTGGACTACCCTCCTTGAGATTCTTTACATATTGTCCGCTTTTAAAATACTGAACCAGTAGTCGATGAAAATCATCCTCTATGTGAGGATTACCCATTGATTCAACGACTTCCAGTGCATTACGCACACCTTTAGTAATCATAAGTCCGAGAAGTTCCTCCATGACAGCATCATGAGTCTCAGGTTTTAGCTTAAGGACAATCCCTTCAGTTTCTTTTTTAGATAGTGCAAGATCTTTATGTATCGCTTCGGAGACGGACACCTGCTTGTACTCATTGATAGTATGTCGAATAGCACTTTCTTGAGCATGTTCAAATTGACCCTTTTCCATTAAATCTTTTTCCCTCTGAGCTACGTGCTCACGCAAATAAGCCAACTCCTCATCGGGAGATTTAAATTTAGGCATTTCATCTAGAAATGATTTTTCCATATCTAAAATTATAACACGAACTAAAGAAACATTGTGTGTTTTAGAGGCTTGCGAGAGCGGCGGCTCGAGCACGAGGAATTTTTCAGCAGAAAAATATCCGTACTCTAAAATACACAATGTTTCTTGATTAAAACTTCGTTAAAATTTCTGGGTCGCCATCGGTTATCAATATAGTGAGTTCGAAGTGAGCACTTCGTTTCCCGTCAACAGTTTTAAAAGTCCAATTGTCTTTATCAATAAAAACTTTTTTAGTTCCCATGTTTAACATCGGTTCAATAGCGACTACCATTCCTGGAACAAGTTTTTCACCAGTGCCCTTTCTTCCAAAATTAGGAATATAGGGATCTTCATGGATATACTTTCCAACTCCGTGACCAGAGAGAACATCAACAATACCGTACTTATGAGGCTTCACAAAGCTCTCAATAGCATCCCCAATGTCCCCTACTCTATATCCTCCAACCGCAGCAGAAATACCAACATGAAGTGATTCTTCAGTTATTTTTAAAAGCTGTTCTAATGCTGGAGAAATTTTACCTACGGGTACAGTAAGGGCCATGTCAGTAAACATACCTTTATGTTTTAATCCTAAATCAATAGAGATAATATCTCCTTCTTTTAGTATTCTCCCTGCTTTTGGTATACCATGCACAACTTCATCATTTATCGATACGCAAAGAGATGCAGGAAAAGGAGTCTTCGCTCCGACTGGTCTATAGTTTAGAAAAGCTGGTTCGTCACCATATTCTCTAATTAGCTTCTCAGCATATGCATCGAGTTCTTTTGTAGAAATACCTGGAGCCACTTTGTCCTTTACTTTATACAGTACGGTCGCGAGTCTCTTGCCTCCTTCTCGAAGTATCTCTATCTCCTCTTTTGTTTTTATTATAATTGCCATTAATTTTATAATTACACACAGTACCCTGTGTAATTATTAGTTATTTATTATTAGTAGATAGTAGTCCCTGCAAACTCTTCGTTGTTCAAACATTTTTCTAAGTTTTCGATATTCTTACCATTCATAGTGACTACGGTGATACCCTCTTTTTCTGCTACTTCTGATGCAATAGGGTCAAATGGAGAATTCAGTCCTGGGTTCCATTCTGCTGGAATAAGTTTACGATATTCTGCCCAGGAAATTTTCTCAATCTTTTTTGCATCTGGGTGAGTTTTTGGGTCTTTGTCATAGACATAATCAGTATTTGAAAGGTTTATTACTTTTTTAGCACCTAGATTTCTTGCAGCTAAAAATGCATCAAAATCAGAACTATGTCCCGGTTCTAATGCACCACCAATCACTATTGTTTTTTCAAAAGAAAAAGGAGAAGCTAAGTCAGAAATAACTTTTTTATTTGCGTAGTCACTAAAAATAGTCCTTAACAATTCAGCATTTAAATTACAGGTAGCAATACCTATCCAATCTAGATCTTCATGTGAAGTCTCAGAAATTTCTTTTGCTGCATTTTGGTAATTTCTACAAGTCTTCCCTCCTCCTGTGATTATCACAAATTTTTTTCCCTGCTCAACATGCGAAACAATTAATTTTTTGAATTCTTTTAGAAAGTCTGTGTTTATACTTTCCGGTACGATCATTGCTCCACCTAATGAAATTATTATTGTTTCGCTCATATAAATGATTATATTTTTAACGTATTAATAATGTCTTTATGAACTTCCTCTATTGATTTTTCTCCATTTATCTTAAAAACTTCGTACCCTTCTTTGTTTTCAAAATAACTCATTGCGAGAATTTCGTTATTAACATGCTCTTCATATCTTTTATTAAAACTATCAAGAGTATCGTCAGCCCTTCCTCTAAGTGAATTCCTTCTAACCGCTTCTTCTTTACTTAATTCTATATAGATAAACTTTATATTATTCCGGTTAAAAAATTTCATCATGCTTTCGAACACGCCAGCTTGTGCAACAGTCCTAGGATAACCATCCATAAATATCACCTTGTCTGGAGTTAAATTGGAAATAAAAGTATTAGTTACCAAAGAAGTAACTAAAAAATCAGGTATTAATTCCCCTCTCATCATGTAATCCTTAACTACAGTAGATGTGTCGTTTTCTAAACTGAGAAGATTCCTTAAGCCCTCTCCTGTGCCTGCATAAACGACTTCTTTATGATATTTTGATTTAAGGTACTCCATCAGAAGCTTAATCTGTGTTCCTTTCCCAGAGCCAAACATTCCAAAAAATACAAAAGTATAGGGTTGCATAATGTATACACAATACAGAAAAAACACATAAAAATCAACCCTATTTTTATTGTATTTTTAAGTTAAAATATGTTTTAATAAAGCATGAAAAAAGAAATCATCACGATAAACGGATTCCCTGGAAGCGGTAAATCAAGTACTGCAAACATGGTGGCTAAAACTCTCGGGTATGAGAGATTTTCTTCTGGAGACTTTATGAGAAAAATTGCTGTCGACATGGGTTTATCTATCAATGAACTCAACATAAAAGCCGAGACTGACAAAAGCATCGACACAGAAATAGACAACGAGGTAAAAAAAGCAGGCGAACTAACAAAGATAGTAATAGATTCACGTATGGCCTTTCATTGGATACCTGAGTCTTTTAAAGTATATTTAGATCTACCTCAAGAAATAGCAAAAGAAAGAATTCTAAACAATCTGAAGACAAACAAACTGAGACAAGAAAGTGAGCACGCAACCACCGAAGAGGAAGTGTATACCAAAATAATAGAAAGACTAGAGAGTGAAAACAAAAGATACATGGCTTTATATGGAGTAGATAATACAAAAAAAGAAGAGTATAACCTCTTGGTAGACACGAACGAAAACAATCTCGAGTCGGTTGTGTCGAAAATAATTACTGAATATAAAAAGTGGCTAGAAGCATAACTTTAAAACACTGAAAACAAAAACCCCTGAATAGTATTCAGGGGTTTTTGTTTGATTGAATTAAATATTCTAGTATTCTCTCATTGAGACTTGTGCATCTACTTTCTTAATCAAGTCAAGAACAACAGAGACAACGATAAGGAGTGCAGTACCTCCAAGTGCAAGAGATGTGATACCAGTAACTTTTTGCATAACTATAGGTAAAACTGCAATAAATCCTAAGAAGACTGCTCCAAGTAAAGTGATACGGCTCAATACTTTTGAGATATATGCTGCAGTAGAAGCTCCTGGACGAACACCTGGAATGAATGCTCCATTCTTTTGGAGGTTAGTAGAAAGTGCTTCAGGGTCAAAAGTAACTGCAGTATAGAAGTATGTGAAGAAGAAAACAAGAATGAAATATAAGACTGCGTAAAGAGTAGATGTCTGAGAGAAAGACACTAATGCTTGAGATACCTTCATAAGTATTGCATTAGTAGAAGAAGAAAGTGCATTACCGATCATTTGAGGAAATAATAATATTGAAAGTGCAAAGATTATTGGTATAACTCCAGCTTGGTTTACGCGAAGTGGCAGGTAGGTGTTACCTCCCCCATACATCTTCATACCTCGCACTCGCTTTGCATAGGTCACTGGGATTGGCCGTTCTGCTTCTGTGACTACGACAACTCCAGCAATAACCAAAATTCCAACAACAGCAAAAGCTATATAGAGTGGTATTTGAGAAGCATCAAAAGTAAAGATAAGTTGGCTAACATGTGTAGGCAACGCAGAGACAATACCAGCAAAGATAATCATAGAGACTCCATTACCAATACCAAATTCAGTCATAAGTTCTCCAAGCCACATGATAAGCAGTGCTCCAGCGACAACAATAATCAAGTTAACAACTCTATCAAAAGCAGTTAAGTCGACAAGAATAGCTTGTCTTTCAAGTATTGCAAGAAGACTAAAACCTTGAATAGCTGCTAAAGGAACTGTAAGCATTCTTGAGTATTGAGTGAATTTTCTTCGTCCTGCTTCACCTTCGTCTTGATATATTCTCTTTAGAGCGGGTACCATGATAGTCAAAAGCTGCATGATGATGGAACCTGTAATATACGGCCCTACTCCAAGCATCACGATAGAAAGATTAGAGAGTCCTCCTCCTGAAAAGATATTTAATATACCAAAAAACTGATTATTAGAAAGAAATCTGTTTAATGCAAGTGTGTCAATTCCTGGAATCGGAATAGCAGCGAGTAATCGAAAAAGAATAAGAGAGCCAAGGACGAACAACACCTTCTTTCTTAAAGATGAGTCATTCCAAACTAATTTTATTTTACTCCAAAAATTTCCCATTTATTTTTTCTTATTTATTTTTTAGGCTCGATGACCTTTACTTCTCCACCAGCTTTCAGAATTTGTTCTTGAGCGGTTTTAGATACAGTACAACCAGAGACAGTTATCTTCACAGCAAATGCTTCTTTAGAATTAAGTAACTTTACTTGTGGGAGAATACCTTTTTTATTTTTTATAACTTTAAGTTCTAAGAGCGCCTTTGGATTTACTTCTCCACCTTTTGGAAATACTTTCGCAATTTTAGTTAGAGAAACACTAACAGGCTTTAATGCATAAGAATTAAATCTGTACCCTCGTAGTTTTGGCAACTTCTTGATGATATCACGAAGTTCTGGACGACGCTTGTTACCAGAACGTGCTGTCTGACCTTTCCCTCCACGTCCTGCAGTCTTAGCGTGCTTTCCACCACGACCAATAAGTCGGTCTTTCTTATTTTTGAATTTTCTTTTTAAGTTATGTATCTGCATAATATTATCTAAAATTGCTAAACTTATTTTTTCTCAGCAAGAGTTGTAGGTGAGGCAACCTCAGCTTCCATCTTTACATATTTACTTGCTACTTGTGTTAGTGCATCCATTACCGCTTTTGAGTTATTTAATTTATTCTTTGTACCTCCATGTACTTTCGCAGTAATATCTTTAATTCCAGCGAGTTTTAGAATATCGCGAACAACAGTACCAGCTACAAGACCTCGTCCTTTATTTGGCATAATAGTCACTTTTGAACTTGAGAACTTTGCAGATACTTCATGAGGAATAGAGAGAGTCTTAGTGAGGTGTACTCGAATCATGTTTCTCTTCGCATTTCTCAATGCTTTATTGATAGCAAGTGCTGTATCTCCTGCCTTACCAAGTCCAAGCCCAATACCTCCTTTTTTGTCTCCTGCAACAAGTGCAACAGAGAAAGAAAATCTTCGTCCTCCAGCAACCACACGAGTAACACGTCGAATACTCACTATTTTTTGGTCAAATTCTGGCTTTGGACGCACAAAAGATCCACTTCTTCGACTACTATTTCTTTTTTCGTTTCCTTTTTCCATATATTTAAAAATTAAAATACAAGCCCATTCTCTCTTGCTGAATCTGCTAATAATTTAATGCGGCCTGTATATTTAAAACCATTTCTATCAAAAACAACTTTAGTTATTTTTAAAGCTTTACATGCATCTGCAATCAATTTTCCAACTTCTTTTGCTCTCTCTATCTTTGTTCCCTTTTTAACACTGACATCGCTAGCAGAAGCTACTGTGTGACCTTTCGTATCGTTGATAACTTGAGCGTAGATAAATTTATTTGATCGATACACAGAAAGTCTTGGGCGTGATTCCACACCTACAACTTTTGCTCGAATCTTTTTCTTTAAACGTATTCTTTTGTCAGTAGTCTTTTTCATAATATTACAATAAATTTTTATGCAGTCTTTTTACCTTGTTTTCTTCTGATAACTTCATCAGAGTAACGCATACCTTTACCTTTATATGGCTCAGGCTTCTTTAATGCTCGCACAGAAGCTGCAAAACTTCCAACTAATTCCTTGTCGATACCAGTGATAGTGATGTTATTCTTTTCTGCGGTAGCAGTGATTCCTTCTGGGATAGCAACAACAACAGGATGAGAGAATCCTAACGCAAAATGAAATTCCTTTCCTTTAACTTCTGATTTAAATCCAACTCCTTCTAAGATAAGCTTCTTTTCAAATGGTGTCTCTACTCCTTTAATCATATTCATGATATGTGAAGCATATGTTCCCCAAAGAGATTTTGAAAACTTATCATTTCTCTTTATATCTAAGGATACGATACCGTCAGCAATAGTGATAGTGATGTCATCACGAAATTCTTTTATGAGTGTTCCTTTTGGACCCTTCACCGTAAAAGTATTACCATTTTTATTGACTTCAACTCCTTTTGGGATAGCTATTTGTTTTTTTCCAATTCTACTCATATAAATTTATTATTACCACATTTTAAACAACGCTTCTCCTCCGACCTGTTCTTTTCGAGCTTCTTTTCCAGATAAAATTCCTTTTGGTGTTGAAAGCACAAGAAGTCCTGAACCATTTCGTATTGTATGTAAATCTTTCATACCAAAGTACACTCTTCGTGAAGATTTTGACACTCTTTCTACTTCAGAAATCTTTGGTTTCTTGTCTATATATACGAGTGCAATTTCAAGTACTGGGTTTCCTTTCTTTACTTTTTTTGTAACCTCTCCAACGTATCCTTCTTTTTGCAAGCAAAGTGCAATAGCGTTTTTTAATTTTGAATACGGTACGGTGATAGAAGCGTGCCCCATAGCACTTGCGTTCTTCATCATTATTATCATGTTTGCGATATAATCCATAAATTTTTTCTTACCAAGAAGATTTTCTGATACCTGGTAAATTACCTTCGTTTGCTAATTCTCGGAAACAAATACGACATAGGTTAAAATCACGCATAAAGCCATGACCTCTTCCACATCGAAAACATCGATTTTTTTGTCGAGTACTAAACTTTGGTTTTTTGAGCGATCTTGCTACTACTGATGTTTTTGCCATAAAATATTTTTGTAGGGTAGTTTTGCAATATCTTGTTTTATTTCTTTAAACCTCATAACGAGGGCTAAAGGAGAAAAACAGATTGACTAAAACTAAACTCCCCTTACCTACAAGATACTAGCAGATACTATAAAAATAGTCAACTCTTCTAGAGTGGTGTAATATCATATCTAAAAATGTGAATTACATAACAAAAAATCCCCTCATGTACTTATGAGGGGATTTTTTGTTTATTTAAAATTATTTTTTCTTAGTTTCTTCTTCTTTCTTGAAAGGAACACCTATGAGTTCAAAGAATGCGAGTCCTTCATCTTTTGTCTTAGCGGTTGAAACGATAGTAACTGAAAGTCCGAATACATCTCGTATGTCTTCATCAGCAGTTTCAGGGAAGATAGTGTGTTCTTTAATACCAATAGTGATGTTTCCGATGTTGTCTACAATCTTCTTTGAAAGTCCTCTCCAGTCTTTTGTACGAGGTAAAGCAATATTGAAGAATTTTTCAAGGAAACCGTACATTCTCTTTCCTCGAAGCGTAACAACGATACCGATAGGGTCTCCTTGTCTTATTTTGAAAGTTGAGATTGATTGCTTTGCACCTTTTTTGACAGGACTCTGTCCAGTAATCTTTGAAAGACGAGCAATAATATCATCATTCTTATTCTTATCTTTCTTGATACCAGTACCAGTACCGACGTTTATCACGACTTTTACAAGTTTAGGAGCAGCCATAATATTTTTATAATGAAACGTTGGTTTCATTACTTTATAGCTTTCTCCTTCTTTTTCTTTTACAGTTACATGTTTCATAATATTAGTTTAAAATTCTTTATTATACTTCTTGGTTACTCTTTCTTGCGATACGGACAAATTTGTCTCCTACTTTTTTCTTACCAAGTCTTGTAGGTTTTCCTGATTTTGGATCAAGCATCATGACATTTGAAGCATTCATAGGCATTGAAATACTGATAGTAGTTCCCTTCTCGTTACTCTTTCTTGGCTTCTGGTGTTTTTTTACCATGTTCAAACCTTCAACGATGACCTTATTCAAAGCTGGTAAAACACGCATAATCTTGCCTTTTTTACCCTTGTCTTTTCCTGTTGTCACTATTACATTGTCTCCTTTTTTTAATTTCATGTGATTTATCTAAATATTTATATACGTTTATATAACCTCAGGTGCAAGAGAGATGATTTTCTGGAAACCTTTTTCAGCAAGTTCTCTTGGTATTGGTCCGAAGATGCGTCCAGCTTTTGGATCCATCTTTCCTTTTTCAAGAATTACCACAGCATTATCATCGAAACGAATATATGATCCATCTTTTCTTCTGTATGCAGCACGAGTTCGTACTACTACAGCTTGATGAACGTCTTTCTTTTTTACTGCTTTACGAGGTGAAGCTACTTTAACAGTGATAACCACAAGCTCTCCAATACCAGCGTATCTCTTCTTTGAACTACCAAGAACCTTAAATACCTGTCCTACGGTACCTCCTGCGTTGTCTGTTATTTTTACTATTGTTTGTGGTTGAATCATAAAATTATTTTACTACTTTAAATCTTTTATCTTTTGACATTGGTCGTACTTCAACAATATCAACTTTATCTCCTGTCTTTACAGTATTATCTTCATCGTGTGCTTTGTACTTCTTGCTGATTTGGTAGAATTTTCCATATTTTGGGTGTTTTACGAAACGAGATACAGAAACAACAACGGTCTTGTTCATCTTGTCAGAAACAACAACACCACTTAAAACCTTTCCAGTTTTTGTCTTTTTTACTACTTTAACTTCTTTAGTTTTTTTTGCTTTAAGTGCCATATATGTTATTTATTTTTATTATTTTTATTCATTTCTGTCAATACTCGGGCAATTTCTTTTTTGATTGAAGAAACTTCTTTTACATTCTTTATTTTTGATCCTTGAATATTAAAGGCAATAGCACGAACCTGCTCACGAAGAGCAGCGAGTTTTTCTGACAAATCTCCAGTAACTGTATTTTTTAAATTATCTGTTTTCTTCTTCATAAAATTATTTATTTACTCGTGCTACGATTCTGGTCTTTACAGGTAATTTTGCTCCTGCTTTTCTCAAAGCTTCTCGAGCGATTGATTCTTCTACTCCATCTACTTCAAATAAAATTCTTCCAGGTAATACTTCACAGCAATATCCTTGTGGGTCTCCTTTACCCTTTCCCATACCTACTTGAGCAGCTTTTTGTGTAAAAGGTCGATCAGGGAAAACGCGAATCCAGTATTTACCAGTCTTAGTAAGTGTACGTGAGATAACCTTTCTTGCTGATTCGAGTTGGTTAGATTTTACTCGTGACTCACTCTCAGCTTTCAATCCGAAAGATCCGAAAGATAGTTTAATACCTCGAGTTTCAGGCGTAATCTTCTTTGGGTTGATACGCTTACTTTGCCACTTTCTAAATTTTACTTTTTTAGGGATTAACATAAATTTAAATTAACTATTTTTAGTATTTTTCTTTTCAGCAAAAATCTTACCACGGTATATCCATACCTTTATTCCAATAACACCGTATGCAAGATTTGCTCTTTCTCGCTTGAAATCAATGTCCGCACGGAAAGTCTGAAGTGGGATTGATCCCCTCTTAAGCTCTTCCGTACGAGCAATTTCAGCTCCTCCAAGTCTTCCTCCGAGCACGAATCGTGCTCCTTGTACTCCTGGAGCTTGCATTACCTTGTCGAGCAATTGCTTCATCACTCTTCGGTATGTCATTCTTTTCTCAAGTCCTTCTGCAATCATGTAGGCTACGATAGCTGCGTCAGCTTCTGGATTTGTGATTTCAACTATTTCAAGCTTGAAGTCTTCTTGCTTTGGAAGTTTTAGTTTATCCATCTTCTTTAAGATGTCATCCTTTAGACGAGTAACCCCTTCTCCATTTCGTCCAATAATAAGTCCTGGGCGTGAAGTACGAATGATGAAACGAGTAGTCTTTTGATTTCGCTCTATTTCGATAGAAGAAACATACATACCACGAAGTTTCTTTTCTAAGTATTCACGAATAAGCACATCTCCTTTCAAGAAAGCAGTGTATTTTTTAGTATCAGCAAACCAACGAGATTTCCAATCTCGAAGTATTACTAGTCTATGTGCATATGGGTGAACTATTTTTGACATGATATTTTTTATTTATTTGCCTCGCCCATAGGTCTACGGCCGAGGGTTGTTTTCTTTTTTGTAATTACTTTCTTTGTCTTTTTTTCTATTGGTGCAGCAACTTTTGCTGGTTTAGTGCTTTTAGCTCCTTTTACTTTCTTTTCTGATACATCAGCTAAAACCACCTCTAAGTGACTTGTTCGTTTATTTATTCGGTACCCTCTTCCCATAGCTCGAGGCATCATTCTCTTCATGACGATACCCTTGTCTACAGTAAGTTCCTTGATAAATAAATCAGCTTGTTCTTTACCCATTTGTTTTGCATTAGCAACAGCAGAAAGAATAAGCTTCTTTATAGGAAGCCCCGCTCTCTTTGCCAAGAAGTCTAAAGACACAATAGCTTGATCTACGCTTTTTCCTTTTATCAGGTCAGCAACAAGGCGGACTTTTCTAGGTGATTGTCTGTAATTTTTTAAAAATGCTTTCATGATAATTATTTCTTTTTAGCAGCAGAAGCGTTTGATGCTGCAGCTGTAGCAGCTTTTGCTTGAGTGATTTCAGCTTCTTTCTTCTTTTGTTCAAGCTCTTTCTGCATCTTTCCTCCGTGTTTAATAAATTTCTTTGTAGGAGAGAATTCACCAAGTCTGTGTCCTACCATATCTTCTGTGACTATGACTTCTACGTGAACCTTTCCGTTATAAACGCCAAAAGTAAAACCAACCATCTCTGGGGCTATTGTCGCTGCTCTATTCCATGTCTTTATCATGGGTGTTTGCATGGGGCTTTTGCCTACTATCTTTTTTAGTAGTCTCTCGTCTAGATATATTCCTTTTTTAAGTGATCGTGTCATAAAATTAAGTAAACAAAAAGCTCTGAATTGAGCTACGACTTATAGTAGCAAAATATAAATAAAAGTCAAATATTATTTATTCCTCTTCTTTTTTTGGGCTCACATCAAAAAGTGGGGCTGTGTAGTTTTTAGGAAAAGCATCTATACCAGGTTTTTCAGGGATAATCTTTCCTTCCGAGTCTAGAAAACCTTCTGTTTTAACAACTACAACTCCCTCCTTTATATTTCTGGGGTCATCTATCTTGCCCACTACTCCGGTAAGCACATTGACCACCCTATCTCCTTTTTTTAAAAATTCTTCCATGCATTTAAATTAATCTTATAAATAACAACTATATTATATATCTAAATATAATAAATTACATAAATAAAAACCGGTCATCCTTTCCAAGACAAACCGGTTTCTTTTTTCTACTACACTCAAGATACTTACACATATAACGCCTTACATGTTTTACATTTTTTGATTTGAACCTCCTCTGTTCTTACTGTAACCGTTAAACTCTCTTTAGGGTTGTGGGGCCCATGTTTTCCTTTAACACAACCACCCCTCACTCCTGTATTTGTTTGTTCGATTTCTGTGGTTAAGGAATCCCAACTATTAAAATAGTTTTTCATAGTATGTTGTTTTTGTGAAAGATCGAATATTTCTAATAATCTATCCTTATTATTAAATAAGTACAGTAAAATTACATATATACCCAACAAGAATTAGGGCAGCTATATAAACCTTGTAAATAAAGAGTTTTATGGTATAGTAATAAAGTTATTGTTGTACAAAATATGTACAATTTTTAAATACATGAACGATATTAAGAAAATACTAAACAACTTTGGTTTCTCGGATAATGAGATTCGTGTATACACAGCAATGCTGAAATCCGGTGAAGCGCCCGTAAGTCGCATTGCGGCCGTGGCAAAACTCAATCGCATTACCGTGCACCACATAGTCGAAAGACTTGAAGCACGTGGTTTTGCTACTCGCTTTAACAAAGGAAACACGAAAGTAATCCGTCCTGCACACCCAGCATATATACAAAAAAAGATTCATGAATCCTCTTCCCTTTTTGATGCACTTGTTCCTGAATTAATAGCTACTATGCGTGATGAGAATAAAAAAAATAAACCTATCGTACGTATGTACTACGGTGTTGAAGGTTTTGAAAAAGCCGCAGAAGAACTTTTAGAAAAACCGAATACCATAGTCAGGCATATCGGGTCCCTGGCTGAAGCCCATAAATTCATAGGAGTTACCTATGATAGAGATTACTTTGTTCCTACAAGGATAGCTAAAAATATACAGTATAAAATGATTTGTTATACGAACGAAGAAAAAGCAGCAACAAAAACCACAAATGAAGAAGAATTAAGGAGTGTAAGATATTTACCGTTATACTCTGTCATACAATCGAATACTTTTATTATTCCAGGCAAAACTGTAATAGTCACCACCGACAAAGAATTAATGACTTTAGTTATAGAAAGTGAAGATATAAGTAATTCAGAAATACAAAAGTTTGACCTCATGTGGTCTCTTCTCAAATAAAAATCCCCCGCAACGCGAGGGATTTTTATTTTTAGAGATATTATTTATTCTTTCCAACTTTTCTTCGAGATACGAGGAATACGTTTGAGTATTTCTTTGGAGATCGTGTCTTTCGTCCTCCTGTAACCTTACCCCACATAGTCTTAGGTCTCTTTGTACCTCGGCCCTGTCGTCCTTCACCTCCACCGTATGGGTGATCTACTGGGTTCATCGCAGTACCACGAACTCGAGGTCTGATACCCATCCAGCGACTCTTTCCAGCCTTTCCGTAGTTTTCTAAGTGGTGTTCTTCATTTGAAAGATTACCAACAGAAGCAAAACATTTTTCATTGATCTTTCGCACTTCAGTTGAAGGCATTTTGATGTTTGTATATCCATCAGCGTTCGCAACTACTTGAGCGGCTATTCCTGCAGATCGAGCGATTTTTGCTCCACCCATAGGTTTGATTTCGATATTATATACGAATGTTCCAACTGGAATATTTTTTAAAGGTAGTCTGTTTCCAGGAATAAGTGGGGCATTTTCTGATACGATAAAACTATCTCCGGTCTTTACACTCTTTGGAATGAGAACGTATCTCTTCTCACCGTCTTTATATACTGCAAGACCAATAAAAGAGGTTCGATTAGGATCATATTCAATAGTAGTAATCTTTGCGGGAATATCTTTTTTATTATATAGAAAATCAACTTCACGGAAAAGTCTCTTATGTCCTCCTCCTTTATGACGCATAGTGATACGTCCAGCACTATTTCTTCCAACATTACGCTTGAATCCATGAGTTAAAGATTTGTGTGGAGTTGCACCTTTTGTAAGTACACCTTTGTAGGTGACTGTCGCCATTTGTCTTCGTGATTTACTTGTAGGTTTGTATTTTTTCATCGTATTATGTATTTATATTAAACAAGTTCTATCTTGTCTCCTTTCTTCAAATATACAATAGCCTTTTTTCCTCCTGACTTTGTACCTGTTATACCTTTTCTTGAACGTACTTGCTTTTCTTTTATGGTAACTACATTTACTTTAGTAGGCTTCACTTTGTATAGCGCAAATACAGCTTTTTTAATCTCTGTTTTATTTGCATTTTCAAACACATCAAATGTGTAGATATTTTGCTCACCTACCATAGAAGCCTTTTCAGTAATTCTAGGATTTTTTATTAAGATTGTTGTTTTCTTTACCATATATTTATTACATTCCTCGAGATTCTAAAAATTTTATACTCTCAGTAGGACTTTCTATTAAAAGGTATTTGTGGTTTAAGATATCAAGTGGATTTAAGTTCTTTAAGAAGACAATATCAAGAGACGGAATATTTCGGAAAGATTTTTCTGCGTTTTCATTACGTCCAAACAGTGCAGTTAATACTCGAGGTTTTTTTGATAGAGCTATCTCTTTGTATCCAGTAGCTTTTGCTAAGTTCTTCATCACTTCTACTCCTTCTTTTGTATTTATTTTTGAAACAGTAAGAGAATCAACGAAAATTATTTCACCATCTTTAAGCTTCTTTGAAAGTACTGAGAAAAGAGCTTGAGCACGCATTTTCTTTGAGATTTTTCTCTTGTAGTTCTTGTCTGAAAGTGGACCATGAGTAACACCTCCACCTACCCAGATAGGAGATCGTGAAGATCCATGACGAGCACGTCCTGTTCCTTTTTGTTTCCAAGGCTTTTTACCACCTCCTGAAACTTCACCACGATCTTTTGTGTCCGCAGTACCAGCACGCTTGTTTGAACGCATACTCTCTACTACTTGGTGAACTAAGTCAGAACGCCACTTTGCAGCGAATACTCGTGCTGGTAGTTTTATTGCTTCTACTTCCTTACCTTTTTGGTTGTATATTTTTGCTTCCATGTTATTTCAAATTATTTGCTGACTATTTCAACTAAAGATCCTCGTACTCCTGGAATCGCACCTTTTATAAGCAATATATTATTTTCTTGATCAAGGAATACAACTTTTAGATTTTTCTGAGTGATACGATCAGATCCCATTCTTCCTGCCATACGCATTCCTTTTGGAACGTGTGTACGTAGACCTCCACCGATAGAACCAGGCTCACGTTCTGAGTGTTTCTGTCCGTGTGAACGAGGCCCTCCGTGGAAACCATGACGTTTTACAACACCTTGGAAGCCTTTACCTTTTGAAGTAGAAGAAACCTGCAACTTATCCCCAACTTCGAAGATGTCTGCAATACTCATTGTGTCCCCTACTTTTTGAGTTGGTTCTTCTTTCAGTCTAAATTCTTTTATGAATCTAAAGTTTCCTAAATCTTTCAAATGTCCTTTGACTGCTTTACTGATATTTTTAGCACCCTTAGTACCAAAACCAACTTGTACAGCATTATAGCCATCTGTTGCTTTTGTTTTAACTTGAGTTACTACGACAGGACCAGCAGTAACGATTGTTACAGGAGTAACCACACCGTCTTCGGTAAAATACTCCATCATATTCTGTTTTACTCCAAGAATGAATTTCATAAATATTTATTATTCTTACATCATCTTCACGTCGATATCGACTCCGGAAGGTAAAGATAGGTTAGTAAGGGCTTCTACTGTTTTTGCGTTTGGATTTACAATATCAATCAATCTCTTGTGTACTCTCATTTCAAATTGCTCACGAGCATTTTTATAGATGAAAGATGCACGATTAACTGTGTATTTCTTTATCTCAGTAGGAAGAGGAACAGGACCAACGACTTCTGCGTCATACCGCATTGCTGTATCGATGATTTGTTTGACAGACGCATCTAAGATCTTGCTTTCATAAGCCCGAACTCGGATACGTAAGACAACAGTACCGTCTTCCTTCTTTGACGCTTTTGCTTTCGCAACAACCTTACCTTTAGTCTTCTTTTTTGTTTCTGTACTTTCCATGAAAATTAATTAAGTAAATTAAGCAAGAATTTTTGTAACAACTCCAGCACCTACAGTCTTTCCTCCTTCACGAATAGCGAATCTCTGTGACTCTTCAAGTGCAACAGGAGTAACTAATTTAACAGTAATTTTAACTGTATCTCCAGGCATAACCATTTCTGTACCTTCTTGTAGAGTAACTTCTCCAGTTACATCAGTAGTACGTACGTAGAACTGAGGCTTGTAACCCTTAAAGAATGGAGTATGACGTCCTCCTTCTTCTTTCTTTAATACGTAGATTTCGGCAGTGAAGTTATCATGTGGAGTAGTTGTACCAGGTTTAGAGAGAACCTGTCCACGTGTGATATCTTCTTTCTTAAGACCACGGAGCAAGATTCCAGCATTGTCTCCAGCCATACCTTCTTGAAGGTTCTTGTTGAACATTTCAATACCAGTAACAACTGATTTTTGTGTAGCCTTAATTCCAACAACTTCGATTTCTTCACCAACCTTGATTACACCTCTTTCGATTTTACCTGTAACAACTGTTCCACGGCCTTCGATTGAGAATATGTCTTCAACAGGCATAAGGAAAGGTTTTGCAACATCTCTTTCTGGAACTGGGATATATGTATCAAGAGCATTTGTAAGTTCAACAACTTTCTGAGCCCAAGGATCGTTTATGTCTGTAGCTTCAAGGGCTTTTAAAGCAGAACCACGAATAACAGGAGCGCCTTTTCCATCGAATCCTTGCTTTGTAAGAAGTTCACGAATTTCCTCTTCAACGAGGTCAATCATGTCATTATCATCAACCGTATCGCACTTGTTTAAGAATACGATAATTTTAGGTACTCCAACTTGTTTTGCAAGCAAAACGTGCTCACGAGTCTGAGGCATAGCACCATCAGTCGCAGCAACTACAAGGATAGAACCGTCCATTTGAGCAGCACCAGTGATCATGTTCTTGATGTAGTCAGCGTGTCCAGGAGCATCGATGTGTGCATAGTGACGAGCAGCTGTTTCATACTCATTGTGAGAGATGTTGATAGTAATACCACGAGCTTTTTCTTCTGGAGCTCCGTCGATTTGGTCAACGCTTTTCATACGAACAGTGTTACCTGCTAGGTTAAGCACGTTTAAAATAGCCGCTGTTAATGTAGTCTTTCCATGGTCAACGTGACCGATAGTTCCCACGTTTACGTGTGGCTTGTCTCTTTTAAATTCTTCTGCCATATATTTTTTGTTTTACTAACTAGAACTCAACATACGATCGTGTTGCTAAGGCCTAATTACTAAATTAATTAAACTAATAATAAATTTTTAAAATTACCAACTAAAAAACTGCGAAAGTGCAGTTACAGACTATAATAGCAGATTAGAAAAGAATGTCAAACCCTCTAGTCCATGAACAATGGCTAAATAAAAAACCCCAGAGCGGTAGTAGTCTTAAGCTCTCATGCGGAGCAACTACACAGCGTCTAGGGGATTAAATTGAAACTACTTAAGTTCAAACTACGGGGGTTTTTTTGTTTGATCGCGTTTTTCCTGTAAAAAATTCATGGCTTTTGAAATACGCTGAAACAGACTTGTTTGTTCCTCCGGTTTTTTAAACTTACTGTACACGACATGGTGACGCCGTGCAGTTAGTGCTTCCAATAATTTTTTATAGATTGACATAGCGAAGAATTTAATTCACTCAATAAATAACATATATATAGTTAAAAGTCAACAGTTATATTATTCAAGTCTCGCTTTATAGAGGCTATTTTGTGTTCATAGTGTCACTCACAATATTCCCATCTGCCATAGTGATAGTACGGTGAGCCATTTTTGCATACTCTTCTTCGTGAGTAACCATAATGATGGTTTGACCTTCTTGGTTTAATTTCACAAAAGCTTCAATGACATGATGAGAGGTTTCAGAGTCTAGATTTGCAGTAGGCTCATCAGCAAAGATAATTTTTGGATCGTGGGATATAGCACGAGCGATAGACACACGCTGCTGTTGACCTCCAGATAGAGCTGAAGGCAAGTTATTCATACGATCTAGGAGTCCGACTTTGTCGAGAGCTTTTTTAGCTTTTTCAGTTGCCTCTTTTTTATCATAACCCTGCATAAGAAGCGGGAGCATGGTATTTTCGAGAGCAGTGAGGGAAGGAAGTATCGCATAATCTTGAAAGATATATCCTAAATCATTCAGTCTTGAAAGGGTGCGAGCACTCTCATTTTGCATAGTGGCTTCTGTGCCGTCTATGTACACTTCTCCACTTGTAGGGATATCTAAGAGGCCAAGTTGATATAAAAGTGTAGACTTTCCACTTCCCGACTTCCCTGTAACTGTTAAAAACTGACCTTGGGGGACAGAAAAAGAAAGGTTGTTTAGTGCAACAATCTCTTGATCACCACTTTGGAATATTTTTTTAAGGTTTTTTACTTCAATCATTGTTTTTAATTTATCTTCCTAAGATTGCACTCAATGTATTTTGCTTAATAACTATATTTGCAGGTATGTACCCAGCTATCATTGTTGTTATAAGTAATATAAATGCTTGTGACATGGCACCTGGTACAGTAGCCACAAGGATACCATCAGAAAAAGGAAAGTTAATAGGATTGGCTGCAAAGTATGGCTTAATCAGGCCAAAGACTAAAATCATACCAAAAATTATACCGAGTGAGGCATAAATAGTTGCTTGATACATATAGGAGTATAGAATAGCTTTTTTATTTATACCTATACCCTTAAGTATTCCGATAAACCTTCGACGAGTTATAGCATTGACGAATATAACAATAAAAATGGTTATAGAAGCCACAACAAGGCCGATGCCAGAAATGACAGTACCCAGTATCCTGAAAGTTTCTTTTATGTCTTTCAAAAATTTAGGAAAAGCTTCATCTGCGGTTTGCACACGAGCATTTTCCCCCACACCACTATCTAACAAGAATTTCTGTGCTTGTAATGGATCTGTGCCTGAAAGTATTTGTATTGCTATAGTATTTGCATCTAAATCAGTCCTGTTAAGCAAGTGCCTTGCTTCACTTTCTATCATAACAAGGGAGGTATCAAATTCATCTACTTTGGAAGAAATAATTCCTTTTACAAAATACTCTTTTTCTGTCTCCCCCGCTGTTACTTTCACACGTGAACCGACTTCTACATTTTTCAAAGTCTGAAATCCAGGTGCTTCAATAGGAGTAAATTCATAAAGTAAATTCTTACCTATCAATATACTATCACCGTCACTCGGACTTAAATAACTACCTCTTATGACAAACTTTGAAATACCAGAAAAATTCTCTTCAGCGATAGGGTCTATCCCTAAGACAGATGCCCCTGCTCCATCACGTTTTTCTCCTGGAGCTATGGTCTCTCGATAATTAGACTCAACTCGTGCACCACCAGAATACCTAACAGTGTGATTTTTATAACCTGGAATAGTTTTAACTATTTTCACGACTTCTGGAGTCTGTAGTATGGAGGCACGATTTAAAAATGGTGAAATTACAATATCACCGATAGCATATTTCTTTTGAGCATCTTCTGAACCCTGTATTAATCCTACTAATATTCCTGAGACAACAATTAAATTGAGAAAAGTTAATGTCATGACTAACACAATTAGAGAAGTTGTCCAAATGTTTGCACGACGAAGTTCACGCTTGGCCAAAAACCAACCTACAGATACGTTTTGAGAAAAAGAATTTTGAGCTTTTTTTTGAATCATTATTTCTTTGTAACTATAGCTACATAGTCTGCATTTGTTACACCAGACAATATTTCTATCATGTTTCCATCTCCGACTAATCCTGTAGATACCTCAACCTCTTTGTATTTTTTACTTTTTTCATTTGTTACAACAAACACATACGATTTTCCATCCCTCTCTGTAATTGCCGCTTTTGGAATAGAGAAAACATTTGCTTTGTTTAGGGTAACTATACTAACTTCAGAATTCATACCAGGACGGATATTTGGGTCTTTCTCATTAATAGATACTTTGATCTTATAATTTACAATGCCATCAGTAGTTACTGATGAAGGATCTATCTGCGCAACTACTCCCGTAAATTTAATTAAATCTCCTAAAGCATCGAAGGTAACCTCCACTGGTTGATCGAGTGTTATGTTTGCAATATTTGATTCATTTATTAACACTTCAACATATAGATTTTCAACGTCTTCAATGTCTATTACTCCTGTCTTTGCATCAGCAATCTCTCCATCTTTGATATCAACCTTAGTAACAGTACCAGCTTTGGGTGCACGAATAATATTATTTTCATAATTCGCTTGTGCTTGCTCAAGACCTCCTTCTGCAGAAACAACATCTGCACGAGCAAGGTCAATGTCAGAATTCCTTGCTTTAGCAAGTTTTAAATCAAGTTCAGCATTTTTCTGATCTATCAACGCTGTACCCGAAGATAAAGCAACTTCACGAGTTTCTATAGCAGACTTATACGCATTTTCATTTGCTAAATAATCAGATGCATTTTTATTTGGAATATGTATAACAAAATTAGAACCACTTAAATTAGAATTTGTTGGAAACAACAGATAAAGTCCAGTATTACCTATTTGTTGAGATGTAGTAGTACTCACAGATCCTATTTCAGTAACTAGCCCTGTAGTAGAAAACTTTAAACCATCTCCCGTACTGTAAACAGATACATTTATCACTCCTTCTGTGCCTAATTTATATACCCCACTCACAGTAGGAGCAGATGCACTAGTAGCAGAACCTTGTGGTATAGCTTCAAAGGCGGAATTTAAAACTTTATTGTAAGCATTAGCAACTAATGTATCTTGTTGTTTCTTTGTGCTTTCAAAATCTCTCTTTGCATTAGCAAGAGATACTTTTGCTAAATTTATCTCTTCATTTGTTGCACCTTCTATTACTTTCTGCAATCTTGCTTTAGCTGCAAGTAGTGCTCCCCGAGCTTCTGTTACTTTGGCGTATTCACTTTTTGAATCTAAAGTAGCAAGAATCTGATTTGGGGCAACCTTGTCCCCAACTTTTACTTCTACTTTTTTTACGACACCTTGTTTATTAAAAAATAAACTTAAGTCAGTCTCTGAAGTTACCTGTCCTGTAGCTCTAACTGTTTGGATCAAATTACCTGTTTTGGATTCAACTTTTGCTATGGTAATGTTGTCTCCATTTTTGGAAATAAAAAACCCAACGATAGCAACCACTATTAAAGTAGGCACAATAATTTTTTTACGAAACAAAAAAGACTTAGTTTTTTCTAATGTATTAGGATTCATATATTTTTTTATTATAACACTCGTTAAGAAAAAAGAGAATTTTATTTTCTACCTGCGATGATAGTCTCAGCTACGTTGTTCGGCACTGTATCATAACGAAGGAATTCCATAGTGAATGATGCACGGCCTTCTGTCATAGAGCGAAGTCCTGTCATGTAACCGAACATTTCGGAGAGAGGAACAATAGCCTTCACAACTTTGTTCATTCCCACATCTTCCATACCTTCGATGATTCCACGTTTTGAAGAAAGGTTTCCTGTAACGTCTCCCATGAATTTATCTGGTGTAACTACTTCTACTTTCATCATAGGCTCTAAGATTACTGGGCGAGCACTCTTACATGCATCTTGGATAGCCATAGAAGCTGCGATTTTGAAAGCCATTTCGTTAGAGTCTACTTCGTGGAAAGATCCATCCCAAAGTTCAACAGAAACATTCACCATTTTGAAGCCTGCAAGAATACCTCGATCAAGACCTTCTTTGAATCCTTTTTCACAAGGAGCGATATATTCTTGAGGAATAGCACCTCCTTTGATACTGTTGATAAATTCAAATCCATCACTTCTCTTTGTGTTCTTTGGTAAGTCTTCGATTTCTTCTTTAGTAAGAGCAACCATAGGCTTCACTTTAATCTTTACGTGACCGTAGTTACCGCGTCCTCCAGACTGCTTGATGTACTTACCTTCTGCTTCAGCAGGACTGTTGATAGTCTCTCTGTATGCTACTTGTGGCTTACCAACATTTGCTTCAACAGCAAACTCTCTTTTCATACGATCAACGATGATTTCAAGATGAAGCTCTCCCATACCTGCAATAATAGTCTCCCCTGTTTCTTGGTCAGTCACCACTTTAAAAGTAGGGTCTTCTTGTGCAAGACGATTTAATGCCATACCCATTTTTTCTTGATCAGCTTTTGTCTTTGGTTCTATGCGAAGGTTTATAACTGGTTCTGGGAAGACAATTCTGTTTAACTCTACTGGTGCTTCTTCATCGCAGAGAGTATCTGAAGTAATAGTATCTTTAAGTCCTACTGCAGCAGCAATTTCTCCAGCGTACACTTTCTTCACCTCTTCACGATCATTTGCGTGCATTCGAAGAATACGTCCAATTCTTTCTTTGTTTCGTGTACGAGGATTATATACATAACTTCCCGCAGCAAGAGTTCCTGAATAAACTCTGAAGAAAATAATTTGTCCTACGAATGGGTCAGTAGCAACCTTGAATGCAAGAGCTGAAAAAGGCTCAGAGTCGGAAGCTTTACGAACCATAGGTTCGTCAGTATCAGGGTTTACCCCAGGGATAGGTGGGATGTCTGTCGGAGCTGGTAAGTAATCTACAACAGCATCAAGCACTAACTGTACTCCTTTATTCTTTAACGCAGATCCAGCGAAGACTGGGAAAATCTGATTCGCAATAACAGCTTTACGTAATACTTTCTTTAAAGTTTCATAACTAGGAACCATTCCTTCCAAGTATTCAGTCATGAGGGCTTCATCTTGCTCAACTATCTTTTCTACAAGTTCAGCATGATATCCTTCTGCTTCTTTTTTGTATTCTTCTGGGATATCTTTTTCGATCACCTGATTACCCATATCACCTTCAAAGTAATATGCCTTCATTTTCAAAAGGTCGATAACTCCTTCATGCTTATCTTCTACTCCTATTGGGATCTGTACACGTACAGCTTTCTTTGTAAGTCTATCGAGAATAGTTTTATATGAGTGTTCAAAAGAAGCACCAGTACGATCGAGTTTATTGATAAAACAAATACGAGGAACATTTGCTTCATCAGCATAACGCCAGTTTGTTTCTGATTGAGGTTCTACTCCAGCAACACCGTCGAACACAACGACAGCACCGTCAAGGACACGAAGAGATCTCTTTACTTCCACTGTAAAGTCTATGTGACCAGGAGTATCGATGATATTGAATCTGTGTTTTAGATTTTTGTTTTTTGGATCGTATGTAGGTGTCCAGAAACAAGTAACCGCAGCAGAGGTAATCGTGATACCTCGCTCTCGCTCTTGTTCCATCCAGTCAGTAGTAGTCTCTCCGTCGTGAACTTCACCTATCTTGTGTGACACACCCGTATAAAACAAAACACGCTCAGTCGTAGTAGTTTTACCTGCGTCGATGTGAGCAATAATTCCAAAATTTCTAACTTTCTCTAGTGGATAATCTCTTTGGTCCATAAAAATATTTATTTAATAATTTATAATAATAAAAACCTCAATTAAGTAACAAAAAAGCGCTTTGTGCGCTAAGCACAATATACATGAGAATTATACTTTTTGCAAATTAAACAAAATAGGATCGCCTAATATACTTCGGATAATTAAATTAAGCGACGGCTTCCCAATGAACATCTATCTGGAAAGTATTGGGTATGGTATTTGGTCCATCTAGAGAAGCGAATTTATTCATCATTTCAATGAAATCATCTTTTGATATGTGCTGGAAAATATATTCAACCCCGGATTCACCTTCTAAAGACTTCAGAAATATTTTATAAAAATTCTCTTTCAAAAAATTATAGTGCTCTTCAGTAAAATATTCTGTTCTTGGATCGTATTTACCAAGTATTTGGAGTGCGAAACGAACTTCATTGATTCGAGCACTCATTTCTCCAGGATCTCTAGCATAACTAACACCATCACTCAATAATTTATCGACATCTCTATCGTACAGGAGAAATTCATTAACGAATTCCTTCGAATAAGTTGCACGATACAAATCTCTTCTCACGTTTGGCAAAATCTTTTTCCCGCCCCTCGTAATACTGTGAGTGAACTCATGTGCCATTTTTGTAAGCCCCGTTTTCTCTCGGTCATAGTGAATAGTATGATCATCTGGATCGTATGCTGCTTCAACATCTTCTTGTGTAAAATTACCCTCTATTAATATAGCACTGTTTATATTCTCAATCCGCTCGTGAATCATTGAGTCAACCACCGTACCCACATCTTCAATCTGAGGATCATAATCCATGATCTCGTCAGTCAACCTTTCTTTATACATAGGACTTTTAACGTAAGATATCAACCAGGATCTCTGATCCTGTGCCATTAACTCAACAGTAGGATGCTTGGCAACATAATCTTTGAATAATTCAGGAACTTTTTGACCACATGACTCCAATACTAAAGTAATCATTGCTACTCTTAAAAGACCAGAACCATAATCTTTGATTTTTTCTGCTGTATTTGAAATTTTTCTTAAAAAACCTGGCTTTTCCATAAAAATTTATACCTTTAAAAAAGGATAGCATAAAATAAAAAGCCCCGCGAGGGGCTTTTTGAAATATCAATGTATTTTTACCAAGCGAAGTGTGCGAAAGCTTTGTTTGCGTCTGCCATCTTGTGAGTATCTTCTTTCTTCTTGATGGCAACTCCTTCATTCTTTGATGCTGCAATTAATTCATCAGCAAGCTTTATATGCATAGGACTTCCCTTTTTACTTCGAGCTGCGTCTCTAATCCATCGCATAGCAAGAGCAAGTCTTCTTTCCGGGCGAACTTCACGAGGAACCTGGTAGTTTGCACCTCCGATTCTCTTTGAACGTACTTCGGTAAGAGGTCCTGCATTTTTCATTGCTAGGTCAAAAATCTCAAGAGGATTAGGGTTACCGGTCTTCTCTGTGATAACAGCAAAAGCTTGATAGACTATCTTTCTTGAAGTTTCCTTCTTTCCAGACCACATGACGTAGTTAATAAACTTCTCTAGTTTAACAGAGTTGTAATTAAAGTCAGGGGCTACGATATTTCGATTTTTTACTTTTCTTCGCATATGATTTAAATTATTTTATTCTTATTTCTTCTTGTCCCCTGCTTTAGGTTTCTTGTTTCCGTATAGTGAGCGGCCTTGTCTTCTCTTTTCAACTCCTTGTGTATCGAGAACACCACGAACGATATGGTATCGTACTCCAATAAGGTCTTTAACACGTCCTCCACGGAGCATGACCACTGAGTGTTCTTGTAAGTTGTGTCCTTCTCCTGGGATATATGCGGTTACCTCCATACCATTAGTCAAACGAACACGAGCAATCTTTCGGAGAGCTGAGTTAGGTTTCTTTGGGGTGGTTGTAGTAACTTTTGTACAAACACCTCTCTTGAAAGGAGAAGCATTAAATACTGGCTTGTTCTTGAGTGTATTAAAACTACGTGCAAGAGCCACAGTCTTTGACTTGCGGCGTGTGTTTACTCTATTTCTTTTTACTAATTGATTAATTGTTGGCATTACGTTTTGGACCCTTGGTAATAAATAAGATAAAAGAGTCCGTAGACTCTTAAAGGGACACAGAGATAATCTACTACAAGTCTTAAAAAAAAGCAAATATATATAAAAGATTAATTACTGAACACCAGTAATTAATCTGAACAAGAAGAGTAGCGGTATGGCTAAGTAGTCAGAAAAGAATGCGATAAACACAATGAGAAAGATCAAAGAATACTGTTCTATAAATGAAATTGCTCTATAAAAACTACTTGGAAGTAAATTAAAGAAAATCTTTGAACCATCAAGTGGCGGAATAGGGACCAGGTTAAAGAGAGCAAGGGCAAGGTTAATAAAAACGATTGAGGACACTATGGTGATAAACTTTTCTGGTACTGCATATCCAAAAGAAAAACGAAGAATAAGCCCAAACAGCACTGCAATAAAAAGATTCGCAAGTATCCCCGCTGCGGCCACCCAGATAGTCCCCCACTTTCTGTCTCGTAAGTTATCTGGATTATACGGGACGGGTTTCGCCCATCCAAAAGCAAAGCCTGTTGTGAAATAGAGAAATGCAGGCAAGAGCACAGAACCGAAAAGGTCTAAATGCACTAATGGATTCACCGTGAGTCTTCCAGAATCTTTTGCAGTAGTATCTCCATAATAGAGAGCCATAAAGCCATGAGAGACTTCGTGAATGACCACAGACATGATAAGTACGGCTATATAAAATATTGCATCTATTGCGTTCATACGAGTTCTATGATAGCATGAAAAAACTATGGCGAAAACATGTGTAATAACTAAAAAGACTTCAGTGGTGGGTGGCGGATACTCAAACCGTACTCGTGCTACAAAATTTAACCCTACTGGAAAAGTACGAAAACACCTTAATCTTCAGAAGAAGCGAGTATTTGTGCCTGAATTAGGCAAGACTGTAGCTATCCAAGTATCTGCACGAGGACTTAAGACTATTAAGAAAAATGGTGCATATACTACTCTCCTTAAGGCTGGACTTATCAAGGCTTAAATTTAAGAAATAAACAAAAACCACCCTGAGCTTGTAGAAGGGTGGTTTTTGTTTATTAATTTATTTATTTTTTACCTGCTGGTCTCGCACACCCATAGCCTCCATCAGTAATAGTCCAATTAAATATACTAATTATGCTTGCTCGCTGTGAAGATGCATTACAATACATACTACCTCCTCCACTAAAAACAACATTGGATGTTAGAGTAAGGGCAGACCAACCAATAAGCAAGGCGTCATAATTTGTAGTGGAAAGTATAACATCTGCAAACATAAGAGATGCATTCTCTACATTTGAAACATCCCAAGATGATAGGTTTTGGTTAAAAGCAGATGCACCATCAAACATACTGTTTGTCTTTGTAACATTGCTTACATTCCAAGAGTTAAGTGGTTGGTTGAAAGAAGTCGCTTTATAAAACATCTTTGACATATCAGTAATACTGCTTACATTCCAAGAGTTAAGTGGTGAATTCATAGAACTAGCATTTTGGAACATACCATTTAAACTAGTAACACTAGATAAATCTGGAGTATCTGTAGCTGTTATAGTTAAATTTTCACAACCATAAAAAGCATCTTGCATGCTGCTCCATGATACACTTCCCCACTGATCAACAGTAAGAATTTTTTTTCTATCTCCGCTGTTATTGAAATATATTCTAGGGAAAGTTCCTTGTATGCGAATTGTGTAAGTTCCTGCTGTACCGAAGTTGTGAGTTACATCACCGGTAATTCCAGATTGGTCAAAGGTTCCATCATTATTCCAGTCAACACTATAATTATATCCAGTGCCTGTAGTAGGGATAGTGATAGAAGTACTATTTGAGGTTCCTGGATTATTAGTCTTCCATGTAGTAATGAACGACTCGCAATCTATATACCCTCCATCAGTAATAGTCCAAGTATAACTACCTACAATATGTGTTCTTGCTGAAACCGCAGTACAGTATTTACTGTCTCCAGCACTAAATATTACATTTGTTTGAAGTGAAATAGCAGACCAACCAATCAAAAGTGCATCATAGTTTGGAGTAGATAAATGACTAAACATAAAAGCCATATTTTCTACATTTGAGACATTCCATGTTGAAACATTCTGATCAAAAGAAGAACTGAAAAACATACTGTTCATGTTTGTTACACTACTGACGTTCCAAGAATTAAGAGGTTGGTTAAACGCATTGGCAGATTGAAACATGAAAGCCATATCAGTGACACTTTTAACGTTCCAGGAGTTGAGGGGTTGATTGAAAATTGTAGCTCCGTCAAACATGTGTGACATGTCTGTTACATTAGCCACACTCCAAACGTTTAATGGTTGATTAAATGAAGTAGCGTGAGAAAACATACCTTGCATATTTGTTACATTTGCAACATTCCAAGAAGAGATATCTTGGTTAAAAGCGGTTGCATAATAGAACATATATGACGTATTCATCAGACTTGCAACATTCCAAGAGCTGAGTGTCTGATTAAATGAAGTAGCTTGGGCAAACATACTTTGCATATTTATTACATCTGCCACATCCCAAGAATTAAGAGGTTGGTTAAATGCAGTAGCACCATAAAACATACTACTCATATTTATTGCACTACCAACATTCCAAGAAGAGATATCTTGGTTGAAAGCAATGCCTCCAGCAAACATACCAGACATGTCTGTTACGTTTGCAACATTCCAAGAAGAGATATCTTGGTTGAAATAAGGTGCACCTTGAAACATCCCTGCCATGTCTGTTACGTTTGCAACATTCCAAGAAGAGATATCTTGGTTGAAAGCAACGTCATATGCAAACATATGATTCATGGTTGTTACACTAGAAACATCCCAAGAGGAAACATTCCCATTAAACGAAGTTGCATGTAAAAACATAGTTTGCATATTGATCACATTGCTTACATCCCATGAAGATAAGGATTGATTAAAGGCAACAGCTCCATTAAACATTGCTTCCATATTGGTTACATTGCTTACATCCCATGAATTAAGGGGAGAATTCATTGATGTTGCTTCACGAAACATATTACTCATATCAGTTACATTCGAAAGATTTGGTGCATCGGTGGCTGTTATTTCAAGATTAGTTGTTCCAGTAAACGCAGACTCCATGCTTGCCCATTCGATACCTCCCCACTGATCTACAGAAAGTATTTTTTGCTCATCAATGTAAGAACCAAAAAATATTCTTGGAAACAAGCCCCTTATTCGGATTGTGTACGTACCTGCTGTACCAAAATCATGAGTTACGTCTCCAGTGATTCCAAATTGATCAAAGGTTCCATCATTGTTCCAATCTACATCATAATCATATCCAGTGCCTGTAGTAGGAATAGTAATAGAAGTACTATTTGATGTACCAGGAAGATTCGTTCTCCATGTAGTAATAAATGAAGAACACACTCCACCATCAGTAATAGTCCAACCATAAGTACTTATAATACTTGCACGTTCTACAGCGGAAGCACAATAAACGCTATTTCCTCCACCAAAAGTAACATTATTTTGAAGTGTAAGTGCAGACCATGCAGCAAGAATTGCATCATAGTTTGGAGTAGAAAGAGCAATTCCAGTAAACATACCAGTCATACTCGTAACATTAGACACATCCCATGAAGATAGGTTTTGGTTGAAAGATGTAGCATTTTGGAACATGTTGTTCATGTTGGTCACATTGCTGACATTCCAAGAAGTTATGTCTTGATTAAAAGCGGTAGCACTCGTGAACATACCAGCCATATTGGTGACGCTTGTAACATCCCAAATACCGATAGGCTGGTTAAATGCAGTAGCAAAATTAAACATGAATGACATGTTTGTTGTACTTACAATAGGCCAAATAGAGATATCTTGGTTAAATGAAGTAGCACTAGCAAACATCCAAGACATATCTGTGACATTTTTCACATTCCAAGAAGAGATATCTTGGTTAAATGAAGTAGCACCATAAAACATACTACTCATATTAGTTATATTACCAACACTCCAAGAATTTAAAGGCTGATTGAAAGCAGCAGCATTTCGGAACATTCCATCCATATTTGTAACATTAATAACACTCCAAGAAGATAAGTCTTGATTAAAAGCGGTAGCTTGATAAAACATAGAAGACATATCAGTTACATTACTTACGTTCCAAGAATTTAAAGGCTGATTGAAGTGTGTAGCATATGCAAACATATGATTCATATCTATTACAGTAGACACGTCCCAAGATGATATATCTTGATTCATGTATGTAGCACCACTAAACATACCACTCATATCAGAAACATTTGAAAGATCCGGTGCGTCAGTAGCTAAAATAGATACATTTGAACAACCCGCAAAAGCATAACTCATGCTATCCCATGCAACATCTCCCCATTGATCTACAGAGAGCAATTTTAATCTATCACCCCCGTTGTTAAAATAAATTCTAGGAAAATCTCCTCGGATAGCTACAGTGTATGTACCCGCTGTACCATAGTTATGAGTTACATTTCCTGTAATTCCAAACTGATCGAAGGTTCCATCATTATTCCAGTCGACATCATAATTGTATCCGCTACCAGTAGTAGGGATAGTAATGGAAGTACTATTCGAAGTACCTGGATTATTTGTTTGCCAAGTAGTTACAAAAGGAACAAAAACAGCTTCGACTGGAGAGGTTGATAAAAAAATACCAGCTGCTACTGCAACCGGAACTAATAATGCGAACAACTTTTTAATTTTAATCATACAAATATTCTAACACTACAGATAATAATAATCAAAAAAAACACCCGTGAATTATCTGGGTGTTTTTTTGATTTACATTTTAGAGAAATCTTCCAATTGTCTCTGTATATCCTCTTCTTTTTCAAGCCTTTCTTTTTCTAAAGGTCCTAATTCGCCTTCAAAGAAAGTAGACTTCTCTTCTTCATTTAAGTATGAAGGTCTCTCTTTTTTCTCTGATTTTTTTGGTTTTAATTTTTCAGGTCCACTTGGTTGTTTATTGTGTCCAAACATAGATCCATTATACTCCAATTTTACGCTGGAACAAATGTAAGAGCTGTTCCCTTCTTACCTGCACGGCCAGTACGGCCTATACGATGCACGTATGTGTCATACGTTTGTGGAACATCGTAGTTGATGACATGGGTCACATCTGGAATATCTAGTCCTCGTGCAGCGACATCTGTGGCAATGAGTATTGTAATATGATCCTTCTTGAAGGACTCTAGAATGCGAATACGCTCGCGACTACGCTTGTCTCCATGAATACCACCCACCTTGAAGCCTCTTTTTACAAGATCTTTAACAAGATCGTCTACAGCATGTTTCATCTCACGGAAAATGAGCACCTTGTTCACCTTGTCGCCTGAAAGCACTTCGTGTAGTCTTTCTATTTTTTCTTCTTTAGTTTTGATCTTAATGATATCTTGATCTACATTTTTAGATGTTGCTCCAGAGATAACGGAAATAAAAGTTGGGTTTTTCAAAAACTTATCTGTAAGCTTTTTTATCTCAGGTGAAAGTGTCGCTGAGAAAAACAGTGTCTGTCGATCAGCATGCATTTTACCGAGAATAAAGACCATGTCATCAATAAATCCCATATCGAGCATTCGATCAGCCTCATCAAGGACGACAGATTTGTAACCTGAAAGGTCAAGAACCTTACGTTTAATAAGATCAGTTACTCGTCCTGGTGTACCGATAACAAAAGATACTCCTCGTTCGATTTCATTGATCTGCTTATTAATGGGCATACCCCCCACCACTGCTACACCAAACAGCTTGGACCCCCGAGCGAGAGTACGAAGCTCTTCTTCAATCTGCATAGCAAGCTCTCGAGTTGGTGCAAGAATGATAACCTTCTCTGTTTTATCTGCCATCACTTTGTTTATAAGTGGCAAGAGAAATGCAGCGGTCTTGCCTGTGCCTGTATTAGCCAAGCCAAATACATCCTTGCCGGCGAGCGTTGAAGGAATAGACTGGTCTTGAATAGGACGCGGAGCAATGTACCCTGCGTTCACAATATTTTTCTGAAGTTGTTCATTGAATGGGAAATCAGTAAATGCATGGTTTGCAATATAGGGCTTTTCTTCTATATGTACTGCTTTTTGGATAAAACGAGAATAATCTATGCGCTCGCCTGTACTACGCCCCTTTTTACTTGGACGTTTATTAAAAGATCCTCTCCTCCCCCTAAATCCGCCACCAAAACTTGGTTTTGAATTACGAGAAAAATTAGCTGCATGAGCTGATCCTCCTCCTTTATAAGCTGGTCGTGCTCCTGTTGGAGCAGGACCTCTAGAAAAAGATTTTCTAGGACCTCCAGTAGAACTACTAGAAGCTGTGCGAGTAGAAGCCGAAGCTCCACGCACGAAACTGCGTGTTTTCATCATATATTTCTTTGTGTCATGGATATCTATCTCCAGACACCAAAGTCATAGATGATTTCCACAATCGTCAGTCTCGTTATAAATAAGTTAGTCTGCCAAAGAGGCAGAAGTGAGAATGATGTTTTTAGAGTAGCATTATTATATAAAATTGTCAAATTTTTAAAAAATCTATAGAATGAAAATAAAAAACCCACAAAGAGAGACAGTGTTATTTCTCTTTGTGGGGGTAAATTTTATTCTTCTTCTAATTGTGGCCCATAGCCCAACTTAGTTAGTTGTTCCACAATTCTATCAACCAAATCTGAGCCAATTTGTTGGCTCAGTTTTTCCTTCCATTTGAAGCCCTTCTGTGCTCGAATGAATTTCATTATAGAAAATATATCTCCATAATTTTTCTGTTTGAGAACAGTATTTTCATTATCACTCAAACCCAAAACTTCAATCCCTTCGCTTTCAACGGTTTTTTGACCATTGGCTACCCATTCTTCGATAGGGTAGCCATAGACCGCAAGGGTCATTTGAAGTTGCAAAAACTCTCGTTTAGGTATAGCCTTTCGCTCCAAAAGACTGATAAAGTAGTTTCGTCCCAGGGCAAAAACTTTATCAGTGTCTTGAATTTTTCCTATTCCCGCATGTTTCTTCTGCAGTTTATAGAATAACATTACTGTTATTCTATATTCCTTCATTAAACCCCGTAGGGTTCTGTTTTCTTTTTGACCAGTCCTTAAAACTGGTAATTCAACAAGAAAATAGTCTCTATATAACTCCTGCAACATAGTACAGGCTATACTACCTGTGCCATCTCGTCCGCAGTTTTTAATAACTGCTTGCATGTGACTTGGTGATGCCATCAAGGCACGATTATTCCACACTTCTTGTACCAACTCATCGTCACTCATTGTTGATGAGTTTGTTATGAATATTTCTGCATCGATCTTTCCTAAAAAGGAAGAATCCAGATGTTCAGGTTCTTCTTCGAGGCTTTGGAAAAACTCTCTCACCTCCCCTCTTAATTCACTACACTCATCATCCCCCGCACATGTACGGGTTGGATCAGCAAATAACTCGAGCCGATTGAGTTGACCAAAAGTTGCTGTTCCTTCCTTTGCAGCCTTGAGTGCTGCACGAATTTCACTCAAGGAATTCCCCCAGTCTGGCAACGAAACCACCATTGGTTTGATTGTTTCCTTAATGCAGTTCGGAATTTCACGCGGTGACACTCTTTCACCACCAGGAGTAATGTACTCCCAGAAATGGGAAATGAGACTGTAACAATAAATACCGCCAGTCGCTTTCTCCCATAAGAGAATTTCGACTGCAGTGCCGTTCTTGTTTCGCACAACTTGGTAGCCTGCCTCTGAAAGGTTGTCTGATATCCCGTCAATAAAGGCTGCGAACTCTGAGTTAGTCGTGTAAGCAGCATATGCAGTATTCGAATTAATTATCCAGGCTTCAACCCCGATGGTTGTACCCATAGCGGTAACTGTTCCAATTGTTGCCCACGTACCCATGGAAACGGTTGCACCTGAAAGTCCAGCACCTACCACTGTGGTAGTACCAGCTCCGGCTGCTACTGAACCTCCGGCTGCAGCTGCTGTAGCCACTGCTTCGACCGCCAAGGAAGCTTCAACAGCTTCGTAGGCCACGATGAGGGCTTCTACAATAACGGGGACAAATAGAGGTTTGGTCGATACAGTATCTGCAAATGGGGGTGAATTAAAAGCGGAAGGATTATTTGTAAAAGAAAAGTGCTGCGTGAAAAGCAGCATGAATGTGAAGGCGAGAATTTTCCTCATTTTTTTAAAATTTTTAAAAAAGGTTGGTGAAAAATTTGTGTAAATAACAAAAAGAACACCCAGCGTGGGTGTCTTTATCTGAATTCAGAGTAACATACTTTTTAGATTAATGCAAGAGAAAACATATTCATAAAAATAAAAGCGGCCCCTCCTGAGACCGCAAGTTTAAAAGTGAAATAATTTTTGTTTTGGCTAGGAACATTTGTGTTCCTGTCCTAGAAATATTGTGCCACCACAATGTGGGCACTTGACCCCCCATAACTTCAACATATGTAGGAATTTTAAAAGTGAACAAATATACCTAAAAAGTACTCTTTCTCTATTGAGAAATCAAGTTATTTTGGGGAAAACTTATCACAAGGTATAATGATTTTATGCAAGGTAAACACACAGACGAGTCATATATAGAACTCCTGGAACATCTCATTAAAAATGGGGTAACAAAGACTGACCGCACAGGAACAGGCACGAAGAGTGTTTTAGGGTATCAAATGCGTTTTAATCTAGCCGAAGGCTTCCCTCTCCTTACTACAAAGAAAGTACCTATAAAAGCAATCATCCACGAACTCCTCTGGTTCCTTCGTGGTGATACGAATTTAAAGTATTTGGCAGACAACAATGTACACATCTGGGATGAATGGCCTTATAAGGCGTATCTCATAAAAAATAATGTACCTGTTCCAAAAAGCGATAGCACGGAATGGAAAGAAGGAATAAAAGAATTCATAGAAAAAATAAAATCTGACGAAATTTTTTCTAAAGAATATGGTGACTTAGGACCTATATACGGATATCAATGGCGAAACTGGCCTACATCAGATGGAAGGCACATTGACCAACTAAAGAATGTAATAGAACAAATTAAAAACACCCCAGACTCACGTCGAATGATAGTCTCTGCTTGGAATGTCGCTGACATAGATGAAATGGCAAAAGCAGGACTTCCACCCTGTCATTGTTTTTTTCAATTTTACGTAGCCAACGGCAAACTTTCATGTCAGTTATATCAGAGAAGTTGCGATACATTCCTAGGTCTCCCTTTCAATATTGCCTCATATGCTCTGCTTGTTATGATTGTTGCTCAAATTACAAACCTCGAACCGGGAGAATTTGTTTGGACTGGCGGTGATGTACATTTATATTCAAACCACTTTGAACAAGCAAATTTACAGATCTCTCGCAAAGATGCTATAAGAAAAATGCCAACCATGAAAATAAATCCAAACAAAAAGAACCTTGAAGATTTTACGATAGACGATTTTGAATTATTAAATTATAACCCCCACGAAGCAATCAAAGCTCCGATTGCTGTATAAAAACATGAATCTCTCAATCATCGCAGCCATAGGAAAGAATAATGAGTTAGGTAAAAATAATGACCTGGTTTTTAAACTTCCGGGAGATATGAAGCGTTTCAAAGAACTAACCACGGGGCATACAGTCATCATGGGCAGAAAAACTTTTGAAAGTATTGGTAAAGCACTACCGAACAGAAGAAATATAGTCATCACTCGTGATAAAAAATATAAAAAAGAAAATGTAGAGGTAGCTCACTCTTTTGAGGAAGCTATCAAGCTCGCTTCAAAAGACAAAGAGGTGTTTATTATAGGTGGAAGCGAAGTGTTTAAGAAAGGTATGGAGTCTGCTAACAAGCTCTATATTACAGAAGTAAAAGCAGCAGACAAAGATGCAGATGTATTTTTCCCTGAAATCATACCTATAGTATTTATTGAGGCATCTCGAGAAAAAAACAAAAAGGATTCCAAGAATCCTTTTGACTACGACTTTGTTATTTATGAAAGATTTTTCTAAATTGACAAAAAGGTTAATTATGCGAAACTTATACCATGATATTATCTGACAAAAAAATTCTTGAACTTATAAAGAAAAAACAAATAGTCATTGAGCCTTTTGATATCAGCAATATGGGAGGCAATTCTTATGACGTGCATTTAAGTAAACACTTTGCACAATATGTCGACAAGACTCTAGATGCAAAAAAGCATAATAAAATTAAACATTTTGAAATACCTGAAAAAGGTTTTGTATTGAAACCCGGAGAACTTTATCTAGGAGCAACGCTAGAATATACTGAAACTCATAAACATGTACCCTTCCTAGAAGGAAAATCCTCTACTGGACGACTTGGAATAGACATACATGCTACTGCGGGTAAAGGCGACGTAGGCTTCTGTGGATTCTGGACAATGGAGATATCTACTTCAAAACCAGTACGGGTATATCCTGGTATGCCTATCGCTCAACTCATCTATTACGTCGTAGAAGGTAAAGTAGAAAGACTTTATCATAAAAAATCTAATGCTAAATATTCTCACCAAGAAAAACTACCAAAGGAGTCTATGATGTGGAAAAACAAGTTCTAAATAAAAAAGCTCTCGCATTGCGAGAGCTTTTTTATTTATATATAAATTTATTATTCTACAGTTATGCCCATACTTCGAGCAGATCCAGCGATTATAGCGATAGCACCTTCGTCATCTTTTGAGTTTAGGTTTTCCATCTTTATCTTTGCGATTTCAAGAGCTTGAGCTTTTGTGATCTTACCTACTTTTGTCGCAGCGTTCTTACTTGAACCTTTTTCGATTCCAGCTGCTTTGAGGATAAGTCCTGTAGCTGGAGGAGTCTTCACGATAAAGTCATATGTTCGGTCGTCGTATACGAATATATTTACAGATACCTTGTTACCGATTTGTTTAGCAGTAGCTGCATTAAACTTAGTAACGAAATCACCGATGTTTACACCAGCCTGTCCAAGTGCTGGACCAAGACTTCCTGCAGGAGTAGCTTTACCTGCGTCAACCTGTAATTTAATTTTCTTTGTTATTTTCTTTGCCATATATTTGCTGATTATTTTTATACACTACCTTATATTTTCTTAACTTGCAAGAAGTCCAGTTCCACAGGGGTCTCACGACCGAACATGGATACAAACACTTTTACTTTACCACGCTCCTGATCGACGAAGCTTACTTTACCTTCAAGGTCTTTAAATGGTCCATCTACGATAAGTACTGTCTCATCAATAGCGATATCAATGTTGTGTTTTGCTGTATGTGCATCCATTTTCTTGAACAAGTAGTCTACTTCTTCTTTCATGAGAGGCACAGGGTTTACTCCAGCTCCAACGAATCCAGTTACTCGAGGAGTATTACGAACCACATACCAAGAATCATCCGTCACGATCATATCTACAAGCACATATCCAGGGTATATTTTCTCTTCTACTTCTACTCTCTTACCAGCTTTTATCTTTATTTTCTTTTCAACCGGCACAATAACATTGAAAATCTTTTCGTGCATACCAAGTGAATCAATACGCTGTTTCAAATTACGTAAAACTACATTTTCGTATCCAGCATACGTGTGGATAGCATACCAATTTCTAGCTCCTTGTGTTTCTTGTTTTGACATCCAAGTTAAAAATTAAATTTAATAATTTAGAAAGAAATTAACTTCTCTAATCCTCTTCCGAATAAGAAGTCAAAAACTCCTAAGAAATAAGCAATTACGACAGACAATACGATAACAATAAGGGTATAAAAGATAGTCTGCTTGCGTCCAGGCCAAATAACATGCTTTAGCTCTGTTTTTGTTTCATTAAAATATTCTGTAAGTTTTGACATATTGTTCTAATTTCTTACCTCTTAAAAAAGCCCCTCGCAGGGCTCTTTTAATACTACTCTTTTTTTGTAGATTAGTCAAATAACCTTATGTTTACCTTATTTCGTAAGTAATGGTAACGTCAGAAGATATTGTATTCTCCCCTTTTGGTATCTCTGATGGCACAGCAGGGTTACTAGACACACTATCTTTCATCATTGCCGCTCCCGCATACATTGGGTAGTAATTTCCTGTCTCATTAAAAGATGAAATTTTACCTAGACGTACCCCTAAGTCTCTTGCGAGCACTCTCGCTTTATCTTTTGCATTGTCGATAGCTAATTTTCGAGCTCCAACCTTTAAAGCTTCTTCATTATCGATAGCTAACGTAGGTCCAGACATATTAGTTACTCCTAACGCATTAATACCATCAACGATCTTTGAAGTATCGTCTACTTTACGAATTTTTACAGTTACGCTTTGAGATACGGTATACCCTACAATCTTCGCCTCTGTTGTACGACAAGGTGGTACTATTCCTCCTCCGTAGTATGCAGGACAAGACTCTGGATTATTATATTTAGGGTAAGAACTGTAGTTCTCAGTTTTGACATCTTTATCAGCTACTTCTGAGGACTTTAGAAATTCTAATACTTTCTTAGTTTTAGTATTTACTTCATCACTAGATTCTTTCTGAGTAGCCTTACTTGATTCAACAGTGAAGTATATTGTTGCAATATCAGGCACAGCATTCACTTCTCCGTGACCACTGACGGTTATTGTATTCTTCTCATTATTTTGAAAATTCATCTCACCAGGATGTCTCATACCACCTGAAAGAAGAAGAATGAAAATGAACACAAGACATGCTTTAAATACAAAATGTTTATTTTCTTTTATTAATTCTTTAATTTGCATATATTATTTATTATTTAATTGCTACTAATTCGACTTCAAAAACTAACTTTGCATTTGGGGGGATGACATTACCTGCACCAGTAGCTCCGTATGCGAATTCAGAATTTATCTCTAAGGTTCGCTTCTCTCCTACTTTCATTCCATCTACTCCGATGTCCCATCCTTTGATAACTTGCCCAGCACCAAGGGTGAACATAAATGGTTCGACATGATTAAATTCAGGCAAGACATTGGAGTCAAACACTGTTCCATTCTCAAGTCTTCCTGTGTAGTTCATAGATACAGTATCCCCTGCCTTTGCAGGTTCTCCTGCACCTTCACTTACTACTGTTATTTTTACACCATTTGAATTTTCCATAGTTGTATTTTCTGTTACCTCTTCTTTAGAATTTTTATTTTTAATAGAAACAAAAACTAACCCTCCTATTACTAAAAGGACGAGTACCACCCACACAATCATATTTTTCTTATTATCTGTTTGCATATATATACATTTAAGCTACTAATATGTATACAGTATATACTAAAAAACATCTAAAAGAAAAAAGATAGACGCAACACTCACCATACTCATAAGCACTACAGTGAGCCAACCCATACCCCTACTCAGATTTTTGTTTTTATACTCACCCATGATTTTTTCATTTGAGCTAATACGAACTATAAGGAAAAGCATAATCGGAGAGATGAGTCCGTTGAATACAGCAGAGTAGATAAGCACCTGGATAGGATCAAACCCAACAAAGTTAAGCAGTATTCCTAAGACCATTGCTATGATAATGACTCCGTAGAAAGCACTTGCTTCTTTGAGCTTTCGATATAAACCAAACTTAAAACCAAACGACTCAGAAACAGCATATGAAGAAGAGCCTGCAAGAACTGGGATAGCAAGAAGTCCAGTACCGATAATACCAATAGCAAACAAGAAAAATGCTGAGTCACCCGCAAAAGGTCGAAGTGCCAGTGCTGCATCGGAAGCTGAAATAATATTGGTGATACCGTTAACATACAAGGTAGCTGCACAAGCAGCAATTATAAAAAACATAACTAGGTTGGACATAAACATTCCAGACCAGACGTCGATACGCATATCCCTGATATCTTTTTTTGTCGTATGTTCCCTTCTCATTTTCTCAGTTGTATCTCCTTTCATAATCTGATCTTCTACTTCTTGAGACGTTTGCCAAAAGAAAAGATAGGGGCTAATCGTAGTACCTAATGCTGCACAAATTAAAATAATTTCTTCTTTACCAAAAGAAAACTGTGGAACAACTAAATGCTTTATCACATTACCCCAATCTATGTTCATAGATAACGCAGAGAAGATATACGTGAACAATACAAGAGTAAGATATTTTAAATAACTTGAATACGTCTTATAAGGAACAAAAATTTGTAATAACAATATAACTAAAGCAAAGACAATAACTAAAAGAGTAAAAGACAAGAATGGAAAAATAAGTTGCATACCTTTTGCCATAGCACCTAGGTCTGCACCAATATTAAAAATATTTGCAAAGACTAAAAGTGCCGTACAAAAGTATAAAACCTTTTTAGAGTAATGCCTCTTGATATTTGCAGCGAGGCCTATACCAGTGACGACTCCAATACGAGCACACATTTCTTGCACAACAGACATCAAAGGAAAAGTAAAAAGAGAAAGCCATATAAGACCAAAACCCTTTGCGGCTCCCATTTGAGAATAGGTAGCAATACCAGAAGGATCATCATCTGCTGCACCAGTGGTTAGCCCGGGGCCTAAGATTTTCCAGTATTCTTTTACTTTCCTTACTGGTTTTTGTTTAGCCAGACCTTCTTCTATTTCTTCCTCTAACTCTACTGTTTTTTCAAGCAGTTCTGCAGGAGCTCCAAATATCTTTTCCCATACTTTTTTACTCATTATCCTTTCATTATAGACATAGTCCGACCATTAAACAACGCCTTAACGCTCAATCATTCCATGCTATAATGGACCCGTCATGTTTAAGCGAATAGATATATCTAATACTCCTTACGAAGAAGTCGTCAAAGAAGCCGTAGAAACACTCAAAAGGGGTGGCTTAGTGGTCTTCCCCACAGAAACCATGTATGGGATAGGAGCCGAAGCAACAAATCAAAAAGCTATAAATACACTGCTCGAATATAAAACTAGACGCGAGGGTAAACCTCTGTCTATTGCGGTCAATGGGATACACATGGCAGAGCAATATGTAGAAGTAAATGCTGTAGCAAAAAATTTATATGAAAACTTTCTCCCTGGACCACTCACTGTGGTTTCAAAAAGCTTGGGTACTGTTGCAAAAGGAGTAGAGTCTGAGACGGGCACCCTTGGAGTGAGAATACCAGACTATCAACTCGTCCTCGATATCGTCACCGCATTAGGCAAACCAATCACTGCAACCAGTGCTAACGCATCATACAAAAAAAGACCCTATGCAGTAGAAGATATTTTAAATAACATATCCACAAAGCAACAAAACCTTATTTCTCTGATACTCGATGCTGGGCAACTTCCAAAAAGAGAGCCTTCAACTGTAGTCGACACAACCCTCAATCAAGAAGTCGTACTAAGGCAAGGCAATATAAAACTGACTCCAGTATTAGAAAGAGCTACTCATTCTCCGGAAGAAACTCAAGCTCTCGGCATAGAACTCTTAAACAAATACAAGCACTATTTTGGATATAAATCTGTCATATTTGCACTTCAAGGTGAACTCGGTGCAGGTAAAACCGAAATGACTAAAGGTATTGCAAAAGTATTAGGAATTAAAGATACTATCAATTCACCAACATTCATTATAGAAAAAGAATACAACATAGAAACCGTTCCTGATTCATATTTATCTGAGAAAAAACCTATGCTGTATCACATAGACACTTGGAGACTTTTTGATGGGGCAGAGTTAGAGCAGCTTGGATTCTTTGACCAAGTATCCAAAGGTAATGTTTTTTCAATCGAATGGGCGGATAAAGTCACAGAATTATTTGAACGCATCTCCGAAGATGCAGTGATCATATGGATAAAAATAGAACACAAAGACAATAGCAATACTCGTATTATCACGGTTAGCGACTATGCAGTTTAAAAAATAAAAATATGAAAATACTTGCCATAGACACATCTTGTGATGAAACATCTGTCGCCATAACAAACAACGACAACATCATCTCAAATAAAATTTCTTCTCAAATTGAGTTCCATAAAAAATGGGGTGGTGTTGTGCCGAGTATTGCACGAAGTATGCATGAACAAAATATAGATTTTGTAGTAAAAGAAGCACTCAAACACGCAAAGCTAGAACTCAAAGATATTGATGTGTTCGCAGTGACTCGTGGACCAGGACTCGCTATTGCCCTTGAAGTTGGAATAAAGAAAATAAAAGAATTTGTAAACGAATACAAAAAACCAGTTATAGCAATAAATCATATGGAGGGTCATATTTACTCTGCACTTTCTCATAATGCAAAAGGTAATCCAAAAATAGAATACACCTTCCCTCTGATAGCCATTCTTGTCTCTGGAGGACACTCAGAAATCGTACTCATGAAAGACCACGGCTCATACGAAATACTTGGCAAAACCTTAGATGATGCAGTCGGTGAAGCGTACGACAAAGTCGCACGAATGCTTGAGCTCGGGTACCCTGGTGGACCGATGATAGAAAATCTCGCAAAAGATGGTGACGAAACTCGATTCCCTCTTCCTGTCCCTATGACTAAAACACGAAATACAGAACTTAGTTATTCAGGACTCAAAACTGCAGTGTTATATCTAACGCGTAAAGTTTTTACTGAGCATCTGAAAGAAAAAGAAAAGAAACAAATTATCTGCGACATCGCTGCTTCTTTCCAAAAATCCGCCATAGACTCACTGGTACTTAAAACAAAGATAGTTTTAGAAAACATAGAAAACACACATAAAATAAAAGATATTATTCTTGCGGGTGGAGTTAGTGCGAACTTAGCACTAAGAAAGAGAGTGCGTAAAGAGTTTGGAAAAAATTTAAGAATTCACTTCCCTACTGATAAAAAACTCTTTGGAGATAATGCAGGGATGATTGCTGTTGCAGCATACCATCATGCTCGAAAAGAAAAATTTGACGACGTCAACGATATAGAGCGACTACCAAACTGGTCACTATAAAATTACTTTCCTGTTAAATTCTTCCAAGAAAAATGAAAGAATTTTGTTGCACCATGACCAAATGCTAAAAATATAATGGCAGCAGAATATACTACTAAATCTTCAACCTCCCATGCACCAAACTGTATCAACATAGTCGTAACTGAGAGAGCAAAGAATATAGCAATCAGTATTGTTGTAATTCTTGTCAAATAACCCATAATAAATAAAATTCCAAAAATTATTTCAGCAAATCCAACACTCAAAACAAAAAGATTATTTGTAAACCAAGGGAAAAGTCCTTGCATAAAATTCCAATGATGCACTTCTAAGAAAGCCAAGCTCAATTCTGGATACGCTAATTTTTCTGTGAAAGCGAGGACTATTAATGACACACCTGTCCCCAATCGGACAAATTCTACTGCATGCTTATTTAAGCGAAATACTCTAGAATCAGTAGAAGAATTTTTAATAAAGAAATAGACAGCAAGAGAAACTAGAATGAGGTTTTCAGCAAAAGTAATTGGTCCATTCCAAATACCTACGCCAACACAAAAACCAAGTAAAATAATAGAGGCAAGTCGAGGATAAAGATTAAACATGAACATTACGCCCACTAAAGCCTGTACACCTGCAAGTACTAGAGCGATTGTGTTATTTATATGTATATCTGGAACAAGAATAATCTTCCAAACAAAACTCACTGTAACCAAAAACAATCCAAGGATAATTTGAGCCACCCTGTTAATTGTATGCTCATGATCCATACCAAACTTAACTAACTTTTTTGGTGCTTTAATTACTGAATCCAGAAATCCAAAAATAATAACAGAGACAAATACTACACTCATCCACACCCATACCTCTTTACTCGTCATATAATAAAAAGGAGTAGTATTATGCGATTTTTCTATTATTTCATCACTATCCACAAACCACTTTACATGTGCAAATGCACTAGAAAAAAATAATAAATAAAATGCTAATAAATAAAACACATTTTTAATGTTTTTCATGCAGTTATTATACAACCAGAAAAGCATTTTGGTAAATAAAAAAGCGTCTAAAGACGCTTTTTTATTTATTACTTGGGTGGCTACTGGGAGTTGAACCCAGACTAGGGGCTCCACAAGCCCATGTGCTACCGCTACACCATAACCACCATACAACAAGATAGTTATAACAAAAAAAAAGAATAAATGCTACTTTTTAAAAGGCAATTTTTTACTTTTCCTCATAATCCACTTTGAACCTTCCACTAACACAATATTCAATATCAACCAAATAATCACAAAAGGGATCCATGCTATTGGCATTGGAGCAAGAGAAAATGTATCTCTCATGAAAGGCACAGACATTGTAAATATCAAAAGAGCTAAGGAAATAAGTAAACTTATATTTAATTTCTTATTTGAAAAAACGGCATAAGAAAAGATAGAGCTACGTAAACTTCGAAAACAGAGCGTAATAGCTAAAATATAAGAAGAAAAACAAACAAAGAAAATTGACCGAGCGACGTCTAAATCTAAATGGATATTCACAAGGAAATAGTACAGTAAGAATAAAAACAAAGAACTTAATACCCCTATTCCTAGAGTCAGTACTTTAACCTCTGTAGTAAAGATAAGTCTTAAATCCTTTCCTGAGTATCGTTCTTTATCTATATCTTCATCAAAAGCAAAAGAAAGTGCAGGTAGACTACCGGTAAATAAATTTACCCAGATTATCTGCAAGGCAGTTAGAGGTAAAGCAAGATTAAAAATTAAACTTCCTCCTATCACGAAAACTTCATCTAGAGAGTTAGACATAAGATACACAAACGTCTTTCTTACATTTGCCAAAATTTTTCGTCCTTCATCTATCGCCATAGAAATAGTCTCAAAGTTATCATCAAGTAAAACCAAATCTGCAGCAGACTTAGCAACATCAGACCCTGAGCCGAGTGAGATACCTATATCCATAGCCTTAAGCGATGGTGCATCATTCACTCCGTCCCCTGTCATTGCGACAACTTCGCCAAGTTTTTGATACAAAGTTCCGATACGGAGTTTATCTTCAGGAGTTACTCGAGCAAAGATTTTTATATCTGGAATAAGTGGCAACAATTCTTCGTCAGACATTTTTCTCAAGTCACTTCCTACCAACACCTCTTCTTCAGTAACATGCCAATCCAAATCTCGAGCGACTGATAGTGCAGTACCAGGTAAGTCCCCAGTTACTAACACAATCTTCATTCCATGAGACTCTATATTTTTAATAGCTTTTGGTACTTCTTCACGTATAGGATCAAAAAAAACAAGCATACCTAAAAAAGTAATATTCTCTACTTCAGAGATTTCAAATTTTGGATGTCCGTGTTTCTTTTTAAAACTCGCAAGACCGATCAGCCTCTTTCCTTCTCGACTTGTACGCTCAATCCATTCTTCCATTTTTACATAATCCTCTTTTGATATATCAGATTTCTTTAGAAGAATATCCGGTGCACCCATCACGGTATAAAAATCCCCATTGTCTGAAACAGAAAACTTATTTGTTGAATTAAAAGGTAAAACCAAAGAAGAAGAGGTAGACAAAATTCTATCTATCGGTATGGAATTTTCTCTACAAGCCTTAACGATATTAACCTCAAAAGGTCTTCCTTTAAAATTCCAGATATTTTCTGACTCGTCTGGGTTTTCAATAGAAACATCGACATTAGATAAAGACATTGCGAGGAGTCTTTTTTCTTCCTCGTTAAAGCCATCCTGTAAAACTTTTGCTCCTGTGTCTATGACTGAAGCAACTTCGCTAATACCCACAAGCTGCATATCTGCCATGGTTAAGGTACCAGTTTTATCAGTCATAATAAGTGTTGCAGAACCAAGAGTCTCCGCTGCAGAAAGTTTGCGTATGATACCCTTTTTGTTAGCAATACGAGTCGCACCAATAGCTAAAATCACAGTAAGTGCAATGGGTAAAGCTTCAGGCACCGCACCGACTGCGACAGCAGATGCTAAGAGGAGCATAGGCAACAATGGCTGCCCTCGGAAGAGACCCAAAATTAAAATACCAATAACAATACCTATAACTAAAATAAAGATAAACCAAGCGAGTTTGTTCACACTTTTTTGAAGCGGTGTTTCTGTGCGTTCGACACTAGAAACTATTCCTGCAATTTTACCTATCTCTGTGTGATTCCCTGTCGCATACACGAGAGCAGTTGCATACCCCTCTACCACGAGCGTCCCCGCATGAGCAATATTACTTCTATCAACAATTTCTGCAGTTAATGGCACGGTATTTTCATTCTTTTCAATAGGCAAAGATTCTCCAGTAAGGATTGCCTCATCTACTCGTAGATTGTTTACACTCAGGATACGAGCGTCCGCTGGGATACGAGAACCATATGAGAGCTTAAGAATATCTCCAGGAACAATAAGCGAAGAATCTATCTCTTGTTCATGACCATTTCGTATTACCCTTGAACGGTCCTTGATATACGTAGTCAGTTTATCCAGAGTGTTCTCTGCATGATATTCATGGTAAAAACCAAGAACCACGTTTAAGAGTACTGCAAAAATAATAACCCCAGTATCTATCCATTCTTGTAAAATAGCAGTTAGAGTAGCAGCACCGATAAGAAGAAAAATAAGAGGGCTTACAAATTGCTTTAAGAATATTGGAAAAGGGCCTTTTTTCTCTTTATCAGAGAAAGCATTCTTACCATACCTCAAAAGACGTTCTTCTGCTTCTTTATCAGCAAGTCCTTCATGACTAGAGTTGATCATTTCTAAAGACTTATCTACTGATAAAGACCAGAGTTGTTTGAAATTTTCCATAAAAACATAATAACATATGGGAATAAGGCTGTGGACCCCCTAGTTTGCTAAGGAGAGGGTGTGGATAACTTTCGATTGAGGGTATTGACTAGAGTTAATTTTGGGTGTTTACTATGAAAGTAATGATATTAAACAAAGTAAACTTAATAGCGACCAACCACCGAGAGATTTCCGTCTTCGCTATTATTAAGCTCCTGTCTTTTTTTAAGACAGAGATCTCAAAGGTTCATGTTTAATTTTTTTCTAAAGTAAGAATACTAAAAAAGAAACGAAACACGAGCCCTTGAGAAATCAAGGGTTTCGTTTTTGTTCTTTTAAATTTTAAATGGTTTTATTCTTTAAGTAGCTAGACTCTTTGGCTTTTTAAAAAATTAAATCATTTTATTATGTTGTTTTATTTCAAGCACGGCTGGGCATCCCGTAAAGCCCCCCTTACCAGTCACGGGTTAGGACTGGCACTTGTTCAATCATCTGTTGGTTCAGATGAGCCCGGATTCTCATGCATATGCGGTGCTTCATTCGAAAATAATGAAGCACTTAAGCAACATATGCTTAAGTGTAACGGGTAAGGATTACCTCAAAAAACCATTTTTAATCTATCTATCCCCGTTAAATTATGCCATCGAATAACCACACCCCGCGTGTATATTCGATGGCTTTTTTATTTTATATAAATCCCTGCAAGGCTTGAGAAGTCGTATGCTACGAGTGTAAGTCCAAAAATCATCACACAAATACCTGCTGAGACGAGGCACCAAGTACAAAACTTTTTCAGAATAAAACTCTGCACAAATATAAGATATACAGAAAAAAGGAAGGCTGCTATAGATACTAGAACAAGAGAGCTGACTAACATATTTGGTAATACTTCGGACAAAAAAGATAAAAATATATACCCAATAAATACACAAGCATAATACACCATACCAAATATTTCAAGCGGTATGCCAAAGAATTTTGAGTAGTCACTACTTACCACAGCATTGCAATCAAAATGCATCGGACAGATGAGGGGTCTATCTGCTCTCTTTTCTTTATAAATATGTCGTGCAACCAAAAAGCCGCAAAGACCTAAAAAGGCGATACCTATACGAGCTATAATATCTTCTGAAATCATTGAGCTATTCTAATATCTTTTTAACCAAAGGTAAAGGTAAATGCTTTTAATGTACCTGATTTAATCTTTATTTTCAATGTATGTTCTCCGTAAGAATCTCCTTCAACAATCTTGTATAGTGTTTCATTTTGAATATTTAAATTCTTGTAGAGCTTTCCATCTAAGTATACTTCTATCACCGCCCCCAGATCAGAACTTGCTACCATATATACGTTCTTTGCTTCATATTTAAATACCACTTCTCCTCCAGTATTTTGAGCTGTTTCCGTAGTAATATTCCAAGTGCCACCCAAGTATAATTTATTCTTTATAATTTCTTCTGGAATAGTTAAGCTCTGACTTCCAACCTTGCTCGCTGTACCATTGGCTAAATCAGTATTTCTAAATGCTCCAAAATATATCTCAGGGCTTTTTACTTTACCAAAGTCGACAGCGATCGGAGAGACAAGTGAAGTTGATGTACCTATATCCATGTTTTCTCCAAGTCTCGCACTCTTTTCACGAAGAGCTTTCTGTATTGCAATCTCAGTTTCCTTATACTGCCCTTCTCCAGCATGGTCATACACAATGTATCCATCTATGTCTATAAGATATTTTCTCGGCCAATATTGATTTTTGTATGCTTCCCATGTTGAGAAATCATTATCAAGCACTACTGGGTATTTGATATTAAAATCTTTGACCGCTTCCTCAACATTTTTCTGTACTCTTTCAAAAGAGAATTCTGGAGTATGAAGTCCGATGATCACGAGTCCATCATCTTCGTATGATTTGTACCACTGATTGAGATATGGAATAGTCCGCTGACAATTAATACAGCTGTATGTCCAAATATCGAGTAACACCACCTTCTTACCTTTATATCCTGCTATAGTAACGGGGAGATCGTTGGTATTTATAAACCCATCAGGCGTACTGATATCTGGAGCAAGGATATATTTTTTACTTTTTTCTGCTAGTGTTAGAAATTTTTCATTTCTATTTTCTTTAATAGTTTCTGACGTATCCAACGCAACATCTTCACTATTTGTGTTTTCATCTTTTACCTCACTCACAACCCCTTCAGGACTTTTGTTTTCTGAGCTATCTAGTAGTTTTTGTTCAACTTTAGTTACATCAAAAAACCCAGCATCAAGTAGGCTAATTTGAAGCTTTTTGTCATACCCAGTAATAATTCCAACAGCAACAAGAATAAAAATAACACCAAAGATTTTTTTAAACCATCCTCTAGGATCTGACACCTTACCGACCCGAGCCATAATACCTTCCCCTAAAAGAGCAATTAATACCAAAGACAGAGAAAGACCTAATACATAAGCAAGTAAATATACAATTCCCAAAAACAAACTTACTGGTAATACCGTTGCAAGAATTACAAAATATGTTGGACTGCATGCAGAGAAAATCGGACCAAGGGATGCTCCGATGATTACATCACCCCAAATACTGTCTTTCTGATAGCCCTTAGTGAGAACTTGGTTTGATTTCATTGATAACGTATTCGCAAGAGAAAACCTCTCCCATATGGATGGGAAAATCATGGTTAAACCAAAAAAGAAGATAATTCCTCCAGAAATCCATTTCCAAAAATCTTGTGGAATATCCACAAATAATGTACTTACTTTGAGAATTAAAGTGAAGAGAATAATTGAAAAACTGAGAGATGCTACAACAACCAAAAGTCTTCTCTTGCTCGGCGTGGCGTCGCTAATTGAGTGACCTACGATAACAGGTAAAAGTGGTAATATGCACGGTGCAAGAATTGTCAAAACTCCTGCAATAAACGATATAAATAAAAATGTCATACCTACACTATATCACTAACTTTTAGAATGAGAGAACAAAATGGGAGTAGGTTTATTGTATAGATTTTTCTTTCTCATAAAATACTTTACTATTTCATTAGTAATGCTATATGTAACAATCATGCCACAAATCACGAGTACTGTAGAGAGTGATAACGGAGCAAACTTAAAAATAGCAGCTAAAGAAGGATTGTATATAAACAAGAAAGGTAGCACTGCAGATATCACAATACCAGTTAGAAGTGGTATTGAAAGTGCTGGAGACTTAAATACAAAACGTGAAGATCTAATAGAAAGTATAAGAATGAGTTCAGCGAGAATAGAGAGTACAAACCAACCTGTTTGGAATTCTGCAACATTCGCATTTTTATAGAGCTGAAAATAAAGTAAATCAAAGACACTGGACACAACACCAAAAATAAACACTCGTTGCATGATCTTTTTGGGTTCAAAATGCGGCACATGGCGAAGTGCGTATTCATCAGGATTGTCAGTGATAATAAGCATAAGTGGTAAATCGGTGAGCAGATTATTTAAAAGAATTTGAATAGGAAGCATCGGCAAAACAGGATAAAAAAATGATGCAACAAGAAGAGAAAAAAATGTTCCAGCATTCCCAGAGAGAGTGTACATAATATACGTCAAAATGTTTCGCAGTGCTCTACGTCCAGTAGAAATACTTTTGAGTATTGGACCAAGATCTTTTTCTAATAAAATAATATCGGACGATTCTTTTGCTATGTCGGTCGCATTATCTACTGCGATACCCACGTCAGCTCTCTTCAAAGCAAGTGCGTCATTGATACCATCACCCAAAAAAGCTACTGGACCTATTTTCAAATATCTATCAATTAACTCTAATTTATTCTCTGGGGTACATCGTGCAAAAAGCGTCGCATGGATTAAATCTTTATCTGATAAATCTGCCACACGAACATCATCGAACGAAATAACACTTTTATTATCTTTAATGAGATGTAGTTCATTTGCAACGTTTAAACCAACCTCTTTTGAATCTCCAGTAAGAATCTTTACTTGAATACCTCGATCCGCTGCAAGTTTTAGAGAAGCGGCTGAAGTGTCTTTAATCGGATCTACAAAAGCCACAAAACCGGAAAAAGTCCATTCTCCTGCTTGACCCTCTGCTAGAGCGATAACCCTCATCCCTTTCTTTTCATATTCCAGAGCAGATTTTAATATTTTCTCTGGAGTTCTTTTGCACAAACTAAAAATCTTAGAAGCAATACCTCGAGCAATCTTTACGCCACCTTCAATTACGAAAACTTCATAACCTAGTAATCTATCGAAAGGATCAAAATATTTAATAGTTCTTGAGTTAGTTTTTATTTTACCAATAGATTGATTTAGGGCTTCATCATACACTGCATCAAGTCCAGTACGCTCATACTGACCTTCAGAAATATAGTTTGAATTTTCCCAAAAATTATGTATGTCAGTAACAGCAGCAACACGCAATTTATTTTCTGTAATTGTACCAGTCTTGTCTGTTAAAAGAAAAGAAATAGCACCCAGACTCTCTAGAGAAGAAAGTCTTTTTACTATAACTTTATTTTCTGAAAGTGATATAGATTCTCGAGTTAGAATTATAGTAACAATGAGCGGCAAGACTTCTGGAACAACACCGACAAGCATTGCAATCGCAAAAACGAAGAAATGTAACAAGCTGTATTTACTCATATACACAACCAAAAAAAACATTGAGATAATTAGTGTCGCTAAAGAAATAATGAAAATGTATTTAATAACTTTTTCAGTAAACACATTAAAACTACTCCATTTTTTTACTGATTCTAGTTTGGCTCGATATTTAGAGAGTGAAGACTCATCCCCTATCTGTATCACCTGTCCGATTATTTTACCTGTTGTAACGACAGCTCCAGAAAAAAGTCTCTCTCCCATGAAGACTTCCTTTGGCAGACTCTCTCCGGTGCGAACAGAATCATCTATAAATGCATTATCAGCTTCTATAATTTCTATATCTACAGGAACAATAGATCCAGGTACGAGGTGTACAACATCTCCCAACACCAAGTCGCTGGTCTTCACCATAACGAGATTCCCTGCTCGCAAGACATATACTTTTGTTTCTATAAGGTGCAGTAATTGTTCAGAAGCTTTTGATGCTTTATATTCTTGAATAAAACCCAAAAGTGTATTTATAAAAATAATAACTGCAATAATAATCCCATCTACTTTTTCACCTAAGAAAAATGAGACACCAGCAGAAACAACAAGCAACACAAAAAAGAGTGACGATACCTGCTCCCACAATATTACTCTTGCTAACTTCAAGTTTTCTTTCATCTAGATATACTCAATCAATTTAATCTTTTTAATTTCTTTTTTAATTCTATAGAAGCGAGTGTATACCCTCCTCCAAAACCATCTAAGAAACGTACGTGATTATCTTGAGAATTTTTAATATAACAAGTCATCATTGATGAGTTTGCAACATTAATGCCGTAAAATAATTCTCCTTTCTTTTCTTGTTCTGCTAACCATTTAATGAGTTTAGGTCTTTGTTCTGGAGCACCAGCAAATATAGTTTTCATTGTATTATCAATTTTTAAAGTATCAGATGAAGTAGACATCTCTGGCATGCTTCTTGATTTAAATATTGAATATAACGCATCTTTTAAATGAATACGTATAGACTTATAAATCCCAAAAAGTAAATTCCCAACAACGTAGTAAATGTTAGTGCTTCCATATTTTAAATGAGAAGCATGAAGTATAGTTTTCATGTTTGTTGTTGGAGAGAGGGTTTTAGAATGTATTGGATGTCTTTCTGCAAAGGTACCATAAAGTTCGTCTATTTTTTCCAACACATCGTGAAACACTTCCTCGGGCTCTCGATGACCGTGAGGTAAAACAATAAGGGAAAGTATTTCATCTCCAGACCTTGGCGGGAAAAGAGCGTTCCATTTACACTCAAGCCCAGAAAGATCTATAGGTCTTTGTTTTATATGTTGTGGTAATAAATACTCCTCAGTTTTTTTCATAAGAGATTCTGCATATCTTATACCCTCTCCTAGAAATATTGATTGATTGTAGCTCTTTGATATATACAGCTTTGCAGTCCTTATAGAAAAACCGGCTTTATAAATCTCAGAGACTGGAATTACAGATATTCTTAAATTCATTCCGAAACGTTTATGGGCGTTTGATCTTAACGTAGCAAGTTTTGTTTTAAGAGAAGGCACTAAGGCTGGAGGCACAAATACGGTCACTCCATCACCACCATAAACAAAAGGAACATGGATTCTATGTAGGTGTGCTTCATTTAAAACAATACTTGCTCCAGCGACCGCTACAAAATTTACTTCTTGGTATCTCTCATCTTTAAAGTGCTCAGTTGAATTTACTATGTCGGTAAGTATAACAAACCAGTCATCTGGTATAGATTGAAATTCATTAGTATGACGAAGCAGTTGGTTCAGAGAATAATGAACTACTGGTAAACGACTATAAAATTTCTTTGAGGAAGACATATATGTATTTTATTATAGCATCTTATAAATTTTAAGTGTGCATAAAACAAAAAAGCAACTTAAGTTGCTTTTTTCTGTGCGCAGGAGAGGACTTGAACCTCCATGGGATTGCTCCCGCTACCACCTCAAGGTAGTACGTCTACCAGTTTCGCCACCTGCGCATACAAATAACACAGACACTATAATATACTTTTAGAAATATTGCTAGAGCAAGCATCAAAGTAACTATTACTGAAACAAAAACCCTCCACAAAGGAGGGTTTTTGTTTTTAGATTATACTTCGTCAGTTTGAGTTTCTTCTATGGTATCAGCTTCTATTTCGTTTACTTTTCCTGAAGTAACAGCACGTAATTTCTTTCGAACATCTTTTACTGCCTTGGTTCGTACATAGTAGAGTTTTGATCGTCCAGCATTTGCTCTCTTGGTAATCTCAATCTTGTCTACAGTGGGTGCAAAGAGTGGAAATATTCTTTCTACTCCTACCCCTGAAGCTACTCTGCGTACTGTAAAGGTTGCTCCGTTTTCTGTGCCATGCTTTCTCGCAAGAACGATACCTTCAAAGGCCTGAAGACGGTATTTAACCGTGGCCTTTTCCCCTTTCTTTTTTCCCTCTTTCAATTCAGCGATTTTAGACCAAACACGAACTGTGTCTCCCGCCTTAAAATCAAGCTTTTTTCGCTCTTCAATGTCCACTGGACTAAACTTTATAGTATTTGCTTTATTTGCTGCCATAATGGGAATACTTTAACATAAACACCTTTTAAAGGCAAACTATAAGCCTAAAAATTATTTTAGAATATTTTTAAACTCTTCTGGTAATGGTGATTCTATTTTAAGAGTCTCACCCTTTAAATTTTTAAAACTGATACTCTTCGCATGAAGTGCAAGACGCGTAAATCCTTTTGGTACAGGCTTGCCTGGATTATATAACTCATCCCCTGCTACTGGATGATTCATAAATTTCATATGTACACGTATCTGATGAGTTCGTCCCGTCTTCGGTCTAACTTCAAGGTATGTAAATTTATTCTTTTTATCTAAAAATTTTTTTAATACAGTGTATTCTGTGATAGCCTCTCGAAGCTCACCTCGCGCTCCACGACCCGCAAGACGCTTACGAAAATCATTTGGACTCCTGCCTATTGGTTTATTTATAGTCCCTCTTTCATCTTTCATGTGACCAGAAACGACAGTATTATAAACTTTTCGAACTTCTCTATTTTGAAATTGGCTTTTTAAAAATTCATGTGCTTTTTGAGTCTTAGCTAAAACAAGCACCCCTGAAGTATCTTTATCTAGCCGGTGCACTATACCTGGTCGTGTGATTTGTTTTTTATTTTTATAATAAATTAAGAAAATAGGCTCGACCACGTTTTTCATCTTTGGATAATTTTTCAACACCCAATCCGTTAAAGTCTTTTCTTTAGTTCTTCCGTCTTCATGCACAGCGATACCAGCTGGTTTATCTATAACCAGTATACTAGGATCTTCATATAGAATATGTATTTTCATTGTGTCCCTGGTTGGAATCGAACCAACATCGACGGCTTAGAAGTCCGCAGTTCTATCCATTGAACTACAGGGACATGACTTTCTCTGTGCGCGGTGAGGGACTTGAACCCCCGACCTTCTCAGTGTAAATGAGTCGCTCTACCAACTGAGCTAACCGCGCATTTATGCACCCTCACACTTACCATGCTAAAATAGCATTTTTAAAGCGATGGGTCAATGATTAAATTATTTGTATTTATTGTCTCAATAGACTTCTCCTCTTTTTGCCTAAAATATTCAAGCATTGCTTCAATTCTTTCTTTCTTTGTTATTTTATTATTTATACTCCCATTTAAGGTGGGTAAGTCTGGTTCTTTATTGACTTCTTTAACTAAATAATACCCCAATCCCAAAGAAACAAGAATTATAAAAAGCCCTAGGAAAAGCATAATACGCCAATACAGATTTGGATCAATGGCTGGATTATCTTTCTTTTTGAAATTCTTTTTCTTTTTTAGAAAATCTAATTTAATATCTAATTTCATATTATTTCATAAAAGCTAATAGCTGTATTTTAAAACTTGCACTCCATTGAGGAACCTGTTCTGTTCCATCAAGAGTCGAAGCTCCATCTTTTTGAATATCAAATTCAACAACATTCATTTCATACTTTGAATTTTCAAGTAACATAAGAAATTTATACAAAGACTCAAAAGTACCAAAAGTTCTAATGCCTATAACTAGCCCAGCATCGTCCGGTAAAGTATCAACCGCAGAAATAGAGGCATTTACACTTACATCTTTAGCATAACCCTCAAGAGTATCTAAAAATGATACTATATCTGAATTTTTTACAAAGTGAGATTCAAATAAAGCTTTTTCTTTTTCTATGTCTCGTATAGAGAGATTTAAAACTTTTATGTTGTTTAACTTTGAAATTTCACTGTTCCATTCTATTTCTGCTTCTTCAGAAGCAATGTTGTTGTTTTTTATTTGAACATAGAGAAAAGCAAAAATACCTGAAACCACCAACAAAAATATGAGTGAACCAATTAAATATTTTTTTTGCGATTTATTATTCATAAAATGGATTATTTTGCTACTAGATTCAAGTTAAACTGAATATTCGATCCCCTGATAAAATTTGAAATTGGTAAATCAACTTTCGTAAAACTAGAATCTTCTTCTAGGGCAGTCTTAAAGAGGAGTAATCTCTCGCGAGAAGGTGCAGTACCTTGCACACCTATTATTTTACCATTCACCGTATCAAATTTATATGAAAACTTATTTATTTTAATATCTGTCATTTTTTTGGATAAAATCTTATTAATAACCCTATCCGATACAAGGAACTTGTCTTTCTTTGAATTTTCAATTAAGTTTAATTTAGAGTTAAGATCTCCAATAAGAGCAAGAGTTTGCTGGTCAAATTCTGGTAATGGTATATTTTTTTGTACAACAAGTTTTTCTTCTGAAAACCTTTTTTTTACTATAGAAAATAAATAAGACGGGATTAGTGCAAAAGAAGATATGACCACAGAAACTCCAAGCATCATAATAAAGACCACCACTAATCGTAAGTAGAAATCTTTTATCATTTTTTTCTTTTCTTTGTTTGGTGTTAAATTAATCATCTTCAAAATCTCCTAATGCTAGACCTAGTGCTGCGGCAAATGATAATGCTTGTTTAAAACCCATCTCAGGTATAGAGATTCTGGTATCTGTGATATTTACCCAGACGTTAGCCATCTCTACAGTGGTTTTCATACTCACTGATAAATACTCTGAAAGTCCAATTAAATTTGAATCCCCACCACAAAGTATAACTTTCTTAATAGGTGGACTACCTTTTCCATCCTCATCCTTATGAGTATCCCAATAGAGTTGGTGTTTTACTAATTCATCTCGAAGCACCGAAACACTATTCAAAAGAACTGAAAAAAGTTCTCTGTTTACGGCATTCCTCTGAAGACCATACCGTTTCTTCATTTTATCAGCTTCTTCATAAGAAACATTAAAATTCTTTTGAATCATCGTGTTTAAAACATCTCCTCCAATTTCTAAGGTAGAAGTAAACATGACTACCCCTTTAGAGACGACAAATATACCAGTTCTTTTTTCTCCAAAATCCACAATCATGTAGGTTTCTGGATCTCCTTTTTTTATTATTGCTCTAGCAATAGCTTGTGCTTCTAATTCAAATGAGTGAACGGTTATCTCGCAATTTCTAAAAACAGTTAGGTAGCTCTCTATAACATTGTCTGGTATGGCTGCTACCTGCAGCTCTAGAGTTGTCTCCGTTTCAGACAAAATATCATAATCAAATATAGCCTCTGGGGCAGGTACAGGAATGTGTTCTTCTAAAGAAAGTTCGATTGCTTCCCGCACACTCGTAAGCCCTACTTTCTCGATAGAAACCTTAAAAAGATAAATTTGATTCTCGAGTAGAGATACTCGTACAGATTTTATTTTTTGTTCCTTCTTTAACTCAAGTAGAATTTCTTCAAATTTTTTAGGATCAATTATTTTTCCTGATTCAACGATACCTGATGCTATTTTTTTTTCTCCATATTTACCTACTTTAATTCCATCCTTTGTTGCGACTAGTTCAATAAACTTAAGTGCTTCATCTGAAATATCCAAACCAAACGAAGGCATCTTCAAAAAATCAGGTGTCGGGAAAAATTTATCGTATGAGTTTTTAAACATTACTCATATAGTATACCTTTGTAGCAAGAATTATTCAAAGAAATTTTGTGAAAAACAAAATTATTTTGCAGAAGTTCCTACGGGAATATCTTCTGATGGAGAGAGCACAGAGAATTTACCTTCTGGTGTTGATACTGCAACTATCATCCCCTCGCTTTCTAGTCCACGTATAGTGCGAGGTTCAAGGTTTGCAACAAACATGCATTTTTTACCAACAAGAATTTGCATGTCTTCAAAATATAAAGCAATCCCTGAAACAATCTGTCTGATATCTTGCTGCTCCTCTGTCTTTTGCTCTTCACCTTCACCCACAACGACAGTCTTCATACCCATATCTACTTTTAATTTCAAAAGTTTATCCGTATCTGGTACTTTTTCTACTTCTAAAATTTGTCCTACTTTTAAATCTATTTTTGCAAAATCATCTATTGATATTATATCTTTCATATATTTTTATTATATATTCTTTTTATCTAAATATCTTTGAAGGATGAGCGCTGCTGCTTTTGCGTCCACCTTCTCCCCTGTTTCCTTTTTCACCCTACTACTTGCTTGTGTTTGATTGAGGCTACTTTTAAAAATTGTTGTTTTACGTGCTTCGACAGAAGTCATAAACTCTTTTTGAAAGAAAACTTTTATTTTAAAAAAATCTTCCAGCTGTTTTGCAAATTTTTGTATCTTCTCGTGTACCTTATTTTGCGTGCCATCTAAATCCAGAGACTCCCCTATTACTATTTCTTCTATGTTTTCAGTTTTTATAAGTTTTTCAATATGTTTTAGGGTGCTAGAATCATTTTTAACTATCTCTTTTGGGAACGCAATACTCCCCCCATCGTCTGACATAGCAAGGCCTATTCTCTTTGTCCCATAGTCAATTCCCAAAATCTTCATATCGAAATACTAGCATAAAAATAAATTTCCTGATAATATCTCCTTATTGAGTATTTGGCTTAACAAAGTCTATATTTAATGGTTTACAATCAAATAACGGAGGCGTCGCATAGTGGTTTAGTGCACCTGTCTTGAAAACAGGAGTATCGCAAGGTACCGTGAGTTCGAATCTCACCGCCTCCGCTCGTACAAAAATACGCCACGGGACCCAGGTGGCCATTTTTGTTGAGCGGAGAATAGTAAAACCACCTGCGTGGTTTTACGGTGAGATTCGAATAGGGGTCGCGAAACTACTTCGAACGAAGTGAGGAGTTTTGTGACCAAATCTCACATTCTCCGCCATAAAAATAAAGTATTATACACGACCCGATCACCTATAAAGACTATACATATAGTAAAATATACTAATAATTTAGTAATGTTAATTAATCTAGATAATTTATGGAACATAGTATAGAAAATATGGACGAAATGGCACCTTCAGAACTTGCAAAAAAAGTTTTTAAAATTACCGATCAAGCAAGTGAAGTTTTAATGAAATACTTTAAACAGGCAGTTAATGTTGAATATAAAAAAGATGAGTTTGATCCTGTTACTGTTGCTGATAAAGAGTCTGATAGTTTAATACGAGAACAATTACATAAAGAGTTCCCAGATGACCTCATTCTATCAGAAGAAAATGACAACATTCCTAATGATTATACAGGAAAGGTTTGGATGGTTGACCCTCTTAATGGAACAAAGTCCTTTATTAAAGGAACAGACACTTTTGGAATAGTTATTGGTTTGGTTGAAAATGGTGTACCTATTTTTGGCTGTGTGAAAGTGCCTGCAAAAAATCAAAGTTTTTACGCAGAGAAAGGTAAAGGTGCATTCCAAAAAGTTAATGGGAAATTTGAAAAAATTCACACTGCTTCAATTTATGAAATAAAAGAAGCTCGTTTAATTACTCGCGAGCCTAGTGGAGACATCCGACCAATAGAAGAGAAGCTTGATCAAATTCCTTTTGCACAAAGAATAGCAGAAGGCAGTGGTGCAAAATTATGCACTATTGCACAAGGAGAGGCAGAAGCACATATCAATACAAACATGCGAGCTGGTAAATGGGATATTCTTGCAGGGCAGATTATTCTTGAGGAGGCAGGAGGTGCAGTAACTGATATGGACGGTAAAGCAATAAATTATAAAGATGGAGGGATACGACTTCCTAGAAGTTTTGTTGCGTCTGCGAATAAAGAATTGCACGAGAAGATTATTGCAGAATTAAAAATTCTACAGGTTTAATACGTAAAAAGTTTTTATACTTATCTGACCAATATATTCAAAAGACCTCGCCTTATCCGGCGAAGTGTTATGTAAGTCTGTTTTATAATTAGCGATCCACATACATATTTTAGAGCTTGGTAAAGATGCTAAAATACCCTTATGGGGTCTAGGTCTGTTAGTGTTTAACTCACAATCACCGGCCAAGAAAACTTTTTATCGACAGACTCACAGGCTTAGGTATGTGAGTCAACTCGATTAGCTAAGTTTCAACAAATAAGCTATAGTTTATGACATGGTAGAATTAGATAAAAACATAAAAAGAAAATACTCGATTTCCGAATATGATCCGAATTGGATAATTAAATTTGAATCAATAAAGATACTTATTTCTGAAATCTTTGGCAATAAGGCTTTACAGATTGAACATGTCGGCAGTACTTCGATTCCCGGAATGAAAGCCAAGCCTCTAATCGATGTTTTGATAATTGTGAAGGATATAAAAGATCTATCGCAAGAAACACTTAGAATGGTTGATATCGGCTATGAATGGGGTGAAAACTACATAGCTCCCAATACACTTCTGTTCTTCAGAACAGGTCCTAATGGAGAAAAGTTGGAAAATATACATGTATGCGAATCAGGTGCACCAAAAGCAAGGCAATTCCTCGTAATGCGAGATTTTTTTCGGACTCACCCAGAAAAAGCAAAAGAATATGCTGACCTCAAAGAATCAAACTCAAAACTACACCCAGAGGACTACCCTGCCTACCGAGCAGCAAAAGCACCTTTTCTAGCCCAGATGGAACAAGAAGCATATGCATGGGAAGAGTTAAAATAATACTATTCGTGTTTCTATATACTAACAAAAAATCCCTCAACAGTGAGGGATTTTTTGTTTAAATATTTAAAGAAGTTTATTGATATAAAGCTTCTCGAGTCATTCGTCCTACAACTCCATCCGCACCGAGATAGTGATCTCTTTGGAACGAAGCTACAGCGTTTCTAGTAGCCATATCAAAGTATGCAGAGTAACTTGCTCCACTTACAAGATATCCTTTTGCTGAAAGATATGATTGCAGACAAGAGACATCAGTACCTGACATACCGTATCGCAGTGTACGATAGATAGAGCATCCTGGGTTTACCGTTGTTGCTCCTAACACAGAACCCACTCCATTTACGTTAATAACGATAGTACTACATCCAGTAGTCGCGTTAGTCTGACAAAGAGTTATGGTACTTACTCCACTAGATAATGCAGTGATAGTCATTGAACCTGTATTGTTTGTAATGTAGTAACAAGGTTGACCGTTGATTGCACTGTACTGTGCACCAGCGAGACATCCAACACTTCCAGAAGCAGAAACTCCTGCAACGTTTGGATTTGAGTTATTAGACACATACAAACTTCCACCAGAAACAGAAGCAAGTGTGATTGAATTTCCAACTGACAAGTTTAGGTTTGATACGATAAGTCCAGAAGTATTTACACCAGTGTAATATGAGCCCGAAACAGTCACATATACCATTCCACAATATGCACTTCCGCTATTTTGACAGACCGTAACAGTGGTTGTTCCAGTATTCACTCCGTAAAATGAGACAGTGTTTCCACTCACCGTTGCAGTAGCTACATTTGAGTTTGAGTTACTAGACACATACAGTGTTCCAAAAGAATTGTATGCAGTAACGGCTGAAGTCTGACCAACAGAGAGAGTTACATTTGTCTGACTCAAAGAAAGATTTGAGTAAGATGAAGTTGACCATGTCACAGATGGAGACTGTTGGTTATTTACCAACACATACACCAGACTTCCTTGGGCGATGTTATAGGTATTTGATGTTAAGGTAGTAGAAAAGTATCCAAGGTTGTTTGTACTTCCTAGGTAGACACTTTGCACTCCATAACTACCATAACTAGCTGGATAATAGAATACAACACTTGCATTTGCATCACCAACAACAGTCACGAGCATAGTACTCGTACTGTTACCAGAGATAGTAAGTGTAGGCACCATAGCAGACACACTCTGTGCAAAAGAGCCCATAGCTATAAGGCCAAAAACGAAAACAAGTAATTTTTTATATATATTCATATGATTATTAATTAAACTGATAATGCCCTAGGCGAGAACATTCCCTCTCTATATACCATTTTCTGTATTTTTTTACTAGGTTGAAGTCCTTTACCAATCTATCTCTTTTTTTGAGTGTATTTTTAAATACTCATTACATTTTGAAAAGTGTTTACACCCAAAAAACCCATTATACGCAGAGAAGGGTGACGGGTGTGGAGCTTCGAGAACTAAATGTTTATGTGTATCAATAAGAGTTCTTTTACTTCTAGCATAATTGCCCCAAAGAATAAAAACTACATGCTCACGTTTTTCTGAAATAGTTTTAATCACAAAATCAGTAAAATCTTCCCATCCTTTTTCTTTGTGTGACGCAGGACTACTTGCGACGACAGTCAGGATGGCATTCAGCAAAAATACTCCTTGTCTCGCCCACCCTTCTAAATGTCCGTTCGTAAAATCTTTTTTTATACCTACATCACTCTCTATTTCTTTATAAATATTTTGTAGAGATGGAGGCACCGGTACGCCTTCTGGAACAGAAAAACATAAACCCTCTGCTTGTTTAGGTCCATGATACGGATCTTGTCCAAGTATGACGACCCGTACATCATCAAAAGGCGTGAGCCAAAAAGCCTTAAAGATATTTTTTGGCTCAGGGTACACTTTTTTATTTTTATATTCTTCTCGTACAAAAAAAGAGAGTCTTTCCCAAGTATCAGTCTCAAAAAAAGCTTGTAATGCTTTACCCCAACCCTCTTCTATATCCACACCCTTACTCATATACTTATCGTACTACAATAGTTTTTATATTCGTAAACTCACGAATCCCATGTGAAGACATTTCACGTCCATACCCTGAGCGTTTCGCTCCACCCAAAGGAAGACGTGGATCTGAAACAACAACGCTATTTACGGAGACGGTGCCAACAACAAGTTTATCTGCAATTTCTTTTGTGACCCTAGTATTCGTACCCCAGACAGAACCCGCAAGTCCATACACATGATCATTCGCAAGAGATACTGCATCTTTCCAGTCTTTTGCTTTTATTAAAGAAATAACTGGACCAAAAAGTTCTTCTATAAACGCAGGGTTATTTTTTGTAACGTTGTCTAACAATGTCGGCTCGTAGAAATATCCAACACCTGGAATCTTTTTTCCTCCACGTATTATCTTTGCACCTTTTTTAACTGCACGTTTTATTTGATCATCTAATTCCTCTCGAGAATCCTCACGAGCTAGCGGCCCAAGAGTGGTTTCTCTGTCCATAGGGTTCCCCACTTTGATCATATCCATTTCACGGATAAATAAGTCTCGAACTTTATCATATACTTTTTCTTCTACGATAAATCTTTTTGGGGAAATGCATACCTGTCCAGCATTTGACATACGTGCTTTCACCCCCTCTCTTACTGCTTTTTCTAAGTCAGCATCTTTGAGAATGATGTAAGGATCAGCACCTCCAAGCTCGAGTACACTTTTTTTGATATGCTTTCCAGCCAAAGCTCCGACTTCACTTCCCGCTTTTTCGCTTCCTGTGAGGATGACTATCTGTACAGAATTTTGCTTAATTACTTCTTCAATATCTTTTGACTCTATAAACAAAGTTTGAAAAACATCCTTTGGAATCCCCGCTTCACGAATTATTTTTTCTATTAAAAGTGCTGTCTGTGGAACATTTGATGCATGTTTTAAAATACATGCATTTCCTGCAAGAAGTGCTAAGGATGTAAAACGAAACACCTGCCACACAGGAAAATTCCAAGGCATAATAGCGAGGACTATTCCAAGAGACTCGTATCGTATAAAACTTTCTTTTGCTTCTGTTTGAATATACTCATCAGCTAAAAATCTAGGACCATGTTCTGCTATATATTCGGCATTCCATGCTGATTTTTCAATCTCAGCAATAGACTGAGAAATCGGTTTACCAACTTCTCGAGTCACAACCTCTGCATACTGTTCCTTATTTTTTCTTAAAACTTTTGCAATATTTTTTACATACTGTACTCTTTTTTTAAGAGGAATATTACTCCATAAATCATATGCTTTTTCCGCTTTCCTTACCCCAGCATGAATCTGTTTATGATTAAGGAATTTAAAAGTCTTTTCAACTTTTTCTGTATATGGATTTTTTGTTTGTATAGGCATATATAAGCAATAAAGTTATAAATTTTTCGAATGGTCTGGCCGAGCCCAAAGCAGAATGCTAGGGCGAGGAGATCCGAGGACCTGAGAAAAATTTGATAACTTTATGTATTTATTAATAATTTTAAAAAACTTTTATATTTTTAACACTTCCCAATATTTCATTTGCAGCTTCGTAATTTGTCGGGCAGTTTATAATATGCACCCCTTCGCTATTCAAAGTCTTCTCTAAAAGAGGAGTTAATTCATCTGCATTCTTTACTTCATATCCAAAAGCCCCAAAACTCTCTGCTAGTTTTATAAAATTAGGATTATTAAAAGAGAGTGCAAATTCTTCGAGCTTCATATTTTTCTGTTTCCAACGAATCATTCCGTAACTAGAATCATTCACTACCAGAATCACTAAATTTAATTTAAGCCTAAGAGCAGTTTCAAGCTCTGCAATATTCATCATAATCCCTCCGTCCCCAGCTACGACTAATACTCTCTTGTCCGGATATAAAATCTTGGTCGCAATACCAGAAGGAAGTCCTGCACCCATAGTCGCCAAAGCGTTATCAAGCAAGACGCTATTCTGCTCTCGACTCACAAAATTCCTCGCCACCCAGATCTTATACATACCATTATCTAATGCGAGGACACCATCGTCAGGTAATACTTTTCGTATATCACTCACAATGCGTTCTGGTCGAAGCGGAAAGTCTTTTGCACCGCTAAATTTTTTAATATCTTCTCGTAAAGCATCTCTCACTTTAAATGCGTAACTAAAATCCCACGCAGGGTTACCTTGTATTTTTTCAGAAAAGGCCCAGAGTGTATGAGAAATATCGCCTATTACTTCTTGGGTTGGCACATATACTGTGTCCACAGTCGCTGGATAAAAATTAATATGAATTACTTTATGGGTTTTTCCATCTAAAACAATCGGTGGTTTTTCACTGACATCATGACCAATCATGATAACCAAGTCTGATGCTTTAAGTGCCTGATGGACATAGTCTCCATCAGAAAGAGCTGTCGTACCTACGTATAGTTTTGAATCTTCGTCTTCTACCCCCTTACCCATCTGAGTGGTAACAAAAGGTATTCCGGTTTTTTGTAAAAATACTTGCAACTGTTTTCTAACAAGTTTTCTGTTCCCTCCGGATGCAACTACAATAATCGGATTTTTTGAATTCTCAATTTCTTCCAATGCTAAATTAATAGCCTTTTCATCAGCTACAGGGCGACGTACTGTATATACTGGAAGTGGTTTTACTGTGCATACCTCGAGGGCTATGTCTTCTGGGAGTTCTAGGTGTACTGCTCCTGGACGCTCCCCTTCAGCGAGACTAATTGCTTCGGTGACCATGCTGGGAATCCGGTCTCCTGAAATAATGGTCTCGGAGAATTTTGTCACCGGTCTCATCATCTTCACCACATCAATAATTTGGAATTTTCCTTGTTTACTTTTTTTAATTGGTTTCTGGCCCGTGATAACTAACAGTGGAATACCTGCAAGCTGTGCGTAAGCTACCCCTGTCATGAGGTTCGTCGCTCCAGGACCAAGGGTAGAAAGTGCTACACCAACTTTACCTGTAAGCCTACCAAGGGTGGCTGCCATAAATGCTGCTGATTGTTCATGTCTAGTGGTTATGAATTTTATTTTTGAATTCCTTATCGCCTCTAAAAAAGTCAGATTCTCTTCACCTGGAACACCAAAGATGTATCGAACTCCTTCAGCTTCGAGGCACTGTACGAAAACTTCAGATGCATTGGTAGTACTTTTTTCCATGAGCACATTATATACTCTCCACACCAGATGAAAAGTATTAGACATATTTGTTTTTGTTTTGGTATAATACACTCGTGAATGACTCTCAAGAAAATATAGTACTCGCGTGGACATTGCCAGAATATACACATACAGAAAAAAACAATGACTGGTTTTGGGCTCTTGGTATTATCATCCTGTGTGGATCTATTACTTCTATTATTTATGCAAATTATTTCTTTGCAGGGTTGCTCATACTCGGAGGATCTCTCATGGGTTATTTTGCCAACAAAGCTCCAGACCTTGTCTCCTATAAACTCACCGACAAAGGATTGATAATGAGAAACAGACTTCACCCCTATGAAGAGATAAAATCTTTTTGGGTTCAGGTCCCTTCACCTGAAAACAACATGGAGTCACTCCTCTTCATAAATTCAGGAAGATATTTTATGCCTATCATAGATATGCCGACAAGACCTGAAGACAAAGAAATAATTCGCATTCAAATGCTCTCAAAAGAAATAAAAGAGACAGAGATGAAAGAACATACAGCTGTCGCTATCATGAACTTTCTGGGGTTCTAGTGGATTTTTTATATAAAAGTGTTAATGTAACATTGTTAGTATTTTTGGGTGTTTTAAAAACTAAATATTTGCCCTCGTAGTTTAATGGATAGAATGCGAGCTTGCGGAGTTTGCGATAGAGGTTCGATTCCTCTCGAGGGCACAAAAGCAAAAAAGACTGAAATAGCTCAGTCTTTTTAGTTATTATTGACTAATCTATAATTAGATGGTAAAGTATTCTAAACTTCAATAGACCTTTGAAATAAATCTCGATCCGTATGTATACGGATTTTCTTTTTCACCTCTAATTCATTTCACGATGAAACACCTTATTTTGTTGGCATTTTTTGCCTGCACACTTCGCTTATCTGCTCAAACAGATTCCGTCATCAGAATTTCGCTTCTCCCTTGCGACTCCCTCAGTATTCTTCCACCAGAATGGAGGGTTCAAAAAGACTGGGTAGGGTACAATAAAAGCAGGGAAATTAAAATCTTAATCCAAACCGACACCTGTACGAATGGACTTTGGACTAATAAAAAGTTAGGAGAGTGCAGGTTTGCAACCCATGATACTTTTTACCGTTATGAAAATACCCCGAGTGGTATGCGACTCACTCGCCATCCTGCATGGAAAGATGCAGAAGAAAATATTAGAAAGGCTATCCTAAACAGAAAACCGGGAGGAATCGTCATAACCGGGGGAGAAGAATCAATTATTGATACCTTCTCCATGACCAATCAAGAGTTAGTATTTGGAATTATCGGGGGTGCGGTCATCAACACCGATTTATTGAACGATGTTCTTGAGGCATCCGGGTTGAAAAAAATCACCACACAGATCGGCATCCTGACCAAAGAGATATCTATAGATTCCCTAAACACTACCTACATAATCCGTACGAAACTTCCAAGTGGGTTGCATGTAGGGGTTCGTTGGTTTCTGAGCAATCATGGTGGTCCGTTCCAAAGGGGTAAGTTGTGGGTTTCTATTACTGAAAATCCCACACAATACGATTTATTTTTAGACTTTTCAGTTGATGCGGCTGGGGTTACAGGAACGGGAGGTTTTCCACGAGACAGAAAAATCTACGATGTCGAGCATGAAGCCCTGATAGATTTTTTCCGGGCTCTCTGCAGCAAGCAATAAAAAGATTTGGCCGTTTCCTGAAGAATGAAACAAAACCGTTCTTCATTTAAAGGGGAACGGCTTTTGTTTTGTTTCGATTAATACAGCATGTTTTAATATGATAGAATATAAGGCACAAAAGGTGTATGATATATTAATAATTAATTAAATTAATAAAAATTATATGGAAAAATTTGGAATGGATAAAAAAGAAAAAGATCTAGGACCTGTCGAACCTAAAGATGAATTTCATGGAGATCATGAGCCTAAAAATTTTGCAGAAGTTTTGGTGGGCTTAGAAGATATATCAAAAAAGACAGCTCATGTATTCAATGTGAGACACAATACTGAATACGTAGAAGGTGCGATAGAGGGAGGCGTAAAAATGGAAGACTTAGAAGCACTACAACAAGAATTAAGAAAAACAGCACACGCTATCGAAATGTTTAAA
>JBPOHQ010000010.1:0-1605 GCA_052035405.1 Candidatus Nomurabacteria bacterium | reverse complement strand
CTGATCAAATGACGGGTTCAATGGAGCGCGCTATCAAAGAGACAAATCGACGACGTGAAATTCAGCTTGCATACAATACTGAACACGGTATTACTCCAAAAACCATTGCAAAGAAAATTCAAGATATCACTGAACAGATTTTGAGTGAGCATCAGAAGACGGTGAATAATTTGCTTGTGCTTGATGCTAGCGAATTTAATAAAGATCCAAAGAAATTTATCCGTGCTAAAGAATTGCAAATGGATGATGCTGTGGCACAGCTTGATTTTGAAACAGCAGCTATCCTACGTGATGAAATCCGCGCTATGAAGTCACGACTTGAAAATGACGCAAAGCGAGCGGAGAAAAAAAGAAAAGATGACGTGAAGGGTATTAGGGGTAAGAAGCAGAGTTTGAGGTAGTATTATTTTCGTACATTTCTATTATCTTAAATTAAATGATATTATTTTAAATGTATTACTTTTAGTAAAGTTTGTATTTATTGATTAATATCTATGATAAGTTTTAAAAATAAAAAAATGCTAAGTATTCTATTTGGACTAATTTTGGTGTTTGGAATTTTTTATTTTGTGAAAAATAAAAAAGATAGTAAAATGCAAGAAAATCTTGTTCGTTATTCTGGATATTTCGATGATGAGATATCAAAAAAACTTGCATCTGCCATAGTCAAGGGTGATGAAGATGGTATTAGCAAATTAGTAGAGCAAGGCGCTGATTTACAATCAGTCGGAAAGTACTCAACAACTCCACTTAGAGTTGCTTTATACACAAGACAGCCTAAGATTTTTGAATTTCTTCTTAAACTCGGAGCTAATCCGAATTTCATCACTCCTAGTGGAGATACAATTGCTCGTCATGCAATTGATCCAGCTGATAGTGATGGTTATAACAAGATTTACGGCGATATATACCTAGAGTTACTTTTAAATTATGGACTTGATCCAAATCTAACACCTCCAAGTGGGGCGATAATCTTACGTACCACGACATCGACTAGTGATATTTCTAAGAAATACGACTTACTTGTAGCAAAAGGTGCAGATCTTTCTGTAAGAGAACCTTATTCAAAACATGGGCTCGGTTTTAGTTTTGCTGGTACAGCTCAGTATGAACGTCTTAAAGATTTAATTGAAAGAGGAGTGGATGTCACAGAAAAATATACAGATAAAGAAGGTCTAATCAAAGACCATGTTGTAGATATATTAGTAGATCATCAAAAAAGATTTAGTGAAAGTCCTAATCATCCTGCAGTAAAGGCTAGAGCAGAGATCCTTATGCTCTTAAAATCAAAAGGCGTAAAGATTCCTGAGGGTGTTCTTGGAGTGGTGTATTAGTAAAATATTAAGAAAGAGCCGCACGACCTATATTCCAAGGTGGTGCGGCTCTTTGGGGTTGTTCAGAACACGAAGACATTTTCGCCTGGCTGGAGATATTCGTACCTATTCTTAATCTCTTTTTCTGGCCCCTTAGTGCACACCTCGATTCTTGCGTACTTATGAGGCATTACAAGAAACGGGACGACTTCACCTTTGAATCGCGATACAATTGTACCGTGCTCATAGTGCCAAACATGCCAGCGTATCCAGTTGTCAGTTGGATAACTGT
>JBPOHQ010000013.1:0-6203 GCA_052035405.1 Candidatus Nomurabacteria bacterium | reverse complement strand
ATGGTTTGAAACTCTTATTTCAGAGGTTTGACGTATTATAGCACAATAGTATATAGGTGTCAAACTTATCTGGGACCCTATTTACAGAGGCAAAACATAGTCTTCTTACAGACTCCTTACTTTGCGGGCGGTCTCGTGTTAGAACCTTTCGCAAACAAGACCTGTAAGGCTTTTGAGACTCTTTTTATAATACCACAACGACGCTCCTCGTGCGAACTCAAAAAGTGACAAAAGTGACACTACTCAGGCATATAAAGTTACATGAATATGTTACTATTTTAGATATGATTATGCGACGAATTTCTAGTTCTGCATAGACTTAGCAAGACTACTATTCTCTGACACCATTGGTATATGGAAACATATACAACAGCTAGGATTAATAAAGAAATAATGGCACCAATACAAAAGATAAGGTATGTATTGTACGCCAGAAAATCTACCGAATCAGAAGAAAGACAAGTCCTTTCAATTGATTCACAAATTAAGGAAATGCTTGAATTGGCGGAAAGAGAAAATCTTGAGATTGTAGAGATAAGGCGAGAATCTCATAGTGCTAAAGAATCAGGTCAACGACCTGTGTACAAAGAAATTTTAGAAGATATACGACGAGGCAGATTTAACGGGATTCTAACATGGGCACCAGATAGACTTTCAAGAAATGCAGGAGATCTTGGATCAGTCGTTGATTTAATGGATCAACAATTACTTTTGGAAATTCGTACCTACGGGCAACATTTTAAAAATTCTCCTAACGAGAAATTCTTATTAATGATTTTGTGTTCTCAAGCTAAACTTGAGAATGATAATAAAAGTGTAAATGTAAAACGAGGGTTACGAACGAGAGTTGAAATGGGGTTATGGCCTGCCCCTGCTCCTACTGGGTACTTGAAAGAAAAACGAATGGATAGAAGATGTGAGACATTAGTTGATCCAGATCGTGCACCAACTGTTAAAAAGATGTTTGAAAAAGTCGCCCATGAGCATTGGACTGGTAGAAAAGTATATAATTGGTTAAAATTTGATCTGAATTTTAGAACAGCATATGGCAAGAAAAACTTGAGTTTAGGTAATATCTACAAAATACTCGATAACCCTTTCTATTATGGAATTTTTGAGTATCCGAAAAAATCTGGCAACTGGTACACAGGCAAACATGAACCACTTATCACCAAAGAACTTTTTGATCTAGTTCAAGAGCAAATTAAAAGTAATGTCTTGAGAGTAGAAAACAAAGAATTTGCTTTTACAAAAATGATGACTTGTGGACTGTGTGAATCAGGAATTACAGCAGATGAGAAATTTAAGAAGCAAAAGAATGGCAACGTGCATCGTTATGTTTACTATAGATGTACAAGAGCAAGAGAACCAAATTGTAAGTGTGGCTATATAGAGGAGAAAGAACTATTGAAGCAATTTGAACTACTCATTGAAAATGTAAATCTCAACGAGATCCAAATCAAAGAAAAGATAAAAGATGACATTGAGAAATTCTCTAAAATGCAAAAATTTCTTATTGGAAGCAAAGAAAAAATACATATACCTGACATTGATATACGAGGATACGCAAAGTATATCTTGAAAGAAGGAAACGATATTGAGAAGCGAGAGTTACTTGGGTGTTTGAAGAGTAAGATCTGTCTGGCGAACAAGGGAATTACACTCATGGGTAAATAGATATCCATCATTCATTTAGATAATAAATTGATACAGATTAGTTGGGCACATCAAAGATTTTGCTCAGCTGAGATTTTTTCTTTGGTGTCTTTCGTTGGAGATATATCGTGTATTTCATTAGGAGTAATAATTATCAACCCCTTAACAACTCTATCTGGCAGCACGGACTTTATCCATTTAACAGCTTCATCAAAGTCTTGTCCGGAAGTGACATACGATACTACTCCTTTTATTTGATACCCCATCATCTTTCTCCAACACACAAGTGCAACACTTCTATTTCCTAGTATATTAGAGATCTTCTTATCCATAAAATAATTAATAATCAAAATTTTACCTTCTATTATTTTAATCGAGTAAACAGGAACGACATTTAGATTATCGTTCGAATATGTCGCCAAAGCTTTTGCTTCAGCAGATAATATGAATTCTTCAATGTGTTTTTCCATAGTTTTTATTTCTTAATTATGTTATATTGATAATGGTCTATACATATTTACATAAATACTCATCTATATGAAAGCAAAAAAAGATACAAAAACACATCAGACTGCAAAAGAAAACAAAAGTCAAAAAAAGACGTATCCTATACCTAGTTGGGTACCAGTTTCTTCTATGTCCGAAGAGGAATTATGCCCAGATTGTTTCAAGGTTGTTGGCGAAAGAAGCCGCTACAATTTGGTTTGCATACTTGGTAAATCAAAAAATGGTCAAACAGTTACAGAGTTGACGAATAAAATGTCCCTAAGACAACCCACGATTACTCATCATCTTAAAGTTCTCCAATCAGTAAATGCTGTGCATGCAGAAGTATCTGGGCGTGAGAAATATTTTACTTTAAACCGTGAAGCTCACTGTTTCGAGGATTGCAAAATACCTTATTAATTTTTTATGGACACAGTCACACTACATAGTATATTTATTATTATTCATTTATTTGGAGTGGTTTTGGGCGCAGGAGGAGCTTTTATTAGTGATGGTATTTTCTTTACTTCACTAAAAGATAAAATAATATCAAAAGATGAATTTCGAATAATAAAAACGGCATCTAATTTTATATGGGGAGGTTTATTTTTGCTTGTAATTTCAGGAGTCGGACTCTTTGCACAAAATGTTGAGGTTTTGTCTTCTTCTGAAAAGTTTATCTCTAAAATGACTGTCGTGGGAATACTTATTTTAAATGGTGTTGTTTTTCACTTTATCCATCTTCCATTTTTAAAACGAAATTTAGAAAAAAAATTAGCCTCAAAAGCAGATCCTTCCTCAGAAAAACTAATACCTTTTGTTCTTACAAGTGGGGTTGTCTCCATTGTTTCTTGGGCGTCTGCCATTATTTTGGGTTCATTACGATCCTTTTCTTATTCATATACTACGTTTCTGTCCATATATGCACTAGTTATTGGATTTGGGATACTTACTACTCTAATATTATTTTCTGCCTATATAGATCAAAAGAATAGAAAAATTCTTCGAATAATCAGTGTAATGATACTTATTTTAGGAATAATTTTCGGATTGATTTCTGGTTATTCCAAAAAAATAATTACTGACGACAAGAATCCCATTACGGAGAACAAAGCCGAAATATTTACAATGGAAAATGTTGCGAAGCATAATACTAGTGAAGATTGTTGGCTCATTATAGATAATAAAGTGTTTGATGCAACACCTGCGTCAAAAGTACACCCTGCATTGTTTAATTGTGGTACTGATGCGAGTGTGAATTATCACAAAAACCACGGGAAAGGTATCAGTGATAAAATGATGGTTTTTTATATAGGAGATCTCGGTGAACATATATCAATAAAAACCGAAAAAGAAGGCAAGGCGAAATCATACACAGAACTTAATCCTAAAAAAGAATTATATGTGGCGAGCACGTCTTGGAATCCTGATGAATTGATGGTTGTAGTAGAAAAAGATGCAGAAAAACTTCTTTTTATAAATGGAAAAACTCATACCGAAATCGGTCGTATACACGACATTGGATTTCAACCTCATACATCTGTATTTTCTTCTGATAAAAAATACATGTACATCATCTCTCGAGATGGATGGCTCAGTAAGATCGATATCACGACACTAGATCCTGTCATCTCTGTTCGTGTAGGTGAAAATTCTCGTGGAACTGCACTTACTGACGATGATAAATTTTTAGCTATTGGTAATTATGAACCACATACCTTGGTGATCGTGGATACAGCAACTATGCGTATTGTTGAAACCATTGAAGCTTCAGGTGAAATAGATAATGAACCAATAGGATCTCGTGTTGGTGTTGTTGTGGAATCAGGACAGGATTTCATCATCGCACTCAAAGATGCGAATAGTGTATGGGTCATAAAGCAAGATATAAATAAAAAATGGGTAGTAAAGAATAAATATTCTAATATTGGTGGCAATAAAACACCACTTCATGATGGATTTCTTACTCCTGATGGAAGATTCTTTATTGTTGCAGCACAAGGCGCAAATTCCGTCTGGGTATTAAATGCAAAGACATGGAAAGTCGTTGGAGAAGTCCCGACTGGTAAATTACCACACACTGGACCTGGTGCGGTATGGAAAAATACAACATACATACCAGCTCTTGAAGAAGGTCTTATTACCGCAATAGACATGAATACATGGGAACCAATTGCAAATATTAAAACTGGTGGACCAGGACTTTTCGTTCGTAGTTATTCAAAGAATCCAGCTTATCCATATGTATGGGCAGATACTGCTTTTGGTGATCATAAAGATGAAATCTATGTCATCGATGCTCGTGTAAATAAAATAGTAAAAACATTGATTCCTGTGAAAGGAAAAAATTCATGGCATCCAGAATTCAGCTACGATGGAAAATCTGTTTATGCTGTTTCTCAAGAAGGAGGAGAGGTTGTAGTATACGATTCACATACATTTGAGGTGGTAAAAAGAATTAAAGCAAATACGCCTTCTGCTGTATCAAATGTGGGTTTGCGGATAGAAGAACCGGGACTTTAGTCGGATTTAGTGTGTTATAGTAATATATAATCTATATGTTCAAATACCTTATTTTTGAAATGATATCTGGAATAGTAGGTTTTATAGCCTTTGTCATACTTGTGCGATATATATGGAAACAAGGCCATTTCCATTCAATTTTTAAGCAAAAATGGCTTTTCGTTCCAGTTGCCCTAATTGTGATTGCTTTTTTTACAGGACTTGTGGCAAACAAAACTTATCCTCCTGATTTTGCAATGCCAGCATTTGCGCATTCACACGCTCCAGGTGGACTCCCTCCATCTATCCCATTTGCTAAAATTATAGATTTTTTTAGATATGAGAATCGTTTCGATAAAGTTGCAGATATTGGTGCAGATCCGACAGTTGTTCCAGAAAAACCACAAGCACCTGACGCAGACGGTATTGTGCGTATTAGTTTGACTGCACAAGAAGTCCTCTCAGAGATATCTCCTGGAATTTATTTTAATTACTGGACATACAATAAACAAGTTCCTGGTCCGATGCTTCGTATACGCGAGGGTGATACAGTAGAGTTAAGTTTAACAAATGATCCATCAAGTCTCCATGATCACAACATAGATCTACACGCAGTTACAGGCCCAGGAGGTGGAGCGTCAGTTACTCATGTAGCACCTGGAGAAACAAAAACATTTAGATGGAAAGCACTTGCACCAGGGCTTTATATATACCACTGTGCGATGCCAAATATTTCTACACACAATTCACACGGACAATACGGTATGATTTTAGTTGACCCAAAAGAAGGTTTTACAAAGGTTGATAAAGAATTTTATGTTATGCAAGGAGAGCTATACACTATGGGGCAACTTGGTAAAAAAGGGTTGGTGCCATTTGATCCTGATGCCCTTTTAGACGGACAACCTAATTATGTGACTTTCAATGGTCGGATAGAAACAACTCCACGAATGCAAGCAAAAGTAGGTGATAAAATCCGTATGTATGTCGGTAATGGTGGAGTAAATCTCATATCTTCTTTCCATGTAATTGGTGAGATTTTTGATACCGTGTATCCAAATGCAAGTATAGGTGGTGCGATGGAATACAACACACAGGCGACAGCAGTTCTACCAGGCGGTGCAAGTATTGTAGAATTTACTGTCGATGTCCCTGGTAAATACTTACTTGTAGATCACGCACTTGCAAGGATGAACAAAGGTGCATGGGCGGTTCTTGAAGTGACAGGAGATGAAAACCCAGAGATATTTAAAAAAATTGAAACTAAAACAAATATGTCAGAAGATATGGATATGCATTAATTAAATACTAAAAAGAGTGACAATGGTCACTCTTTTTAGTATTTATGCAAAGTTCGGATGTCTCAAGTGGGTCAATTTTTGACTTAATAAAAACACTTACAAACTAAAGCATCTCGTGCTACCTGTCAATGGCGGAGGATAGGAGATTCGAACTCCTGAACGAGTTGCCCCGTTGCCACCTTTCCAAGATGGTGCACTAGACCGCTATGCGAATCCTCCGTGATATTGCCAAGATAGTAACACACACTTATAGCGCCA
>JBPOHQ010000007.1:0-79599 GCA_052035405.1 Candidatus Nomurabacteria bacterium | reverse complement strand
GAAAATGTTGAAGACATTTCTGAAGATGTGGAAGAAATTCAGAAAGATGTTGATGAGATTCAGGAAGATGTTGAGGAAATTTCTGAAGATGTGGAAGAAATTCAGAAAGATGTTGATGAGATTCAGGAAGATGTTGAGGAAATTTCTGAAGATGTGGAAGAAATTCAAGAAGACGTAGATGAGATAAACGAAGAAGACCCAGAAGAGGAAAAAGAAGAGGAAGAGGAAAAAGAAAAATTCAAACAAATAGAAAACACACTCAAGACCTTGCTCGAAGAAATCTCTGACCTAAAAAGTCAAAATTTAAAGAAGACAAAAACAAAAGTTATCACTAAAAAGACTAAATAACATAAAAACCCTCGCGTCGCGAGGGTTTTTATGTTAAATCTTAAATTCTATTATATCCCCATCTTTAACAACATATTCCTTACCTTCTATACGTACCCAGCCTTTTTCGCGGGCAGCGGCATAAGACCCTGCTTCCATGAGCTTATCATAAGCCACGACTTCAGCACGGATAAATTTATCTTTAAAATCAGTGTGTATCGCTGTGCCTGCTACTGGTGCAGTACTTCCTACTTTGATAGTCCAAGCCCTAGTCTCATCTTCCCCTGTTGTAAAATATGTTTCTAAGTTTAAAAGTTTATAACTCTCTTTTATTAAGTCATCAAGTCCTGTCTCAAATATCGGATCTATCTTTACATATGCACCATATTTTTCTTGTACTTTTTTAGCTATATCTTCTACATCTCCTTCATCTGCAGCAGAAGTATTGAGTCCATAGAGCACTGGCTTTGCAGAGAGTAAATGCATAGTACTTAATATTTTCTTTTCTTCGTCTTCTAATTCAAGAATATTCGCCATTTTAGAATCGAGCAATACTGCTTCGACTTTTTTCAAAACTGCGTCTTCTTTTACGAACTCTTTATCTCCCCTTTTTACTTCACGAGCAATGTTGGAAATTCTTTTCTGCACTGTTTCTAAGTCTGCAAGTATAAGCTCTAGATTTATAACCTCAATATCTGAGAGTGGATCTACTTTATTTGCGACATGAATAATATCTTTATCGTGAAATGTTCGTACCATGTGCAGTATCGCATCTACTTCGCGGATATTCGCAAGAAATTTGTTCCCCAATCCTTCCCCTTTAGAAGCACCAGCTACGAGTCCTGCAATATCTACGAACTCTATAACTGCTGGAATACTTTTTTTAGATTTTGAGAGTTCTGTAAGCTTCGCGACTCGCACATCAGGCACAGGAACAATACCCACAGATGGATCAATAGTACAAAAAGGATAGTTCTCAGCTGGAACCCCTTTTTTTGTAAGTGTATTAAAAAGCGTCGACTTCCCCACGTTTGGCAAACCGACAATTCCTATACTTAGCATTGAGTTAATATACCAGAGTGCAGTGTAAAAGTCATCTTTTTTAGCTTTCATTAACAAAACCAGAACCAGGAAATAAGGTATTTAGTTTTCTTTTAGCTTCCTCTTCTCTCATCTGCAAAACAGGAGATTTAAAATAATACGAACTCACTTCTTCTAGGCTACCTGATACACCTTTCTGCAAAGCAACTTTCATATATCTTATGACATCTACGATGCACCCCGCACTATTAGGACTATCTTCCACAGAAAGCCTTAAATCGAGTTCAAAAGGAACATCGCCAAACTGAGTACCTTTTACATTAATATAACACACCTTATTATCTTTTAGATGTCCGACAAAATCGGATGGTCCTATTCTAGTAGATATACGTTCTCCTTCATCTAGGTTAGATACCACAGCTTGTGTCTTAGATATTCTTTTACTCTCCAACCTTCCTTCATCCAACATATTCCTAAAGTCAGTATTACCACCTATGTTTAGTTGGTAGGTATTATCAATTTTAAAACCTCTATCTTGAATCAATCTAGTTATAACCCTATGCAAAATAGTGGCACCTACTTGTGACTTTATATCATCGCCAGCACACGGAAGCCCTTTTTCTTTAAATTTATTAATCCATTCTTTGTCTGAACAAATAAACTCAGGAATTGCATTTATAAATCCAACTCCCGCTTCTAAGGCACATTCTGCATAAAACCTAGATGCTTTTGCACTACCAACAGGCAAATAGCATACCATCATTTCTGCCCTCGAGCTTTTTAAAATTCCAACAACATCAGAAGTTTCTTGACTATCATCAACAATAAAATAATCTTTCATGGAATCAGATACTCCATCTAAAAGATGGCCTTTGCTTACTATTATATTTTTAGTTGGAACATCAGAAAACTTTTTAGTACAATTCGGCTCAGAAAATATAGCTTCTGAAATATCTTTGCCTACTTTTCTTTTGTCGACATCAAACGCAGCAACAATTTCTATGTCGCTTACTTTATAGTCACCTATAACTTCATTAATGAGACCAGTCTTATGACTATCATTTTTGTAAAATTCAATACCTTGAACCAGTGAACTTGCACAATTACCTAACCCTACTATTGCTACTTTTATTTTATTCATATAATTTTTTAGTTAAAATCTTAAGACCATCTGCTCTTTTAGATTTTTTATAAACGTCTTTAATTTGTCTATTTGTTAGATTTTTATCGAAAGTTAAAGCAAACCTTAAAAGATCTCTTAATACAGCATACTTCTCAAATTTTTTAAAATCAACCTCTTTTTTCACCTCAATTTCTTTATAAAGTATAGGAAACTTTATAAGATTACTCTGCGTTGAAGCCCCTTGTTTTTGGATTTCATCTGATAGCCATCTGACAAACTTTAAATAACTTGAAAAAGTTAGGTGAATTCGTGTTTTGTTTACAAACACTAAAAGCAAATTTAATCCAGTGAAGTATCTTTTTTCTTTATCCGTTCTTTTTACATGCAATTCATCCCGTCTTCTAAATTCTAACCATTTTCCGTTTTTACGATATAGTGGAGGAGTAAAGTCGTTATATATAATCTGACCTTTTAAATCAACAAAGAAATTATCAGGATTAGGGTCAATGGAACAAATTAATTTACTCGAATAAATATTGCTTTTAGAGTTTATTAAATTAATCAATGCCATGGCGATAATTCTGAAATATTCGAATTTTCTAGAGTTGTTTTTATAATTAATAACTTTTCTATTTTGGAAGTACTCAGTTACTAACAATAGAACATCTTGTTCTTTTAGTGTCGTAGTTAAAAATATCTTTGGTAAACCTATGGCCAAATGCTTTTGTAAGAGCTTGTAATAAGCACGTACATCTTTTCCCAAATTTATCAACTGATTGCCAGTTAAATTATATTGTTTACCGATCTTCCTAACTACATAATCATTATCTAGCCATCTATAAATACACGCCTCACTATTAAAAGCATTGCGACTAGGGCTCAGTTTTTTTATTAACTTTCCATCTTGGAATATTTGCTCAGCTAACTTCTGATTATTTCTCATTGGCTATTGGTATAATAATATCTCCTGGTTTTTCTAAAGAGATAAAAGTCACACCATCTGATTCTCTCAATGCTCCAGTTACTTTTACCTTATCGCCAGTCCTAATAAAATCCTTTAATGACCAAATACCAGTTACTATATCAATTTTTTGTCCCTCACTTTCCACAGAAAAAACTCTTGGTAAATTTGAAGACAGAGAAGTATCTAAGGCTGTACCTTCTATTGAAATATCGTGTATTTTTTTTTGAGCCCACGGTTATAGGTATTTTTCTGTTTGTATCGTTATGTGGTAATGCGCAATTAATTGAAAACTTAATACCTGGGTTAAGCATATAACGTCTTCGTCTTGTAAACATAATTTTTGCCTCGGCCTCAGTCAGGTTAAATTTTTTCATATAATATTGCACATATTGCTCAAATCTACTTGAATCTTTAAAACTAACACCAACTTTTTTTCTTAATGATTCATCCATTTCAAGAGAATCAACAACTTTTTGCAAATCTTCTGGTCCATAAATTATCAAATCTATATCTGATATTTTTGTTGGTTGATCATAATTTTTTATAAATCTAGAACCAAATAACCCGAAATCTACACCTTTAAATTCAGATATTAATTTTAATAAGGATTCTTTGTCTTCAAGTTTTCCATTTTTTAAAAACAAGTTTAAATTATCTCTACATCGTGCTATTTGAGTATTGTTATCAAAAGGCATCGCTAAAAAACTTAACTCAGAGGTTGGGTCATAAACAACATAATAATTCATTTCTTCTGAACTTAAGGCCTCTTGAACTGATTCTTTATAGCCATATAATTTTTTTGACCAATTTTTAGAACCTTCATTTTTAAAATAAGTTATTGCGGTAGGAAATCTTATCGTTGATTCTTGGCCTTTTTCGTTAACCACCTCACAAACAAAATTATCTTGCACGAAACCCATTCGTTCTGTATCTTTTTCGACATGAATTAAAGCATCATAAGGATGAGGGTCACCTTCTTTTTGTTCTCTAACCTTATCAACAAAAAATTTAGGTGTTTCGCTAGGCATAATTAAATATTATCTAGGTTAACAATATGTCCATTTAAGGCAACAAGTGTTGTTTCTTTGCCACTAACTTCTTTTATATACTGATTCACTTTTTGTGGATACTCTACGCCTAGACATCCATGAGGATTAAAATGTTCAAAAAAACAATGCTTGACTTTGGATCCCTGTAGAACTTCCACGGCATCAGATACAGTAGAATGATACAAATTATGTTTAGTGTGTTTTCTGAATTCAACATCATGCAAATTGAAAACCAACATATCCAGGTCACTAAAAACTTTCTTCAATTCCTCGTTAAAAGCTCCCGGTTCTTCAATTTCTTTTTTGTCTGGAATTTTACCAAAAGCAGGGAGTTCTCTACCGTCAGTGGTTTTATATGTTGCGTTAAAACCAGTATCGCCTGTATATCCAATTGTTAATCCGTGTAAATCAAGGACAAAGCCAAAGGATCCTCCGATTGTATGCAATACTTCTACTGGCTTTAATTTAATATTATTTCCTAAATCAATTCCCTTCGATTTATCAATTAAAATAAGTTCAGTTCCATCTTGAGACTGAGAATGATAATGGCTCATTATTTTCTCTTCTTGTGTGCACTCAGACATTAATATTCGCAGTTTGGAATTCTCCCTATAAGCAGCCATTTCAGCAATCACATTTGCATCATGACCATGATCTATGTGTCCGTGAGAGATAAACAAAGTATTTGTGAGTGCCAAATTAACACCTATTCTTTCTGCCCTTTCCAAAATATTTATCCCGGGATCTACCATCATTTCCAAATCATTATATTTAATATAAAAACCAGACCATAATGGTTTTAAGGCACTATTCCATTTGTAATCAGGATTAAATTGACGACCAAAGAAAGCAATGAAATTGCCTTTGATTTTATGTGGCATTTCTCCAAGCTCTTTTCTAAGTATATTCGAGGCATCTCTTGCTTCTTTTGATAGTTGTTTTAACTCAGAGAATTCAATAGACATAAATTTTATTACTTTAAATTAAGATTAATAGCTATATTTTCCAACATTTCGTTGATAATTGCAACCAAAGACTTTGAACCATCCAAAACACACACTTTACTCTTACTCATTTCTTTCTCTAGAAGCTGATTCAGTTTTAGTAAATTACTAAATTCTTTTTCAGAAACAATGCGAGGAGTTCTAGTGTCACAAATTTCTAACCGTTGTTTGTACTTTTTTGAATCAGTGATTTGTATATAAAATTGAATTGTATTACCAACCAAATATCTCGGTATCAACTGGACACCTTCAATAATACAAGAAACTCCCCCAACGCTATATTTTTCTATCATTAGATTTACTGACTTACTTATAACTAAAGACTGTTTTTTTAATTCATTCATCTTAATAGAAGATGTGAAATAATTATCCATCTTATAAAAATCTTTATTCTTTGGATCGATTGAGATAAGAGTCTTTACTATTGAACCTAGCCCAACTCTTTGCTTTATATCCAAAAGATTCGACAAATTAAAAGCCACTGTTGTTTTACCCACTCCATTGATACCAGAGATTAAAACAATTAATGGATGTCTAGTGCTTTTTATGTACTTTTTAATTTTATTTGCTAGAGTTTTATTTATTTTTTCCATATACTGCAACAAAAAGCTTTTCAGCTTTTTTAACTTGATTATTTAATTCAAACTCTTTTTGAATCATAGAGTACGCATTTTTAGTTAGACGGTCTCGTAAATCGTTGTCTTTATATAGCAACTTTATTGATTCAGCAATCTGTTTAGGATTTTTTATGTCTACTAATAATCCTGTTTTGTTATGTATAACGACCTCGTTAATTCCAGGAATGTTTGTAGCAACTACTGGTTTTTTCATAGACATTGCTTCTAGAGATATTATGCCCAACCCTTCTGAATATGAAGGAAAAACCATTATATCTGAAAGAGCGTAAACCTTAGGCATGTCTTCTATAGTAAACTCATCTGGTCTTATTGAAACATAATTTTGTATTTTTAACTTTTTAATCAATATTAAAATTGATTGAGCAAATTTATCATTTGTAGAAAGCTTGCTCGTAGGAATTAAAAGTTTAATATTTGGAATCTCTTTTTTTAATATGCTAAATGCTTTTAAAATATCCAGAATGCCTTTTCTTTCAATAAGTCTGACCGGACAAAGAACAATAAAATCTCTGTTACTGAAGCCATGTTTTTCTCTGTTAACTTTTAACTCAAAAGAAAACTTTTTCATGTCTACGCCGTAATAAATACGGTGTGCGTTTTTTATTTTTGCATCAACGCTACTTTTTACAGTATTAAGATAGTTATTGCTACATGCTAAATAAGCATCAAAAGACCTTTGCTTAAAAATATATCTAGCAATTGATAACTCAAACTCTAAATTTCCAGGCCAAATACCGACAAGCTTATTTACATCCAACTCTGGAGTAGAATGATAACTAAAAATATGTTTAGCACGCAAACCATCTTTTATCATAGAAATAAGTAAACAAGGGATAAATCCATTTGAATATATGATGTCTGGGTCAAACTTTTTTAAAATATTAAACGAATCAATTAGTAAATCTCTAAAAGGTGCTTTCATTTTAATGGATTCACGAAAACCAGGAACTCTAACAACTTTAAAATAAGGCGATTTATAATCTTTAATCTTCGGTTTTAAAGAATTGGGAATCTCACCTGTTAAAACTAACACCTCGTGACCCAGCTTACCTAAACCGATAGCTAAATTATATTGGTAAGTCTGGGCACCACCAATAATAGGCGGAAAACTATGAGCGTAAATACATATTTTCATATATTGTTAAATTAATTATTAATCTTTTATCCAAAAATCATTCGGTAATGATTGTATGAAATTAAAAACTTTAGATAGATAAGTGGTTAATTCAGGCTTTCCCAAAACTTCTTCTAACACTCTTGATTGCTCCCCACTAATTGTGTCAGGTAAAAACTCAGAACCCACACCCTCTATATTTGTGACAAATATCTGCTTCTTAGCGTCAAATTTAACGAATTGAATAATTTCTTCGTTTTTTGTATTCAATATTTTTAATTCTCTAGGCACTCGGATAAAACGCTTAGTTAGTTGACAGCAGTAGTCTATATCAAGTGGATGAATATCATACAATCTTTCTCTGCGTTTATTCTTTACTGGATTAAATGCTTTTTGGGAAAAATTTACACCTTTGATATTAGTTACCTCAGATACCCAGTCTTTATAAATAGAAGGTACACCTAATGCAATTGGTACTGGTTCAGAAAACTTCCAACTTGGTTCCAATACAAATAATTTTAACCCGTTTGATTCATTTGCATACATAGGAGCAACGTGTCTATATTTTAAAAAGCTGGCTTGTCTTGGTGTATAATCTTTTTCTTCTGCCAGTCTTCCAATTATTGTTGTGGGCACTCCAACATCTGCTAACATTTTTTGACACAAGACTGCAAAATCAACACAGTTTCCTGCTTTCTCTTTTTTAATAAAATCCATACTTTCATAGTCCCAGTTTTCTAACAATTCCACACTATTTACTGGATCAACACTTTGACTGTCTGAAATGTCGGCAAGTGTTGCAAAGTGAGAGAAGGTATCGAAACGATCGTCTTCTGATATTTTTAATAGAACCTCTGAAATTTTTTTAAGCTGGGATTCTAAATTTTCTCTGTCAATTTGTAGACATTTTATATCGATATTTATTATTCTTTCGGGTCCTTTTTCCATGATCAGTAGCAATTATTTTTTTGTTTTATTATTTAAAATACCAGATTTATCTATAAGTTGTTTATTTTGCAAAACCCAATCATACATATCTTTTATACCTTCTTTTGGACTCACTTTTGGTATCCAATTAAAATCTTTACTTGCCGAAGACACATCGGAAATATAGACTTTTTGATCTACCAATCTCCAAGGTTTCATCTTGTAGTTAAACTTCTTACCAGAAATATTTTCTAGGATTTCAAAGAATTCTAAAATAGAGACAGAAAAATTTGGACCTCCTCCAATAGTATAAGCTTTGCCCTTAGTTATTTTAATATTTTTAAAAGCTAAATCAAAAGCACTTATTAAATCTCTAACATGCAGAATGTCTCTAACTTGTTTGCCCGTACCATATAAAGATACAGCCTGATCAAAAATCAAAGAACTCATGAGCCAGGCAAGCCACCCTTGTCCTTCTATGCCGAATTGTCTTGAACCATAAATACATGATTGCCTAAAAACGACAGTGTTTAATTTATAAATTCTTGCATAATCTAAAACATATTGATCACCACAACCTTTTGAGCAACCATATGGGCTACAAAAATCTAATGGCTGTTTTTCAGAAATACCTTTTATGTTCTTGAAAGAATATTTATTTTTTTCTTCTCGAATAGGCATGTCTGCTAGTTCGCCCATTACTTTGTTTGTACTAGAGTAAATCAAGGTAGCCTTAGGTGCGCCATTTCTAAGGGCTTCTAAAACATTAAAAGTACCAACAGCATTAATTTCAAAATCTTCTCTTGGATTTACCATGGAACCAGTTACCGTGGTTTGTCCTGCTAAATGTAGAATTAAGTCAGGCTTAACTTCTTCAAATATTACAAGTAAAGATTTGTAATCCCTTATGTCAATTTTTCGAAAAACAAAGTTACCGTTAATTTTTTTTAGCCATTGTAAATTATACTTAGAACCAACTCTTGAAAGATTATCTAGCACAACAACTTTATAGCCTTTTTTAGTTAGATAGTACTCTGCCGTGTTTGCTCCAATAAAGCCACAGCCACCAGTAATAAGAATTGTTCTCATAGATATTAATGATTAAATCATCTTACACAGATTTTATCAAATTTTTACAAAAACCTAAGTAGCCTATTTGTGCTCTTTATTATAATTACTGAATCCATAATCCATCCCTCTAACTAAAGGAGGTGGTAATTTAATAGTGAAATAGAAAGGAATAACTTGATCGGGTATATGTCGTGTTGTGCTCACGCCATTCCGATACTTAAACTCATCCCCTTACTATTACTTATTTCTTAAGAAAATTCAAGTAGAAAATAATTTATTAATCTTCAATCAATTTTTTTATTTGATTTTTTAAATTAAATATTTGATCCAAAAACTTTGAATGGTCATTATATTGATTGTGTCTATCTAAATAGATTACTTCATGAACTGTGGTTGAGCCACCAGACAAAATAATAATCTTATTCGACAATTCAATTGCTTCATCTAAGTCGTGCGTCACTAACAAAACAGTTTTATTTAGTTCTTTGGTTAAGGCCGAAACTTCTTTATAGATCTGGCTTCTGATTTTATGATCCAGTGAACTAAATGGCTCGTCCATAATCAAGAATTTAGGATCAGCTGCCAAGGCTCTGGCTATAGATAGTCTTTTCTTCATTCCGCCAGAAAGTTCGTGCGGAAATGCATCGTGCATATCCTCAAGTCCTACTTTTGATAATAATCCATAAACTACAGACTTATCTTTGTTTACTAATAACAAATTATCTTCGACGCTCATCCAATCAAAATGGTCATATCCTTGATGAATTACAATCCTATCTTTGCCGGGCTTATTTACTTCTTTTTCTTCAATAAATATCTTTCCGTTAGTTGGTTTTATATATCCGGCAATAATGTTTAAGAGTGTTGATTTACCACATCCAGATTTTCCGACAATAGTAACAAATTCTCCATCAGAAATATTAAAATTTATATCATTTAATATATTTTGATTTTGTCTTTTGTATTTATGAGATATGTTTTTAATTTCTATCATGGTGATTTGAAGGCACCCATACCAGCACCTTTTTCTCTAGTAACTTTATTAATTTATTTAAAGATAAACCTATTAAACCAATCAAAAGCATTCCAAAAACCACCTTATCCATATGCAAAAGTAGCCTATTGAATTGTATATAATAGCCAAGCCCAGATTGAGCACCAACTAACTCTGCAGCAATAACACTCATCCATGCCATGCCTATACCTATCCTTAAGCCTGTAAAAATATATGGCAATGAGAATTTGAATAGTATATCTTTCATATAAACCATTTTCGGTAACTCAAATGACTGACAAACTCTGATATACACCAAGGGCAGACTATTAGCTCCAAAAAAAGTATTTAAAAAAATTGGGAAAAAGGAACCCAAGAAAACAATAAAAAATGCGGAAGCATCTCCAAGGCCAAAAAAAACTATGGCCACAGGTATCCAGGCTATTGGCGGTATATGTCGTAACAATTCGTTTATATTAACTAAATATCTACCAATCTTATGATGGGCGCTAAATATCGCCAGTGGTATTGCGATAATTGTCGCCAAAAGAAAACCAACTGTCACTCTTTTAAGACTAACTAAAATATCAATAAAAATATTTCCGGACGAGAATTCATTTACGCCTACCTTAATTACCTCAAGAGGTTGAGGTAAAACCGTAGACCATTCAGGAAAAAGCAAAAAAACCACTTGTATAAGAAGCGTTATGGATAGCAGTACTATTATTAATTTAATATTAAATGGTATTTTCATACTAAATCAGGGTTGTAGCTATTGTATGCTACAACCCTGATGTTATCAATCATTCGTCTTTATTTACCCTTGAAGAAGAGAATAAAGCTCAGCTTCGTTATCAATTGTTAACTCTCTAACTAAAAGAGTGCTAGCATCGATAATTTGTACTGTAATGCTGTCACCGGCAGGTCTCATGACCAAAACAAGGTCGTAGCCAAGTAACTTTGCTCTGGCAAAAGATTTTTGGAATTTCTTTTGGGAAAGATCTTCCTCAATCTTGAAACCCTCAAGTCGAAGTTTGCGGATCGTCTTGGACCATTTTGCAAAAGATTCACGGTCCAATTCATTAATCACAAACACACTCTTGCAAGTGGTTGATTCCTGAGTTTGGCAACCATAGCTTTCTAGTATTTCAACCAGTCGCTCAATGCCTAACCCAATTCCGCAAGCACCCATACCAACTCCACCAAGCTGAGTGAACATGTCGTCATATCTGCCACCGTCGGCAATTTCACGACCTTTTTCACCAGGTGCAATCAGTTTGTACGTAAGACCCGAGTAAAAGCCGGTGCCGTGAAGATTTGCAGTATTCAATATCGCAAGATTCAATTCATGGCTTTGTAACATTGTTTCAAATGCTTCAAGATGTACAACTGCCTCAGTAAATGGATTGCATTCTAAAGAATCAGCGATCCTCATGAGTTCAGCGGTACCTTGTATTCCAGACCAGAGTTGCAATATAACCGAACCAATTGGCTCAGAAACTTGTGAAGTTGTAAGTATTTCTCTCACAGCTTTCAAATCCGTTGCAAATCTTATCTGATGCAATATGGAACCAACCTTTTCAGGATCATCAACTTCTTTGGAAAGCAAGGAGGTATAAAGCTGCAGGTTGTTGAAAGTAATTTTGCAACCCACAAGCCCTCGAGCCTCAAAGAAATCGACCAGAAGTCGTAGCATCTCGGCGTCAGCCATAGACCCAGGAACGCCAAAGCAGGCCAAATTGAACATCCGGAACTCTCGACGCCTGCGGTTCGTCGAGCGAAAGATACTATCGCAAGCCACCAGCTTATAAGGGGCTGGTTGCCTGTTTACAAGGTTTTCTATCGCCAAGCGAACCAAAGGTGCACACGGGTCGTTTTTGAGCACTAGGCCACGATCCTTCGGATCAATGACCGGATAGCTCTTCTCTTCCGAAAATTCCGATGTACGTGTATACAGCTCCGCATGCTCAACTGATGGGGTCTTAACTTGCAAGTACCCATAGTTGTAGCTAAGTTGCAGTAGCAGATTCTCTACAAACTGCATTTTGCGTAGCCTCTCAGGCAGAATGTCATTCATGCCTTTAACCGAGGGTACTTTCTGTTTGCCCATCTTATTTATTTAATTTTGAGTGAACTAGTTATTTTTACTAGTTATATAACTAAAAGTGAGCTATGTCAAAAAAGTCTAGCTAGACATTATAACCCATAGATTTTAATCCATTGGCAATCTCTGTAGGAATCTCATCTATTTTTTCACCAACAAATTTATTTTTTTTATTGTATTCCGACAGAAGCTTTCTTAATTTTGAAGAGATTTTTTCGTTCGCTTTCATTGGTTCAATTTTTTCTCCTGTATTTTTAAACAAGACTTCCTCTATTTTGCCATTTTCAAGATATTTACGTTTTAAGGAGTATTCATTAGCATACACTGACTCTTTCTCTAGTTTAGTTTTTAATGGACTATACATTTTTTTATTTTTTAAAATCTTCTGTTGAAATTCATATATTTTGCGCTTGTCTCCAACTCTCCATACTTGTGAATAAGCATCTCGCTTCGATTTAAAAGATTTAATGTTTTGCAGATCTATTGGTTTACCACTAAATCCAACCTTCTTTATGTCTGTATATTCACATACCGTAGGTATAACATCTATCGTTCTGACAAGTTCAGCTATCTTTTTATTTTTTGGAATATTTTTACCATAGAATATTAATGGAACTCTTAACACCTCATCATCCACCGAATTAGAATGTCCTCGTGAATTTTCGTTCCAGTTCTCACCGTGATCCGCAAATACAACAAGTAGGGCGTTATTTTTATCAACAAAGTTAATTAATTTATCAAAAAAAGAATTGAATCTATTTTTCAAAAAATAATCCAATCCCTCAAGATAGAGCTGTAGCAAATCTTCATATTTAGATTCGGAGTGCAGATAGTCAACAATAGATTTATATCTGAGTAAATATTCTTTATCTCTATCGTCACGAAAACTTTCATCCAGCATGTCTGGTGCATCAGTGTTTGGTTTTAGTCCATATTTTTTTTCTAACGCCTTAACCTTGTTTGGGAAATCCTTTTTAGCAAATTTTATCTTATGGAAACCATATGGATAGTGTATCCCCCCAAAATGAAAGAATGATACTGTTTTTTTGTTTTTTGATGCTGTCTGTAGTTTTTTAAAAGCACTTTTTTCGTCTTCAATAAAATAATCATCTACACCATCAGTAAACCCTAGACTTTCTCCTAGAATGATAGGAAAGTCTGTCTGAAATATGGTGTGGAAACCGCTTTCTTTTGCCAGTTTAAAAATAGTTGGTCGAGCGATTTTTCTATTAAAAAATTCATATACACCATTTTGGTTTGGCCACACGCCGGTGAAGTAAGCGGTATGAGAAGCAGAAGTATACGGAGCTGCCGAAATGCAGTTTCTAAAGTAAACTCCTTTTTTAATGAGTTGGTCTATTTTTTCCGTCTTAAAGGCTTTTTTACCCAACATCTTTTTAACAAAATTTTCTTTGTTTGCTGTAATACAGTCGTTTCTAAGTGTGTCTAATGAAACGAGGATTATATGGTCATACTTGTTTTCTTTTTTCATAATCATTATTATATCACGCTAATAAATTGATTGATTTCTTTCAGGAAATTGTTCCTATTGTTTTGCCAATCTGTTAACTCTTTTAAATTTATCGACTTTTTGGCCTGAATTAGTTTTTCCTTAATGCTATTAAATTCATCTGAATATTCTGGATCATTATAAATTTCTAGTAGTTTATCTAGGAAGTTGTGCGACTCCTTCTTAAAGGATTCTCTTTCTTTAATGTCTGCAAAAGGATTCGGTGCGCATAAATAAAATGATGTTTGTTCAATTATTCCAGTACAACTTACTAGGTTCAGATTCAAACATTCTTCAAAGTGCTCTTTAACATTACAATTTATCCAAAAGTTTATTAGTTTTAGTTTTTGATCTGTCGACAAAGAAGAGGATATTTGAAATTTAGTCGATATGGATTCAATTTTTTTGTGAATGATTTGTAGATTTGTATCATATGACAAATGATCAAACTCCGCATAAGCCAGATGGTTTAGTAGACCATTAATTTCATTCCTTTTGAATCCAACTTGTTCATCTTTTGCCACTATAACACCCAATACATCTGGACGGTTTGTTAGTAGTGGTGGTTTAGTGCTACTGAAAATATAGTCAATGTATTCACTTGATTTGACTGGTGCTGTGCTGTAAATAACCCCAATCTTCCAGACCGCGCTAGAGCAAAAAGCCTTTAGTATTATTTCAATGGACCACAGAGCCCGACCTCTGCTAGTTGCTTCGTCTATTACATAAATTTTCTTCCCACTAATCTTTTTAGCAAAAGATGTATTTTCTAAAAGAATATTCAGTATAGGGCGAATATCATGTCTTATATTTGGAAGCGCTTTAATACGTTCACTCAGCAATTTTTCCTTTGTCTGGATAAACTTTGTGTCGTCTTTAAAAAATGTATTATTATTGTTTTCTATTACTGGGGACACTTCGCCTAACATGGTTAATGTGTCTATAATAACGCCTAGGGATTTTTCTGGGACATGGTCACTGGTGAATAATTTAACAATATCTTCCTTGTTATTAAACTTACTTACCTGAATAACTTCTCTTATTTTTTCTATCTGATTGATGCTAATTTTTGAGTTAATTTCTTCTTCAGTTAACAGACCTTTTATTTGATAACTCAATGGAATTTTAGTTAGTGCTGTAACCTTGCTAGATACAACACCAGAAGCATTGAAACCACTCCTGTCTTTAAGCGACATGAATATGTCTTTAAGCATGAGGCCACCGGACTCTATGAAATAAATAATTTCGCAATTCGCCGCCTTTGCGCGCCCGCTCATCTCCTGAACAGCTTTAACCAGATCTTCAGTATTGCAAAATTTATTCTGATCCAACATTACTTTAAATAATTACAGAAAAAGATTATTTTGCTCGTTCGGATCCTTTTCTAGATCATAGACCTCTATTAAGTCACTCTCTAGATTAAAGATGACTTTATATTTGTTGTCTATCCTAATAGATTTTTTATTCTTTGCATTTGGATACTTATTATTTGTAGATTGATTTTGCTCCTCTGGGTAAAAGGTTTCTGAATATGCCACAGGTGTAATATTTTTCTTGTCTTTGATGACCGGAAGCAAAGAAACACCATCAAATTTAATTGAACTAGTTTTTACTCCTAATAAATCCAAGACAGTTGGCGTGAGGTCAATCAGTCGAACTTGATTATTTAAAGCTTTATTTTTAGGTAAACTTTTATCACTAAAAGTTAGCATCACTTTTTGAGTTTGGTCATAGAGCAAACAACCATGACCAGATTCTTCAGGATGTCCAAGTTTTTTACCTCCTTTGTCGTTTGGATACAATCCTTCTAAATCTTCACCGTGATCAGAAAAACATACAATTGTTGTGTCGTCTAGATTCACCACACTCTTTACATACTCAAGAAACTTTCCTAGGTGATAATCAGCATAAGCTACTTCTTGTTCGTAAATATTATTTCCACCGTATATTTCAGGTGCTTCATATGGCCAATGTGTGTCGAAAAAGTGAAGAAACAGGAAGAAAGGTTTTTTTGACTTCCTTTTAGAAAACCATTCTTTGGCCTTGTCGACTACGACGTCAGCTCTTTTTAAAGCAGAACCTCTCTTTTTAACATCTACGGTCTTTAGTGGGTCTGTGCCATCTGGAAGTCTCGGAATTTCATCGTTGTAATAATCAAAACCTTTTGATAATCCATACCATTTATTCATCCCAGGGCAGGATACAATGGCTGCGGTGTCGTAACCTTGCTTCTTTAATAACTCAGCAAGAGTTTTGTGTTTAAGGTTTAGTTTTTCCTTAAACAAATGTCTTACTCCATGATTGTAAGGCTGTAATCCAGTAAACACACTAGCGTGACTGATGGGTGTGATTGGGGCAGATGAGATTGTATTCAGAAAAGAAACTGATTTTTTCCGAAGATTCTCTATTGTTGGGAATCTGCCACTATATCCGACATCTGCTCTTAAAGTATCAAGTGATATTAATATAAGATTTTTTTTCATAGAGTTTTATTTTTTGATATATGTCGTGTTAACAAAATTTTTCATCTCTACCTTTTTATCAACTAGACCTTGGTTAAAGATAAAATCAGCTGCTTCCTGCATGATGGCAAAATCTTCATCATTAAAATCAATCCTTATTTCATCTTTACTGTTAACTTTTAGATTTGGCTCAAGGCTTGCTGAGATTTCCAGCGCCTTAGGGGTAATATCTAAACCTGATTCTTCTACAAACCAAGCATCTGCTTCTTGAACATTAGTTCTATAATAATCATATGCATCAGTAAAAGCACTCAGGAAATTTGTTACGACTTCAGGATTGTTCTCCAAAACTGAATTGTTTACTAGGATCACAGATACAATCTTGCCAACACCTAAATTCCTGGTTAACCCCTTTTCTTCAAAAATCGCTGGAAGTGGATCAAATCCTGCCATGGCATCTATATCGCCCCATTTCTTTGCATTGGGATCACGAATAAGATCAGACTGTTCATAGATACCCAAATTAATATTCTTCACATCTGTGTTTGGGTTAAGACCCGCATCTTCCTCTGCTTTTAATGCCATTCTTTGTGCGGCAGCTCCGAAAGGCATGGCTACAGTTTTATTTTTCAAATCTGAAACATTTTGTATTGGAGACATTGGGGGCACATACAAAGAAACCCTGTTGTACATAAGTCTTCCAATGATAGTCCAATTTTCATTCTTTGATAGTAATGTTGCAGCTGGTTGATCAGCGGTTAGAATCATGTCGACTTCTCCTGCAAGTGCGGCTTCGTTTAGTGGCCCACCATAAGTAAATCCTTTAAAATCAGCTCTTACATTATGTTTCTCTAAAATTTGGGTGTGTTTCAAGACTTGAACCAATTGTCCTTGGGTGGCCCAGGGTGTTTGCCATCCTATTCTTATTTCAGGAGACTCTACCTGAGTATTTTCTTTTGTTTTTATACCAGAGAACAAGAATCCTGACACAGCTATTAATGCAATTAATGATAATATTATTACTGCCCATTTTGAGTTTTTATTCATATAAACCTCATGTTACCCTTATTACTAAGGTTGTCAACTCAAATTCATGCCTTGTAAAAATGGTGTAAAGTGGTATTCTATGGCTATATAAGACAATGAAAAACATAAAAATTATTGCTCCAAGTAGCCCCTTGCTTGAGAGACACAAAAATACATTAAATATTGCAGAAGGTCTCCTTAACAATGAGGGTTTTAATGTTTTGTACGGGAAAAATGTAGAAGGAATAGAAGGGGTGTCTACAACAATAGAAAAACGAATCTCTGACTGGAATGATGCATGGTCAGATAAGGAGGTGAATTTAATAATGGCCTATCATGGGGGGACGAATTCAAATCAAATACTTTCTAATATAAATTGGGATCTAGTTAAAAACAATCCTAAGCCTTTTTTTGGCGCTTCAGATGTTACAGTTCTTTGTAATGCTATATTTACTAAAACCGGTTTAACATCATATCTGGGAATAAATTACAGATGGTTGTGTTCATCACTTCTTTTACCAAATACCACCGACAGTCTATCTGCTGCCTTAAAACAAGAAGAATCTTATGAAGCTAAGGTAAGTGATAAGTATTACGGCGCATTGTTTGGAGAAAAAAGAGAAATTATTGATAATTCAGGTTTATGGAGCATTAATCCAGGTGACTTTTCAGGAATTGCTGTGGGTGGAAATTTACCTAGCTTTAGTCTTTTGTTCGGTACGGAATTTTTTCCAAACTTAACTGATAAAGTTTTATTTATTGAGTGGGATCACTATTCATTGGATGATAAGGGAGAGTTTGATAGACAGTTAGAGACATTAACCTTACAACCCAACTTTAACAAGATCAAAGCTTTGGTCATTGGCCGATTTGATACAGATTCAAATATAAATAAAGAAGATCTGGAGAGTATTATTGCAAATAAAATGGCATTAAAAAATATTCCTATTGTGGCAAATGTAGATTTTGGACACACTCACCCGATAAATATTATACCTATAGGTGGTGAGATAAAATATTCTAGTAATAAATTTATATTTAATTATAAATTAAAATTTTAGAACACCCTTATTTTGCAACTGAATTGAATCCATAGTCCACCCCTCTAACTAAAGGCGGTGGTAATTTAATAGTGAAATAGAAAGGAATAACCTTATCGGGTATATGTCGTGTTGCGTTCATACAATGCCTATAGATAATGACATTGATAGAATATAACAAAATTAAAATTAAAAGTCATTAATTTGGAAATATATCTATAAGTTCATTTAAATTATAGAATGAACTACCTAGTACTCCAAAAGTATAATTTTTACCTCCGACATAGATTAGAGACCCAGCAACTTGTGGATTTGGTTTAGGATTGGATGCTTTAAAACCAAGATTAAAGAGTGTAACCAAAACATCTGGCCTATCACCTACTTCAAACCCAGCATTCTTCCATTGTGTTTCTATCTCTTTTAAATAAATGGCAGTATAAAGATAAGAATAATAGTGGTTTTTTGAATCAGTAAGCCTATTGTAAAGTTCCGTGTCGTGGTTTACACCATTTGGATAGACAAGCAGTTCTGCGAATCCTCCTCCAGGATAAAACGGTGAAGTTGAGTCATTTGCATATTTTTCTATATCATTCGCAGTCTCTTGTTTGATACCAGACACACCAAGAGAAAACTGAGACATTGAACCTAAAAGTTTCATAGGCTCAAAATATCTTTTAAAACTTTCCCTATTAGAAGTAAAGAACCTTATCTGCTCAGGGACAACAGATGCGGCAATCATCCGAGCCGACACACCAGTTTTCTGCGAGACGTCTTGTATTATAGATGCATCTTTTTTTAAACCTTCGCGAACCACTTCCCATTCTGCGGTATCAACCCAAGCACACAGCACTTCTTCATCTTGCGTCTCTGGGGCATGCAAGCATCCGTTTGTATTGTCTGTTTTCTTTACTTGTCCAAAAAATTGATTTCTCTCTTTAATAGAACCACGAACATTAAGTAACCCAAATTGCATTAATAGAAAAACCAATACGAAAATAAAACCGATACAAGCAAAAACATATATAATTTTTAAAATTATTTTATCTTTCATTTAGATGCAACTATTCTTTTTTTAATATATTTTCTTCTTTAAAAGAGACACTCCTGTCCACCCTTTGATTACTCTGTCTTTCTAAGTCAATACCTATAAGCTCTATTTTTTCTTCTTCTAATCCTAATTTCCTTTTCAGAACCCTCATTTTTCTCCATGAATACCATGGTATGAAATATACTATCACACATAATGTAACAATAGGAATAAGTAACCCAAGTACATTTATGGCTACAATGAGGTAATTAACTATTTTACTGTCCTTCACAAAAAGTTGAACACCAAAACCTGGTTTTTCAGTGTTTGTTTCTTCTTCTATTAAAAAGGGAGTAGCGTTATAAACACCAGCTAATAGATCAGAGGGACTAACGTAATCAAATTTACCAACTTCATTATTTTTAACCAATACGCTGTCTAACTTTTTCTTTTCTGTCTGCACAAATTCCATAAACCTCTCTCCAATAGATTTTACAGACACATCTTCAAAGACGATTTTTGTCAGTGCATTTGGTTCACCTTCACCTTCTAAATGTAATTTTTCTTTTGAGTTCACAAAAGATGGATAGTCTGTGATTATGGGTAATTTTGCAATTTTTTTTATTTTAGGTATTTCAGCTAAATCTTTTTTAGGTAGCTGAGGTACAGTGGTATCAGGCTTTAACGTTACACCTATTATTTTAAAAATCACCCTATCTAGATAGGTAAGAACATTGCTACCCATACCATCATTTGCAAGGACTGAACCCTCAGTAAAGCCTAGATTTGCTGTACCTTTATTTTTAGCTTCAAAGGTAATACTAAAAATTTTACTCTTAGACCCTTGAAACCCAGGATTTAAAATGACTCCTTCAAAAGATATTTTGTCTCTAAAAACTTTTGGCTCATGTGTCCAAAAATTGATTAAACTCTTTTCTTTAGAAACAGATACAACTTGCAATAATTCAGAAGGAAAATATACAACACCAGATATAGCATTTATGGATTGAGTTTTGGATTCAATATTTATATCAAAAGTAACCCTCTCTCCTTCTTCTATTTGTTTTGGAGGATTGCTAAAAAACAACCTAGAATTATCTGCAGAAGAAATACTTGGACTTAACAAAAGTACTCCGATAAATATAAATATATTAAGATTTCTAATCGAATTTACCATTTCTCCATATTAACAGATAAGAGAGACATAAGACAAACACGATTAATACTAATATAATTAGGGTAATAAAATCAAACGATTTACCCTCCAAACGAAGATGAGCGTCTTCGTAGTTACCAGCATGATCAAAAGCCCTAACTGTGAAGTTTTTTGCAAAAAATCCTCTTGAGATGACATAAGGACTCTCTGCGTTCATCCAAACAGTATTATTAATTTTTATTTGATAATTTTTTATTCCAGAATCTAAATCCCTTGTATTAAAATACAGCATGAGTGGAGTATTTGACAGGCTAGATGCTTCTATTAACTGTATATTAAAAGGAAGAGGCTTTATGCTGTCCTTTTCTTCTTTTATAGATTCTTCTACAGAATTTACCTTTATATTTTTATCAGAACTTTGGGTAGACAAGCTAGTACCCAAACCATCATTTTTAAGTATTTGTATGTCTGTAAAAGAGAAGACTCCTTCACCAGCATTCCTTGGTTTAAAAAGTAATGTTATAACTGGTAGTGTGTTTACATCTTTTTTATTGGGATCGTAAAATCCAGAAATACCACCGGGAATAATACCACTAAAAGAAATTTTACCATTAACAACCTTTGGCTTCTCTATAAACATCTTTATCACAGTAGAATCCTCCTTATATCCATTGAAGGTAAGCAATTCTACTGGGTACGCTAAACTAATAGAAAAAGAGTTTACCACTTCTCCCATAGAGTCTAACTTTATATTAGCTTCAAAAATTTGGTCTTTTTTAATATCTGTTGGTGAATCCAAAAAAAGAGATGCAGCATGTGCATTTGTAGAAAAAGAAAACAGTATAACTAAAAATAAAATAATTTTTTTGATCATATGTAATTATCCTGTCCAATAAAAAGCTACTATAGAGAAGTCTACTAAATCTATCAATTTATCTGCGTTTACGTCTACACACTTAGGTGGATTTAATCTTTTATACCAAAAAGATAAGATAGAAAGATCTGTAAGATTTATGGCTCTATCTGCGTTACAATCCCCTGGTATATCAGTAATTTCTTTTGTATTTAGAACATTCTTTTCTCCAATTACGAATCTAATCAATTTACTAACTCTAGTGTGTGCTTCATATTTTACATAAACAACATAATCTCCTTTTACTAAACCAGATAAAGGTAGTGTAAGTGCATACTTTCCTAATTTATTTGATTTTAAAGCAAAAGATTTTTTTTGAGGTCCTTCAAAAAAAATCTTCATATCTTCTTCTGGTGCAGCATATCCGAACACGGACAGATAATCACCTAATGCAACTTCTAATTTGTCTGTACTTATAGTAGGGGGAAACAATATACCATTAACATAAGTTGTGTACCCAGTATGAATTACAATTGGATAATTTAACAGTAATGAACGCCCGCCTTCTATATCTTTTGCAAAAAGAGTATATAGAGCATTATTCTCATACTCTTCGAACAATGTTATTGAAAAATAAGCATCTTTGTTTGCCGTTACTTTAGTTTTTTCTACTCCATCTTTAAGTAAAGTAACTATGGCATTTGGGTAAGCTATACCAGAAAAGAGCACACTTGTCTCTGGCAACATTATAGGATTATCCGAACCGGATCCAGACCCTCCACTAGGAGAAGTAATGATAGAACCTACTTGTGCTGTTACACTCACATCTTCGCTAAAAGTTATATCAAAAGCAAAAGTATACGAATAAATAGAAAAAATTAAAAAGAAAAATAGCGAAACACCAATAATTGTCTTTTTGAATATTATATGTTTCATTAAAGAAAAGTTTACAACTTCATATTTTGTTTAGCTTTTTCTATAATGTGGGCATTGTAACGTATGAGAACTTTCTTTCCAATTACATACAATCCACCTAATACAAAAGCTATCAATATAAGAAGTTGCCAAGGGAATACAAAGAAAAACAAGGTACTACCGTCACCAAAATTTAAACCAGCATAAGAAAGATGTATTTTTGCAAAGTAAGGACCAAAAGCAAAATTTTGCCATTGATATTTAACCATTTCTATATATCTAGTAAAAACATTTGAAGAAGGAGTAAAGTCTTTTGGTCTAGAATAATTTATCCAACTAATCTCAAACTTTCGAGTACTTCCAGGAAGTATATTCCCTTCACTTGGGTTAGCATCTAACTTAACTTTTGGATAAAAAATTATATTTCTAACTGTAATTAAACCATCTGGTTTAATGCGGTCACCTCCATCGTTTTTAAATTTGTATTCAAAATCTACTGGTAAAGTATTATAAAAATGCTTATTGTTCTTTAAGTTGAAAGCTGTCATTCCTCCTGCTTGTTTTACATCTCCACTAACAGAAAGTAAGACAAGTGCACCGGTTTGTGATCCAACTGATACTGCACCACCACCAGTATTATTTACGGGTGTATCTCCAAAAAAGATAACAGCAAAATGACCTCCTGGCTCAGCATCTTTTGGTATATCTATAGTGAACGGAACATTTTTAGTAACATGTGGTTCTAGATTAACAATATCTGAAGTAGATATCCATGTACCTAAATCATTTTTAGGAACAACAAAAGCAGGGTTACCTGACTCACCTTGAGCTTCAAAGTTTGAGAAAGAAGAATAGAAAGTCTGAGGGTAGTCAGTTTCGTTAGTTAAGATTATTTCTCCTGATACAGATTGTCCGGGATCACCTTGTAACTCAAATCTAACAGGAGATAAGCTAAGAGCAAACACCTGGTTAGCACTGAATAAAATAAATAGTGCAAAAAATAGAGAAGTTATTAGCGAAATTTTTCTGTCACTTAAATAATTTTTCATTATAATCAAAGTCGATTAAAATTTAAAAAGTACTAGTTGCAATAAAGGTTAGGGTATCTGTATAGTCAGAGTGAGCAGGTGTAATACCACTTATAGCAGCATTTACCGCTATTTGTGCTCGTCCACCTGATATAGGAGCAGCTGAACTTACGATGTTCTCTCCTGAAGTCGTTAAAGCCTGTATATCATTTGTTTCTGAATCAGCAGCACATGTTCCTGAGTTATATGGAGATGCTTTTGAAAGTGTACCAAGGGTTTGAGTTACGGAAATAACGCAAAGTCCATAATTTTCTGTTCCATCAGCCATAGTACCGTCAGCACTGTTTATATTATCAGCCGGTACAGAAGTAGAGACAAGACCGTTTGTGCCGTTTGCATCTTTTACAGTTACAACCACACCAGAAGCAGCGTTAGTATCTAGATCCATCATTATTCTGTTTACTGAATCTGTTGCACCAGACACACGAGTATCTACAGTAGTAATAGTACCTAAAGCCACAGTATATGGGGCTACCGTGTCTCCAGTTCCAGAAGTGTTAGCATCTAAGTCAAAAGTAAGGGAAGAATTCACTGTGGCAGTCACGGTAACCTGATCATCATCTGCAATTCCAAGAGCGGTGGCTGCTGTATGAGAAGAAGTAAATGAAGTTGTACATGAAGCTACTTCATCGCAAGCTGCAAGATCAAGAGCTGCTGAACCTGCTGAAGCAGGGTTTGTTAAAGTTCCATCAGTAGTAGTTCCATCAATAGTAAATGTTATAGTTGCAGCAGTTGCTGATGCTGTGTACGTAGCAGAAGGTTTTACATAAAAAGCAAAACCGGTAGTGTCTATAGCCACACAGACATTGTTCACACCAGCTGACACTGTACAATCTACGGTACCCGCACCTTGTGCAACAGCTTGAACCGTTCTAGCTGTACCATCGTTAAATGTGAAGTCTCCTGTGACCCATGTACCTGAAGTACTGAAGGTAGAAGCAAAATCAAAACGCAACATATCAGTATTACCCGTAGAATCAAAATCAACACCAGTAGGGAGAGTAGTCACTATAGTATGATCAGCTGTGGTACTTATTTTTAGTCTTGTAGCTGTATCTTTGGAAGCCGTCATAGAAGCGGCTAAAGCTTTATTAACATTAACAACACCTGATGTTAGTACCATTAACATCATAATAAGTGATAAACTGGTAATTTTTTTTAAAATTTTCATATTTTTAATACTAACTGATAATAATTTTATTAAACAATAAAATTGTGCGACTTGCACAAAAATTAATTAGATTATACCAATAAATAACTAACTGCACCATTATTTTTAATGTGGATAACTAATAAGTTCCTGTGGCAATGAAAGTTATTGTGGTAGAGTAGGGTCCTGCTTCTGTAACAGGTGAAATGTTTGCTAAGTAATGATTGCTAAATGTCTCTGTCGAAGTAATCCCTGAGGTGCTAGCTATGCTCGTAGTAGTGTTGTCTACGAAAGTTCTAGTTGGTCCTGATTGTTGATATGCTGCTGGTATGGTAGCTGACCCGGTGGTAGACAAAGACATACCAAATTGTTCTGTGCCCGCCGAACCATCTCCAGAAACACTAGAAGCAACATTTATCGTATGTGTACCGAAAGTTAATGTAGGACCTTTGTAGGTAATGACGTATCCTGAAGAAGCATTACTACTAGCCTGCATAGTGTGAGCAACCACATCAGTAGCACTACCCGTCGTTGCATTTGCATATCTTGGACCAGTAGATGAAAGGGTACCAAAATTTACACTTGTAGTAGGTATCGAAAAAGTAAGGGTAGGACGTATGGTTATACAAGACTCATTTGAAGTACCAATTACATTTCCGAGACCATCCAATGTCTGCAAAACAAAACAATAATTTCCTGGAGTCAGTCCAGTATATGAATAGCTTGTTACGTTACCTACTGAAGTATATGTATATGGCCCGCCAGAAACTGCAGCTTTACCAGTATTATATCCGGATACTGTCCAGCCTTGACCTGCAGCAGATACTGGCCAAGAAAGGTTTGCATCAGCCCCAGAAGCTACAGCAGACAAAGTACCTAAAGTTATAAAAGGATAGTATAAAAAACCATAATGTCCTATATAGGTAGCGGAAGAACCTACACCAGAGAGAAGGGTGTTACCTGCTGAATATAATTTAAAGCTACTAGAAGTACCATAGTCTCCACCAGTACCTATAATTGGATCTCGAACGATAAAATTAGTACTAGTTAAATCAACAGCATGACCATTAGAAAAAAAATAAAGAAATATAAAAGAAATATAAAAGAAATATAGGGTCGTCTTTAAAATGTTTAATTTTTTAATTTTAAAAATATTTCTCATCTGACCATTTTAGAAATTAATACTTAAATACAGGAGTATTTAATCCGGTAGAATCTTGCTCACCTAGGATAAGTGGTGCAATAGTGATAATCTTATCAGCTATTGGATCATATAAAATAGCTTTTTTCGCATTTTTATAGATTAAAACTTTATCACCCACTTTTGCATCCACAAAAAAAGATTGTCCTCTTAAGTTTTCTGGATTTGTAACTGTAGCTATGGTAGGGTCTTCATCCTTCGGCACAAACATTATCTTGCCCACCTTTCTTGCTAACATTTTACTTTCACTTACTGTCTTGTTATCTGTGCTCTGACCAACGAGACTTAATTTATTTTTGAAAAAGAAAATACCCAATACTAAAAGTATCAAAAAAACAAACATATGAATATTTCTCTTTTTTAGATAAAAATTTAAGTATGCCATGTAGCCCATTATAGCAAGAGACTAGAATATTAACCAAATAAAACTACTCTATAATAAGACTACTGTCATTACTATTTTGTATTTCTGTATTTGATTCTTTTTTGTTTCCTAAATTGAGGGGTGCAATATCTATAACTCTGTCTTTTGTTACAGAATATAAATATGCTTTCTTTGCTTCTGCATAGATGAGTACCTTGTCTCCTTTTTGAGCTTTAGCAAAAAACTTTTGATCTTTGAGTTTTTCTAAATCTGACACAGTGGCTACTGTGGGTATCTCTTTCTCGGGTAACAAAACTAATCGAGAAACTTTATCCACAAGGTCTGAAACCTCTTTCTTAGTTATTGATTGAGGATTATTTTTAAGATTATTGAGTTCATAATAAAAATACCCTGCAAGGCCTATCGCTCCTAAAGTAACTAATAACAACAGAATTCTAAATGATTTTTTTCTTAACATAAATGTGATTTAACTACGTTTAGAATTATATCTCAAAGGATACTACTCCGCAATCAAAGTCTCTGGTGCATTACTCATTTCTACTGCTCTTGTCTCTTTGAAAGTAGACACTGCAGGAACTTCTGTCACCTGTGCATTTAGATTTTCTTGTGTATCTGTAACTGTTGAAGGTTCTGGTGTTTCTGCTGTATCAAAAACTTCTGGAGCACCGATAGTCTCATTTGTTTCTTCGGATACTGATGTTTCTTCTATTATTGCTTCATCTGGTGTTGAGTTTTGAGTTGGAATGACCTTTGAAGGAGTAGGTTCATTTTCTTCAATAACTTGCTCGATTACAAGTCCTGGCAACACACTTTCAAAAATCTTTGGATCTTTTACGGCAAAAGCTGACCATGAGAATAGTACGTCTTCTGTAATTACTTTATTTATTCTAATTACAAAACCTTTCTCAGTTTTATTTGTAATCAAGTACTCTATATTTTGGCTAAAAAATTCTTCAACTTGTTCGTCTGTCATAGTATTCACTACTTCTGGGGTAGTCTCTGTAGCGGGATTAACTGAATCCTCTAAAGAAATAGACGCATTCACTACAGGCTGAGCTATATACGGATTTTCGAAAACTACTTCCACTTTTTTACTTCCTGCTTTTATTACCGCAAAACCGGCTGTGTCTTTGTTGAAAAGTGGTGGAGTTGTAAATTCTACAACATTACCAAATGTAACATTTCGATTAAACACCGTACTTGAGTTAAAGAATGTTAGTCCATTAAACTGTACCTCCCCTCCCACCACTAACGTTTCTAAATTAAGATTATTTTTATTTTCAAACATGCCTAAACTCATAGCAGACTCTATATTTATTATTTTATTTTCAAATGATTCGTTCTTGTTATTAAGCATAATTACATCATCTGCTTGTTTTGAATTCTCAAATTTGAGAGAATCTATCGCACTAGAAAGTGCACTTATACTTTCTGATGTTAGTTCTATACTATTCAGCCCCTTTAGGGTTATTTTATTTGTTTCTATTCCTGACAAACCTTCTAAATTTTCTAATACACTTTCTGTATCACCATTTACTACTCCATTTTTAACATACATATTTATTTTACCAACATCATCTCCATAAAAATCTTCCATGGCAATACCAATAGACATACCATTTTTAGTCAATTTCATTGCAACTCCTGGTATGTCTGAACTTGTAAGATAATCACCTTTTTTAATAACACCATTTGAATTAGTTACCTTGACTGGCACACGTCCAGCTAGAGCAACCGCACGAGACATGCTTATGTCTCCTATTTCTTTTTGACCTAAAATAACCCCCGGTCTGGTTGCAATTACTCCATAAATTTCTTTCTGATACGCTTTATTACTTTTCATTATGCCATTTTCAAGGAATGGGTGTATTGCAACAACATCACCTGACTCAATACTGACATCTTCTATATTGTATAACTCTGCTAAGTCAGCTCCTTCGTTTATCTCTAGCCACACAGTAGCTACGTATTCAGAAGTAGTAGGAGCAAAGGTTCCTGTAGTAGTCTCTCTCACATCTATATAATCTCCTGCTGCAAAAGTATCAGTCCCTGGAACTTGAGTAGTTCTTACGTATTGAGTATTTGTTCCATTTATAACAGCAGTTAATCCTGTAGCAGCACCATTTTTATATACTTCAAAAGTAGCAGTACCAGCAGTACGAGCAGCACTACCTCCGACTTCTATACCAACGATACTTCCAGCATAAGGCATGTATGCCTCAGAGGTAGTTGTGTTTAAGTTAGTAGCGTTTGGTCTGTCCATTTGTAGAGCAGTTTGTGAAGCAGTCAAATTTGTTTCAGCCCAAGACAAAGTAATTAAATCATTGTCTTTCCCACAAGCCCAAACGTCTGAAGTTTCGTTCCATTTCAAAACTTCATCATGTGCACAACCTTGGAGTAATGCTACTCCTGTCGCCAATGTTTCAAGTCCTGAACCAGATGAAGTCGTAGCAGAAAGCCCATCAGCTCCAAGAGTGGTGTCTACAGTAAGAGCATTTGAAGATACAACTAAGCCATTGCCAGTGAAGTCATTGATAGAGTCTCCAGATGCTACAAGTAAATTCGTGCCTATGTTTATAGCGTTCGTGATCTCTGCATCTGATACATCTATAGCATCTAAAATAGAATCATTTGTAGTAGCTTGTATCAAAATACCATCTGTTATGTCTATATCAGTGGCTTGGAGATTTTGAATAAGCAGACCTACAGCAAGAGGTGAAGTACCAGCATCTTCTGCTATAACAGCAAATCCATACCCTGTTGAGTTTGGATCATTTTGAGTAAATCCTACGTAGTTTCCATATACTGTATCCTTGTCTGTAGTATCTTCTTGGATTGTTATATCTGTACGGTGACCATAAAGTATATCTGCAGCATCATCATCAACAGCCACTAAAGTGAGTCCTACTCCAGCAATAGCTGTGTCAGTAGAAGTATCTGAAGTTATTTGTATTAACCCTTCTGTCTGAGTAGACGCATTTGTTGCAGCATCTATCACAATTGCTTGCAAATCAGTAGCTGCACCAAAGATAATACTCAATGCATCTCCCGTAGCGTCTGGTGCAATAACAGTAAAACCTTCTACGTCTACAACAAAATCATTAAAATCTATTACTACATCACCTCCTGATATACCAGTCACTCCTGTTATCGCTCCTGCTCCTGTAATATCAAGAGTAGGGGTATTTAAAATATTTGTAAGAGTTCCAGTAACAGAAATACCATTTGTGATAGTGCCTGTTGTCTCAGTTATCTGAATAGCGGAAGTCATAGTGCCTGCACCAGACTGCTCTAACAAAAGTCCATTTGTCAGTGTTCCTGAAGCTATACCATTGTCTATCTGCACTGCATTGACTCCAGCTGTATCTAGATTATTTATCACAAACTCTGTCGGAGTTGCCACCTCGGCTAAGTTTATAATTACATTATTACCACTGTCTGTACCTATTGTATTACCTGCTGTATAAGCACTGTCCAAAGTTGCTCCTCCACCTCCACAACTACCAGCAGAAAGTATTCCTGAGTTGTCTGTAAGAACACACTGTGATCCACCTCCTCCAAGTCCAGAGAATGTAATGGTACCAGATGAAGTAACTCCTGTCGCTGCAGCTATGGCACCACTACTATTTACTTGGAATAAATCCCCTGCACCTACTGTAAAGAGTGATGCCGGGTCCACATCACCTATACCTACATTGCCTAATGCAAATATCGCAGCATAATTTGTAGTGGCTCCAGAACTACTAACATATAATCCATAATTTGTATCTGCAGTACCCCCTGCAGTAATTTGTGCACCATAATGTGATGTCGTTCCAGTTGTTGTTAAGGCTCCGGCAGAAGAAACATAAATACCGGTTGCTTGACTTAACAAATTTGCATTCCCAAGCGAACTAGAAGCATTATTAAAAGAAGCTCCATAACTTAGAAACTCAGCATTTCCAATATTTGTTAACGTAGGAGAAACTTGAACATTTGTAGAGGCACCGTATACACTTAGAAAAGTGTCATCACCAGCAAGAGTGTCATTAAGTACTGGAGTACCTGTAATGTTCACACTGCTACCATAATTCACAGAATTTATACCACCCGTTGTATTTCCTAAAGTAACAGAAGATAAATCTATAGCAGTTTCTGCACCAAAAACATTACCAGAAATACCACCCCCAGCAATGGTTAAGCTTGGAGTCAAACTCAGATAAGATCCTCTCACAGTGCGCTCAGCTGCTATTGATCCTAATGTTGGGGTGGCTGTTATATATATAGAACTACTGTCTTCATCTGAATTGTTTGCTTGAGTTATATTTAATATTCTACTGTTATCATTTGTAGTATTACCATTTATATTAAATAAATAATCTGAAGTCGGAGTAGTGTTTACCCCTATGCCTCCATCTCCATTTATTTGTAAAGCCACGTCAGTGCGTGCACTGTCTTTAGATAATCTAAAAAGAATTCCATTTGTTATATGACTACTACCTATCGGGAATAAGTCTATTCCTGGCTCAGTGGTCGACACTATTGATTCGCCCCATGCGAAATTAAATCCAGCAGCAGTATTTGCACGACGCATACCATGACCAATGAAAGAGTCGGTTCCGGATTCTGGGGTAGTGCTTGAAGTTGTAAAATTTCCTGCTGGAGCTTTTATATTTCCGATACCATCAATAGAGAAAAATTCTGTTCCATTTTCTCGGAAAGAATATATCTGTTGACTGTTTGCCCAGTAATTCCCTGCTGTATCAAAAATAATTCCTGGATTACTTGATCCACCTGTGGTGTTTGCTGCAACAATGGTAGAGGCAGCTGTTGTTGTTCCAATTTTCATACCACCTGTTACTACTACCTGACCTCCACCTGCAACATTTAAATTAACATTTTTTGTGGAAGGTGGGTTAATATTAAAGTCAACAGAACCCGTATAAGGCTGCCATGTATCTGTATAGAAAGTTGGAGCAACGAATCCTGCAACAGAATTCCATCGCCATGAAGTATCAATAGATGCTTTTAGAGAACCGGCTGAATCATAGATGCTAAACGGAGATTGAGTAATAGATGTTGCACCTGTAGTTATCTTTATTCCCCTAGTTGCTCCATCTGGGGTAAAAACATTTAAGGTTCCGTACGTCACGTCACTTCCAGCTCTAGTGCCTATATCTGTCTGTCCACCACTTGGAATTACGGTGAGATATCCAGCACTTGTAGTTTGCAAATCTGCATAGTTCGTAGCAGAACCATTTGAGTCATTGTAAGTCAAACGTAAATTCGCACCCGTGGATGAATTGATTTCTAAAGCTTTATCTGGAGCTGTTGTCCCTACACCAACATTACCACCAGATAGCAATGTCATAGAAGAAGCATTACCTATCCTTAAGTAAAGCGTTCTACCAGTAGCGGCATTTAGTATAGTATCACCAGATACATTTTGAGCTAAAGCCGTATTAGAGGTACTTTCTGCTAAGGTTCCATTTTGAATAGCTACATAAGAAGTGTCCCACGTAGGCGGACCAACAATTCCACGAGAAACACCGGATGTTAAGAAATTCATCGCACCTTCTATGCTCAGAGCTTTTGTTGGTGCAGTAGTTCCAATACCCACGTTCCCATTTTCAAAAATAGCTGCGTAATTATTTGTACCACCTGAAGCTGAAGCATAAATACCTGTATTAGTTGCTCCAGAACCGGCAGAATCAAAATACCCTCCCACATTGAATGCACCACCACTAGCCGTAGAGTACGTACTAATATTTACCGAAGTTCCTGTATGAGCATTTGAAATATACGCTCCATAAGTGGTTCGACCTGCTACAGCATTGGCACCCTGCAGAGAAATATTTAAACCCTTTTGTCCTGTTTGTGCTCCTGTACCTGTAATTGATAAATTCATCAGTGAACCGGAAGTCAAAGAGGAAGAAGCTGCGTATATTCCGGTACCGGAAGTAAGTGAATTTAAGTTCACAGCAAGAGCAGATGATGTGGTATTTTGAGTTGTGTTGGAAGAAGTAATAGAAACATTACCAGTAGAAGTAAGTCCGACAGTAGTTGCAAGTCCTGCTATCGTTAAATCACCAGATGAAGTAATTTTATTTGATGAACTATAAAACTGAATGTCTCCAGTAACACCACTTTGTAAAGTGAGAGTATTAGATCCTATAACTTTAATCCCTGGATTTGTATCTCCGAGTACGAGCGACCCAGAAGTGAGAACTGGTATCTGACTACCGGTTGCAGATTGTGCTGGAGTGAATCCCCCAACAGTTTTTGAATTTATAGCAAAAGCAGAAGAAACAATTTGTTGACGTGGAGTAAGAGTCTCAAAACTTTCATCTCCTGAAGTACAGCTTCCAGCTCCAATAGCAGATACTTCGACATTCATAAAAGCTTGGTCATCAGTGAAAGCTAAAGTTAGTGCATCCCCTCCTGCACTAACGTCTCCGACTGGTGCATCGAACACTCCTTCACGAGTGAGTATTGTCATAGTCGAAGGACTACCCGCTGGCCATATTTTAGACCCACCGGACGCAGCATCGTAAATAGAAAATTTATAACAGTAGTTTGTACCGGACGCTCCACCCAAAAGGTTACCACTAGAGTTCAAGAGTCTTCCTTGAAAATTTATTATAAGAGGAACCCCTGCTGCTGCAAAAGACAAAGTATAGAAAATAGAGTTTAAAACAAACACAAAGGAGAAAAGAGCAATCAACAAAATTGCCCTTACGGATTTACTTTTTCCTTTTTGTTTTTTATTTATTACCATTACTGGATATAGATATTATATCTTAACTTGATGAAGAAAAAAATGGCTTTAAGCCATTTTTTTATGTGTATAACTCTCTATAAAATATATAATTAAAATTTATCTATATTTAAGGATATTTACACTAACTTTTTGAGTTCTGCTTCATACTTTTTCATCACTACCATACCTGCATCCATCTCGCTCATCCCACCTTTAACTTTTTCTTGTATTTCAAGTGCAATTTTCTGGAAAAGCTCCGGGTCTTTTTCCATCATATTTACGAACATATCTATTTGAGCTTCAGGTACGCCTTTTAATCGAAGCATCTTTTTAAGTAAAAAATTTTTAAACATGGTTTATAGGATATAGTTATTCATCTAAAATGTCAAAGTCGTCACCTTCTTTGGTCCCAAATTTTCTTCTACGAAGAATATATACCAGAAAACCCGCAAGAGAAATTAAAATAATAAAGAAAATAATATACAGGTACGTACCAGTCTTTGGTGTATTATTTTGAACACCACGTGCAACAAGAGCATTCAACAACGTATCTTTTTCTATGTCTTCTTCTTTTTCTCCTAATGTGATTGTATACGAAGAACTATTTTCTTTTTGAGCTACTTTTTTACTTGAAGAATAAGTTATCGGTAATACAACTTGAATAGGTCTCACAGTAGAGCCGTAATCAAAAATAGTTTTCCAATCTTGATTTACTAACTTTAGATTATTTTTGTCAGAGAAAGTAAAACCAGTTACTGCGGGAGAAAATGTGGTTTTCTTTTTTGCTCCTATATAAGTATTTTTTGGAAATGAGAATCTTTTTTCTCCCGAGACGAGGATCCATTTTGAAATATCAATGTCGTTCCCAGTGTTGTTTGAAAGTTCAATATAAAAATCTTTCTGGTCCCCTATACTTGAAATAAAAACTTCTACGCTTGTTACTTTTAGATTTACTGTGTCTGTTGCATCTGGAATTTCTCCATAACTATTTATGTAATATTCTAGAATTACCGTGTATTCACCAGGATAAAAATACGTATGCGATACCATCCCGCCATCACTTACTTTTGTCTCTTGTGAGGTACCATCACCAAAATTCCAGTAGTATCTACCATAAAAAAGCGGTAATCCATCCTTGCCTAAGGTACTTGCCTGAAATGACGTTTGCAGTCCCGCAAACGCGATACTTTTAACTGCAACTTTTGTAATTATTTTTCCTTCTACAGTTTTACTTATAGAAGAACCTGATCCTGATGTAGTAGTTCCAGTAGATGTATCGGTCTGAGCTCCTTCATTTGGTTGCTGTTCCGAAGCACCGACTGAAGTACTATTCGCTGCTTTAGGTGTCGGTGTTCCTATAACCACTCCACCTGTACCTCGAGCGACACTTTTCCCTTCAGTAGGGTTTGCGACAACCGTTCCACAATCAGTCACATCTCCCCAACAGAGCTTGTCAACGATATCACCGCTTTGATTTTTAAGCTGAATCACATTGGAATCAGTGAGTGTCATGGTGCTCACTACGATATCTGAATTATTGAGTAAGCTTCTAGAAATTAAAAAGTATTCATGCCCTTTGATTTTTTTGTTTTCAAAATTTGTACTGGATACAAGCGAGCTAAAACTCGTGCCTGTTTGCGTCTTCCTTTGAATATACCAATCAGTTAGATTTACCTCTGTATCGTCTTGATTAAAGAGTTCAATAAATCTATCTCCTGTCGGAGATATTTGAACTTCATTTATAACCACACTCGCACCAACAAAATTAAAAGATAATAAGGAGGCAAAACTAAACACAAATACAAAATATCTTTTCAACATAGATTTGTATGGTTATTTTTGAATCTTTTATAATATGTTATAATCATAACACATGAATAAAAACAGAAAAATAGATTTTTTAGCAATCGGAGACATAGTTATCGATGCATTTATCAAATTACAAGGAGCTCATGTACACTCAGGCATAGATACACCTGGGGCTGAACTCTGTGTTACTTTTGGAGATAAAATTCCTTATGAATCTGTAGATGTACTAAACGCTGTCGGCAATAGTCCAAATGCCGCAGTATCAGCTAGCCGCCTTGGACTTACTTCCGCTTTGATAACAAATATTGGAGATGATCAAAATGGTAAAGACTGCTTAGAGTCTTTAAAGAAAGATAATATCATAACCGACTATGTAACGACCGAGGCAGGACAGAAAACAAATTACCATTACGTGTTGTGGTTTGGAGTGGAGCGGACAATTTTAGTAAAACATGCAGAATTTAACTTTAAATTTCCAAACTTAGAAGATGTGGAAGTTTCTTGGATGTACCTAAGTTCTCTTGCTTCAAATTCTCTTCCCTACCACATGGAAATTGCAGAATATTTAAAAAAACACCCAGAAACAAAACTCGCTTTCCAGCCTGGAACATTCCAGATATCACTGGGTACTGAAAAACTAAAAGATATCTATGCTCATACCCATGTATTTTTCTGTAACCTAGAGGAAGCACAAAAAATATTAAATGTAGAAACTAAAGATATCAAAGAATTAGCAAAAGGATTACATAACTTAGGTCCAAAAATCGTCGCTATTTCTGACGGACCAAATGGTGCTTATGCTTCAGACGGAACAAATATTTGGTATACACCAATCTATCCTGATACAGCTCCTGCTGTGGACCGTACTGGTGCAGGGGACGCTTTCGCTTCTACTTTTACAGCAGCACTCGGACTCGGTAAATCTATACCTGAAGCACTAGCTTGGGGACCTATTAATTCTATGTCTGTAGTTCAATACGTAGGTGCACAAAAAGGACTACTCTCAAGGGAAAAATTAGAAGAACTACTTAAAAATGCACCAGAAAAATACAAGGTAAAAATATTGGATTAAATTACATAATCAGAATTACTACAAGTTCTACAGTGTTTACTACCTATATTTAAATTTTTACACACGGGACAAATCCATTCGTCTGGTAACATTGCCCTGTCTTCTGGTTCGGTACCAGACACTTGTTGATCGAACGTAATATCATCTAATGTTACCGTTTTAACTCTTTTAATTTTTCTATCAGGTGTTTCTGGATTATTTGCACGTTTAAAAAAATCTTCGGGCATATTATTTTAAATAAATTTTAATTTTTTCTTTTTAAAACTTTTCTTATCGATTCTTTTATAGAATCTTTATCCATACCATAATGTTTTATGAGTTCATTTGGTGTACCGGATTGTCCGAAAAGATCTTTTACTCCTACGAATTCAATTGGTGTAGGATAGTTTTGAGCTAATACTTCAGCAACAGCGGAACCCATTCCTCCAGCAATCTGATGTTCTTCTACGGTGACTATACATTTAGTTTCTTTTACTAAATTCAAAATTGCTTCTACGTCGATAGGTTTGATGGTTGCTAGATTTAAAACTTTTGTTTTTATACCCTCATTCTCCAATTCTTTTGCTGCGAGTAATACATTGTATGTAAGTCCTCCAGTAACGATGATGCCAACAGAAGCTAAACCTGAATCAGGTATCCAAAATATTTGTGCTTTTTCTAAATTAAATGGAGTTTCATCTGTTGTGATGATTGGAGTTTTCTCTCGAGCAAGTCTCAGGTATGCTGGTCGTTTTGATTGTGCTAATTGCAGCGTTGCTTTTTTTGCTTCTATTGCATCACATGGAGAAATTACATCCATATTAGGCAATATTCGCATTAGAGCAAGATCTTCGAGTGCTTGGTGAGTCCCTCCGTCTGGTCCAACTGATATTCCTGCATGGCTTCCAACTACTATTACTTTCCTGTCATTATACGCAATAGTTGTTCTTATTTGTTCCCAATTCCTGCCTGGAGAAAACATAGCATAAGATGAACAAAAAGGAATTTTACCCATTGCCGCCATGCCTGAAGCAACTGTTACAAGGTTTTGTTCTGCTACACCGATCTCTACAAATCTCTCTGGAAATTTTTCTTTGAAAAGATGCATCTGTGTGGACTCGGTCAGATCAGCACAAAGAGCGACGACATTTTTATCTTCTTCTCCCGCTTTTAAAAGTCCTTGTCCAAAACCTTTTCTAATAGGTTGCTGTTCACAATCTTCATTAAAAAGTTTCGTATTTAATTTTAATTCTGGATTAAGCATAATTTTTATTTATAGCTAGTTTACAAACTATTGATGTTCTGATTTTATTTTACCTCCAAGTGTACGAAGTTCTTTTAAAGCCATATCCGCTTCTTCTTTGCTTGGAGCCTTACCATGCCACTTGTAATCTCTTTCAAATTCTTTTACTCCTTTTCCTGGAATAGTGTGAGCAATAATGACTGTAGGTTTTTCACTTATTGAATGAGCTTGATTAATAGCGGAATCTATAGCAAAAAAATCATGTCCAGATATTTCAAGAACATGCCAGTTAAAACTTCTCCATTTATTCTTTAAAGACTCGAGTGGCATTACATCCTCTGTATTACCATCGATCTGAATATTGTTTCTATCTACTATAGCTATTAAATTATTTAATTTATGCTTCCCTGCAAACATAACTGCCTCCCAGTTGTTTCCTTCATTTAGTTCTCCGTCACCAGTAAAACAATAAATAAATCTAGAATTGTCTTTATTGTCTATTCTATCAGCAAGTGCCATACCACAAGCCTGTGAGAGACCAGAACCAAGTGGCCCAGAACTATTTTCAAGCCATGGCATAAATTCTCTATGGGGGTGACCCTGAAGTCTACTTCCAAATTTTCTTAAAGTCCTGAGCTCTTCTAAGGGAAAATATCCAGCATGAGCCATGGAAGCATACAATACCGGGCAGATATGTCCATTTGAAAGAACGAGGCGATCTCTCTCTTCCCAGGTAGTATTTTTAGGATCATGTTTCAAACCATAAAAATAAAAGTATGCAAAAATATCTGCCATCCCAAGCGGTCCTGCAGTGTGTCCACTCCCCGCTTCTACAAGCATAGTAATAATAGACTCACGAATATCATTCGCTTTCATTTCTAGCTCTAAAGTTTTTTCTTGAGTAAGCATTATAAAAATTATAATTCTCGAAACTCTTCTATCTTTCCTATTATATCACTCGCACTAAAAATTGCAGAACCTGAAACGAGCCTATCTACGCCAACTTCTTTTAACTTTTCTCCTGAAGTCAAATTTACTCCTCCGTCTACTGAGATAATAATTTCTGAAAATTTTTCTTTTAAAATTTTTATGTTCTCTAAAACTTCTTCATTGAACTCTTCCCCTTGCATACCTATATGTGATATTCCCATTATCTGGATAAAATCAGTACAAGAGACTAATGGAAAAACTTCTTCTACATTGGTGTCAGGACCTATAGCGACACCTATCTCCATAGCATCACGAGTATATGAATCTATCCCTTCCAAAAATTCTCGGAAATTTTCTCTATCTTTTACAGCCTCTAGATGAAATATTATTCTCTTGGGTCCAAGCTTTGTGTAAATGTCAAAGTTCTCTACTGCATCAGATACCATTAAATCAAGCTCAAAATCAATATCCTCCCAGAAAGGCATCCCTTCTCTTTCGTTTAAAATATTTAGAAAATGCTGGTCCAGTGCATTATCTTCCCCTACTCCTTTAGTTGAACGAGCAAAAAATGGCCAGGTGACACTTGGTACAAAAATACCGTCACAGATATCTATTTGCACAACCGAGACAACACCCCGCACAAGTGCAATTTTGTTTTTTAATTCATCGTAATTTTTTACTAAAACTGCAGGTATTATTTCCATATTAGAATTTATTTATCCTTCTTACATGTCTCTCCTCTCCGGAAAATTTTGTACGCAAAAATAACTCAATAGCGAACTTTGCTTCATCTTCTGTAACAAACCTTGTACCAACAGAGATAATGTTTGCATTGTTGTGTTCTCGAGCTAGTTTTACTATTTCGAAAGTATCATTACTTTCATCTCCTTGGACGTCTATTTTATCTAGCGGTAACTTCTCTCCATAAAATACTACTGCTCTTATTCCTGCCACTTTGTTTGCACACATCGCTTCACCTTGTCCTGAACCACCGATTACTATACCCATACTTCCTTCGTCTTCTGCAACGCTTATAGCTACGTCAGTCACAAAGTCAGGATAGTCGTCATTTGGATCAAGTATAAAAGCACCCTTATCAATGACTTCATAACCCAGTCCTAACTCTGGTAAATAATTCAGTAATTTTTCTTTTAATTCAAACCCTGCATGATCCGTCCCAATATAGATTTTCATAATTTTATTTAATACTCTTTCCTGTCGCAACAACATGGTCTACTAATGTATGTGTATATCCCATCTCGTTATCATACCAAGCCATAACTTTTACAAGATTTCCTCCCACTACTCGAGTCAGTGGCAAGTCTGCGATAGACGCATGAGGATTACCGAGGATGTCAGAAGATACCCATGGCTCTTCGGTCACAGCGAACACTCGACTCCACTTTGAGTCTTGTGAGGCTTTCTTTAATATTTCATTTACTTCCTCTGCTGTGGTATTTCTTTTTGCGATAAAGGTCACGTCCACAATACTTCCAGCGGGCACAGGTACACGGATAGAAATACCATCAAAAAGATTTTCAAGTGCTGGGTATGCTTTGGTCACAGCAATAGCGGCTCCCGTAGAAGACGGTACTATGTTCTGAGCTGCGGCACGACCTTCTCTTAAATCTTTTTTACTTGGTCCATCTACAAGTGCTTGAGTCGCCGTGTATCCATGCACAGTATTTAAAATTGCTTTCTCTATCCCAAGTGCTTCACTTAAAATTCCAATTAAAGGGCTCGCAGCATTTGTAGTACAAGATGCATTTGAAGTTACGTCGCAAGTTCCGAATTTATCTTCGTTTACAGACATCAGTATTGTCTCTCCTGGGAAAGAACCGTCACCTTTAGAGGGTGCAGTAATTACTACTTTTTTTGCCCCCTGATCGAGATGGAATTTTGCTTTCTCATAAGCCACAAAGAGTCCAGTAGACTCAACAACTACGTCGATATTTAATTCTTTCCAAGGAAGCTTTGTAGTATCTTTTTCTGAAATTACTTTAACTACCTTCCCATCTATTACAATATTTCCATCTTTAACTTCAATATTTTTATTCCAAGTTCTGTATACAGTATCGTACTTCAATAGATATGCCATACTCTCGAGAGTTCCCAAGTCATTCAATGCAACTATTTCAATATCTTCTCTCTCCCATGCAATCTTTAAGAATGCTCTTCCAATACGTCCAAAACCATTTATCGCTACTCTAATTTTTGTATCTGCCATATATTTTCAAAAATAATTACTGCTAAATTTTAATACCTGCATTATACCAAAATTTCTAAAAAATATGTATAATGCCTTATATAAAATTATGGAAAGCAAATTTATACACCTGCATACTCACTCACACTACTCTCTGCTCGATGGACTTTCCAAAGTAGAAGACTTGGTAAAAATAGCAAAGAGCTTTAATATGCCGGCAGTAGCACTCACTGACCATGGGAACATGTACGGTGCGATTGAGTTCTATAAAGAATGCAAGAAAGCGGGTATCAAACCTATCATCGGTTGTGAAGTCTATGTTGCAGAAAGAAAACTCACCAACAAAGAACCGGGTATAGACAACAAACGCTACCACCTCATACTCCTCGCCAAAAATTTAAAAGGTTACAAAAACCTCATGCGAATAGTCACCACAGCCAATCTCGATGGATACTATTACAAACCTCGCGTAGACGAAGATTTACTTCGCGAATTCAGTGAAGGCATCATCTGCCTATCTGGTTGCATGGGAGGCAAACTCTCGCGCGCAATACTCGCAGGTAATACAGAAAAAGCTGAAAGTATAATTAAAGAACATGATGAAATATTTGGTCATGGAAATTATTTTTTAGAAATTCAATCTCATCCACATATAGAGAAAGATAAGGAACTTCGAGACGAACTGATAAGACTCGGTAAAAAATTCGATATCAAGACCGTCGCAACTGCCGACTCTCACTATCCTTGCCATGACGATCACAAAGCACACAACACCCTCCTTCAAGTAAACACTGGTGCTGAAAATAAAGACAAAGGTAAATTTGAATTCTCTGATGATGATTTTTCTTTTATAAATGAAGAAACAGCAAGAAAATATTTCTCAGACTCTGAAGAATCAGTAGACAATACTTCAATTGTAGCGAACCTTTGTGAAGATTATGAAATAGAACTTGGAGTCCCATACTTCCCTGATTTTCCTATTGAAGGTAATCGTGATCCAAACGAAGTATTAAAAGAACTTGCTTACAAAGGCTTCCCTTTCAGAAATTTAGAACAAACAAAAGATTATGTAGATCGTCTTGAATACGAACTGGCTATTATTAAGCAAAAAGGATACCCTACATATTTCCTTGTAGTGGGAGACTTATTAAAATTTGCTCGTGCAAATAGGATCCTTACAAATATCCGAGGATCGGTCGCAGGATCACTCACTACGTATCTGTTAGGTATTACCAATGTTGATCCACTTACTTATAAACTTCCTTTCGAAAGATTCTTGAACCCTGAGCGTCCATCCCTTCCAGATATCGATATGGACTATGCCGACAACAGACGAGCAGAGATGATCGAATATGCAAAACAAAAATATGGCAAAGATCGCGTCGCTCAGATAGGAACATTTGGAACAATGATGGCCAAGGGTTCTGTGCGTGATGTTGCTCGTGCGCTTGGTTATGAATACGCAGTCGGAGACAGAATCTCAAGCATGATACCTGTTGGTTCTCAAGGAATGCCTATGACCATAGAACATGCTTTTGAACTCGTCCCCGAACTCAAAGAAGCGTATGAAAAAGAAGCCATCACAAAAGAAATTATAGACTTAGCTAAAAAAATGGAAGGCTGCGTCAGGCATATGTCTGTGCATGCAGCAGGAATAGTTATCGCTCCAAAACCACTTTATGAATTTACACCAGTACAATACGATCCAAAAGGTGGAGACGTCATCACTCAATATGACATGTATCAGATCGAAGATGTCGGACTTCCAAAATTCGACTTCTTGGGAATTAGAAACTTATCTATTCTCGCGGACGCGGTACGCATAGTGAAACAAACAAAAAATATTGAGGTGGATATAGAAAACGTAGACGTCGAAGATAAAAAGACTTTCGAACTTCTTGCTCGCGGTGAGACTATGGGACTTTTCCAATTAAATGGAAGTGGTATGACTATGTACTTAAAACAACTTAAGCCGACAACTATCCACGACATAAATGCTATGGTGGCCTTGTATCGTCCAGGCCCTATTCAGTTCATTCCACTTTATATCGAACGTAAACACAATCCTAGTCTTGTAAAATACATGGACCCAATGCTCGAACCTATACTCAAGCAAACATACGGAGTGCTTGTATATCAAGACGACTTGCTTCTCATCTCTATTCATATAGCAGGATACTCTTGGGGAGAAGCAGATAAATTCCGTAAGGCTGTCGGTAAAAAAATTCCAGAAGAAATGGAAAAACAAAAAGAGCATTTCATAACTGGATGTGTAGAACACAGTAAATGGCCACTTAAAAAAGCACAAGAACTCTGGAGTCAGATCGAACCTTTTGCTGCGTATGGATTCAACAAAGCTCACTCTGCGAGCTATGGACGTGTCGCTTATCAGACTGCATATATGAAAGCGAATTACCCTGCTGAATATATGTGTGCAGTGCTCACTGCTGAATCCGGTGATGTAGAAAAAGTCGCTGAAATAGTACATGAATCAGAAAACATGGGTATCAAAGTCTTACCTCCTCATATAAATGAAAGTGTGCAAGACTTCACGTATATAGATGATAAAACCATTCGTTTTGGACTGTATACTATCAAAAACTTTGGTGCTGATATTGGTTCCGCAATTATCGAAGAGAGAAATAAAAACGGAAAGTTTCTTTCTATCTCTAACTTCTTAGACAGAATTAAACACAAAAATCTAAATAAGAAATCCATGGAAGCACTTATAAAGTCCGGAAGTATGGATGACTTTGGTGACAGAGGTGTACTTCTAGGTAATCTCGAAGACATGTTGAACTACAACAAAGAATCCAGTAAACAAAATGCAAACCAGATATCTCTGTTTGGCGGACTCACCGATGTACAAGCTCCAGAATACAAACTAAAACCCGCAACAGAAGCAACAAAAAATGAAAAACTCATCTGGGAGAAAGAATTACTCGGATTGTACATCTCTGGACATCCACTCGACAGAATAAAAAAGAAATTAGAAAAAAGAGATATTGATATAAAAAAGATAAAAGAAAAAGGCACCAACGGTGTGACTGTAACCATCGCAGGTATTATAGAAAGTGTCCGAGAAGTTATCACAAAGAAAAATGAACGCATGGCATTCCTGAAAGTCTCCGATCTTGGAGGTAGTATCGAAGTCGTCGCTTTTCCTAGTATTTATAAAACATCGGAACAAATTTTAAAAGCAGAAAAGTGCATCGCTTTCACAGGTAAAATCTCGATCCGTAACGAAGAGAAAACTATTGTTATGGACGCGGTAAAAGAAGTATAAAACCCATCTTTTGAGATGGGTTGTTTGTAGACGTTAGAGACGCCGAGCTCACCTGCTTTTTTCAGAATGCAGGCAATCCGTTCAACCTAATAAATATTTTATTAGGGTAAATAATGCAAAATTTAGGATAATGCTCCTAAAAAATGCACCCCCAGAAACCCAGACAAGGTTTCCAGAAAAAAAATCTCCAATTGTCTCCCACATAAACAGGAGCTCTTTAAAGAATTTATCCATAAAAAGAATTTGAAATTAGATTAACACATGCGAGGTAAAAACAAAATAGCAGTAGATTATCCTGCTTAATTATACAAACTCATAGCTTTTTCTTTGCTTTCAGTATAAATAGTGACTACAGCTTCTACTATCTTTTTAGATAATTTTTTAAGTTCATCAAGCTCATCTTTCTTAAATTCACCAAGCAAAAACTTAAGGACCTTTTCCTCCCCTTTTGGTTTTTTGTTTTTACCTGTTGGAGTTGTAGGACAGATGCCTATTCTAATCCTCAAAAATTCCTGACTCTTCACGTGTTTTATTATAGACTCTACTCCATTATGTCCCCCACTGGAGCGATTAAAAGAAATCTTCATTTTACCCATAGGTAAATCTATATCATCGTATATGACAATGAGCTCACTCAAATCTTTTTTAGATTTTATAAATGGAGCGACAGCCTTCCCCGAGTTATTCATGAACGTATCTGGTGTTAAAAATTTAAGAGCTTTAATATTTTTTTCTTCTAATTTTTTTTCTATAAGACCGACAATAATACGTCCAGCATTGTGTCGCGTCTTTTCATATTCTGTTCCTGGATTCCCAAGCCCTATTATTAGTTTCATGTTTTAATGATAACAAAATTAAATAGACACATCTGACAAAATATGATTAGACAATGATAAATATAGTTACGTCAAGGGTTTTTTGTGGTATAGTATTTGGATGGAAATAGAACAAAAACAATCAAACTCCCAGTCTTTTTGGGAGCTCGTAAAGTTTGCAGCCTTAGCTATAATTATAGTTGTACCTATTCGAGTTTTTATTGCTCAGCCTTTCGTTGTGTCCGGTTCATCTATGGTACCCACTTTTGAAAATGGAGAATATTTGATAATAAACGAACTTTCTTACAGATTAGGTGATCCACAAAGAGGTGATGTGGTTGTTTTCAGATACCCAAATGATACTAAAAAATTCTTTATTAAAAGAGTCATTGGTCTACCTCATGAAAAAGTAGTCATCGAAGGAAGCACTATCAAGATTATCAATGCGGCCCATCCTGATGGATTTATCTTAGAAGAACCGTATGTAAAAAACATTTCTAACAATAGTTTAACTTCTGAACTTAAAGACGATGAATACTTCGTAATGGGAGACAATAGATCAGCAAGCTCAGATTCACGATATTGGGGTCCAGTGCATCGAAATTTATTTATAGGAAAGACTTTCTTGAGACTATTACCAATAAATACATTAAGCTATGCTCCAGGAGATTATAAACAAGTGAACTAAATATATGAGTAAAACAACACCTAAAAAAGAAAATAAAGCGAGAGAAGTCGCATCTCCAAAAGGAATGCGTGATATAAAAAATGAAGAATACTACAGTTTCCAAGGTTTCTTTGAGAAAGCTCAAGAAGTCGCTGTGTACTACGGATTTAAACCTATCGAGACCCCAATGATGGAACACGAAGAAGTTTTTTCTCGTGGTGTAGGAGATGGTACAGATATAGTAGATAAAGAAATGTATATTCTAAAGACAAAAGGTGGCGATGTGCTTGCACTCCGACCTGAACACACTGGATCTTTAATGCGTGCATACATAGAACACGGGATGCAATCTCTCCCTCAACCAGTGTTGTTCTATCAATACGGCCCATCTTTTAGACATGATAAACCTCAACGCGGACGTTACCGACAATTTTATCAATTTGACCTAGATGCATTAGGTAGTGATAAAAGTATCATGGACGCACTTGTAATAAAGGCAGGTATGAGTATTCTCGAAGAAGCTGGTGCAGAGAATCTTTCTATTGATATAAATTCAATTGGGGACAAAGAATGCCGTAACGGATACCTCAAAGAACTAACAAACTACTATAAAAAGAATCTCTCTGCCCTCCCCGCGATAGACAAAGAAAGATTAAAGACAAATCCTCTTAGAATTCTTGATTCAAAAGAAGAGAAAACAAAAGAAATCAACGAAGGAGCACCAGACTCTATTAGTTTCCTATGCCCATCTTGCAAGAAACACTTTAAGGAGGTGTTGGAATACTTAGAAGAAATGGGTATCCAGTACAATATTAATAAAAATCTCGTTCGAGGACTCGCTTACTATACTCGTACAGTATTTGAAGTTATAGAAGAAAAAGGTGGTGAAGATGGTACACCTCTATCAATTGCCGGAGGTGGACGCTATGACTATCTCGCAAAACAAGTCGGTGGAAAGAAAGATGTTCCAGCAGTAGGGATGGCAATCGGCGTAGACCGTATTGTCGCTTCTCCTTGGTACAAAAAACTTGCTCCACGAATCATGAAAAAACCAAAGATATACTTTATCCAATTAGGAAGTGAAGCCAAACTTAAAAGTCTCAATGTGATAGAGATTCTCCGTAAAGCACACATACCAATAGCTCAATCCCTCTCAAAAGATTCTCTTGGTGCTCAACTCGCTATAGCTGAAAAATTAGCAGTTCCTTATGCACTCATCTTTGGTGCAAAAGAAGCAATAGACAACACTGTCATAGTAAGAGATATGTCTAATAGGTCCCAAAACACAGTTAAACTAAGCAAACTCCTCGAACACTTAAAAGAGTTAAAATAAATAAAAACAATGAAGAAAATTCTTCAAAAGGAGGAAGCAGTTTTGCATCAAGTCGCAAAAGAAATACCTGTCGACGAGATCAAAACTCCAAAAATTCAAAAGATATTAAAGGAAATGTCTGGTTCTTTAAAAAGTCAAGACGATGGCGTAGCTATTGCCGCTCCTCAGATTGGATATTCTCTCCGTATTTTTGTAGTGTCTGGAAAAATATTTGAAGAGGATTTTCTAGAGAACAGAAAAGAAAGGATGAGCAAAGAAACAGAAATGGGAGAAGTGGTGAAAGTTAAAAACAAAACTAAAGATATAGTGTTTATCAATCCGAAAATTTCAAAACTGTCCCGTGATAAAGAGTGGATGCCTGAAGGGTGTCTCTCAGTTCGTCCTATTTATGGAAAAACCTATCGATCTAAGAAAGCTACAGTAGAAGCGTACGACGAAACTGGTAAGAAATTTATTCGTGGAGGAAGTGGTCTCCTTGCTCAAATATTTCAACATGAGACAGATCATTTAAATGGTATTCTTTTCATTGATCACGCAAAAGATTTACGTGAAGAAGAGATCCCAGGCTACGAAAAAGAATAATTCATGCAGACAAACAATTTACAATTTGTATTTTTTGGTACCGGTGATGTATCAAAAGAAACTTTAGATATTTTAAAAGAAAATGGATACACCCCTTCTTTTATTGTTACATCTCCAGACCGACCACAAGGAAGGAAAATGATTCTTACACCACCTTTGGTTAAAGTGTGGGCAGAAGAAAATAATATTCCATATATTCAACCAGAAAAATTAAACACGGAAATAACAGAAAAACTAAAGTCTCTAAACTCTGACCTTTTTATTGTAGTAGCTTATGGGAAAATCATGTCCGAAGAAATCATAAAAATGCCTCGTCTAGGATCTATTAATATACATTATTCTATACTCCCTAGATGGCGTGGAGCGTCCCCTGTCGAATCTGCAGTGCTCAACGGAGACAAAGTAACTGGTATCACCATACAACAAATGGAATATAAAATGGACACTGGTCCAGTAATAGCACTCGAAAAAGTAGAAATAGGTAAAGACGAAAAAGCTCAAGAGCTTAGAAAAAGATTAATAAAAATTGGAGGTAGTTTACTAGTAAAAATGCTGCCTGATTTTTTAGACGGCAAACTACAACCAACAATGCAAGAAGAAGAGGGGGCTACTTACTGTAAAAAGATAAAAAAAGAAGATGGTTTGGTGGATATACTAAAAGAAGATCCTGAAGTCCTTTATAATAAATTCCGTGCCTATGCTCACTGGCCTCGTATATTTTATTTCAAAGAAGGAAAACGAATTATCATCAGTGACGCTAGTTTAGAAGATGAAAAATTTGTAATAAAAAAAGTTATCCCCGAAGGAAAAAAGGAAATAACATGGCAAGAATTTAACTCAAAATAAAATCCCCTCGTTGAGGGGATTTTATTTATTTCTTTTTGTTATATGTTCCTGTTTGAGGATTTCTCTTCGAGAGACCTTTCATCATTTTTTTAACACTCTTCGCTCCCCTTTTATACAATGTTTGTTTCTTGTCTTTTTCTTTATTTATTTCTTTAAATAAACCGTCTTTTACCGCATCTATCGCTTCATAGATATCTCCCTTGTCTACACTCAAATAAAAATTCTTTCCATCAACATTAACCGTACAATCAGAATGAAATACCTCTCCTTGCTTGTGGTGTTTAGTGCTTTTTGATAATTCGAAATTTACTTTTACTTCTCCTCCTTTTTCTTCTATCTTAGTTAATAATTTACCTAAGTTGGTAACTCGCTTTTCTGCATAATCTTTTATCGCTTGCGTTAACTCTAAATTTTTAGATACAAGTTTTATTTGCATGTATCCATTATACCATATTAGAGCAGTGCCTAGTATTTTATACTGTTTGTGAGAGTCTTAAGGATAATGTCGAGTTTCATCGTGGCAACACCGACAACCCTATCTGCTCCACCATAATAGATGAATAGTAAATCTTTTTTAACCTCCATACCACAAGGGAAAACTACATTATTTACTATACCAATCTTTTCATATTGTTCTTCTGGTTCAAAGATTGGCTCACTACCTCGAGCAAGAACTATTGCAGGATCTTTTAGATCGAGAAGTACTGCACCTACTCTGTATGTACTATGACTCTTTGAAACGCCATGATATAAGAGCAACCAGCCTTTTTTGGTCTTTATAGGAGGACATGCGATACCCACCTTGAGACTATCCCAAGTATTTATTCGGGGGCCTAAAATTCTCAAACATTTTTTAACAGGTTCAGAGTTAAACTCAAGAGAACTAAGATAATCACCACAAATCATGCTATTTATTCTATGTAAAACAAAATATCCATCTTTAAATTTTTCCGGCAAAATACACGTATCTTTATCATCTAAATCTCCAGGAGTAATTAAAAATGGCTTAGCCCAATTAAAATTCCTTGCAACTAAATCTTTTTCTAAAATTGAAGTGATAGCAACTCTTGGTGGTCCATATGAATCAAAAGCTGTATAGCACATATAAATTTTATTGCCTATCTTCGTTAATCGTGGATCTTCACAACCAGAATTTGCATTAGGAATCTTTTTTATTTCAAAATCCTCTCTTGGTACATAAATAGGTTTATCGAGTCTTTCTATGATATCGTAACCGTTCTTTGTGACAGCAAGACCGATAGTAGAAGTGTTGTCTTCAGATAAAGTTCGATAAAGAATATAAATCTTATCACCTATGGTTACTGATGCTGGATTAAATGTGGCCTTTGACTCAAAAGGGTTTTCTGGTTTTGGAGCAATTATAGGGTTACCTAAAAATCTTTTAAAACGATAAGTATCTGCATATCTATAATGCATGCTGTAAATAAGATCTGTAAGGTTTACTCTTGCCATACAAGAAGTTGTATCTGCCGCTCCGTAATAAATCTTTAACGTATCTTTTTCAATAAGTGCTCCACTTGGAAAAATAACATTAGCAATATAACCAGACAACTCGTATTGTTCTTCCGGTACTAATATAGGTCCTCGAGTATGACCTATTATTTTAGTCGGGTCTTTTAAATCCAATAGAATTGCTTCGATACCGAAGATTGGAGCTAGTTTGTCCGGATTTGGAAAATAGTTCTGTATATGAGAATAAACAAGCAGCCAACCATATCTTGTCTTTAATGGTGGAGCACCAACCTCGACATGATCATAGGGATTCCGTCGAGGATCGATAATGTGACTATTTATGTTCTCACTCCATTTTTCCCAAAAAATTGGTGACCATAATTCTTCGATTTTATCTAAATAAGCAAAAACCATCTTTGCTGGAGGCATGTCTGTGTGAGCTGAAAACATAACCACAATTTTCCCGTTTATTCTCTCTGGGAAAAGGGTCATTGCTTTTGCGTTGAATGGTGTAACAAAGTGCCTACTTTCTACTTTTTTGAGATCTTTCGAGATAGCAACAGCCACCTTAATACCTTCCGGTCCAAGAGGATATTTGGATAATGCAGTATAAAAAATATAAAATTTACCCTCAAAATACGTGACACGTGGATCTTCACAACCATATTGTTCCCATTCTTTTTCTGGAATAATAAAAGTATCTGTCTCACCAAAATTTTCCCCATCTTTACTCTTTGTAATACCAATCACAGAAACTTGGTGTGGGGTACGCATTTGATCTGATGCGGATATTGCTCGATACAAACCATACACAGTAGCACCTTTCTTTATTGGACACACATTAAATGTTGCAAACTCTTCCCAGTAATGATTTTTGTTTGGAACAATCAGTGGATTTTTTTGTGATCTTTTTGCTACGTACATATTTTTTATTTTGTTTTTGTTTTTACTATTTTATCGTTTTGTAATTTTATTACTTTATTTTTCTTCAGGTGGTCTACTAATTCAGCTACTGGAATCGAAGCAACACAAACTACCGTATCAGCTCCTCCATAGTATACAAAAAGTCTTCCGTCTTTTATAATTGCACCGCAAGAATATACCACTCCCCACTTATGCCCTTCATTCTCATAATGAGCTTCGGGTTCCAAGATAGGGTGCGATGATCTATATAAAATTTTTGTTGGATCCTTGCCGTCGAGTATGAGTGCACCCATTTTATATCTATCAGGATTTTTATGATCCATAGCATGATACAAGACGAGCCAACCTTCTTTTATTCTCATGGGAGCCGGACCGACACCACGAAACCAACTATCCCAACCTCGAGTCTTATCTACTGGTCGGGTATTATTACTCTTGATAAATTTTGTTTTGCCATCAAAATGATCCAAGGTGTCAAAATAGTCAATTAAAATATTAGGGTAAAAACTGTGCATAATGGCAAACTTTCCATTTATTTTCTCTGGAAAAATAACCCAATTTTTATTTATTTCCCCTGGAGGAGAAATGAGGACAGGGTGTTCCCATTTATCCCAGCGATGTTTTCTAAAATCTTCTAAAGATATTGAGGTCAAAGCAATACGTACTGAACTCCAACCATCAAAGGCAGTGTATAACATATACAATCTATCTCCGACAAGGGTGATTCGAGGATCTTCACAACCTCCAGACCACCCACCACCAGATCCATAATCTAATTTTGGTCCTATTGGTTCTGTTTTTGAGAATCTTCTATATATGTGATATGGGGGACGTTCTTCAATCTTATACCCATTAAAACTAGAGGCATATCCTAAAACGGAAATATCATCCCAGCCTACAGCACGGTAGATGAGGTGTATTTTTCCATTTGAAAAAAAAGCAGTTGGATTAAACGTAGCTTTTGATTCCCAAGAGTACAGTCGTGGTTCGATAATAGGATTCGCATATGCCCTACTTAATTTGATTCCTTCTTTTGGTAAAACATCTTCAACTTTTTTCTTTGAAATTTTAACTATCTTCTTTTTTAGTATCTTCTTAGAACCCTTCTGTGCAGAAATTTTTTTTATAATTTTAGCCACTACTTTTTTAACTTTGACTACGGTTTTCTTTTTAAGGAACTTGCCTGTGTTTTTTTTAGTTGTTTTTTTTAATGAAATAGTTTTTTTATTTTTTACAGGTGTTTTCATTTGAGGCTTTTTTAGGGTCTTTGTGGATTTCTTGTTTAAGACTGAAACTTTTTTTATTTTTCCCTGTATCTTTTGTTTTTTGGGCATTTCTCTATATAAAGTTAAAAGCACCTATATATAATAGTTACTCATATTATACTCTTAAGAAGATTCTACACAAGAACCTTCTTTAAGTCTTTTTCATCTTCTCTACTACCTTTTTAACATCCTCACTTCTTCCTTTAGGAATTATTACAATAGCCTCCTCGGTAGTTATAACTATAAAATTATCTAACCCTACTGTTGCAATAATCTTGGTATGATCATGAGATAAGATGGTTGTATTATGGGTATCTATATGAATAGCTGTCCCTTCCGTGTAATTACCATACATATCCTTTAATTGATTATCTACCATATTTACCACCACATCCCAACTACCGACATCAGACCAACCCATATCCACAGGCAAGACAAGTAAATTTTTTGTCTTTTCCATTATCAAGTTATCTATGGATATTTCTTTAAAATTGACAAACTCCTTATCTAGCACTTTTTTAAAAGATGCTCTGTCTCTCGTATTGATAATTTTATTCACACCCTTTGAAATTTCGGGACCAAACTGTTTTAACTCATTTAAAAAATGCTTTGCCTGCCAAATGAAATATCCTGCATTCCAAAAAAATTTACCTGATGCTAAATATTTTTTTGCTGTTTCTAAGTTTGGTTTTTCAACAAAACGTTTCGCGTTGTAAACAGTATATGATTCTTCTCTTGTAAATTTTTTACTATTTTCAATATATCCAAAACCAGTATGCGGAGACGTAGGAGTTATACCAATACATAAAATATTCTCAGGATTTTTTTCAACAACAGTAACACCAGCAATGATGCTATTTTTAAACTCTTCATCTTTTACTACTAAATGATCTGAGTGTAAAGAGATAATAATAGCCTTGGAATCTTTTTTGTAAATAATAGCCGTGGCTAATGCTATAGCTGGTCCGGTGTTTTTCTTTACAGGTTCAGTAATATAATTGTTTTCAGGAATGTCTGGTAAGTATTTTTTAATTAAATGATGATAGATATGATTTGAAGATACATAGATATGGTTCTTATCTACTATTTTTACAGCTCTATCATAAGTTTGTTCTATGAGGGTCTTCTCTCCTACAATCTTTTGAAATTGTTTCGGTAAAGCTTCCGTAGACCTAGGATACAGCCTTGTCCCAGCTCCCCCAGCCATAATAAGTATATACGTATGTTTATTCATGTATTTCATATACAACTTAATTATATCAAAATAATAACTTAAACACTTTCTCAGTTTTTCAAAAAAGAGTATAATACAAACATGAAAAAAATTGGTCAATTACTCAAGGGTTTATTTTTCTTTGCATACCTTTTGGGTATATTTTATTTATTATATAAGTATGAATCGTTTTCCATAATTTATGGACTACCTATCTATTTAATACCACTCATATGCCTCATCAGTGTCATAGTTATAGGCATAAGCTTTATCTATCTAAACCTTAAGGTGAAAAATATAGAATATGAATTTACTTCTATAGTAAACCACACATTCAGAACCCCCTTGACCAGAATAATGTGGCTCTTAAAAGAACTCGAGAGAGATATGCCCCAGAGCGAGAAAATGCTTTACCTCCAAAATACAACAAATGCAACAAACAAAGTGCTTGAAATAGTAGATTTAGTGGCTGGAATAAAAAATCTGAATAATACCTCTAGTTATTTCTTTGAAGCTATCTCGATAAGAGATGTAGTTGAAAAATCAATAGTTAAATACAGAGAGGAAATAAATAAAAAGAATCTTAAATTTCAAGTATCTACATTTAAAGATATTCCACTCTTAACTTTGGATATAAAAAAGATAACATTTGTTATAGACGCCTTAGTTGAAAATGCTATATTTTATACACCAAAAAATGGTGAAGTAGGAGTTGATTCAATCCTGAAAGGAAATACAATCACTTTGTTTGTGGGTGATACAGGTATGGGACTTGGTTTAGTAGATAAGATGCGTATTTTCTCAAAATTTTATAGAAACAAAAGAGCCGTACTTATGAATCCTGACGGAATGGGGTTGAAACTATACTTATCAAAACAAGTCATTGCAAGACATAAGGGACGTATTTACGCTAAATCCAAAGGTGTAAACAGAGGAACTACTTTTTTTGTTGAGTTGCCATTAAAAAAGAAAGGTTAGTTAATATCAGCAGTACAAAAAGCACACTTGGTCGCTTGTATTGATATCTCACTCATACATCGAGGACATTTTTTAGTTGTAGGATCGAGCGGTGCTTCTTTCTTGGACTTTGAAATAAGTGTATTCAAAGGAGTTATAACAAAGAAATAGATTGCAGCAGCTACTAATACGAAAGAAAAGAATGCATTTAAAAAATTACCATACATGAATTTGCTGTTATTTATGGTAAAAAACAATCCAGAAAAATCCGGTACTTTAATAAGTGCACCTAACAATGGAGTAAGAATGTTTTCAACCAATGCTGCAACAACAGCACTAAAAGATGCTCCGATAACAACACCAACGGCTAAGTCCACCACATTCCCTCTTAATATAAATTGCTTAAATCCTTTTAACATATTTTTTACAAAAATTAATAATAATATTATTAAAATAATATCATGTTTAAACAATTTACAGAAATATAATACCCATCAACAATTAAATATAACTATCAAAATAAATAGCGTGACACGTATATCCTCCTGGATTTTTAACTAGATAGTCCTGATGATACTCCTCTGCTTTGTAAAAAATACCTAGTGGTTCTAATGTTGTCACAACTGGATCTTTCCATCTTTTTGAGTCGTTCACAATTTTTATAAAGTCCTCTGCTTCTTTCTTTTCTGTTTCATTTGCATAAAAAATAGCTGAACGATACGAATCTCCTATGTCATTTCCCTGTCTATTAAACGTCGTTGGATTATGTATTTGAAAAAAGAAATTTAAAAGTTGTTTATATGAGGTGAGAGTATCATCGTATTCTATCTCGACGGCTTCAGCGTGACCTGTATGATTATCATACGTAGGATTTTTTACAGAACCACCAGTATATCCGACTTCTGTATGTACTACCCCAGGTTGTTTTCTAATAAGATCCTCGAGACCCCAGAAACATCCTCCTGCAAACACTGCTTTTTTTAACATACATATAGTATAGTATATAATCAAAGATAAAAATACTTTTTATTTTCTTTTATAAATTTTTCAGATAAAAGTTGCACAACTACTTTATCTATCTGTTCTTTTGTGTAATTCGGAAATAGTGCATACACTTCTTCTCTCCATATCTTTTGTGTAAGTAGAATTTTTACCAGTCGCCCTCGTACATACCTGAGAGAACCTTTAAATGGTTTTTGTTTTGTATACGCTTGATGATTTTTATTATTTACTTTCTTCTCTTTTTTTAGATACGAACCATAATCCATTAACGCATAATACCATTCTCGAAAATCTTTCTCTGGTAACGTCTTTTGAATCATAAGACCTATATCTTTATCTGACACACCTACAGCATCTTTAAAGAAATGGTATAGGTAGACTGTACGAACATTTGTTTCAATAAGTACTTCTTTTTGGTTATATAAAAATACCGGCAATACAGCAGCCATATAGTCACCCACTCCAGGAAATGTTTTTAAAGTTTCTTTCTCTCTAGGCACAATATCAGCATACTTTTCATGTATATTTTTTACTGTACTTTTTAAGTATAAAGCACGACGATTGTATCCAAGTCCAGACCAAAAACGGAGAACATCTTTATCTTTTGCTTTTGCTAAAGTTTGAAAGTTTGGGAAATGTTTTGTAAATTCAATAAATTTTGGAACTACTCTATCTACTTGTGTTTGTTGAAGCATGTACTCAGAGACTAATATTTCATACGAGGTTACTTTTCTCCCCTTCTTTGGTCGCCAAGGTAAATCCCTTTTATTTTCTTTATAAAAATCCCAGACTGTTTTTTGAAAATTTTTATGAGTCATAAACAAGCGTGATTATACCATAAACAAAAACACCCTCATCGGGGTGTTTTTTGGAAATTATTTCTTCTTATTCTTTGGTCGAGCTGCTTTTTTTGCAAGCATGGTGTGTTTGATTGCAAGTCTTTTCTTGGTCTTATGAGATCTTCGAGAAGGCTTCTTTGGACTTAATGTTGTATTTCTTTTTGCCATATATTTTTATTAAATTAGTAAGATAATACTATTCTACAGTAAATCAGATAAATAATCTAGGGAAGATAATTACAGTATCTAAAGGACTCTCATTCCCCGGTCATTAGCGTGTTAGTTTTAAATACGACGATTGCGACGGTTTAGAATTTCATTCTTTTAATTTTTAACGTATTAAGTGAACCCTTGAAAAGGATGTGTGGTACTCGATGAAATAATAGAGGGTTTTTACCTTGAGAAAGCATTTCTTTATAATAATCCTTAGTTTCCTTTGGCAATACAGAATATTGAGCTATATCTTCAGGATTATACTTTACAAAATTATTTTCCTCTGTCTTATCGATTATACTGCTGTCTTTGTATAAATAAACAATTGTGTTTTCAGGATTTAAAAGATGTGGATCTATTTCAAAAAATTCAACATCAAAAGGCTTTTTTCTACCCGCCTCAATCAAGGCCTGTTTCACTTCTGATGGATGAACAGGAGAAAAATGCAATACGTCGTTCCATAAACAATTCAACACAGGAAGCCTGTATTGCATTATTTGTTCTCGTCCGACATATTTACTTGCTTGTTTCTTATACAAATCAGGATGCGTCTTTTTAAGTGCATTCAAAGGGAAAAGCACATCTCCTTGCATATCTTTTGGAACCCAATGATAGATGTAGTTCATAAATTATTTTTTAGTGATTCAATGAAAAATATAACACGCACAATATAAAATCTTATTATAATACAATAATAACTTCTTTGCTCCGAACTTGGGATAACGTTCGAAGAACTATATTAGAAGAAAACAAACGGTAAATCAAATATATGTGACAAGGGTCTCTGGTTGAGATTCAGAGGCGAAGAGGGGTTGAAGTGGGGCAAGTAGGAAGAGCAGGATTAGGATTTTTGAAAGTAAGTTTTTCATAAAATTTTTAATTCTATTTCAGAAAAGGCTCCTGATGCCTTTATGCTTTAAGGTTGAGTAGTAACGTCAACACCTGGTAATTCGTTACAATTTTTTATGATTTGTTCTATACTCAAATCAGTATCTTTTTTGATTGATTCTTTTATATTTTCTCCTATAACCTCTAAAGCAAATGCACTTTCTTTGTAAACTTCATTTGAGCCAAGTTCCTTTTGAAACCAAATAATTGAACTACTGTTTTTATCTAAGCACTGGCCATAGAACATTCTGGATTCGAAAATAAGTTTATTGTTTGAGTAATCATATTCTTTCCCTGGGTATGAATACCTTATAGGTTCGTTATTTTCTTTAATAAGTCCTATTTTAGGAGAATATATATATATAGCTAGATTCTCGTCACAATTATGACAAGTTCTACCTGAAACTATAAAAAACGGATTATCTTTGCCTGAAGATAGTTGCCCGACGTATTTTAGGTCATACAAGTTAATATTAAATTGTTGATTATTCGAAAAGAATATTGTTTGCCCAATAACCTTTTGAAATTTCCAGCTATTCGCAACTTTTCCAAATTTATTATTAAGTAATAAGTATGAAGTTATAATCACGAATAAAATTACAATTATTATGTGTTTGGTTTTCATATTATTGCTTACCCCTTATTAAGGGGTTAATTAGGGGCTTATAATCATTCACGATAGAATCACCTTTCATATAAGGAACATATATCCTTAAAATGTTATTGTTTGCGGGGTTTAAGTCGACATGAACGTGAGGAGCAAGTGCTTTCGGTAAATCTACTACAGGATAATAAATAGTTGTATTAAATAATCCAGATGCATTTGCCATATATGACAATTGTTCATTTTGAACACCATTCACCTTAATATCTGCAGCGTCACCATTCAAGTGCCTACTTGCATTTGCGCCACCAACTAATTTGTTTCTTTCAGAAGAGCGATCTCCTGAAGTTACAATTATATTCTGATTGGTATCATTGGCAAATTTATCCAGGCGGTTGCGTAGATTAGTTGATGTTACATTATATTGTCCATAATCAACTGAACCCATTTTATTATCAGTTAATTGACTTACATTTGTATTTTGTTTTGTCTGTATTGGGCTAACAATTTGACTATTTTGATTTTGACTCTTTCCAAAATAAGAGTTAAGGATGTTGTTAATCCTATTTGCAATGTTGCCCGGAGAAAAGTCTGACTTACTTATAAGTCCACTCGGGTCGCTATTGATTATAGGGTTGTTACTTGCATAGCTGTAAGAATTTTGTAGTTGTGGATCAAAAAGTAATTCTTGGGGTAATGTCCAAAACATTAGATCTTGAGATATAAATTGTCCATTTGTATTGTGATAATACCTTGCATTTAGATAATTTAACGAGGTGTTTGTATCGTAGTATTGCCCAATGTATTGCTTTTGATTTGTGTATGAACCAGAAGATATGCGTGTGCTTCCATAAGGATAGTAATCTAGTAATTCAACCTTAGCTCCAGTGTTATCAGATACTACATTTATAGAATTTAAGTGATCTGTGTGTATATAGTATGGAGTTGTGGTAGAGCCAACAGTTTCTATAGTAGCAACTTGTGTTCCACCAATATAAACACTCTTTGTTTTTGTAGTTCCATCAGTACTGTAATACATACTTGGATATACGGTAGTAGTAGTACCATTTCCAAGCTTTACTCTCTGTCCTGTGTAATCGTAGGTGTATGTACTAGTAACTCCTCCTTTTACTGCCTGAGTAAGTTGGTTTTTGTAATTCCAAGTATTTGATAGACCGTTGGTTTGGGTAAGCATATTGCCATTGTTATCGTAAGAGTAATTAGTAGTGCTAACTGAATTACTTACTAACACAGTTCTAACTTTTGTTATAGCAGAAGCATTGCCTGAATCAACAACACTGTACACTAGGTTGTATACACCTGGGGTTGCTGTATCCACCGAACCAGTCACCACAACATTTGAAGTCAAGTTCCCGTCTTCTGTATCACTGGCACTATAGCCTGGTTCGGTCCAAGTACTGTTGACGGCGACATTAAGCACGCTCTGCCCGGTCAAAGTAATGACTGGATTATTATTACTTGGAGAATTGTAATTACTTAGAACAGAACCAAAAGTACCATTGCTATTGAATTGATGTATTTGATATCCTCCTGATGTTGTAATGGTTCCACCAGTTGATGAAGATGATACTCCATCAGTGCCATCGGATTTGTAAGCAATAATTACTACACCCTTACCCCCATCACAAGGGTCAGATCCGCCCCTTGCACCGCCTCCGCCTCCGCCCTTATTTGCTGCTCCGGCGGTACATCCATTTACTCCGCTACCATTTCCCCCTCCGCCAGTTCCACCAGTACCGCCGTTATAGTTACTGTTCTTAGCTCCTCCTGCACCACCACCAGCATAAGTAGTAGATATTCCTGTAATTGAGCTAGATATGCCCGCTCCGCCATTTGCACCATTATCGGATGCTCCAGCATTTGATCCGGTAGCAGTAGCACCCCCTCCTCCACCACCAGCTTTATAACTTCCAGTAGCACCGTTTCCACCACTATTACCTTGTCCAGATGTACCAGTACCTCCATTGTTTGTAGCGGACCCTCCCCCGCCAGAACCTCCACTAGTACCATTAAAGAAACTTCTTGCGCCTACTCCACCACCCACAGCAGTTAATGTAGAGAAGACTGAATTACTTCCACTCTCTGCATAGGTCACTCTACCGCCATCACCAACAGTAATACTATAATTCTGAGCTGTTACTCCAAAAGCATTATCTTCAATTACTCCACCAGCACCTCCTCCACCGCCACCGCTATAACCATCTCCAGCTCCTCCTGCACCACCACCAGCCACAACCAATGTTTTTACTTTTGGGTTATAAGGCTGTCTAACAGATATAGTTCTTGCCACACCTGCTGCAGGTAGACCGCTTGAGTCTGTGACATTATATATAAGTTTATAGACTCCTAATGTATTTGTATCCACCGAACCAGTCACAGTGACACTAGAAGTTAAATTACCGTCTTCTGCATCTGTGGCACTGTAGCCTGGTTCAGTCCACGAATCGCCCAGATTCAGATAAATCAAGTCAGAACCAGTTAAGGTAATCACCGGATTATTATTCAAAGCATTTACAATTGATGTTACTGCATGTGGATTTGCAAAACCACTACTGCTATAGTCATAAGTTCCAAAAGGACTCGATGTTATGTTACCTGTTGCGTTATATGTATAGGTATGAGTGTAAGTACTTTGACCACCCGCCACGCCTGTAGCGGTAGCGGTTAGCATTCGATTTAAATCATCGTAAGTGTAGACAACGGTTTTAGAAGCATTAGTATCTGAGCTATCAACTATTTGGGTGATATTTCCGTTAGCATCATAAGTGTAATTAATGTCTTGAAAGTCGGTAGCAACAGGAATAGTATAGGTCACATCTAATTTAGGGTCAGAGGATGTACCGCTATAATTAGCAGATCTAAACTTGATACTATTTACATCATTATCGTCGTCAAAGTTGGTTATAGTATTGTCTAATACATCATGACCCTCCCTAAGACCTAATTTTGTGTAACCAGTAGTTGAAATCCAAGACCTTCCTGTGCTGTTTAATGGGAATGCAAGCCAGCCATTACTGATAGAAGTAATATCTTTTCTATCGGAAGTAGCAACACCTTCGGTAGGATTATTTACTGCACCAGCTTGGTCAAAATCTTCGTAATCTAATTCACTAGTGCTTGCTTGAGATGTTTGAACCACAGTAACAAAGTCATCACCATCGTTATCTACATTAGATTTATCAGTAATATATATACTTAGATCTGTAGCACTAATAGAAGCATTGTCTGGCAAAGAAGAAGTATCAAATGGTAAGAATTCTCTAAAAATATAATAATTACCTGAATGTCTGCGTACTTGAACCTCGTTCGTTGTAGCGGTACGAGATATATAAGAACCAGCTGTATTGTCGTGCACAGTGTCCCAGTTTGAATTGTAAGCCTCGATATGACCGTCACCGGAAGAATTAGCGTAGAATGTGGTGGTTGTCGGTGAACCAGAGGAAGTATCATTTGGGTTTATTGTATTTATTCTAGTTAGTCTGTATAACTTGGTGGCATCAAAGGTATTGGTTGTATTTATGCCATTTAGAAATTCTCTGTAAGTATTCTTTCCGTGTGGGCCATAGTCCATGTCAGTAATCACATTGGTATAACTGGCATCACCGCTCTCTTTTCTTTGGATAGTTTCCATCGTTCCAGCGGTATTGAAATTGTATTTAACCTTAGAGCTGTCTGGATTGGTAATTTCTAGAATGTTACTTTGTCTATCATAGGTGTATGAAGTGGTATATCCTGTGCTGCTTATTGTCTTAACCTCTGATGCAATACCACCGTTTGAATTGTATGTATAATCAGTATCTGCACCATTTAGCATGTTTATACTACAAAGTTTACCTGTACCGTTGGTGCACCCTCCATATGTGTATGTAATTTCAGTTCCGGTATCGCCTGTATAATTCTCTGTTAATACTTGATTAATATCATTATAAGTGTAGTTAACAGTTTGACTATTCGGGTTCACACTTTGAGTTAGGTTACCAGCATCATCATAAGTATATGTCCAAGTACCATAGGTACCATCAGCAGAAGCATGAATGTCTTCCGCTGTTAGTCTGCGACCAAGTCCATTATAAGTAAAGCTTCTTATATTGCTTAATGCATCAGTAATCTTAGTCAATAGTTTATTACCATTCCATTCATAATAGGTACTATATGTACTTCCACTATTTGTTTCATCAACACGAATTAGATTGTCGTATGCGTCTTTGTAATAGTGTTTTAACTTAGTATTTGGATCAGTTATAGATGTCTTCCAGTCGTCATAGGCATATGAAGTTGTTCCGACATTGTTTACTTGTGTAGAAATTCTCTGTAATGGATCATAGGTGAAATTATGATAGAGTGATGCAGTGCTGTTAGCCGTGGTAATAGCAGTACCTGAAGAAGAATATGGTAAGGATTCCTTTTGTAGTAATCCAGCTGCATTGTACAAGAAATCTTTAACGTTATAATCACTCTCATTTTCTACTCGAGTTTGGATTGGTCGATTTAGTTTATCAAAGTATGTATATGAAAGAGCTGTGTTTGAACCATCAAGGTATGCTGTTTTCTGTACAGCTATAGATCCAGAAGTATCGGTGTAGGTATATGCAGTTTTAGTTATTGGAGAATATGGTGAAGACAAGTCTGGAACCTTTTCTTCTTTTACTCTATCTAGTCCGTCGTAAACAGTCTGATATACAAAGCTGTTTTGGTCAGTGAATTGCTTTGGTTTACCCAGTGAGTAGTCATAAGTATAACTTACTGCCTGAGACAGTGGATTTGTGACTGTAGCTGGATACAGGTTGTATAAATCATAGCTATAAGTGGTAGTTTTACCTCGTTCGTCAGTAGAAGAAGTTGGGATGCCGTAGGTAGTGTTATATGCCTTTTGAGTGTTTACATAGGTACTGCCCGTCTTCCATCTTTCTACTTTTGTTATATTCCCATCAGTGACTGTGCCTAATGATTGAGTATCATAGTATGTCTTTGACTCGCGAACTTTATTTGAACTTTGGTCAACAACTGTATCTTGATATGGTAAGCCCACAATGTAGTCTGTGGTATTAGCGGTATATGAAATACTCTCAGTGTATTTATCAGATCCAGTATCGGTGAATGAACCATCATTGGAACCAGTAACCTCACCCCACATTATTTTGTCTGTTAGATTTCCGTAAGTATTGTCATAGGTATATTCCTCTGCTATATCTTTGTGATCACTATCACCGTCATAGGTTAATACTGTGGAACGAACTGGTTTAACAAAATCTCGGCCTGTGCCTTGATTATATTTATCCCATTTGTTCACAACCTTTTTATATACATTCCCAGAAGTATCACTTGTTTCTACTCGGTACACTTTACCAATTTTTGAAGAGTGGTCACTGTATTCTCCGTTTGATGAATCTGTAGCATTACCCTGATGATAAAAAGTAGTGGTTTTAGTCGTACCATCACTTACCGATATTTTATTAAACCCAGAGAACCTTCTGTCTGTAATGGTGTTGTAATAATAATCACCCCCTTCATAGGAGTATGTGTTTACGATATTTGAATTTCCAAAACCAGAATCAGTAGAAGTCTGATATACCGTCATTAATATAAATGGTAAATCAGGATTTAAGATTGAACCGCCACTAGTGTATTTAGGTGAACCTTTGTATGTAACTGTTGTTACACCGCCGTACTGATTCTTAACTGTAGACATCAAGTCAGCTTTAACATTTTGATTTTTCTGCATTGTTGCACCACCACTACCACTTGTTTCGTATCTGTCTATCATTCCATCACCATCGAAATCTCCAAACCTAACAGGCGAAGCACTAGTAACTGGCACTGATCCATGTCCAAAATCCCAGTTAGTAGTTAAGTGCCAACCATTCCCTTTATTTAAATATGCGCCATCAGTAGTCTCACTGCCTCGTAAAATATCTATCATTCCATCTCCGTTAATGTCGGCTAGTTGTATTCCTGTACCAACTGGCAAGGAAGAACCATTTGTTTGAACTGCAAAGTATACAGGTGGTGTATACGCACTGTCAGAAGACCAAGTTTTATCCCCATTATTTTTATACGCCTCTTGTATATAAATAGCTGGATTAGCGTCTGGATTTTTGTATCCTTTCAAAATATCAACCAACCCGTCTCCATTGTAATCAACAAGCATTACACCGAAACGCAAATCAACTGGAATACTCCAACCAGAACTACTACTCCAACCACTACCAGTGTTTAAATAAACTGAGGTTGTGATTGGTGAATTACCATTGTTATCACCAACAGCATTGACGAAATCTGGTAAATCATCTCCGTTTATATCTATTAACCTACAACCACTATCCCCTTGCGGCCAACCAAGAAAAAAACAAGATGGCTGCCAACTCGTATCAAGAGACCAGGAAGTTCCAGTATTAATATATACTCTTTGTATTGTGTTGCTTTGACCTGGACCATTACTGTAACTTTGTACAAGGTCAGTCAAACCATCTGCATTTAAATCAACTGATCTAATTCCAAACTCATTCAATGGACTGTTACCAGCAAATTCAATTGGTGGAGTTAGGTTTGTATCCTGGGTCCAAGTACCATCACCATCATTTAAATATGTTCCTTTATACCATACATCATTGGCCCCTCTCCAAGATTCCATAACATCAGGCAAACCATCATCGTTTAAATCAGCAACAATTGTTCCATAAGATGGGTTTGTATTTATTGTCGATGAAGCAGCTGTGGACCAAGCTGAATCTGTAACGAAGTCAGCACTCGATGTTGTAGCAACTTGATAGGTAAATTCTACTGGTGAAAGGGTGGTGGTATTTGAACTTTCATCTTGTCCTGCTTCAGTAATGTTAGTTAACAACGATCTCTGGCTATTGTCACCATTTGAATATCCTAGAGTATATTTTCTAGCCCAGGTGCCGTTAATATTTGCCTGTATTTCACTGATTCTATAGCTTGTCGTTACATCAAAAACTCCAAAATCTTGAGTTACAGCATCGTTTCTACTAGCTCTAGAGAACACAACAGTAAAAATACCGTCGGTCGATGCATTGCCTGTGTAGCTTATGGTATCAGGATATATTTGGCCTCCATTTTTATAGTATTCATACTTAATATAGTTATTATTCGTATCGCGCTCTTCCTCTAACATCCATTTAAAAGTCTTTGTGTCTCCGGAATTATTTTGTCTTGCACCAGCATTGTATCCAAACTTATATACCGATCCATCCTTTGACTTTACTGTCCAATATGTACCATCAAATGTATAAGTTAAAAATCTTCCGTCTTCTACTTTTGGTGCATAGGTAGTACCAGAGACTAACACAAGTTCACCAGAGAGTGAGGAGTAGAAGTAATTGTCAGTATATAGCTTTTCTATACCTGTTTTATTGATTCTTTTTATATATGGGATATTGATATTCCAACCATAACCAAACAAATTACCTTGGTCATTTTCTTGACTAGAGTATTCAAGAGCAAGCTTTGGGTCTAGTCCATTTCTTCCAGGAGGCAATGTTAAAGGATAGCTATATGACAATCCACCAGAAGCTTTATCTACTGATGGAAATCCGATATTGGGTAAATCACGAGTATCTCCAAGGAATCCTCCAGTGCCACCCATCATCGACATCATCATCTCAGGTTCTTCTTCAACTGGAACTTCATCTACAGGTACTTCTTCAATAGGTTTTTCGTCTTTTGGGTCAGTTATTACATCCGTAGGCGTATCTACAGGTGTGGTATCAATCTGTGGCGATGCATCTATCGTTGTTTCATTTGATGTAACAGTCAAAGTATCTACACTTGGAAGGATATCTAGTACCACTGGAGATGATGACTCTGTACTAACAGGTGCAGAATTATCCAAGGTTGCCTCTTGCGCAAAAATAGGCGCTAGTGGCGCCATAAAGAAGGAAACTATAAGAAAAACTGAGAGAAACTTTTTTAATATATATCCCGAGACGAAATGTGATTTCATAATATGTATGTTATTAATAATAATTGCCGATAGAAGAACTGCTAAATAAATTATACATTAGATAAGTTTTAGTGCCAACAAAGCACAGAAAATGATAGATTGGGATAAAAAATACCCTTAAATCCTAAGTAAAATTGCTCAATAGGTAATCTACAAAAACTATTTTTTATTCAAACAATGCACCGTTCTTTCTTAGATCCCAGTAGATATAGATAAAAATCGTCAGAAGAATTACGAAATAAAAGTAAAACTGATGTCTAGGAGATAGGTTTAAAGAATAGGAAGAAATAATAGATATATACATTATTAAACCAGCCAATATATTAGAGACAGTAATAATGCTAAAGAATTGGTTTTCAGTTGGTTTCGGTTTTTTCTTTCGATTAAATATAAGAGCTGACGTAAACAGTAGTATGGCTGGAAAGTTAATTGCCAGAGAAAGAAGTAGTATTTTGTTAAAATCTAAGCTAACAAATAGCTCGTTTTGGAAAAGGAATAAATAACTTGCTCCGGGGATGAAAAAGAAAAGCAAGTTGAACAAGCCCAAAAGGAATGTGTAGCTCTTTATTTTGTTTAAACCAGATAATATACTCATTTCCTAATTTGTTTAAATTTACTGGGTAATTATAGAGGAAAATTGGTGATAAATCTAGTTGAATTTGGATAAATTTAAACTTTGTGCAAGACTTGCAATCAGAAATTGGGACTTTGATATAATATAGCCATATGATATGGAAAAGGTTAGCTTCCAGCTAATTTCTCGTTTATTTGTGGAATCCTGAGGATCAGTGGAGAGCATTTGCGGAAACGCGGCATCCCCTCCACCCTTGGACGCTATTAAAGTGGATGCCCCTTGATGCGATTTCGACAGCAATCGAAGTTCGAGGGAATTAGTTTATTACACACCAAAGAGTAGTAAATTAATCCCTTCGACAGGTGGCGCTTGAAAGAACCTAACGAAGTATTGTGGCCAACTTTCTCGTAAGATGCCTCTAGCGAAAGACTTGAAAATTACAGTCCGTAGACTGAGAAACACATAACATCAATACAGTATCTTCCCATAGATTCAAGATCTGTAAACCAAATTTGTCAAAAATGCTATTAATAGCATGATTGTTTTCGTTGGTAGTTGCATAAAGTTTTCTCTCGCCTGAAACTTGTTCGAGTAAGTGGGACATCATTGCTTTACCAATACCTTTGCCTGTAAGGCTAGGATTTGTAATCATGGGTCCAAGTTTTACAGAACCGCCTCTTTTGTAATTGAGGCAATAAAAACCTGCAACCTGTCCTTTTAGTTCGGCAACCCATAGCTCTTTACGAGTGGTAAAGAAACCATTTTTGTCACCATCCTCCAAGCCCAGCTACCAATTGGTCAATTAACTTGTTTTGACCATTGTGACCATCATAAAATCTGACCAAGGCTTCAAACCAAGGTTCGATAATTTGATAATCATCGCTTCGATATGGACGAAAATGTACATTTTCCATTTTAATGCGATTTAAATTGTGAAAGAAAAAAGACCCACCATTGGGCCATCTTTCTGTAAAGTACTATGTTTTTAGTGTTTTGTCAATCAATCAGTTTTAAAAACACCACACCGTACTTTTTTTCATCTTCCTCTGAATAAAATTGACGGTAAATGGACACAAGCTCTGAAACTGATTCTATCCCTGGGATAATATTTTTAACCCCTAGAAAATCTGCTCCACTAGAAAAAGAGTCAAAAATGTGAATACCGTCTATCTTTTTTACAATGGTATCATCCCCATTATCAAACAATATTGTGTCTCCTATATTAAGTAATCTATATTTCTCTTTAGCGAGACGTCCCTCAAATATTTTCAAACCTTCACGAATATCTGTAAAATATTTAGGCTGTACATTTAAATTAATTTGCATACTAAAAATATACCATAGAAAAGTTCTGTCACAAAATAGTTCTAATCCCTACAAGGGTATGAAAAATAACCATTACAAAATATGGCTCAAAAAATTGCTCCGAACTTGGGATGATATTCGAGTAGCTATATTGCAAGAAAATAGCTAGATTTATTCCTTTATAACTTTACTTCTTCACCTCCAAGTAATTCAAAACTGTCTCCTTTCACAAGGATTGCTTGCTCATCAGTTAATATCTTCACAGGATAATTTGTTTGGGATATTTTCTCTTTTAATAATTCTTGGTATTCAGGAACATAATGGACTGACATTAAAAACGGAACAAGGTTCATTCCTGCAAAATCAGTTAACCCATAATGATCATACTTGTCTTGATGCTTCCAAATAGCCATTTCTATAGAGGGGCAAGTTATATAACTGCCCGCACTTGCGCCAATGTAAATAAATCCTGTAGGTAATAATTCCTTAATCACCTTATCAAATCCACTCTCTCTGAAAACCTTCAATAGATAAAAGGTGCTACCTCCATTTACAAACACACCATCAAAGTTTTTCATTAACTCTCTTGTTTCTTCTTCTGTTCTTCCTGCAAGCTCTATGTCTTCAAAAATAACTCCTTTGGTTTTTAATCTAGCCCGTGTTCTATCTACATAGTCGGTGCTATTTACTCCTTTTCCTTTGGAGGCGTCAATAATATGAGCTAGTTTATATTCTCTTAATGGTTTCTCAAAAACTTCGGAAATATCTTTTTCCAAAAAACTACCGCTAGATAGTAAAAGTAATGTTTGCATAATTTTATGTTAATTCTTCTTTTGCTTTTTTGAAAAGTGATTGCATCTCATCGCCAATTATTAATCCAATAAACTTACTTTTGTCCTGTTCAGAAAGATTAGGTAAATCATCAATTCTCCACGCTTCAAAACCTTCTGATTTTCCTTCTTCTATTTGTAAATCAGAAATTAAACTTTCGTATAAATATGCGTATTGACTACGAATAACATTGTTAGTAAGGCCTGTTGCCTCATCAAAGCTTTTACTACGAAGTTTAGCTAGAAAAAGCAACTTACTTGGATCAATATCTATTCCGGTTTCTTCCTTACACTCTTTAACTGCTGTTTCTTCATAAGAAGTATTAGGTTCAACGTGTCCGCCGACAGTGGCATCTAGTTTATCTGGATATGTGTCTTTATCTTTGGCTCTGTGTTGAAAAATTATCTCACCCTGCGGAGTAATAAACCATATATGTATTTCTCTATGCAGTAGTCCTTCTTTATGCACTTTAGTGCGGTTTTCTAACCCGACAACATTATCGTTCTCGTCCACCACTTCAAGCATTTGCATTAATTCATTCATATAAGCATTATACACAAAATTCATCTAGGTTCGAACTATGCAATAATTCCTAGAATGGTAACAAAAAATCACCTTGTAAATAAAGGTGATTTTGCTGGCTCCAAACTTGGGATGAAGTTCGGATGTCTATTTTAGATCAAAATTACTCGACTTTATCCGTAGAAAGCAAAAAATCTCGCACTTTATCAATTGGTTTAGATAATAAGTAAGTTTTGTGATTATCTTCCTCGTTCATTTCTGCTCTAGTTATATCATAGCCTTTCGGTATAAATAACTTATCCCAGCCATATCCATTTTCCCCTCTTGGTGTAAGCGATATTTCTCCATCTAACTTGCCTTCAATCAATTCTAATTTTTTTCCGTCAAAATACCCGAATACACATCTCGCTGTAGCTTTTCTATTTTCTTTTACTAAGTTACATATTTTTTCAAATGGAACATTGTCTACAAAGAACTTTATGAAAGGTCCAGGTAATCCATTTAACTCTTCAAACTCTAGAGAAACATCTTCCACCAAAACAGGACCATTTATTGTATTGTAAGCTTGTTTTACCTTGTGCTCAACAATCTGCCTTAAATCCAAAGACTGTATTTCATCTAAATTTATTTTTTGGTGTTTAATTTTTAAACCTAATAATTTTTCTAAGTATTCTGCTTTTTTTCATTTCCAGTAATAAAAGTTACATTTATTTCTTGCATACAAAAATTATAACATAGGTTCGAACTATCTAACTAGGTAAGAAAAAACACCTTATTTCTAAAGTGTTTTTTGCTGGCTCCCGTTGTTGGACAAGTTTAGAACTTTGAATTGGACTGCTATTAAAAGAGATATTGAGTTTTCTAAGATTTTTGAGTTGTTTCCTGTGGTAGCACTTCAGAACTCTAATTAGTTAAATCTAGAGTTTTAAATACCCAATCAAGCAATTTTTTATTGTTTGAAACTTCTGGATGAAATTGAAACCCAATAATTGGCTTATCTTTATGTTTAATAATTTCTATCCCGTGTTCTGAGTGAGCACAAGAAATAAAATCTTGTGGTATTCCCTGTATTCCAATATGATGCCCCTCAGTTACTTCAAGGTTTGATACTCCTAATGCTTTCTCTAAGTCTAGATTTGTTATTTGTAATGTAATCACACCCCTATGTTCTTCTGTGAGTTCTTGTAGTTTACCTCCATATGCTTCACATATTATTTCAGCGCCTAAACAAATACCCAATACTGGTATTTTACTTTCTTTAATGATACTAATTTCATAAATATATTCTTCGGGATGTCTTAAAACTGTAGGGACATTTGAGCCACCTGACAGAACAATTAAATCATAATTAGTTATATTAAAATCTTTAGTGAGAGTTTGCTTATCAATTATCACCACATCAGAAAACAAAGATACTAATTCTTTTATGTAATTTGAGTGGTTATTGATAATGAGGGTTTTCATTTTTTTATTATAACAAAAAATAGTTCTGAACCCTACAGGGGTATCAAAAAATCACCTTGATTTACAAAGTGATTTTAAGGGCTCGGGAGGTAGGGATCGAACCTACGACCAATCGCTTACGTTTATTCCATTATTACTAATGGCACGGACTATATCATCTTCATATCTTTATTCTAAAGACTTAGAAGTGAGGCACTTCGGATTCCGATATAAATCGGAACACTACTCTCTTACGAGATAGTCTCTACACCTTCCTTAATTTTCATCAAGGCTTGGCTCGGGATTGTCCAATTTGGATTTCCCCGAATTCACCCCATTTTCGATCTATCTTTCAATAGAAAGCTGCGTAATGCCTGACTCAACCTCTCTGTGACAATTAGCACAAAGAAGCACACACTTATCTAATTCTTTTTGCACAATACTCCATGCTCGTGTATACCCCTTATCACCGAGTCCAAAATTTTTATCTTTTGGATCCATGTGATGAAGTTCTAATGCACCAATACATTTAGAATATTTACATATTTGGCATTTACCTCCTTTGTATTCAACGGCAAGAATTTTTATCTTCTTGCGTCTCTTTGCAACAGCTTTTATAAGTGCTTGCGTCTATCAGCATATTTCCTATTATCTGGCATAATATCATTATACCAAAGGGAGGAAATTCCCACAGGCGACCGCTCTACCGCTGAGCTACTCCCGAATATTTAATTAAACTAAAGAACTATTATATATTAACAGAAATACAACAAAAAACAACTCCTCCAGCAAAGTTCTTTATTTATAATAAATTTCTATATTTTTCTTATGTTGTTCATACGTTTTAGCACAATGAATCTTTCTGTTTTTATCATGAAGGTAAAACATACATTCCGTCTTTTGTGGATTATACGCAGCTTTTATCGCCTCGAGTCCAGGGTTTGATATAGCACTTGGAGGAAGGCCTTTATACTTATAGGTATTGTATTCGGAATCAATTTTCTTATCCTCTGGATCTACCTGACCCCACCATCCATCTTCCTCACTCCCCTTTGCATATTGCAATGTCGCGTCTATCTGAAGTCTCATACCGCTAAAAATACGATTCCAGATGATACCTGAGATTAGAGCCATATCCTCCTTACCTGCTGCTTCTCTTTGGATGAGTGACGCTATTTTAAGTGCAGTGTCATCATTTATAATTTGTTTAGCTTTTGGTTTTTGGATTTTACTTGTCTGATTTTCAAATTCTTCAATCATGACATTTGTCGCTCCAATAGGATCTTCGTCTTTATCAAGTAGATATGTCTTTGGAAAATATTTTCCTTCCAAGTCTTCGGTATTGAGTGCGAGATGAGCATTCATAAAATCTTCTTTTTCTTTTTCATCCCATCCGAGTCTATCTGCCACCACTTCAGCAATTTGTTCTTTTCTGAGGCCCTCCTGGACACGAACAATACGAACTGAAGGATTAGCAAGATCTAGATAAAAAGAAATTTTAGTCAGTAATTCTGGGTCAAATTTATAGTAATACACAACCCCACCAACTAAAATACTGATAGACAGTAGGGCAAGTATCGCTAGAGATGTAATAGATTTAAACTTCATGTATACAGTATATCATATAAGCATCACAAAAAAATTTAAGATGTGTGCTAATATTTTTTCAAAGAAATTAAGTCGATATTCTTCTGGTTTAAAAAACTTTGATTCATTTTTCCATGCGTCAACAATATTTTTTATCTTTAAAACTGTTGCTTTATCCTTGAACCAAACCCCTACTTCAGAATTTAAATCGAAGGATAGAAAATCAAGATTTTGAGAACCAATCATCGCTTCAGTATCGTCTAACAATACAACCTTTGCATGATTCATCTTTGGCATCAAATAAAAATTGACGCCTAATTCTAAACACTTTGCCATATAAAAATAATTAGCTTTGTTCAGAATTTTAAGTTCTGTGTTTTCTGGAACTAAAATATGTACCTTTATACCTCTCAAAACAGTCTGATGGAGCAACCCAACCAAGAAACGTTTAGGGGCAAAATATGGTGTAACTAATGTTATCTCCTTCGTCGCTCTATCAAAATTTTCCTTATAAATTTTTTTTAAACGAAATTTATTTACAGCTGGAAAGTGTTCAAATATCCAATCCCCTATATTTAGGGGTACAATCTTTTTGTTCTTTAACAGTATTTCAATATCACCACCTCCGACATACTTATAGTCTTTTGCAAACAAATAAACAAGGTATTTCACAAGTGGTCCATGCATCCGGACAGCTAGGTCACGCCAATCCACAGCATCATTGTGAATATTTACCCCACCCAAAAAAGCAACATCATCATCTATGATGAGTACCTTCTTGTGCATTCGATGCATAAAGTGACTTAAGAAAAATATCTCTGCTCCCGAGGCCTTCAGCTCATTAATGGATTCCTTACTTAATTCATTGCTTCCAAAAGAGTCTAAAATTATTTTTACTTTTACCCCGTCCTGTGCCTTAATCCTTAGCAAATTAAAAAAATCTATTTTGGTATCGTTATTGAAAATATACATTTCAAGGTAGATTGATTTCTGGGCTTTACTTATTTCCTCAAACATAGACGTCCAAGTCCTCCTAGAGTTAGTAAAAAATGTATACTTCATATAGATAGTATACATCAAATACACATATCTATTTGCTTTTTACATAAAATAATATAAAATAGTTTTGTTAGTCTTTTAGCCGGGCCCTTAGCTCATCTGGCTAGAGCGCCTCATTTGCAATGAGGAGGTGGCAGGTTCGAGTCCTGTAGGGTCCACCATACGAAACTTTTTTAAAACTATTTCCCTTGATCAAATTGTTCTAGATATGTAGTGAGCTGCCTGTTGACTCGTACAAAGGTAGCTCTCCTTGAGAATTCTTTCATACTCCGTGCTCCGATGTACGTACCCGTACTCCTTAAACTTCCAAGTAAGTCTTGCAAGAAAATATGAATATCACCTTTATACGGAATGAGTGTATAGCGGCCTTCTGAAGCCCGATGTAAGTCTTTCTTTCCATAATAATTTTTCATTGCGTGATTAGAAGAAGAGCCAAAGTATTCCTTGAACTTCTTTCCGTCTTTTTCTACAGTCTCCCCTCCACTTTGTTCGTATCCTGAGAACATTGAACCAAACATATTGAAGTCCGCTCCTGCACAAAAGGCCTTGGCTACGCACGAAGGATATCTCTGACCCCCATCTGCTATTACATGTCCACATCCTTGATCATTTGAAATCCCGTGCACCGCATCTGCACACTCTATGACGGCTGAGAGCTGTGGATACCCTACTCCTGTCATACGACGTGTCGTACAAGCAGATCCAGGACCGATACCCACCTTCACAATATCTGCTCCACGAAGTATCAGCTCTTCTGATATTTCATTAGTCACTACATTACCTGCAATGATAATATGTTTTGGAAAAGTTTTACGCATATCTGCGACAACTTTTAAAAGCCTATCTACATAACCATTTGGTATATCAATACAGATGAAAGAAAAATTATCCATCAGTTTTGCCTTTTTCATTTCTTCTAACTTTCTTAAATCTTCGGGACGAATACCCATGGTATAAACTATATAATCAGGATTTTTAAATCCATTTTTACCAGAAAAGAATTTTTTAAAATCTTCTACAGTGTAGTATTTATGAAAAGTGGTAATCATCTTATATGGAGCAAGCTCTCTAGCCATCTCAAAAGTCCCACAAGTCGCCATGTTTGCAGTCATGATTGGTATCCCCGTCCAGACCTTTGGAGAGTGATAAAATTTAAAAGTCCTTTCAAGGTTTACTTCCTTTCTAGAATTAAGAGTACTTCGTTTTGGACGAAGGAGAACATCATCATAATCAAGCTTTATCTGCTCATCGATTCTCATATCTTAAGTATACCACCAAATAAAAAATGCAATAAAAAAGCCCGAGTTTGCTGCACGCAGCAAACTCGGGCTAATCCTCCATATTTAGTAACCTAATATTTCTAAAAAATTATTTGTACAATAAAATACACACCTCATTCTATTTTCAAGTGTAAAATCATTCTTTTTGAAGAACGATTTTATTTCTTCTTTACCACAAACAAAAGATGTCTGCTGAAATTCTGGGTGGTTGGAAAAATAAACAAAGCTTTCAAACCACCAGGCTTGAGCCTCTAACTTTTTTACTGGGCTTGAGTAAGATACGGCCTTACCTACCTTATTCTTTTGTGTAAAATGCACAAACTCATGAATAATAGTAAATGCTATTTCTTCTACGGAAACCTTTTGTCCCAATCTTATCCAAGTGCTGTTGATAAACAAACCAAAAGAAGGTTTATAATATCCGGCAACAACAATTCTGCTTTCAAAAATACCATTAGCTAAATAATTGATACCTTGCGTAGAAGCAAGCAACAAATCGTTTATTTTTAGTGCATTCTTCCCATGCAAAATAGATACTCCACCAATACTAACATTCACGAAATAAATGTTAGCATCACGCAAATAGTGCAGAAGACTATCCTTAATACCCAAGGTATCTTGGGTATTTTTAATAAGTTCAATAGCTAATACCCTTCCGGAATCTACCCGAGAGACTACTTGCTCTTGAGTGAATTCCATAACTTGCAGGGTGTCTTGAGCGGAGACATGATTAAAGGAAAAAAATAAAAAAGTGAAGACAAAAAGGAGTGACTTTTTCATAAGGCGAGGTTTTATTTTTACAGTGAAAGGAAACTTTTTCAGTTTTTACTATAACACATATTTTAGATTATGTTAAGCACTTCCCGTCTTTTAGATAATCACTCCAAAGACATATCGTACACTCCATCTTTATCAAAAAGGTGTAATTTGTTCTCCTCGATCATTCTAATTACTTTTTCTACATAATCCGGATCTGTCGCATATCCTGCGGATTTAATTTCTCTCAACCAGCATACATAATCCTCATTTGCACAGTCAAAACACGACCGATAATTTCCAGATTTTCTATCTTTAGTATTATTCCTGTCCTTATAAAACATCATTGCATGTGCCTTGAAACTTTCTTCTACATTTTTAAATCTCAAAAACCTATCAAAAACTTCATCATCAGCATACTGTATACAACATTTTAGATTTTTATCTTTAAATTTCTCTTTACAATGCTTCATGTGTTTTATCCCAAAAAGATTATTTGCATTGCGTGCCAGATCTGAGGATCCTGAACCACTCTCAAGCATAGCCTGACCCAAAGACACTGATACAGGTATGCCATATTTTTGTGAAATCTTCTGAGCCAAGGGTGCATAAATAATGACGAATAGATTCTTCATTTCTTGAATCTCAGCACTCGTCATAATTCCTGCTTTCTTACTAGAATCTTTTTCTTTAGAGAATCTATTGTGTTTACTCTGTAATTCATCTAGTCTGACCAATACTTCTTTCCTCATTTCTTCCGTCAGAGTATTCGACATGTCTATATTTTTATTCTCTTTATTAAACAAAAAAGTGGCCACTGTCATAGTAGCAAGGATAGCCATTATTTTCGGATTTATTGTATTGATTTTATTTTTATTTGGCAAACCTTCTTTCATGAATATATAAAGCTATTTCCATGCAATGAGAAGTGCTCCAAATACTAAGAATAATACGAGCTGATATCCTGCTTGTATATAAAACTGTGCCCATTTTATTTTATTAGAATTAGCGTTCCACATAGAGCTTCCTGCTACAGTCGGCATCACAAACGCAAGCCATATCAAGAAACCATTCATGACTCCAGAGATATCTATGAGGCTTCCGATGACGACATACTGTGCGAGGATATATGCCTGTATCAAAGAAAGCACAAATTGTATACCGTAGAGAGGCATCGCAGATTTTTGCATCTCTTTTCTTTTTTGTTCATCAAACTTATCTGAACCCGTAATCTGCATCCATTTTTTACCAAACATCGGCCCATACCAAATGGTGCCGATAATCATTGATAATACTGCACACGCCAACACTGCTAAATAATTTACTGTAACCATATATTTTAAAAAATATTAATTAATAATTTTATTCTTTTTTATCAAAATCAATCGCACAAGAATTCACACAAAAATGTTTCCCCGTCTTTGTACCCTCATCATCAAAAACATGTCCCAGGTGAGACTTGCACTTTGAACATACTGCTTCCGTGCGACTCATACCCAGAGTATCATCTTCTATGAATTCAATAGCACCTGGTATTGCATCTTCGAAAGCCGGCCAACCTTGCAGACCAATAGGACCGACAGATGAATCAACTTTTGCCGAAGAATCAAAAAGTACTTGGCCGCAGACCTTGCACGCATAATTTCCGTTACTTTTTTCATTCCAATATTTCCCAGTAAAAGGAGCCTCTGTCCCCTTTTCTTGAGTCACGTGAAATTCTTCTGGAGTTAACTTTTTCTTTAATTCTTCTTTGTCAGTCATACGTCTAGTATATCATTTTAAAAAAGACAAATAAAAAAGCCCCGACGCATTCGCCGGGGCTTGTAATATATTTCCGAAAAAACGGAATTGATTAACTCTTCCTGAGTAAGGTTTTTGAGTCATTTTCTCTAGACTCATCGAGTGCTGGGTTAGACCAGCAGATATGTTTTTACGAATCAGAGCTCTGCTCGTTTGCAGAGAAATTACATTCAACCAGTACTTACTGGAAAAGAACAAAGTGTTTGTGATTTGTTTGCCCCTGAGGACAAATATATACTCAAGTCAGTATTGCTACTTATTGAGCCTAAAGAAATAAATCTCTAGGTTTAGTGCTACATTTTTATATACCCCAGTAGCGAAATTCGGGGTTGCCGTAAGTTCTAAGACTTCTTGGCTTTCTTTTTTTGCAAACGGTCAAGTTTGCGCTGTGCATTTTTAAGTTCACGAATGTTTTTTGCAAGCGGGGCACGTTTTGTGTCATCCCCTTCTATTACTTGCTGTTTTAATTCGTTTTGCTCAAAAACAAGTCTGTGTACTTCAAGCTTAGCCAGATTTACACTGGCGACTTTTTGCTGACTTTTATCATACCCACCTTTTGCAGTAGGAACAGGAACTTGAAACATCATGTCCGATGAATCTAAAACTATAGGTTGAGGACTTTCTACCAAAAATTGGTTAAGTTCTCCTTCACGTTTTATGCTGTCCTGTTGAAACTGCTGGTAAGTTTGCGCACGCCGAATACTGTCTTGTTCGTGCCGAACTTCTTTATCACGTTTTCCGAGATTAACTCGGAGTTCCAAGAATCCTCCAGCACTTACAGCCAGATTTTTATTCGGCGTGGCGTAGGTCGAGACCTGCGGACCCAATTCTACTTGCACACTTCGAAAAATAGGCATTTTGCGTGGAGTCTCAAGTTTTATTCGAAGACCACCACGAGCCTTAATCCCCTCGTCGCCGAGGAATTTTTTCCGCTGGTGTTCAGTATTAATCCAGTCATAACGCACTTCAATAAATCCGAAGACTCCGTATCGTTTAAAGACACGATGTTGAATTCCGAAGTAAACATCACTCCAGAACACAAGACCACCGGGAATATCGCCCCAGTAGCCGCACGTATCACACGTGCCAAGGAAAGACAAACCTTTTTTTGCGAGATAAGCCGTAAGGCCAGCATAAAGGCTAGTAGGTTTTTCAATCCAATCTTCGTCTTTATCATTCCGAAACAGATAGTATTGTGTCCAGTCTATTCCTCCACCAATTCCTTTTTGCAATTTTCCTCCAACTCGTTCGAAATCGATTACAAAGAACGGTTCAACTGTGTACTTTATACTGTCACCAGGACAGCAATTGTTACAGGGCGGAGGTGCCGGAGTTTCTATTCGCAGAGTATCATGAATTTTAACTGTGTCACATTTCGGAGGGATAGGATCCCCTTTGAATCCGAAACTTTTTTGAATGGTATCAGGAACGGGGGTTAAATTATTACAACCGTTGCGACCGTAATAAGCCCATTTATCGTTAATACGCGAAACAAAAAATCCAGAAAAGAAAACGGGTTTTTCCGGAAAAGAAATAACCCATTTACCTTCTTTTTCAGAGTAACACAGAGACCCGGGGTAACCAGCAACTTTTTCGTACATTTTACCTTGACTGGCTTCTACAACAAATTCCATCGCGAGTCGCGGAGAAAAATTACCCTCACCGACTTTATTCAATGCATAAGCATAAACCTCGTCGGCATGCGGGCGGGCCTCCCATTGTTCATTTTTCGAATTCCAACGGAAAAAGTTGGTGCCGTACAAATCATGGTCTGGAACCAGAGTATCAGGCAGTCCGGGTACTTGGTCAAGTTTTTGGTATTGGATAGGGTTTTGACCAAACCCGAAAACGTTATTGAACATGAGTGTAATCACCCACATCCACACTTGAATCATTCTTTTCATCTTGAAAAGTTTTTTTGTTTGTGAATGAAGGAGCGAGTGCCTCGTAAGACACTCAGCACTCGCTCCATTCGGGTGAGTTATTCGGAAACCATTACGCACCAGGAATATTTCCCTTCTGCGTCGTGAAGCATTTGGAGTTTTCTTTTTCCATTTACTTCAACGTCTCCATAAATATGGAGATAATATGTTCCCGGTGAAAGAGTGTTCACTTGTACTGCATTGGAACCTACGTTTAGGTTCCTCTCTTGAACTTTCCTTCCGAGACTGTTGAACATCTCATAACGAACATTCTCAGGATTGCCAACAGACGAAACGATGATCCGCACGGGGTGAGTTTTATCACCATCGTGAAGAATTTTCACGTCGCAATCCAGACCACAGTCCGGTGCAGCAAGCGTAAAGGTCATTTCGGCTGTGCAACCATTTGCATCAGTCACAGTAACCACGTAAGTGCTAGGCAGAAGGCCAAAAAGGTCTTCTGTTGTCTGACCGGTATTCCAAGTGTACGTGTAAGGCATTGTGCCGCCAGTGATTGTGAGATCAATGCGGCCGTCGCTACCATTGCAGGTAACACTGAACGTGTCAGCGGAGATTGTTAATTCTTCCGGTTGGTCAAGCACAAAACTTGAGCCGGTTGTACAACCGTTTGCATCAATTACCGTTACAGAGTAGTCGCCGGCAACCAAGCCAGAGGGATTCCAAATCGTGGAACCATTCGACCAATTATACTGATACGGCATTGTGCCACCATTGACGATAACCTCAATAATGCCATTCATATCACCGAAGCAATTAGGATTGACATTTTCAAAAGTTAAAGTCAAATTACCAGAAACAACATGAACCGTCCGCAAGCGAATAATGCGTGAACAATTTACTGTGTAAGTTGTATCGTACACTTGCAACGTGTCCGGATACGGTCCGCAGATAATTTCAGGAGTCCCTTCAATTATTAACGTGTCGCTAAACGGAACAATATACACTAAGTGAACATACTTGTATCGATCACAGTTAATCGTTACATCTCCGTCATGCGACAAGATTGTTCTCATGGTGTCACCACAGAGAGTTTCCGGATCACCTACAACAACCGTATCGGTATATGCTTCAACAAAAAGTTTGTACAGGCGGATAGTCCGCGTACAGTTTACTGTTGTTGTATCTACATATACATCGAGTGTATCTGCAACCGGACCACAGGTGTACTGCGGAGGGTCGAAGGTAAACAGGTCGGTGTAAACGGTGATCTTCCGATCATGAACATGGATAACACGTTGACAGTTGCCTGGATATTCCACCAGATCAAGCAGTCGGATCGTTGTATCTTTTTCACCACAGATATTCTCCGTAGGTCCTACGATTGTAGTATCCGAGTAGGCGGTTACATTCACAGGATGAACGAACAGAGTCCGTTTGCAGTTGTTGTTGTCAACAACCACATTATCCAGATTGGTGTAAACACCCGTCGAGTCACCACAGATATTCTCCGTAGGTCCTACG
>JBPOHQ010000008.1:0-111670 GCA_052035405.1 Candidatus Nomurabacteria bacterium | reverse complement strand
CACTTCCAAATAGGTAGTGGTGTGGCCCAATACCTATTTCGAGAAATATTCCAGTCTGGTGCATTTTCTGTTATATGTTTAAAACGGCCATCCTTTAAGTGTGCCGGCACCCAAGTCATAGACTCTGCACTTTTTAAAATATCAGACTTAACCTTTTGGATATTTATAAACCAAGATGGTAATGCATAATAAATAATAGGAGTATCACAACGCATACAATGCGGGTACGAGTGCACTATCTTTTCTTTAGCAAAAAGTGGTGTAGGATTTTGATGTGCAAGCCATTTTATCACTTCGATATCGGCTTTCTGGTGCTCATCTTTTACATCCGGTTTTGGCTTTACTTTCATCCCGGCAAAATCAGTGACTTCCCCTTTAAATCTTCCTGTCTCATCCACATGGATTATCCAAGGAATATTATTTGCCTTTGCGAGATTCATGTCGTCTTCTCCGAAAGCAGGGGCTTCGTGAGCCATACCGGTACCCTTCTCTACTGTAACAAAGTCCGCATGCCACACTTTCCAAATATTTTCATTCTTAGCAACTTCATCGTTTAAGTAATATGGGAAAATTGGTTTATAAGTTTTACCAATCAAATCTGCTCCTTTAAATTCTGCTAGTACAGAAAATTCTTTATCTTTCAAAACTTGAGCTGTTGTCTCTTTCGCTAGAATTATATTCTCGTCTCCTACTTTTACTTTCACATAATCAATATCTTTATTTACCGCTATCGCAGTATTTCCAGGAAGAGTCCAAGGGGTCGTCGTCCACGCAAGTAGATAGGTACCCGATTCACCAGCTAATTCAAATTTTACATATACAGAGATATCAGTGATATCCTTATAACTATTGTCCATCGCTATTTCAGAATTCGCTATCGGTGTCTCACAACGGGCACAGTATGCGAGGACTCGCACTCCTTCGTATACTAAATCCTTTTTATTCATTTCTCCTAATGCCCACCAGACAGACTCCATGAATGTATTGTCCATGGTCTTGTAACCATTCTTGAAATCCACCCAGCGACCAATACGCTCGATACCGACTTCCCATTCTTTATCAAACTGCAAAACCTTACTTCGTGCATATTCTACGAATGTATCTATGCCGAGTTTTTCTATTTCTACATGTCCAGCAATTTTTAATTCTTTTTCTACTAGATGCTCTATCGGTAGTCCATGACAATCCCAACCCCATTTACGAGGTACATGATATCCGAGCATGGTTTGGTATCGTCCTATGACGTCTTTTGCAGTACTTCCAAGTATATGTCCATAATGCATAGTTCCTGTCGCAAAAGGAGGGCCATCATAAAAAACATAATTCCCTTTTGGTGCATCTTTGGTTAAACTTTTTTCAAAGGTTTTATTCTCACGCCAAAATTCGAGAATCTTTTCTTCTCGGAGTGCTGCCTCTGATTTTGTATTATTTTTATTTTCTTCCATAATTATTTATTAAAATTAGCAAATAAAAAACTCGTCTTCATAAAACAATTTCTTGTTTTACAAGGACGAGTTTTCTCGTGGTACCACCTTGATTACTTCTCATTACAGCTGTGACGGGCCTACCCGTTGAGGTCTACTCGGTTTTATCCTTTCTTCTCAAAGCTCCGAGGTGATAACCTCTTCAACGCTTATACATACAATACTACATTTTCTCTGGGGATTCAATACCTAGGAGATAGAGACCGTTTTTCATAACTTCTGAAAAGGCGAAAGTAAGTGCCACTTTATATGCAGAAGTTGGATCTTCTTTGTTTATTATTTGAGTATTACCATAAAAACTATTATAGGTACGAGAAAGTTCGATAAGATAGTTCGCTACATAATGCGGTTCAAATTCTAAAGATGCACGATATACAACCTCAGGAAAACGATACAGCATTTTTTCTAGGTGACTACTCTCTTCCCCTGTATTTTCTATACTTGGTTCAATTCCTTCTTTTTTTGCTTTCTCTACAAGAGTTCGAGCACGAGCATATGAATACTGCATATACGGACCAGAATCACCTTCAAAAGAAATAGATTTCTCAAAATCATAAATAACATCACTTCCCGCTCCTTGTTTAAGGATGGAATATTTAAGTGCAGCAACACCCACCTGTATAGATATCTTTTCTTTTTCATCTTGAGGTAAATCTCTATCTTTTATTTTCTCTAAAATAGAGGCACTGACATCTTTAATTAAAGATTCTCCAGTAATCACATTTCCTTTTCTAGAACTCATCTTCCCTGTAGCGAAACGCAGCATGCCGTGAGTGACGTGCTTCATGCGAGCTTCATAATCAGGATGAATGAGGGAAATTGCTTTCTGCACTACACGCATATAGTCACCTTGTTCTATAGCAGTTATAACAATAGACATATCAGGATTTACTTTCTCAAACTTTGTCATGGTAAGACCTATCTCTTTTGCTTCGTACGTAGGAAGTCCTTGAGAGTTTATAAATACTCTAGTGTGAAGCTTCGCATCATGGTCTTCACCTTTAAACACAATTGCCCCATCAGACTCAGTAAAAACCTTTGGAGTATTTTCTAATACAACCTTTTTGCCGATAGGAGCCATTTCAGACTCAAAGAAATAATGTTGGAATTTTGAACCTAACTTTTCATACACTCCTTCAAATGCTTCTAATGTGATCTTCCTTCCCCAATCATACGCTTCATTTATTTTCTCATCACTTCTTTCGTATACTTTTTTATTTATCTCGTCTATTTCTTTTTTTATTTCAGGATCATCTTCATACGCCGTAGCTCCTTCGCTATAGCACACACCAATATAGTCTGCTTTTTCTGTAGTAAAAAGATTTTCTTCTGGCATTCCTTTTTTCAAAATTGCCCAGATAGCCTTTGCAACATGCGGGCCTACATCTCCCTGATAAATGGCATGTACAGTCTCTGCACCTGAGTACTCTACAAGTCTCGCTACAGATTCACCGATAGCATTACTCATCAAATGCCCAATATGAAAAGGCTTAAAAGGATTCGGGTCGGTGTATTCCACCATCACCTTTTTACCTTTTAATAAATCATTCTTTCCAAAGTCTTTATTTTCTAAAATTTCTTTTATACTTTTTACAAAAAATTCTTTAGATAGATAGAAATTTATAAATCCAGCTCCAGCAACTTCTACTTTTTCAATCTCTGGTATTTTATTTTTATTTATTTCTTCTACAATCCTTTCTGCTATTTCTTTCGGATTCTGTCCTAGCTTTTTAGAAAGTGCCATAGCCACGTTTGTAGAATAGTCCCCCATCTTTAAATCTGCTGGATGCTCGACTACAAAATCGACACTTTCTATTCCTAAGTTTTTTAGTGCCTGTTGTATTAAATTCTTTATTTTATTTTCCATAATTATTTTCTTCCCGTAGAACCAAATGCTCCTTCACCACGAGCAGACTCACTTAATGTATCAGTTTCTTCAAGATCTGCAATAGTAACTGGATAAATAATAAGTTGAGAAACTTTATCCCCTACTTCTATAGTGTAGGGTTCAGTTCCTAAATTTACAAGCAATGTGTTGTATTCACCGCGATATCCAGCATCAAAAACCCCACCCATAGTATGCAATCCTGCTTTAGAAATACTAGATTTATCTTTCACAATAGCAGCATAACCATTCTCAAATTCAAGAGCAAAACCATGATAAATAAATCTACGCTCACCAGGATTAATGGTTACTTCTTCCATGGAATACAAATCCATCCCCACATCCCCTGGGTGGTGATATTTCGGTAACTTTGCATTTTCTTTTAATTTTTTAACTTTGATTTGCATATTCTGTAATATATTTTTGATATAAAGAACCAAAACTATCAGGAAACATATTTGGGTTTTCTTTGATTAAAGTTTCTATTTCGTTTCGATTAAACCATTTTGCATTCATGACTTCCATCGGTTCCAATTTCAATGGTGTATCTTTTGATATTTGCACTTCATACACAACACGCATTCTACGAGAACCAAAGATATCTCTAAATGTTTTATACAAAAATTTTGGTTTAATGTTTACAAGTCCTATTTCTTCGTGCGCCTCTTTAAGAATATTTGAATCATACGTCTCTCCTTCTTCAACTGTCCCCGAGACTGCGACAGTCCAAAGTCCCGGATGCATTTTTTTATTTAAAGAACGTTGTGCTAACAAAATTTCACCAAATTCATTTAAAACCCAAAGTCCTGTATCTCGATTAATATCATTTGGCAATAAATCTTTCTTCTCTTTATATTCTATAATTTCATCTTGTTCGTTTACTATTGGAATCTTTACCATGACTATTTTTCAAATATTTCTAATAAAGTTTTTTTCAACTCATTTCTCGCCTCACCAGTAAAATTATGGTCTGCATTTATGTGCACTTTTTGAATTCCTTGAGAAAAATCTTCTAGAGCGTTGGTGACCACTTCGTCCTGGTCAGCAAAAACAACTGTGACAGGATAACGTTCAGCCAATTTGTTGTATAAAGCTATTGGTTCATATTTTTGTCGATCTTGCCAAAATTCTTTAGGTACTAACGTCCTGCTTCCATCTTTACGTTCTAAGATAGACTCTCCTTCCAAATCAATTTTTGTATTAGGATACTGCAAAAAATACTTTATTGATTTATTAATGTCTTTGCTCATAGAAGGTGCGAGCAAAACTATTTGGTCAAAAATACCGTGTGCAGCAAGTGCAACAGGAACCGCCCCCTGTGAATGAGCTAATATAGAAAACCGTGCCTGAGGATGTTGTTTCATGTAATTTTCCAATACTCCTTCAAACATTTTTGCTTGATCACTCAATGAGCTCACGATAATAGTATTATTGTTTGGCAATTGATTATAATCAAACAAAACACAAGTATAATCCGGAAACCACTCTGCAATTTCAGTAAACATCCCACGTGAATCTTTGCGTACACCGAATCCGTGTGAAAATATAATAAATTTCTCTAATTGTTTGTTTTTTTGTTCCATTTTATTTAATTATCTTTTTAACTTCTTTATAGACCTTATCATGAATGCTTTCTCTTGAGAGAATATCTCCTTTCATACTGCAATCTATTTTGTAAAAATTCGGTATTTTATTTACGAGCCACATTGCACTCTTTCTGGAATTGATTAAGAAATTGACATCATTCTCGTGTACATCTTTTTTCTTTTTCAGATATTCCCGTTTCATCTTACCATCACGCTCACCAATGAGCTTGAGTACTATTGGTATCGGCAGAGATAAATAAAGAGTGATATCTGGTCGAGGGATTTTAAATACATCATACTCCATCTCATCGAGCCATTTTATAAAGTCGGCTCTTTTCTTTGCACTTGCGATCTTTCCGCCTTGATGAATCTGATTAGCCGAGACATATCTATTAGCTATAACTATATAACCTTTTTTTAAAAAACCTTCTATCTTTTGTTTAGATTCAAAACGGTCGGCTGCATAGACCACAGAAGCAATCTTTGGGTGGACTTTAAGCCAATTGTAGTATTGTTCAGACAAACAATGCCCGATGAACTTCCCAAAGAAGTTATCATAGTATTCTGGAAAGTCTACGATCTGCACTTTCTTTCCTTCTTTTTTTAATCTTTCGGCGAGGAGCTTTACCTGAGTCGCCTTACCGCTCCCATCAGTGCCGTCTATCACGATAAACTTTCCTTTTTTCATATACAAAATATACCAAAAAAGAAAGACGAAAACTAATTGTCTCCGTAAAGCTCTTTATAGACTTCAGGTTTAACCATTTTGAAATAAGCTTTTCTTTTTGTGAGAGCTTTTTTATTTTCAAATCCAAATCTTTTAACAAATTCAATAATTTTATCCTCTGCGTCCTTTACCTCTTCTTCGTTGTCTACAATGAGTTCTATCTCACACATTTTATATCCAAAGCTCATATCATCTACATCAATATTAAAGCCTTCTTTTTTGAATTTCTTTCTATTATTTGAATACTCCATAATAGGTACTAAGCTTTTTTTTATGAATTCTTCAAAATCTTTATTAATAGCAAAATTAAAGTAAGAAGCTATTTCTTTTTCATTTTCAAGTTCGACAGAGACCCCAGCTGATTTACCAATTTTAAGCTCAAAAGAACCATTTCTATTACGAAGACGAATATCTTTTTTTAGCAGAGTATAATCAGGATAATCATAGTACACATCGTGCACGAATTTGTCGCCAAGCGACTCTGCCCCGTCGAGCAAGAGCTTAAGCTCATTGTCGTCAGGGGTAAATTTTTTTTCTACTTCTATCATGTGTTTCTATGTTATTTTTTAGATTTTAGAATCTTATCAATTTTGCGAGCAATAGCAAGCATATCACGTTCTTTTTTACCTCGAGTAGTTTCAGCACATGTACCGAGCCGTATACCTGATGGATCCATTACACCTCGTGGATCTCCTGGAATAGTATTCATATTTACAATAATTCCATTTTTTTCAAGCATTGCACTTGCATCTTTACCTGGCACCCCTGCCCCTTGCATCCATGTATCCATTAAAATTAAATGCGAATCGGTACCCCCAGAGACTATATGCCATCCTAATTTTTTTAATTCATCTGCTAAAGTCTTTGCGTTCTTTACTACTTGTTTTGCATATTGCCTAAAGGCGGGTGTCATTGCTTCTTTAAGTGCTATTGCAACTCCTGCAATATTATTTTCATGTGGTCCCCCAAAGAGTCCTGGAATAATCATCTTGTCTAATTTTTTATCAAATTCTCGCACGTCTTTTTTTACAAAAAGTATTGCTTGCCTTGGACCTCGGAGAGACTTATGGGTGGTGGTCATTACAGAATCTGCATAAGGAAATGGACTTGGATATACCCCTCCTGCGACAAGTCCTGCAAAGTGAGACATATCTACATGAAGCAATGCTCCACACGCATCTGCTATCTCTCGGAATTTTTTAAAGTCTACAGTCCGAGGATATGCGGTAAACCCTGCGACGATGATATCTGGTTTCTCCCTCATTGCTGTTTCTTTTAGTTTGTCATAATCAATCATCTCTGTCTCCGCGTCTAATTCAAATTGAATAGGCTTCCAAAGCTTACCAGTCATAGACAACGGATGTCCGTGGGTAAGATGCCCGCCAGAGGTCAACTTCATACCCATGATCTTTCCTCCAACAGGGACAAGAGCTGCGTAGAGAGCAAAGTTCGCAGGGCTTCCAGAGAGAAGTTGTACGTTTACATGCCAATCCGTAGGTTTTAATTTAAAAAGTTTTAAGGCTCGCTCGATGCAGAGTAATTCAACTTTATCGATAATGGTATTCCCGCCGTAGTACCTCTTTCCTGGGTATCCTTCTGCGTATTTATTAGTCAGCTCACTACCTAATGCTTGCAGCACATCTTTTGAGACGTAGTTTTCAGAAGCAATAAGATTTATAACACTTTTCTGTCTTTTGCTTTCAGCTTTTATGAGTTTTTCTACTTGTGTATCTCGCATGTACCCATTCTATCACAAGAGAATACGATTGTGCCAAGCTCATCTGTACGGAGCACTTCGACTCCTAAATCAGTTAATGTTTTCAAAGTTTCCTTGTGTGGATGCCCGTAACTATTGTTTGCACCATCTGAAATGAGAGCATATTTTGGATGCACAGCCTGCACAAAATCATATGAAGAAGAAGTTCGAGATCCATGATGTCCAATTTTTAAAATATCACTTTCCAAATTTTCTTTCTTCTCATTTTTTAAAATAATTCCCTCTGTTTTTACTGTTGCATCTCCAGTGAGCATTATGCTCGTCTCTCCATAAATCAACCGCATGACGATAGACCCGTCATTTACCTCCCCCATAGAGACATCTCTATCAGGAAAAAGAACTTCGAGGTATGCTCCTCCTCCGATATCAATATTCATCCCTTTTTTCGCTAATATATCTGGAATTTTTTTATTTTTAATTTCTTTTTCTATATTTTTGTATGTACCGGAGTCATTAATAGTACCTGGTTCGAAAACAGTATCTACTGTATACAGTTTTAAAATATCTGTAAATCCAGAAATATGATCTTTGTCTGGGTTAGTAATCACCATCGCATCAATACTCCTATCCCAGAAAGGCATGAGTTTTGGAAGTTCTTTTAAAATATTTTTTCCTGGTCCACCATCTACTATGATTTGTGTCCCAGTCGGAGACTCTATAAAAAGAGCGTCTCCTTGCCCCACATTCATCATTGCAAAAGTAAGTCCCCTCTTTGAATATCGCCAATCTAAGTAAAAAATAGAAATAGTTACAAATAAAAGGACTAAAACTAATAGGACCAGTCCATGCTTTTTGTAGATATCTGCCATGGTATAATAGTACTATGAAAAAATTTGAAGAACAAAAATTTAACATTGGCGAACTTAAAGGAATATCAGCTAAAAGTATTGAAGAACATCTAAAACTCTATGCTGGATATGTGACTCACTCAAACTTAGTTTTAGAAAAGATAACTGAGTTATCTGCAAACGCCGAAGCTAATATGCCACTACTTAGTGGTCTACAGAAAAGATTTGGGTTCGAATACAATGGTATGAGAAATCATGAAGTGTATTTCAGCTCTCTTTCAGGTGGAGCACATACACTTTCTGAAGAAAGTAAACTTAAGAAAATGATAGTTGAAGAATGGGGCTCATTTGAAAAATGGTTAGAATTATTTAAAAGTATCGCTACTACTCGAGGAGTCGGATGGGCAATGCTCTATTTTGATAGAAAAGAAAATAGACTAATGAATGCTTGGGTAGATGAGCAACATTTGGGACAGCTTCAAGACTGCACTCTTATTCTTGCACTTGATATGTGGGAACACTCTTTTGTATATGACTTTCAACCAAGTGGCAAAAAGCAATACATTGAAGCATTTTTTGAAAATTTAAATTGGGAAGTAGTAGAAAACAATTTACTTAAAATAAAAAATTAGAAACAAAGTTGTTTAACTTTTTGCTCTACAATTCTTAAAATTGTGTCTAGGGACTTATCGCTTTTGCTTATATAAGTATTTACACCCATATCTAAAACATGAGTCATGTTTGCTTCGCTTTTAGAATTAGTCATGACGATGACCTTGCAGAGAGTCGCCTTATCCATCTGCTTCATGCATTCGATACCCCCCATGCGTTTCATCATTAAATCAAGCATAATGACGTCAGGGGTAAAATTCTTAAGCATAGGTAAAACTTCATCACCATCTGTAAGCTGCTGCACATCAAACCCTTCAGAGATAAGCTTCGCTGCGATATTTTCTCGTATCATTGGATCGTCGTCTACGAGAAGTACTTTTTTGTTCATATTATTTTTTAACTACTAATCTAATAATTACTTTAGTTCCCTTCCCTTCTTCTGATTCAATTGTAATACTTCCGCCGTATGCTTGTAAAACCAAATTACTCACATAGACTCCATACCCTGTACCAGTACTAGTATATTTTTTTGCATTTTCAGCACGAAAAAATCCTTCTTTTATTTTTGATAAATCTCCCTTTGGGATACCAATACCAAAGTCTATAACAGAAACATTAACGTATGATTTGTTTGGTGCAATCTCTGTTTTTAAAATAACTTCCTTGCCATACTCTGAGTATTTAACTGCATTTGAAATAATGTTATTAAAAACACTGTATATTCTCTTTGACTCTCCTCTTACCTGAATAGGTGGTATATCCATGTCACCCTTGATCGTTATCTTTTTCATATCAGCAAAAAGTTTCTGGCAATTTGATGCTTCGAAAACAACATCAGATAAAAGACAGTATTCATCTTTTGAGGTTTTGAGCATATCTGATTCTATGAGTTTAATATCAAGAAGCTCGTTAATGAGTTCGAGCAAAGTCACACTGGTGATTCTCATAGCATCTAGTTTTTTCTTTACATCTTCATCTATTGTTTTATTGGTGAGTAGATTTTCAAGCGACCATCGCATCCCCGTAAGTGGTGCCCGTAAATCATGAGAAGCAATAGAAATAAAATCGCTTTTCATTTTAATGAGTTTTTGCTCATTAGAGCGAATAAAAGAACCTATCCAAATCAAGAAAAATATAAACAAGAAAATAAGTCCTGGAATAACAGCAAAGATAATAGGAGTAATGATATACTCCCCCGCATTGACATCAATACCAATAACAAACGGTGCAGGACTGTCAGTCTGTATAAACGACAAAGCAGACACCCATGTACCCCATCGGTCGGTCACCGGACCTTCTATCAGTGTTCCACCAGCTTCAAACATATGTTTTAGTGCGTCTGTTGCTTCAGGATATGGTTGTCCTGGTGGAGAATAATCTTCTGAATTTTCATATTCTGAATCCACCACAAATAGCACATGGTCTCCTAATTTTGTAAATACATACACAAACCTTACGTCTTCATTTGCTAGTCGTACTTTTATTAAAGCATTTTTTAGTTCTTGATACGATGATTTTGTAACATCACCCTCATTAAAGGAAAGTTCATGCCAATACTTATGTAAAGGCAGTGAAGAGGCTAATGTTTCTACTCGTGAAATAAGATTTTGGTTTAATTCTTTTTTCTTGTAATTATATAAATAAAAAGAACTATAAATAGCAATAGAAAAAACTAGAACTAAAAGAAATTTAAAATACCAAGCGTTGAGTTTCATATGTATACGTATAGTATACTATATATCTTTTTTAAAAAGATGCTTTATGTTTTTACCAAAAAGTTTATAAATAAAATAAATATATATTAATACTGTTAAAATTAACGGAAAATTTGGAATAGCAAATGAAGCAAAAGGTAAACTTGAAAGAAAATTAATTACTCCAAGCTCATAACTAAGTAACAGCGAAGAAATAAAACCAAAGAATAAAGACAAGAACGGAAAAAATAGACCAACAAACCCTGTAATAAATCCAAAAAGCATAGTGATAGGAATAAACGGCAGGATCAGAATATTTGCAGGTAATGCAACTATCGATAGATTACCCATCTTGTAAAGAATAAAAGGGAGTACAAAAAGATAAGCAGAGAAAGTTACTGATACAATATCTCTAAGACCAAACTTTTTGGTAACCCAAGTAAAATATTTTTCAAGTCTCGGCGAGAGATATATCACTGCTATGGTCGCAATAAATGAAAGCTGAAAAGACACATCATATAAAAGTATCATTGGATTGATAATAATCATGATAGTAGCGGCTAATAGAAGTGCTCGACCAATATCATAAGTCCTCCCAGTAGCCCGAGCGACCAAGGCGAGTACTGCCATGATTCCAGCACGAACTCCAGTAGAAGATGCTCCAGTCATCAAAACAAAAAGAAAGATAGAAAATATTCCAGCACCTATGGCAAAGGTTTGAGGTAAAAAAACAAACAATTTCATAAACCACTCAGCAACAATAGTGATATTATAGCCAGACAAAGCAATGATATGGATAGTTCCTGTATCAATAAACTTCTGCCTAAGTTCTTGACTAAAAGAAGCCTTCTCTCCTAAAATCAGTCCTCCCATTAAGAGACTTTCGTTTCCGAGAATCGCATAATTTATCTTTTCTAAAAATTTTTCTTTAAAAGCAAACAGAGCTCTTTTGACGGGATTACCATTACCAGGTGATACGACTTCCACCTTTGCATAATTAATCAAATAAAAAATCCCGTCTTTTGCAAGATAGTTTATGTAATCAAATTCTTTACCGGTATCAGTAATAAAGTTTTCTGGTTTTTCTAAAGTACCAGAGATGTACACTTCATCGCCATAGGCAAAATCTAGTCCCGAGGATACTGTAACTAACATCTTTGTTTTCTCCCCAACTTCTTCTATTTCTACGAGTAATTTTTGGCTATTTTCTTTTTGCTCTGGCGAAGCAACAACCTCTCCAGAGACTGCAATTTTTTCTCCAAGTTGATTTTCGAAAAATGATGGAGGTGATATTGGGAATACAAGCACTTTAAAAATACCCAAAACTAGAATTAAACTAAAACAAGTAAGGTAGAAGATTTTATCTTTAAAATCTAACACCCATAGATTATATCACTGGGTTGTTGTCGGCAAAAGAAGTCGCAATCTCATCCACTCTGTCATTATACTTATGTCCACTATGTCCTTTTACGTAGGTCCACGTAGGTTTATATTCGTTGTTATAGATGTATAAATCTTCCCAAAGTTCTTTATTCAAAACGGGTTTCTTTGCAGCATTTCTCCAACCATTTTTTATCCACCCATGTATCCAATCAGTAATACCATTTATTACGTATTTTGAGTCAGAAAATATTTCTACTTCTCCTTGTATCTTATGTTGACCTAAGTATTTTAAAGCCTCAATTGGAGCAGTGAGTTCCATGATATTATTAGTGGAGTGATCCTTTCTGCCACCGAGCTCAATAGTCTTCTCTCCAGTCATAATAACACTCCCCCAACCTGCTGGTCCTGGGTTCCCTCGTGCCGCACCATCTGTATAAATAATTATTTTTTGTTTACTCATGTTTTTATAGTATATCAACAATCCTGAGTCTTAGCTCTTCGCGGCCTCGAAAACGAGACAAATCAAAAGTTGCCAAAAGACTGACTGCCAGCCCTTCTACTAAAGGCCTTTTAAAGGATTCAGTCCCTGAGAAAAATGATATCGCTTTTGCTTTGTGATTACTTGTATCAGAGAGTGTGATTTCTAAATGTTCACCTGAACCGTTTTTGCCAAATTTTTTAATATGTTCAATTTTTGCATTTTCAAAAAGAAAAACTGGTTTTGAATTATCGATACCAAAAGGGGCGAGCTTTTCTATATCTTTCCAGTTTTTCATAGTCAAGACACTAAAGTCTGTATTTGCATCAAAAGAAATCTCACTATCTTGTTTTACTCTTTTTACCTTATGAAAAGATTTTGAAAGTTCTTCTTCTAAGAAATGAATTTTATCTGAGTGAACAGTAAAACCTCCTGCTAACTCATGTCCACCAAAACCAATGAAGGATGAAGACGTTTCAGTCATGAGTTCCACCACGGACACTCTTCCATCACTTCGACATGAACCTTTGATTAAATCATTTTCGTCTTTACCCCAGACAAACGCAGTCATTTTGTATTCGTCTGTTATCTTTCCTGCCACCAGTCCCAGTACTCCTACTCTCCACTCAGGATTACCTATGACTACAACATCTTTCACTTCTCTAGTCTCAAAAGTTTTTTTAACATGTTTCATTATTCCCAAGACAATACTTTTTCTCTCATCATTTATTTTAGATAAATGGTCTGCAAGGATACCCCCTTCTACTTCGTCTTTTGTAGAAAGTAATTCATAAGCACGAAGTGGGTCATCCATACGAGAAGCAGCGTTTATCCTTGGAGTAACCATAAAACCAATATCATCTTCTGCAAGATATCTCTGGTCTAAATTCATCTTCTTTAAAAGTTTTTGAAGTCCAGGTCGACGTGTTTTACGTAAAACCATAATTCCGAAATACGCTATCGACCTGTTCTCTCCTGTAAGTGGAACCATATCTGAAAGAGTCGCGAGCCCTGCCATATCGAGTAGCCATTTTTCTGCACCAGTTTTGACTCCAAATTTTTCTCCATATTTTTTTAGAAATCCAGAGGCAAGTTTAAAAACCACTCCAGCACCACAGAGCATTTTCTCTGGATACTCATCTACTTTAGGATTTAAAATAGCATACGCTTCAGGAAGCACAGCTTGAGGTATATGATGATCTGTCACAACCACATCCATGTTGTATGTATTTGCCAGAGAAACTTCTTCTACTGCCGTAATACCTAAATCTATCGTGATGATTAGATCTACTTTTTTTTCTTTAAATATTTCTATGGATTCAACATTGAGTCCATACCCTTCAGAATTTCTTTTAGGGATATATACTTCGTAATTCTTTAACCCAATCAAATCAAAAAAGTCTTTCATGATGACCGCTCCTGGTATACCATCACAATCATAATCTGCGTAAATTATTACTTTTTCATTACTTTCTAGAGCTTGGACAAGCCGAGTACACACCTTATCCATGTCACGCATTAAAAACGGATCGTGCATATCACGCTCATAATCTGGGTTTAAAAAAATAAAAGCCTCTTCGTGTGTAGTGATACCTCTCTTTCGCAATATTGCTTCTACTAATTCACCGTATTGTTGCATAAACAAAATTTTAACACATTTGGTATACTATACATATTAATACTCAACACACAAAACCATGATTGACGAAAATTGTATTTTTTGTAAAATTGCACACAAAGAAATACCTTCTGACAAGATATACGAAGACGAAAATGTGTTCGCTTTTTTAGATATTCATCCGGTAAATAAAGGGCATGCATTAGTAATACCAAAAAAACATGCTGTAAACATATACGACATAGAAGATGAAGAGATATCTAAAGTCATAAAGGCAGCTCAAAAAATAGCTAAGCAACTAAAAGGTGTCGTAAAAGCAGACGGTATAAATATTCATATGAATAACGAAAAGGCTGGGGGTCAAGCCGTGTTTCATGCTCATATACACGTAATACCGCGACATGAGAACGACGGTCTCACTCACTGGGAAAGTTGTGGAGGTTACAAAGAAGGAGAATCCAAAGAAATAGCCAAAATATTAGAAGACTTACTTTCAAAGTAATTTATTTTAAAGCTTTAATCCCAGGCAAAGTACCAGAAGAAAGGAAGTCGATAGTGGCTCCTCCTCCGGTGGACACAAAAGAAAACTTTTTTTCTAATTTCATATCTGAAATAAGAGCCACCGTGTCTCCGCCACCGATGATACTCGTGGCTTTTGACTTAGTCATATCTTTCAAGATTTTTTTAGTAGAAACATCACCTCCATCTTCGTATTTACCAAGCGGACCATTCCAAAGAATAAGTTTTGAACTTTTTACTAACCCATTGAGATATTGTACTGATTGTTCACCAATATCAATTATTGTCTCCTCTTTTAGAACTTGGTGCGAATTTTTAGTTATCAAACCATTTTTTGTTTGAACAACAACATCTATAGGGAGTAGTAGTTTTTTATCTTTTAGTAATTTCTCGATACCATACCCTTCCCCGTCTACGAGAGACTGACCAACCTCGCAACCATTTGCTTTAAGGAAATCATTAGCAAGTGCACCGCCGACAAATACTGCGTCTGCTAATTTTAAATACTTTTTTATTAAAGGCATTTTTGTAGAAAACTTTGAACCACCCAAGATAAATAAAAATGGATGTTTTGGTTTATTAAAGACAACAGATAAATTCTTTACTTCTTCTTCAAGTTGGAGCCCTGCATAGCTCGGCAAAAACTTAGTAATACCCACGACAGATGCATGTGCTCGGTGCGAGACAGAGAAAGCATCATTTACATAAATATCTCCTAACTTAGCAAACTCTTTTGCGAGCTCTTTACTGTTTTCTTCTTCGCCTTTAAAACTCCTCACATTTTTATAAAACTCTACTTTATCTTTTGAAAACTTCGATAATCTGAAAAACTCTTTAATCACAGGATTTATATCACTATTTCCATCTTTACCTAAATGCATCAATATCACAACTTGTGCTCCTTTTTTTACTAGATATTCTATAGTTGGTATACCTTTTTTAATTCTAAAATTGTCTTCTACCTTGCCATCTTTAACAGGTACATTGAAATCGACTCTTACTACTACCTTTTTACCTTTAAAATTTTTTATTTTTTTAATACTTTGCATACTATTTTGTATTTTCTGTAATTTTAATTATTTCTAAAAACTTCTTTGCATTCAGAGAATCTCGCCCCGGCAGAAAGCCTTGGGCTTTGCCCTCTATTAGAAAAGATGCTGCATTTTCTGGGTGAACTGACCCACCGTAAATAATGCGAAGATCCTGTGTTGCCAATTTGCCGAACTTATCAATAAGTATCTTTTTAATAAAAATACTGATTTCTAAAAACTCCCCTGGGGTGGCCACACGAGCAGCGTCTTTACCTATCGCCCACACAGGCTCATATGCTATTACAATTTTGGATAAAGAAATCTTTGTAATACCTAGCAAACACTCTTCTACTTGAGTTTTAATAAAATTTAAATACTCATGGTTTTCATCTCTAACACTCTCTCCAACACACAAAATTGGAGTAATTTTAAAAGAAAGTGCTGATTTTATTTTTCTGTTTATATCAAAATTTGATTCTCCTAGGGTTCTTCTCTCAGAGTGACCCAAGATTACATATCTAACACCTAAGTTACTTAGCATTCCAAAAGAGATCTCTCCTGTGGAAGCACCAACATCCCCATGGTATCCATTTTGAGATCCAAGATATATTTTTTTAGATATTTTTTTTAATTTTTCTATATATAAAAAAGGAGGGCAAATAACGATATCTGTTTTTTTAAACGCTTGCACTTGTTTTGCAATATCTGCAAATAATTTCTCCCCTTCTTTTAGGGTTAAAGGGTGCATTTTCCAATTTCCGATTACAATATTTTTAGACATACGTCATTATACCACACAAGAAAAGTGTCATTGAATTTCTTTCCAGATTGAGGAACTCCAACCAAAGGTTGGAAAATATGGATCTATTGGTCCCGTAGTAAATTCTAAAAATGCATTATTTAATACGTTTAAACCTTTCACCGATATAACTTTAATATTCATACTTGAGTTAAAAGCTGCCTTACCATCTGGTGCATATAAGATATAAGGAAGTGTATAACTACTATTGGAATTAGTAACATCAATAGCAGCCTGAGAGGTGCTAGAATTTCTAGAAACAAGTACCACATGGTATGTAGGATTTGAATTAGTACTGAGTGTTGTATTTATTGTAACTCTACTTGAATTAGTGTGATCACTTGTTTTGTCCGCTATTAAAGCAAAACCAGTAGGCCCATTTGATATAACAGAGGCGTTTTGCCTAATCACAATGTCACCTGTTACCCATACAGGCCCTGTTAAAGTAAGCACAGCGTTACTTTCAATATACAAAAAATTACAATTTATTTTTAATGGTCCAAGAGTAGTATTACTGTTTATTGTATATCTTCCAGCGGGACAAGGAGTAGTTACAGTACCTCCAGCTACTGCATCTGCCTCCCAGTCATCAATAACAGGGTCAAGGATTGGCATTGGTAGATCAGCTACATCTGGTGAACCAGGATGATACGTACCAGCTGTGGTATTAATAATACTATTGTAGTATGCGTCAGTACCAATAGTTGAGTTTGAAATAAAATTAGCCTTACCTACAGTATCGGTCGTTATATAAAGCATTGAACCTCCAGCTGAAATAGCGTCTCCTTCTATGATATTGCGTGAAGCACTTGAAAGTCCTTGTATGTTTCCGTTGGTAAATGTACTTCCCCCAAGCTTTGATGTGCCAAACAACTGAATACCCCCATCTCCAATCTGTACTCCATACTGAAAAGAAACACCATCAGTAGAAACGAGCTTTAACTGTGTTTTGCGTTGACGAGAAGAAACATCTGCAAGCGAAATAATATTATTTTCATTTTGAACAGAACTATCGATCGTTGTCGTAACTGTATTTCCATTTAGAGTAATAACCTCAGAGGAACCAATAGTCATAAGATTTTTTAAGCGATAATATGCATCTTCTGCTCCAGACTCTGACAAATACAGACTTTGCCTTGAACGAATAGCATCAGTAGATATTTTAAACTCTCTTACCGCAGGAGATACTAGACCAGCAATGACAGTGAGTGTAATAGAAACAAAAAATACAACAGAAAGTATCATTACTTGACCTCCTTGCTTTTTATTTCTGAAATTATATTTTTTATTAAAAATCATTTTTATATAAATACTAATAATTACCTCTTAATACTATAGTGTCATAAAAATTCTCCGCACGGGTAGATCCATAATTATTAGACACAACAGTCATAAATACTTTTACAGCAGCCCCTTTAGCTGTTGTTATCTGAGTAAAAGTTAGTGCGGTCACCGATACGTTGGGTGAATTTAAATTACCAAGCAAAACATCATTATCGTAAAAAACAATATTAGAACCGGAGAGCGAGAACTGAACTGTCGTCGCTGTACCTGCGTCATTTGTTGTATTTAATTTAAGACTATTGGTGCTGATTGTATGTATAGACTCTGCTTTTCTTATCTCACGAGAAATTCTATCCATTATATTAGAACTCTGAATTATGTCTGTATTAACTGAAGTTTCTCTGAAAGATCGAGTCATCACCATGATGGAGTTAATCATAATTAAAAAAACTACAGCAAAAATAGAGATATAAAAGAGAAGCTCTATCATGGTGTATCCGGATGTTTTTTTATGAAAAAGTTTCATTATCTTTTTATTATTAAAATATATTAGTTATATAAAAAGGCAGTGTCTTCGTAATAACATTAGTGCCCTCGTTCCAACTCACTGTGACAGTAACAAGTTTTGTACCAGCATCTACGGTACCTCCACTTGTCACAATATCTTTTGTTGAATTGTCACGATTTACATTTGAGATGACAACCTTGCGAGTAAATATACCTATAGTTGACGCAGATGTTGGAAAAGTCCATGTACCACCAGAAAAAAGCGGGTAATAATTAGTACCTACTGTCATACCAGAAATATTAGTCCAGGTATTATCTCTGTAAATTCGCACAGCTTCTGCTCCTTCTTCTAAAAGGTATGCTGCTTGTGTAGCATTAAGTGCCTGACGGGATACGTAAATAGACTTTTGGGCAACAACCGTAGCAGATAAAATAGTAAGAGTAATAATAGAAGCTGCAACCAATATTTCAACTACTAAAAAACCTTTTTGTTTTTTAGTAGTTGAAATATTTTTTGTTTTTAGCAGAAAATTCATTTACTAACTAATTATAACATCTTTAAGATTGAAGGAAAATAATTTATAGTCAAAGATTACTCGGGAGCAAAAATTGCAGTTACATTTTTTGTAGAGTCCATCGTAAGTTCACAGGTATTTGTTTCTTGACCCTTACAAGATCCTTCCCATTCAGAAAATACATGAAACTTACTTGGGCTGGCAGTTAAAGTCACAATGTCTCCGGAAGAAAAACTCTCTGTACAAGTAGGGTCACAACTAATTGAACCAATATCCGATGTTACAGTCCCTTCACTTAAAACCGTGACATTTAAATCATAGTTAGTAACAGAAGGAACAAAAGTTGCTGTTGTACTTTTGTTTGAATTCATACTTAGGCTACAAGTCCCTGTACCAGTACAATCTCCGGACCATCCAGAAAAGGTATACCCTCCGCTTGGAGTAGCGGTTAAAATTACTCCCGTTCCAGAACTCAGGCTATTTGAACAAGTTGGATTACAGTTGATAGTCCCTGGACTTGACGATACTGAACCTCCGCTAGAGACAGTTACATTTAAATTGTAATTTGAACTACCAGAAGCTCCACTGACACTTACGATACCTGTAGCACCAATTGTAATTATTTTTTGAGAAGAACCTGTAGTTATGGTGACTGTACCAGTTTTTGAAGGTATGTTGGTAAGCCTATTGAAATACATTTCACCTGGAATTGCACTAACACCATTTAAAGTAACATCTGTAATACTAGAAGGACTAGGTATATCTAACGTTTCATTTAACGTAGAGGCTGAATATGTAGTACCTCTAAAGACAACAATAGAATTCGCATTAAAACGAACTCCATAAACGTAAGAGTCTACAGATGCAAGACTCTGTGAGCTTGCCTTATTAAGAGCTGTTATGACAGTTGAGGCTGAGTTATTCAGAGACTGTCTCTCTTTTATCTTTGAAAACTGAGGTAAAACAACCACGGTAATCAAAACAACAATAGAAACAGTTGTTATTACTTCTATTGCGGAGATACCTTTTTTTTTGGATTTATTCATAATACTAGTTTATATTATCCAGGATAGAATACAATGGTGTAATCATCGACATGGCAAAAAAACCAACACCACCTCCAACAAAAACCATCAGAACTGGCTCAATAATAGTCGAAAGATTTTTTGTTTTATTTTCAACTTCCTCTTCGTAAAAGATAGCAATTTGCAAAAGCATGTCTGATAATTTACCCGTCTCTTCTCCTACCTGAACCATCTCAGTCATCATAACAGGATAAAGTCCATTACTTTCGTTAAACGCCTGAGAAAAAGGAGAACCTTTCTCTATCTCTTCTTTAGCTTTAACTAAAATTTTTTTATAATAAATGTTTTGAACAACATCTTCTGTAATTTCAATTGCGCGAGTGATAGACACACCAGAAACAAGCAGCGATGCCATCGTACGAGCAGTACGAGCAGTATTAATCTCTTTTACCATTGTTCCAAGCATGGGTAAACGTATGATTACAAAGTCTATATATTTAGCCATAAATTTAGCCCTAAAAAAAGAAAAAAGTCCAAAACCGGCTAAAATTAAAATAACAAATGCTAAAATTAAATTATTTGAAAAAAAATCTCCTAGAGCAATTACGGCTTGAGTTGATTTCGGTAATGCTACATTCAACTCTTTGAAAGTTTTAGCTAGAGTAGGCACAATAAATGCAAACATTAGCACACCCACGACAATCATCGCAGTGATAATTACTCCAGGATATATCAATGCACCTTTAACTTTTTTTGTAAGGTTATTTGATTTTTCTAAAATCAAACCAACTTCAGAAAGTGAATTTGCTAAATTACCAGACTCTTCCCCTGCACGTGTCATAGATACGAACAACTTAGAGAAAGTTTTTGGAAATTTATTCAAACCAGAAGAAAGTGTGCCTCCTGAGTTTATCTCTAAAACAACAGCATTTAAAATCTTTTGAAGAGCATCGTTTTTTGTTTGTTTTTCAAGCACAGATAAGGCACGAGAAAGTGACAATCCCGCCTTGATCATACCACTTAAATTTTTAGTAACAATAATTAATTCACTGTTTTTAACACCACCAAAGAGTGATTTAAATACAGCGAGTGGGTCAAAACTACTTTCTTTTTTCTCAATTATAGTGACAGGGGCATAACCTCTGGATTTTAATTCTCTAGAAACAGAAAATTTATCATCACCTTCCATTGTTGCTTCTATAATTTCTCCATTCTTTAATTTTGCTTTATAAAAAAAGAGCATATATTACTCAGAGACAACACGAAATACTTCTTCTATCGTAGTAAGTCCTAACACGGCCTGAAAAACACCATCTTCTATCATTGTCATCATTCCCTCTTCTTTTGCTTGTTTTTCTATTTCATCTTGAGAAGCACCTTTGATAATCATCTCGCGGATAGTGTTGCTTACTTTTAGAACTTCATGAATTCCAACACGACTCGCATAACCAGATTCAGAATCAGCACTTTTTACAGCCTTATAGAAAGGAATTGTTTTCCAGTCATCTTTCTCGCCAACAATCTTTTCTTTTTTAAGGAATACCAACATTCTATCTAAATCAACAATTTTACTTAAACTTTCTAGTTCTGCCTCTGACAAGAAATATTTTTCCTTACTAGGAGTAAGTCTTCTTACTAGACGCTGAGCAATAATAGTCTTCACTGTAGAAACAATAAGAAAAGGTAATACTCCCATATCTACAAGTCTTGGGATGGCTCCAGCTGCGGAGTTTGTGTGTATAGTAGAAAGCACCAAGTGACCAGTAAGAGAAGCGTTGACCGCAATACTTGCTGTCTCTCCATCTCGAATCTCCCCCACCATCACAATATCAGGATCTTGACGAAGAAGTGAGCGAAGCCCGTTGGCAAAAGATAAACCTATCTCTGATTTAACTTGAGTTTGGTTAACTCTAGGCATCTGATACTCAATAGGGTCTTCTACTGTAGATATATTTACTTCTGGTTTATTCAAAATATCCAGCATAGTATAGAGAGTCGTAGTCTTTCCAGAACCAGTCGGACCGGTCGCGAGCACCATACCTGTTTTTTGTTTCAATGATTCATAAATTCTTTCTAGTCCTTCACCATGAAAACCTAATCCCTCAAGAGAAAAACCATGTGCATTTTCACGCAAGATTCTGATAACAGTTTTCTCTCCAAAAAATGTTGGAAGTGTTGAGACACGAAAAGACACCTTGTCTCCATTTTGCTCAATCTTAAATCTACCGTCTTGAGGTAATCTTTTTTCGTCAAGTTTTAGATTAGACAACACTTTAATACGAGCAGTAATACCACTACCAGCATTTTTATCAAGTATCATTGCATCATGCAAAATACCGTCTATTCTATATCGTACTGTTAAATCATTTTCTCCTGGCTCGATATGTATATCAGATGCTCCCTGTAAAATTCCGTGAAAGATGAGTGAATCAACTATTTTTACGACAGGCAAGTCTTCAGCCATCTCTTTAAGTTCTGCTTCTGATTTTTCACCTTCTTCTTTTGCAACCGAAAGTGGTCCAACTTCTTTTTGAATAATAGTATCAAATTCCGCCTGAAGACTTTTTTTATACTGCAACAATGCACTTTTGATAGATGCAGTATCGGTAAGTCTTGGTAATATTTTATAACCAGACTTCTTTTTAATAAAATCAATAACTGGTAAATCATCAACATCAAGCATCGCAACCTCTAACCCCTTATCAGATTTTTTGTAGGCAATAATATTGTATTTGTGTGCAAGGGGTTCTGGGATCAAAGACAATATGTCTAATTCTATTTTTTCATTTATAAGGTTTATGAAAGGAATACCTAAAACAAACGCTTCCATTCTCTTTAGATCAACTTCAGATATTTTTCCTTCAGTTAGAAGCATGTCCCCTAGTTTTTGTTTTTGTTCTATTGCTTTTTTCTCAATAGCATCAAGATCTGCTCGTTTAATCAGCCCAGCATCTAAAATAAATCTTTTGAGTTGATCTTCATTAATTTGCATAGATATATTATAACAAAAAAATCCTCAAAAGATAAAACTTAAGAGGATTTTTTTGTTAATTTTGTACCAAGAAAATAAAAACTAGTTATTTATACCAACAGTAGGCCATTGCATAATAAAGTACAATTCATCTCCAACATCCATATTTGATGGCACGTTGTCATTTGATATTTGAAATTCTAAGTTATTATTACCATCCTCATCTTTCAAAGACATTTTGTGTAGACCGTTTGATTGAGCTACATACGTCGCAGAAACCATCTCGTCAGAATCCATGCTCCATCCATCAAAAGTGACATTTAGTAAATAACGTCCTGTACTAGGATTTGTAGCACTTACAACTAGTACGTTTTCACTGACATCTGTAGGATCATCAGTCCATAAGACTGAAGTGTTCTCTGCGGTAAAGCTTGTACCACCATTATATTTAAGTGCAAAAGATATAATCTTATTAATTTCCGAAGCACATACTTTAAATTTACCCGTACTGTCTACACAGACTCTTCTTTCTCCAGTACCTGCAAGACCTGTAGCAGTAACCCCTCCAGTAGAATCAATAGTTAGTCTGTTTGTACCAGCTGTTGCGAAGTTTAGTGTGTTTACAGCTGAAGACCACATACCGGTAGTTGCACTACCGCTAAATGTATAGCTAGGTGCTGCAGCAGTTCCATTTAAATTTCCTATAACTCCAGCTCCAACATATAAAGCGTAGTTAGCGGTAGTAGCACCTGATGCAGAGAAGTAACCTGCAACATTTGTGCCTCCACTGTTTGTCTTACTGTTTGTTACATGTGATGCAGTTGAAGTACTTCCTCCTGAGCCTGTACCTGTAACTGATATTTCAAAAAGTCTTTGTGTGGCTCCAGGTGCGGCTGTTGATGCAGAAGAAAGTTTAAGTCCTGTTCCAGATCCAAGTGTATTCCATTGCCATTCTTGCATCCATGCAGAGTTGTTTATAGTATTTGCAACAGTAGCCGCAGTAAGTGCACTTATAGCACCACCACCTCCTCCTCCAGCAGCCCATGATAAGGTAGAAATCCCAGAAACTGGTGCACCAGCTGTTAAGACTTGACCTGCGGTAGGTACTGCACTCGGCCATACATATGTAGTATCTGTAGAGATAGAGTCTGGAGATTTAAATCCTATAAAGTTAATACCATTTGCAGTAAGTTCAGAGAATCTTAATTCAGAAGTATTTCCAGCTGAAGTGCTCCATGGTGAAAGATTTATACCTGCAGGGTTTGAAGTTGTTGCTCGAACATCAAGCTTTGCACTTGGAATACCATTTCCTAATCCTATTCCTACGTCTCCACCAGCGTCAACTATTAATTCATTACCACTCAAAGATCTAACCATAAGAATTGGAGCAAATCCACTTATAGCACCGCTTGCTCCAGAAAAAGCAGAGTTAACTGTGAGTTGTGTGTTGTTTGATATGTTTGTGACTCTTCTTGTTTGTCCGCTGATAGTAATAAGATCCCCTATTCTTAATTGAGTAGTAAATTGTGTGCTTGTACCTGTGACTGTAGTAGTGCTTGTACTGTTTGCGTTTCCTGAAACTGATATAAACCCAGCCGTAAAACGACCAGTTCCTGTTACATCCAAGTTACGAGAAGGAGTAGTCATATTTATACCAACCTTACCGTTAAACGCTTTATCTCCAGAAAAAGTCTGTCCAGAAATAGAAACAAGTCCTGGATTTGAGGAATCTGCTGTTTGAGCATAAATACTTGTTCCGTTTATGACTAATCCATTTGTTGATTTAGTTTGAGTATCAATAGCACCAACAGTGGTTATTCCTCCCGCACCACCTGTCGCATCTGCTTGCCAGCTTGGAGCCACTCCGGGTCCGTTTGATTTAAGGACAAGTCCTGCTGTACCAGCAGCCAACCTTGTAGGAGACCCTGAAGAACCACCTACAATAACATCTCCTGTAGTCGTCATAGGATTAGACATCTTATTGTTGAAAGTCGTCCAGTCAGCAGAAGACAGAGCACCACGAGCTGAACCAGAAGCCGTAGGAATACTTAGAGTAAATGATCCACTTGTAGTAATAGGTGAACCAGAAACACTAATATCCGCACCTGTTGTATTTGTTGTAAGTCCGACTGAAGTAACTGTTCCACTTCCACTACCAGTAGCAGGAGTATAGACTTCCCAACCAGTGTTTGCCGCGTTTATACGTATAGATTGACCTGCTCCAGGATTAAGAGTTGTAATTGTGTTTGCGGTGTTAGCAACCCAAATTGACCTAGCTGCAATTGAAGTAAGTCCTGTACCACCCTTAGTTACAGGTACTGTATTATTATAGCTAGTTACAAGACCTGAAGATGTTATGTCTCCAGAAAGATTGCCTTGTGTTGCTGCTGGTAATGCTGCCCATGTACCAACTCCAGAAGCATTAGTAGTAAGAACCCATCCGCTTGTTGAAGAAGTACCTATCTGAAAACCAGTTGCTTTCACCACCCCGTTAACGTCCAGTTTTGTAGTTGGACTTACGCCAATACCCACATTATTTCCTTGACCATTTATAACTAATGGCTTTGTATTCCAACTTTGTAAATAAGCATTACTTGCATCAGCACCAAGAGTCAATTCCACACTTGATTGGTTCATTAATCCAAAACCATAAGATGAGAAAACCGCTGGAGTAGCATTTACACTCTGTCTGACCGTAAGTCTATTTAGTGCGTCTGATGCCGCAACCGTATTTATACCAATATTTGTACCATTGTCCCAAATAATAGAATCATCCACTGTATCTGTTGCTGTAAATTTAGCTAGACGATTTATTGTACCTGGACCGACTATACCACTTCCTGTACCTGCAGGACCTTGTGGTCCCTGAGGGCCTTGGGGACCTTGAGGTCCTTGTGCACCCTGTGCTCCAGTTGCTCCGGTGGCACCAGTAGCTCCAGCTGGTCCTTGTATACCTTGCGGACCAACAGGACCAGCAGACCACGTACCGTCACCTCGTAAGAAAGTAGAAGCTGAAGCTGTACCTGAAGTGGTACCTATTTTACTTATAGTCACGGCACCATTTATAATTTTTGAATTTGTTACTGCATTATCAAGTATTTTAGGGTTATTTATCGCATTATCTACAATTTCAGTAGTGCCCACAGTACTTGGATCTATATTCCAAATTCCTCCAGAACCAGTCACTGTGATATCACCATAATCTCCATCAGAGAGAGCTCCTCCACCTCCGCCTCCAGCAGGAGTTGACCAAGTACCATCACCTCGTAGATATGTAGTAGCAGAAGGAGTTCCTGTAGCACTTATCTTAGCTATGGTTACTGCACTGTTTGCTAAATCTGCTGTTACAATAGCTCCATCTGTGATTGCAGTAGCTAGTCCAACTGAAGTTACTGGACCTGTGAGGTTAAAAGACGCTGAATTATAATAATCTGTACCAGGAGTTGCAATAGATAACACCCCTGTACCTGTCGTATTTTTAAGTAATCCTGTACCTAGTGTTGCAAGAGCTTGTTCGTTAGTCAAACTAGCATCTGCTGTTTGAGTTATAAAAGAAGCACTAAGTGGAGCTCCTGTCACTGCCGGCGTTTGCCATGTAGCAACGCCTGAGGCATTTGAAGTCAGAACCTTGTTTGCTCCGGGAGTACCACTCGAGATAGTCAAAGTGCCACCAATATCAACACTACCAGACAACACAGAAACACCATTGGACTGGAAAAATCCTACGGTCAAGCCACCATTTTTTATCTGGGCATCAGTACCTGAGTTTATCGGAGTTGCAACGTTTCCAGAAGTAGGTACAGCTGTCGGTGCTTGCCAAACAGCAACTGCATTTATAGACACTGCAATTAAAGCTAAGAAGAAAAATGATTTTAATAAAGTTTTTATTGTGTTGTTATTTTTTAAATTCATAATAATTTGGTAATTGTGTTGATAATGTTAATTTTTAATGTTACTTATAATTTTAATTTTCGATATATTGTGGCGGTGTACCAGTATTTCCACTATTTTCATTTAAGGTTATGCTATCTGATATAGAATTTCCTGTCTGAGTACCAATACAGGTTAATGTATACGTTGTATCTACTCCAGCTGGAACTGCGACATCTGAAAGAGAATATGGAGGAGGTATCTCAAATCTACCATCCCAACTCTTTACTAATGGATTAGAAGTAGCTACACAAGTATTTTCATCAATGTTAGTAAAAGAATAAGAAAGAGTAGTTAAATTATTCACAACAGCAGTACTTGAAAGATTTACAACTTCACTGAGAGAACCTCTATTTAAGTCAACAAATTTAACAATAGGAGTTCCGTTATCATAACAAGTAAGTGTAAAACGAGTAGGATTCGAAGCTGGAGGTACTGTTACTACAAAAGATCCGGCTGGAGGTATGTTCCAAGGTGCTAAATTATCCCACGCAGCCACAGCTGGATTACTACTAGGAGTACAGTTTGTTAAAGGGTAACCAGAAGGAACAGAATCCCAGTGAAGAGTGGTCTGATAGCTAGGTGCAAACACTGTAAGAGAGTCTGCGTACAAATCAAGCCCAGCACCCACCACCACAGTAACATTGTCCACTGCAGAACCAAAAGGATTACCCGCACAAGTTATAGTGAATACATAGGTTCCATCAACTAAGCCTGATAGAGGGAAAGACCCTGATGGAGAAGGGTGAGACCCAGTCCAACTCGTAGAGCTTGGTCCAGTTTGACTACCAACACAAGAGTTACCTGAAGCTAAGTTTGAACCTGTCCAAGAAAGAGTTGTTGCACCACCAGCAACAGGAGTAGCTTGAATATCTACAGTGGGTGTTCCAGGTGGATTATATGAGACTTTATAGTCTGAAGTTCCACAGTTGCCACCACTTGCACAATTGAAAGATATCCAACCAACAACGTTTTTACCTATATTACCAGAACCACCATTTCCTCCCCAAGCATAACCACTGAAAACATTTGGGGTTACCGAAGTATTTAAAGTTACACCATAGGTAGGAGCTGTTCCAGAAAAGCTCACCCAGCCATCCCAGCCTCCACGGACTGAACTAGGAGCTAGGGCTCCGTCACAACCAGATGAATATACAGCACAAAAACGTGCCCAGCCTGTCATTGGTCTCGCATTAGCGGTACCTGAACTAAAGTTTATCTTTGCATTTTCTGCTACCGTACCTCCACCTGTAGGGAACCCAGAGTGTCCACCAAATTTAAGCCATCCATAGTTTGAAGACCAAGCATAACCAGTGATGTCCCCTGTAGTTGGATTGATTGTTACACCGTAATCAGAAGAACCACAAGTTCCAGACACATCAGATGTACAATTGAAAGATATCCATCCTGTTCCACCAGGTTCAGTCATATCTTCGTTTACATCTACAACTCCATTACTATTTTTATCCACCCAGTCATTTGCCTCCCAAGCAAAACCAGATACATTGTCTGTTACACTACCCTTAGCTGGAATGGAATAAGAAACAGCAATAAAAGCAAATACTGTTATAAATCCCAAACTTAAAAATTTTTTAAAATATTTTTGCATTTTTTAACTAAGGATTAGACGGTGAATTAAGTTCCAAAAGAGCCTTTCTCATATCTTCTTCACTCAGAGTATTGGCAGATGGAGCAGGCTGAAACTCTTCAAGCTCGTTACGCATTTTTTCTTCTTGTTTTGGCTCTACTGGCTTTACCGATGTATTTATTTTCTTTAATTCTTCTCTTTCAGCTGCTTCTTTCTTTTCTAAGGGAGTTTGTTCTACAACTGGAGGAACATACGTATCTTTACTTTTTTTATAAAAATAAAAACTGGCAAAAATCACTAAAATGATTAGTAGTGAAAGTAACAAAATAATATTTTGCCTAGACATACGAGAATTATACAACATAATATGTTTTTGAGGAAGTTAATTTGACCTGTGGATAAGATATGATATACTTTGAAATATACAAGTCCTGTCAAACCGGGGCTTTTATTTTTTCTTAATCAGATAAAAATGATGAGAATTAAAAAATTTAATAGTCGAAAAATTAAAAATTAAATAACAATTAAATATATGTTAGACATAAAAACATTTAAATCAGCATTGGAACAGCTAGAGGAAGAGAGAAAAATTCCAAAAGAAAAAATATTAGATGCCATCGAACAAGCAATGGCCGCAGCATACAAGAAAGATTACGGAAAGAAAGGACAAATAGTTCGTGCAAAATTTGACCTCGAAACAGGAAAAACTGACTTTTTCCAGGTTAAAATCGTTGTCGATGAAAGTATCGCACGTATGGATATGGCAGATGAAGACGAAGAATATTCTATTAAAGAAGACGGAGATGAACGAGTACGTTTCAATCCTGAACACCATATACTTCTTGAAGATGCTAAGAAAATCAAAAAAGGTGCTGAATTAAACGATGAAATCATCTTTCCTCTTGAGGATAAAGAAGATTATGGACGTATTGCAGCACAAACAGCGAAACAAGTTATCATTCAAAGAATTCGTGAAGCTGAGAGAAACTCAATTATTGATGAATATGGCACAAAAGAAGGAGAAGTTATTTCTGGTATAGTACAAAAAATAGAAAGAGGTAATGTATATATTGATTTTAATCGTGCTACAGGCATACTCCCAGTAGAAGAACAGATTCCAGGAGAGCATTTTGCTCGTGGACAAAGATTGCGTGCTTACCTATATTCTGTAGAAGACACACCAAGAGGAATCAACCTAAGACTCTCAAGAACTCATCCAAAATTTATTGAGAAACTTTTCGCTGTTGAAGCTCCAGAAATAGAAAATGGAGTAGTAGAAATAAAATCTATAGCCCGTGAAGCTGGTGCACGAAGTAAAATTGCAGTATTTTCAAATGATGATCACATTGATCCAGTAGGATCTTGTGTCGGACAAAAAGGTACACGAGTAAACACAATCACAAACGAACTCGGTGGTGAAAAAATAGACATTATTCCTTGGTCAGATGATCCAAAAGTGCTTGTCTCAAACTCTTTGTCTCCTGCAAAAGTAACTTCTATTGAAATAGACGAAAAAGAACACAAAGCTGTAGTAGAAGTTACCGAAGATCAACTTTCACTCGCAATCGGAAAAGGAGGACAAAATGTCCGTCTTGCTGCAAAGCTCACTGGTTGGAGAATTGACATCAAAGGTAACGGTGCAGATGTTGTATCAACCGACGGAGACGAAGTGGATATGGGTGAAGAAGTTGAAGCTAAATAATAATAAGACTATAATTACATTATATGGCAAATATACATCACAAACCTTCAAAATTCATGTTGAATTTACAACATGTACTTGAATCTTATGTAGACGAATCAAAAGGTATCGTTAACGGACTCATAGAAATTAATTCTAATTCTATTAATAAATACGAATTCATTACTGAATCTGGACAGCTCAAATTAGACCGAGTTGGGTATTCATCTCTTGCATACCCTGTAGCATACGGACTTATTCCACAAACCTGGGACCAAGATAATGATATGCTTGATTTGGTAATTGCGAATGTTACAGAACCCCTTGTACCTGGATCTCTCGCTGAGCTTCGAGTAATCGGAGTAATGAAGTTCGAAGATGGAGGAGAAAGAGACGACAAGATCATCACTGTATTAGCAGACGACAAAAGAATGGACCACATTAACTCTTTTGAAGAACTTGGAGGTCACTGGGAAAAAGAAACAGAGCATTATTTTGAACACTATAAAGACCTTAAAAAACCTGGAACCTGTAAAGTATTAGGCTTCTTCGGAAAAGAAGAAGCTATGAAAATAATCAAGGAATGCCAGGAAAGATATAAAACCCAATATCTATCAAAATTTGAAGAATAAAAGCGAAATATAAGTTATCTATCCACAAAAATCATCCAAACTGCTTTGGGTGATTTTTGTTTAAAGGGTATACTATAGTATAGGTCAGATTATTAAATTTAATATTAAAAAATTATGAAAAAATATTTAGGATTTTTAGTTATTGTTGGGTTCTTGTCTACTGGAGTTAGTGCAGCACAAGCAGAGCTTTCAACAAGCGTAAAAGGTTCCGCAACTGCAACAACTTCTGTAAAACAAGGGATTGTTGGTCAAGATGGAATGATTCGAGATGCAAAACCGTTAGATCAAAATCTCGGTACCAGCACCGAAAAAGAGGAAATCAAAGGAGAAGTCAAAAGTAAGATAGATATACTTCGAGCACAAGCAGCAGCTAAAATGGATGCTCTAAAAGCAAAGATAAAGGCAGAAACAAACAAAGCAACAGCTAAAATAAAAGAAGAGAGACTTAAGAGTAGAGAGCAAGCATTAATCCGATTTGATTTAGCAATAGAAAGAGTTGCAACTTTTGAAGGTCGCGTCAATGTACAAATGGATAAAGTAGCAGAACTTGGCATAGACACTACTCTTGCACAAACTCATGTTAATACTGCTCACACTAAATTAGAAGAAGCAAAAACAAAAGTACTTGAAATTCATACAATGCTTGCAGCATCAACAGATGAAATTAAAGGGGAGAATAAAACAAAACTCAAGACAATGATTACTGATGCTGAAAACCTCCTTAAAGATTCTTACAAGACGTTAAATGACGCAGTGAAAGCTTTAAAGGACTCTGTAAAAGCAAAAAGAGCAACATCTGAAGTAAATGCAAACACTAATGCAAACGTAAACGCTACTGCGAATCAATAAAAATTATTAATTTAATTAATCTAAAAATTATATGGAACCAACAATGGAAAAAAAATCAAATGGTGCATTAATCGGATCAATCATCGTCGTACTTGTATTAATTATTGGCGGTATCTACGTATGGATGACTAAATTAGACAAACCAGAGACAGCAGAAGAACAAAACACCACAGCAAATTCTAGCGAAGAAGCTGCGGCGATTAAAGCATATGATGAACTTACAATCCTAGAACAAGACATGAATAACACTAACAGTACTGACACTGCTGTTGATGTAGAAACAATTCAGTAACCCGTTATCTTTTTAAAAATCCACTCTACTAGAGTGGATTTTTTATTTTAGATCAAAAATAGACAAAATAAGAATAAAAAGATATATTTACTGTACTTATTAGAAATAAATACAATTATACCCTTATATGAGTACTGTGAACATAAAAATAACTAAATTACCAAAAAGTGAGATAGAAATTGAAGGAGAAATAGAGACCACCGTCTTTGAATCTTACTATAAAAAAGCTTTAGAAAATCTAGGTAAAAACTTAGAAATTGATGGTTTTAGAAAAGGAAAAGTTCCAGAAAACATCATGATTTCAAAAATTCCTGAAATAAGTATTTTAGAAGAAATGGCAGAACTCGCTCTCGGTGAACACTATCCAAAAATGATTGAGGAACACAAGCTCGATGTTATCGATAGACCAGAAATAGCCATCACTAAACTAGGGAGAAATAATCCATTAGGATTTAAGATTAAAACAGCAACAATTCCAGAAGTAACTCTTCCCGACTACAAAAAAATTGCAAAAGATATCAATTCAAGCATCACACCAGAGGAAAAGAACATAACTGTTACAGACGAAGAACTAGAAAACACCATAAAAGACATTCAGAAATCTAGAACTCCGAAGAAGCACATAACAGAAGGAGTTGAACTTTCAGAAGAAGAAAAAAATAAAGAACCAGAGCTACCAGAACTTACAGATGAATTTGTTCAATCAATGGGACCCTTTGCAAACGTCGCTGACTTTAAAGAAAAACTAAAAGAAAACCTTATCCTAGAAAAAGGAAACCTTGCAAAAGAAAAAAATAGACTGAAGATAGTTGAAAAAATAATAGACGAATCAAAGATAGAAGTTCCTGAAGTACTGATTAACCTTGAACTCAATAAAATTCTTTACAGAATGGAATCAGACATAACTCAAATGGGATTAAAATTTGAAGACTACCTTAAGCATTTAAACAAAACTGTTGAGGATTTAAAAGGAGAATTTAGAAATGACGCTGAGAAAAAAGCAAAACTCGGTCTCGTACTTCACAAAATATCTCAAACAGAAAATATTGTCGCAGATGAAGCTGAAGTAGAAAAAGAAGTTAATCATATATTAGAGCACTACAAAGATGCAGATCGAGAAAGAGCTACTATTCACGCAGAAAATATCTTAACTAACGAAAAGATATTTCAATTCTTAGAAATCCAATAAGGTGACTTTATTTAAAAATCCTCCATATTCTGGAGGATTTTTAAATTTACATTCATATAAACAGAGACAACTTGTGCAAAATGTTTGAGAGATATATTATATAAGAATGTTAATACCAACAGTTATAGAAAAATCACAATTTGGCGAACGGGCTTATGATATATACTCTCGCCTACTACGAGATCGTATCATATTTCTAGGTGGTCCAATAGATGACCATGTAGCCAATATTGTTATTGCACAAATACTTTTCTTGGCTAACGAAGATGCTAAAAAAGATATTTATTTATATATAAATTCACCAGGTGGTTCCGTATCAGCTGGTTTGGCTATCTATGACACAATGCAGTTTGTAAAGCCAGATGTTTCTACTATCTGCGTAGGCATGGCAGCTTCAATGGGTGCGTTCCTGCTTGCTGGCGGTGCTAAGGGTAAAAGGTTTGCCTTACCTAATTCAGAAGTTATGATTCACCAACCACATGGTGGTGCTGATGGTCAAGCTACAGATATCGAAATTTCTGCCAAGCACATATTGAAACTACGAGCTCAATTAAATGACATTTTAGCTAAAAATACTGGACAGAAATTGGCTACTATAGAAAAAGACGTAGAGAGAGACAATTGGATGGACGCCAGCGAAGCTAAAAAATACGGTATTGTAGACGAAATAGTCAACAAATCAAAGACCCCTCTTGCAAAAGTCTCCGAATAATACTTTTTTAAACAGGAAATATCCTAAAAACAAAAAATACCAAAATAGACAAACCTTAATATATCTGATATATTGAGGTTGTTCTACATTTTAAAAATTTATTCAAATTGGTTTATAGGAATACTCCACATATGTTTTCGAAACACATTTCACTAAAGAAAAAACTTGATATTACCGCCCTTTTTATCCGGAAATTGAGCCTCAAAATATAGTGGTTTGTTTTTATAGGCTGGTATAAGCCCCATGAGTTTAACAGCAATAATCATAACAGGAGCGATACTCCTTCTTTTGGGCGTTGTAATAGGATATTACCTACGACTTTTCATAGCACTTGGAAAGAGACGCTCAATAGAAATAGACATTAAGCAAATGATGATCGGTGCAAAGGAAGAAGCACAGAGAATCACAGATGAAGCTAAGGCAAAATCTGAAGAAAAGCTTGCAAAAGTAGCAGAAGAAGAAAAGAAGCGGGAGCAAGAATTTAAAGAGACAGAAAAAAGACTTATTAAGAAAGATGAACTTCTAGATAGTCGTCAAACAGAGATAGATAAAGAGGTTGAAAACATCAAGCTTAAAGTCGAAGAGATCAAGAAAATTCAAGAGAAAGTCTTAAATATTGAAAATGAAAAGAGAGCTGAGCTTGAAAAAGTAGCAAAACTTTCTGAAGAAGAAGCAAAAGAACAGCTCATGAAAGAGATTGAGAAGAAATACGAAGAAGACTTACTTGTTCGTATGGTTAAAGTTGAAAACAACAATGAAGAAAAATTAGACCGAAGAGCAAAAGAAATACTCGCTACTTCTATCCAGAGACTTGCTTCTTCTACTGCAGCAGACCTTATGGTAACTACTGTCGCTATACCGAATAATGAAATAAAAGGTAAGATTATCGGTAAAGAAGGTAGAAACATCCGATCATTTGAAAGAGCAGCAGGGGTTGAACTCATTGTTGATGATACTCCAGGTTCAATAGTTATCTCATCATTTGACCCAGTACGTAGACAAGTAGCTCGTCTTGCTCTTGAGAATCTTATTTTAGATGGACGAATTCAACCAGCAAAAATTGAGGAACTTGTAGAAAAAGCAAAAGAAGAAATAAATAAGATAATAAAAGAAAAAGGAGAACAAGCAGTATATGAATGTGGAATATTCAACTTTGACCCACGCATAGTCGCTATCATTGGACGTTTGTACTTCCGAACTAGTTACGGACAAAATGTTCTCCAACACTCTATAGAAATGGCTCATATCGCTGGAATGCTTGCAGAAGAGCTCGGTGCAGACGTAGCAATAGCAAAAGCTGGAGCACTAGTGCATGATATAGGAAAAGCTCTCGACCACGAAGTACAAGGTACACACGTCGAAATAGGTATGAGAATCCTTCAGAAATTTGGTGCAGATGAAAGAATAGTGACCGCAATGAAATCTCACCATGAGGATTACCCTTATGAAACGATAGAATCTATCATTGTGCAGACAGCAGACGCTATCTCCGGAGGACGACCTGGAGCACGACGTGACTCAGTGGAGAATTATCTAAAGAGATTAAAAGAATTAGAGGCATTAGTAAACGGCTTTGAAGGAGTAGAAAAATCTTATGCTCTCTCAGCAGGACGTGAGATTAGAATCTTTGTTACCCCTGAGAAAATATCTGATGTTGAATCCAAGCTCATGGCTCGAGATATAGCTCTAAAAATAGAACAAGAACTTAAATACCCTGGTGAAATAAAGGTAACTCTCATCCGTGAAACAAAGATTATTGAATACGCTAGATAATCTATATAACAACGAAAAAGACCCTTACAATAAGGTCTTTTTCGTTTAAAAAATGACAAAAATACATTTTTTAAACAACATATATTAGATAAGTCAACTTATAAAATCATTGCCGTTAAAAAACCCTTATTGTATAATGTATAAGTAAGCATAGGTCGAGATATTAAAAATATTTGCCTTAATACTTTCTAAAAGTATTAGGTTAACTTAAAAAATAAAAATATAAAACATATGAATAAACAAGCATTAGCTGAATGGGTACAAGGAAAACTAGGAGGAACAAAAGTACAAGCAGAAGAAATCGTAGATGGATTGTTTGATGCAATCATCGCAACTTTAAAAAAAGGAGGTGAAGTATCAATCGCTGGATTCGGAATCTTCTCTGTAAAAGGACGTGCTGCAAGAATGGCTCGTAATCCAAAGACTGGAGAGCAAGTTAAGGTTGCTGCAAAGAAAGTTCCAAAATTCCGACCTGCAAAAGCTCTAAAAGACGCAGTCGAATAATATTAGGAAAAACTATTTGTCTCGAGACAAAAACAAAAACCCCGTTTATCGGGGTTTTTGTTTTTGAAATTTATTTATTTACTATCAAATAACAAGACAGGATTTATTTTAAATTGAAGCATTTGAGCTGTTTTGCGACCTCCATCTCCCCCTTTTCTTTGCATGGTAATATTACCAATATTCAAACTACCCTTACGAGTAATTAGGACTTCACCTGAACCAAAAACATTCATAACGTGATTTACTGATCTTAAAACCCAAGCATCATCTCCTGTAACTTTTAAAATAACCAATGTCCAATCTGCAGAAAATTCCCCTCTACCTTTTAATAAATCTGAAATAATCAAGATCTTGTTTCCCTCTATAAATTTTATAAGTTTATCTTGGTCAGACACACTCATTTCATCTAAAAACATTCTTCGCGGATCTCTTAAACCGCTTTTTGAGGAAGCTATTTCACCAGTAAAAAGCTTAAGTATCCTTGATACGTCAGCGGGGATATTCCAAAGTTCCACATATTTATCAACCCATCTTTTATCTATTTGATTAAATCCTTGCGGATTACTCACGAGCTTCACCTGTAAATTCTGCACATCCTCTTGAGATTGTTGTTTTATTAATATAGTTATCCTAACCTGAATATCGGCTTTATATTGACCTTTCACTTTTGAAGCTTGCACAAACTCAATATCGTCTATTTTGTAATTCATTTCTGCTAACCATTCTTGAGCAATCATATCGGTCTTCCAATTATTAAATCGATTAATAACGTCCTGCTCGTTTGCAAACCCGCCCTTTGCGGTTTTTGAGCCAAGAGCCACCATTTCTTTCTGGTTTTTCTTTTTATTGTTCATATTTTTTCAATGTCTTAAACAACTCTCTAGAAATAGCTTCAATAGTGTTAACAGTCATAGCATTCCCAGCCTGCTTCAGCAGATAATTTTCATTGATATATCCATCTACTCTCTTAATAAGATCTTTAGGAAAACCTTGCAACAACAAAGACTCAACTCCGGATAGTTTTCTAAATTTTCCATCTCTTACATATAAAATACCATGTCTACCTGTCCTGAGAGTAGGCACTCTATTATGATAAATCCTTAAATCAGACTGCCTTGTGTCCAATATTACATATTCTTGTTTAAGAAAACTCTTAACGGAATACTGATTATTGTTGTACTTATTTTTTAGATATCTTAAAAATGTTGCATAAACAACTTTATTTTCTTTAAATTCAGACTCCCTTGGATCAATTAAGTAATGTTTTACGTCTACTTTTGATTGAGGTTCTGGAAAATTAAATTCAAAATTTTTAGGCACTAAATCCTTTCTAATACCAACAAGGTAAATTCTCTCACGCATTTGCGGTACACCGTAGTCAATGCTATTCAACACTTTATGGAAAACTTTATACCCAACCCTGTCTAATTCGTTTAAAATAATCTTGAGTGAATTACCTTTTTCATGATTAGTAAGCCCCTTCACATTTTCTAAGATAAAGTATTTGAGATTTTTTGAACGCATTATCTTAGTAAGGCCATAAATAATCTGCCCACGTTCATCTTGCATACCCTTTCTTTGACCAATAACGGAAAAACTTTGACAAGGAAAGCCGGCAATCATCATATCAAAATCAGGCAACTTGTTTGCGTCTATTTTCATCAAATCTCCGTAATTTATTTCCTCATCACCAAAAAGCTTTCTATAAGTTAATTCAGCTTGTTTGTCTATTTCAGAAAATCCAACACAAGTTAGTCCATTTTTTTCCAAGCCGATACGTCCAGCACCAATCCCAGCACAAAAATCAATAAATTTCAGAGATTCTTTAGTGCCTGAAAGAGGACGCTTGTTCGACAAATTTATTAAATTAGATTTTAACCCAGTAACTGCAGACATATACTCATTATAACAATTTTTTGGTTAATATTTCCTAATCACCGCTTTTACTTTTGCTATTACGTTTAGGCTCTGAGTAGGGTATATGTTTTTAAAATTCTTATTAGCGGGTTCGAGCCAGACTTTGCCATTTTTAGTTTTGAAATATTTCATAGTAAACTCTCCGTCTACTTCAGCGATGACTATTTCTCCGTCTTTTGCAGAATTAGTTTTCTCGACAAGCACTGTGTCTCCTTTTTGTATATGTGCTTCGATCATCGAGTCTCCATCTACCTCAAGCATATAAGTTAGTTCTTTTTTCCCTATAAGTAGGTCATCAAGGCTCATAGTGTCGAGAACTTGCTCTTCGGCATCAGACGGGAAACCTGCTTTCACAAGTCCAAGCATAGGAATCTCTCCAAAGGATTGTGTAGGAATGAGTCTTCCTAGATGATCCTTTGCAACCATTCCTGCTTCTTCTAATTTATTCACAATTTTGTAAATTGCATTTTTAGACTTCAATCCGAAAAGCTTCATCATCTCCGAGTATGTCGGCATTCGTTTATTCTTAGAATAAAAATTTTGAATTTTGTCTTGATACGAATTCTCCATATATTAAAATTGAAACTTTTGAACTTGAAAAAACCTCTGAAAAAAGTTCAAACGGGAACGTGAGTGATAGCGAACTTTCTTTAAAAGAAGTTTGTGGTCTCTCGCCTCTTTTGAATAATTTTCTTGATGAATTATTTTATAGTCAATAATCTTATTTAGTTTGTTTATCTCTCTTTCTAAGAAACTTAAATATTGTGTTTGTGACATGTGTTACTTTTATTCAGACACAAGCCGTATGTCAAAGAAAGAAACACGGCTCGGTCTATTAAATTTTATAAAGCGACCTATGCATATAGTATAGGTGAACGCTCGTTCACTGTCAACAAAAACACCTGTGGATAAACTAAGTGAGAGAAATAAACCCTAGAGGATCTCTATGCTTACGAGCATTTTCTCTACTATCGTTTTTCAGTCCATAACCATCAAAACGTTCCCAATCATTTGTTTGTTTCAGTTGTTCATAATACTCTATACTAATAGTTTGTACGTGTACATGAGGAAACCAATTACCATTAAAAGGGGCTTCTCCAACTTTTGCAAAAATAGTATCTTTTTCTAAAACATCCCCTTCCTTACAAAAAACTTCTTGATCTAAGTGTGCGTACAACACACAAACGTCTTTTTCTAAATTCTTTAAAAAAACATGTGTGCCCCAACCACCATCGAGAGGATAGTCATTGTCTATTTTTAATACTTCTGCTTTAAAATCTGTGGCGACTTCAGTCCCTACAGGCACATTGATATCTACACCTAGATGAATAAACATTTTTTCTTTTTCTAAATACCCAGCTTTCCATAAAAAAGACCTATCTTCCATCCACCCTCCATAAGAAAAATCCAAAGAATATTTTTTATGTACATCATTCACAAATTCTTCACAAACTTTTGGATCAATCAATGGATTTTCTAACTCTGAAACAATCAAACCTTTTTTCTCTATCCACTCTTCTGCTTCCAGATTTAGATCCACATAACCAAAAACTTTATTTTTTAATTTTGGGAAAATCATTTTTTGAGTATAACAGATACAAAGATATTCATAAAACTTTACTTTTTATATTAATATGATATAAAAAACTTAGAAAATACTAGAACTCTCTGGGAACTGTTTCGGCAGATAAAACCGACTCGTTACTTAAAAATAAAAAAATGGAAGGAGCCTTGTTTTTCTTCGCAAAAGAAGCACTTGTCCAAGACGTGATTCCTGGCAAACCTTTGGGTGTGCTTTTTTTAACCTCTCTTCGAGACATAGCTCTCGAAGAGTACAATGGGCAGAAAATTTTAGTAGACGGCAACTTTCAATACATGGAAGGAGTCATTGAAAGAACAAAAAAGGAAACCAGACACGGAGGAATACTACACGGACTTGTTGAAGTTAGAGGTGTTATTGTTGATGACACCGAAGAAGACTTGAAAGGAAACTTTCCGCTTCTACCTGAAAATGGTGGACCGTGGATTTTTCCACTTGATTTAGGAATCCCTGTTTGGAATATTCCTTCTCATTTTAGAGAACTTCCGAAACAGAATATAGATTCTCGCAAAATTGCTAAACTGACTTTTGAAAAAAAGTTTTGGAAAAAGCAAACGAAATAGGGGTGGATATAATTATATCCGATTCCTATATGGCTATTATCGAGTACCTTATTGGCACACTAGGTATGTATGGAAAAGTTTTAAACATCCATCCTGGTCCAACCTTATTAGACGAACCATTTTGTTTCCGTGGAGCAAATCCAGTAGGAGATGCAATCGCTTTTGCTCGGCAACAAAATAGTCCAGTATACACCGGTGCAACACTTCACTTTGTAAACACAAACATAGATGATGGTAAACCAATCGCCTATATCTGTAAGACAGAAGTATCCAGTGAGGATTCCGAGCTTGTTTTAACTTACAGAAACTACATTAATGCAAAACTCCCCCTTTTTATATCTGGGCTCAAGCATTATGTGATGAATGTATTTCCTTATATGTATAAATAAAAATCTTATGCTTCTTCCCACCCGCCCACCGTACCCTCCATAACACAAATGGAAAAACGGGACTTAATTTTTATGGGACAGTGGTATTTATAGTAATAAACATTCTTATTATTGTACAACATCTTCAAAAGTGAAAACCTTAAGAACTGCCAGCACATCATGTTGCAAAGCGGTTCTTTTTTATTTATATGTCTTTTAATTCTTGTGAAACACGTAACACAAAACTTTTTTGATGCCCCCATTTATAGGTAATCAATTCATGATTAACATCCCTGTGTAACATAAGATGTTGTTAAACAGATGGTTATTTTTGAATAACTAGTTAACTGGTACACGCTACTGGTAGTTCTCTATGAAACTCTCAAGTTCGGGAACAGAGTGGATTATTTTAAGTAGGTGTTCGTATGGTTCACGAGTAAAATAACTTTCATCGTGTGCACCCCATGTTACAGCGACAGTAGAAACACCAGCACTGTTTGCCTCTCTGATGTCTCCTGAGGTGTCCGTTATAAAAAGCATGTCCTTTAAGTCTGCCTCATATTTGTCCTTTATAATTTTAAATTTTTCTAATTTACTTTTTGAAACTTCAGCAGTCCCAAGGAAATCAAATAAACTAATTATCCCCACCCTATCTAAAAGAGGCAAGGTGTTCCTCTCCCACGCAGAAGTATTCAGACAAATAAAATATCCCTCTGCGTGCAATTTTTTGAGCAACTCTTTCATGCCATCATACATCGGGGCTTGTGATTTTTCATGTACATATCTAACCTGTCTTTCAAGTTTTTCTTCTTCTGATTCTTGAACTCGCTCTAAAGAAAGTTTTTCTAACTCTTCGTGAAAATTTCCAGTTAGTAATTCTAATTTTATTTCTTCAGAGATACCAGGGAATCGAAGTGACATGTGCCGAGAAGCAATCTCATTTGTATCAAAAAGCACTCCATCCATATCAAAAATAATTATTTTCTTTTTCATATTTTGATACTAACACACTTTTATAAATTAACCTTCGGGCGGTATTGGATCGCTTCTAGGATGTGGTTTGAATTTATCTCCAAAGAATTTTCGAGGTCAGCGATAGTCTGAGCAATTTTTATAACTCGATGATATGCTCGAGCAGAGAGTCCAAGTGACTCTGCGGACTTGTCGAGAAGATCTCGGACCTCGTCTTTTAGTTTTACCACCCTCGACAAATCTTTTACATTCATCTCACTATTTGTGTGTATCTTTCTTTCAAAATTTTCAAATCTTTTTTTCTGGATTTCTCTCGCAGACTTCACTCTCTCTTTTATTGTTTCACTCTTCTCTCCGGTACCTACGTCACCTAACTTTTTGTAATCAATATCTCCGACAGATACCCAGAGATCAATGCGATCCATGATAGGTCCAGAGAGTTTTCTTTTATATCGATCGAGGTCGCTTGGCTTACAAACACAATTTTTATTTTTCGATCCAGTGTTACCGCATGGGCAAGGATTCATCGCTGCGACTAAAATAAAATTTGATGGAAAAATCGCAGAACCACGAGCACGAGAAATTGATACAATATTATCTTCAAGTGGTTGTCGTAAACTTTCAATAACTCTTTTTTCGAATTCAGGAAATTCATCCAAAAATAAAACTCCCTTGTGAGCGAGCGTCACCTCTCCGGGTTTTGGAAATGTTCCTCCACCAATAAGAGACACATATGATGAAGTATGATGTGGTGCACGAAATGGCGGAGTGCACACGAGCTCTCCACGATTCGCTCCGACAATAGAATGTATCCCTGTAATTTCCAAAACATCATCAGTCGAAAGTTCTGGCAAAATTGCAGAGAACGCACGAGCGAGCATTGTCTTACCTGTACCTGGTGGTCCATACATTGCGATATTGTGACCACCTGCGGCAGCGATCTCAAGTCCTCTCTTTGCACCTTCTTGTCCACGAATATCTGAAAAGTCTGTACCACGAAAAACTTCTTCGTATACTATTTCTGTCTTCGGTTGAATTTCAATTTTACTTATTTCTTTATTTTCAAAATTTTTATTACTCTCATCCAAATGCCCTACTACTTCTTTGAGGTTCTTTGCACCAAATATTTTTACTCCTTCTATGAGAGCTGCCTCAACAGCATTTTCTATTGGTAGGTAGATTTCTTCAAAGCCTACTTTTTTGGCTTCTTGGACGAGAGGTAGTGTGCCTTTAATTGGTCGGAGGGTCCCATCGAGTCCGAGCTCTCCGAAAAATATCTTCTTCTCGCTATCAAACTCTATATCCCCAGAGGAAAGCATATACGCGAGAGCTATGGGTAAATCAAAAGACGGACCCTCTTTTTTAAGGTCCGCCGGAGACAGAGAAACTATTATCTTTTGATTTTGAGCTTTTGGAGACTTAAAACCTGAGTTTTTTATTGCACTACTCACTCTATCTTTTGCCTCATCTACTGCTTTATCAGGCAAGCCAACAACATTAAAAGCATGAAGTCCACGAGACAAATCCACCTCTATGGTGACGATGACTCCTGTTAATAGATGTACTTGTGCAGAGTAAACCCGTGCAAAGCTCATGTTTAATTCAAATTAACTTTCTAAATGTTTTTTACAAGTCCGTGCTGCAGGGTTTGCTGCAAGTCGTGCTGCTTCGATGTCTTTTTTACAAACTTTACAAACACCAAAAGACTCTTTGTTTATGTTTTTTAACGCTCCTAAAATACTATTGAGTCTAGGTTCTAAAACTTCCATCATTGAACTTTTGGATTCAAAGTCTTCAAATTTGTCAGCGAGGTCATTCTGGTCTGTATCTTTATAACCTAAATCTTCTTGAGTCACCTCCCATTCACCGGTCTTTGGGTTCATTTTACCCATATCTTTCAGCTGTTCTATTAAAACATCTCTTTCTTTTTCTAATTTTTCTTTAATTTTCTTTTTATCTAGTGGCATAGACGTATCATATCACGTCGAACATGAAAGGCAAACAACTTTTAAAGCCTTATTTTTTAACCTTACTTCCCGCCAATCTTCCTATAATTTCACGAACAGTTTCTTCTTTGTTGGATATAACAATAGTATTATCATCAGCAAAAACATACATCATTACAATATTTGCTTCTTTGTCACGTAATACTCGAGCATTTTTATTCTGAATAATATCATTCTCAAAGTCTTTAGTTATAAGGTAGCTTGTTTCTGTGGAGATAGGAATACCAAAAAAATCATGCATATCGACAAACATTTTCTTTTCCCAATCTTGCATAGTCTTAAAAATGTCAGTAAAGGAGCGAATTTTTAAGAGAATAAACAAGTTTCCCCCTATTACAGTAGGTGGCGGAGCAATTATTTTGGTAGGGTCTACTACCACTTCAGTCTCAAACCTTGATTGAGGACTCGATATTCCTAGAAGGAAATTCTCGTTTACAAAGTCATTTGGTCCAAATATTAAATTTGATTGGATAGCTTTAAGGAAATCTGTAAGTCCTAGAACCCTATTGTTTCTCATTGTGTATAGAGCATGAATTCCTCCTGGTTTCAGCTCTGCAGTTTTACTTGCCACAAGAATAGAGTCTATAATTTTTTCTTTACCCATACCAGTTATATCCAAGAACCGAGTCTTATCTGTAAAAATCAGTGGTGTAAATTGTGGTGCAATAGCTACGGTACCGTCATCCTTCTTCAGAAAAACATATCCAATACCAGAGAGAGCAGCAAGGATTAAAACAAAACCAACAATAGTAAAAATTCTATTTTGTTTCGATTGTGGAGAAAAATTTTGTTTTTCTGCTTCATGAGCTTCTTGTTCGTGAATTATTTTCTGTATGAGCCCGCCTTCGTTTTGGTTGATAGCCTTCAGCATATCACCAGTATATGTTTCTATAACTTTTGTTTGTAGTTTTTCGTCTTTTATCATCTAAGAATTTAGATTAATCAAACTTTTTTGAAAAAGTTTTGATCTGCTTCTTTTATAGACAAACTAATTTTACCTTTTTGTGTATCAATACCAATAACCTTTATCGGCACAATCATCCCTTCTTTCATTATATCAGCTACTCGGTCTACACGAAATGGTGCCAATTCAGAAATGTGAACCATCCCGTCAGAAAAATCATTTAATCGTATAAAAGCTCCGAAGTCAGCTATTTTTACCACCTCACCTTTTAAAACTTCACCAACTTTAAACTCATGAGTCATCTCTTCTACTATCTTTTGAGCTAATACAGGTGCTTCTCCTGTACCAGTAAAGTATACAGTTCCATCATCTTCTATGGTTATTTCTGCTCCAGTTCTTTCTTTTATATCTTTAATTGTCTTGCCTCCAGAACCGATAACCAGACCTATCTTTTCTGGATTTATTTTAATAGAAATTATTTTTGGTGCGTTTGGAGAAATTTCTTTTCGTGGTTGTGCTATTTCTTTTTCGATCCTGTCTAAAATAGTCATACGTGCAGCTTTCGCTTGGATCATCGCTTCGCCTAATATTTTAATTGGCACTCCATCTACTTTTACATCAAGTTGTATTGCAGTAATTCCATCACGTGTTCCAGCAACTTTGAAGTCCATATCTCCATGATGATCTTCTGGTCCTTGAATATCGGTAAGCACTTTGTATGCAGTATCATTTTCATACATAAGTCCCATTGCAATACCAGCAACTGGTGCAAGTATCGGCACACCTCCATCCATAAGTGCAAGTGTTGTCGCACAAATAGAAGCTTGTGAAGTAGAACCGTTGGATGCCATAGATTCAGACACAACACGGATTGTATAAGGGAAAGTTTCTTTATCTGGAAGAACCATCAGTATTGCCTTCTCAGCAAGAGCTCCATGTCCTACTTCACGACGATTGGTAAATCCTGATCGTCCAGGCTCTCCAGCTGAGAATGGAGGGAAGTTATAGTGATGCATAAATCTTCGTGAAGCGGTGACATCCATACCATTCACCTCTTGTTTATCTCCAGGTCCACCAAGTGTGAGCACTGAAAGTACATGGGTCCCTCCACGGTAAAATATTCCTGAGCCATGTAGAATACTTGAAAGCCCACCAGCTTGTGCATACAGTTCACGGACTTCATCCATTCTTCTTCCATCAGCTCTCTTGTTTTCTTTGATAGCTTTCTCATGGAGCATGTCGTTTTCAGTATCATCAAATAAATCATCCTCTAAAGAAAAGTCTTTTTTGTCTGGATTTTTTTCTGCGTAATATTCTTTCACTAAGTCATTCCATTCCGTATGCAACATGTCTATTTTTGCTTTTCCTGCACCTGCGAATATTGCTTCTTCCATTTTTGGTAGGATGTGTTGATTAAATAAATTCACAGATTCATCGCTAATTTTCTCATGAGTGATTACTCTTTTTTCTTTACCAATTTCTTTTACAATATTTTTCTGGAATTCTTCGAGTTTAGTTATTTCAAGACTTGCTACTTCTAGTGCTTCTTTTAAATCTTCCTCCTTTGCTTGTCTCGCTGCTGCTTCTATCATATTAATAGTGCCGTTTTGTCCACATACAGTTAAATCAAATTTGTATGGATACTCTTCTCCCCGTAAAGTTGTCGATGCATTTACAGTTAATGTATCACTGTCATACTTACCAATTCTGACGCATCCTACTGGACCTTTCCAAGGAATATTAGATACAGAAAGTGCAAGTGATGCAGCATTCACCGCAAGCATGGCTGGATCGTTATCATCACAGGCAATAACCGTCACGATAACTTGTACCGCATGTCTGAGTTTCTGATCAAAAAGTGGTCGGAGTGTTCGGTCAATCACACGACTTGCTAGAATTGCTTCTGTTGAAGGTTTACCTTCGCGACGGACATATTGAGAGCCAAGAATTTTACCTGTTGCATAAAACTTCTCTGCATAATCTACAGTCAGATTAAAAAATCCGAGTCCCGCTTGTTTGTCTTTAGACATACAAGCTGTCGCGAGTACTATAGTCTCTCCATATTTAAGCATCACTGATCCGTGAGCTTGATCTGCTAAATCACTAAAAATAGCAGTCAATTTCTTGCCGCCAATTTCCACTTCATATTCTTTCTTTTGCATATATAATTCCTAGGCAATGTACCTAGTGTTTGATTCCTCTTTAGAATAAAGTATTGTTTCACAGACACATTCTGCCTGATTAACATTATCTCTATCTAAAGACGAACCTGATTAACTAGTAAATATAGTAAGATAGTAGCATTTTAATGCTTTTTTGTAAAAAACCTTATAAGAGTTTCTTCTTAGTGCAGCCCTATAAGATACTTCTTTGGATTCTCAGAGAGGTCTACAAAGTCGTCTACTGTGTCACGAAGATTAGAAGATGTTGATTTTCCAAAAGAAACAACTTCGACTTGTACTCCCATAGTCTGTAAGTATTCTACGAGCGGAATAAAATCCCCATCTCCAGAGATGATTACAACAGAGTCTAGTCGTGGAGCCATTTTGATAGCGTCCACTGTGAGCCCCACATCCCAGTCACCCTTTTTTGTACCAGTGTGAAACACTTGTAGATCTTTTGTCTTAGTCTCTATACCTAGCTTAGTAAGAGCTTCAAAAAAGTTTTTCTCATCCCCTGCTTCTGTGGTGATGACGTACGCTACTGCACGGACCAGTTTGCGTCCTGCAACGGCGTCCTTTAATACTGCACCAAAGTTAACTCGAGCTTTGTATAAATTACGAGCTGAGTGATATAGATTTTGAGTATCTATAAAAACCCCTACTCTTTGCTCTTTGTGTTTTATAACTGTCATATATAAAAATTAGATTAATATTATTAAAAAAAATTGAAAACAAAACGTGTAAAAAACTTATCTAAGTATATCACTATATAGAAAATAGAAGTAAAGAAAAACCTTGCTTTTAAGCAAGGTCCATCTTTTTTAAGAGAGCAGCGTGTTGAGTCTTGTCTTTTCGCTCTAAGTATTTTAAATGAGTTCTTCGATCTGCAACCATTTTTATTAAGCCACGTCGAGAATGATTATCTTTCTTGTGTTTCTTTAAATGTTTTGCCAATTCATCAATTTTAGTAGACAAAATAGCCACCTGAACCACAGTAGACCCTGTATCTTTATCGTGAATTTGATGTTTCTTTATAACTGCTTGTTTTTTCTTTGTTGCTAACATGATTAGTATACTATCATATATCACGAAAAAAAGCAAGCCCATGTCTATGTCGCACAATAGTATGATAAAATACATCCATGGCATCCCTTAAAAAACTAAAGACTCAATTTCTAGAATACGTAGAGATAGAAAAAGGTAGATCGCTCAAAACAGTCGAGAATTATGACCATTATCTCAGTAGATTTTTAGACTACACAAAAAATGATGATCCAGAAAAAATAAATGACACCATGGTCCGTGAATTTAGACTATGGCTCAATAGACAAAGTACAGGTCACCATAAAGATAAAGGAGAAACTCTTTCTAAAAAAACTCAAAATTATTACCTGATAGCGTTACGTGCATTCCTTAAATATCTCACACGTCAAGAGATAAGGACAATGTCCGCAGAGAAAATAGAGCTCGCAAAAGTTGGAGAACGTCAACTTGACCTCATTACTGAAACAGAATTAAACAGACTTTTAGATTCCCCAAAAGGTTCGGACATAAAAGATGTGAGAGATAAGGCCATTCTAGAGCTTCTATTCTCCACCGGATTACGTGTTTCAGAACTTTGTTCCTTAACGGCTGATATCGATTTAACTACAGACGAATTATCTGTGCGAGGTAAAGGTGGTAAAGTTCGCGTAGTATTTATTTCTGATACAGCCAAAGAAGCAGTAAAGAAATATTTAGCATTACGTAAAGACATGTCCGAAGCGTTATTTGTACAAGTTGGGAACGATATTGATAAAAAAAATATTTCAAAGAAAAATATGGATATGAAAGGTCTAGGGAAAAGATCAATAGAAAGGATTGTTAAACAACATGCGACTAAGGCTGGAATATCTAAAAAGGTTACTCCTCACGTTATGCGTCATATGTTTGCAACGGACTTGCTCGGTAACGGTGCAGACTTACGTTCTGTACAGATGATGCTTGGACACTCAAGTATTTCTACTACGCAGATATACACTCACGTCACCGACAAAAAACTTTTAGAGACTCATAAAAAATATCATAGTAAGAGATAAGATAAAAAACCAAGTAAAGACAGAAACGCCGGAGAACGTTGAGGTCTCCGGCGAAGTTAAAATAATCACTCCCTTTGTAAAATTTTTATATTAGTTACAACTGTATCCCTTTTTTCTTTAAGTCGATCAATTTCTCCCATTTGATAAGAAAGTAGAAGATAACCGGAAAAATGGATAACTATTAATAGGATAAATAGGATTATTAGTAATCGTTCAAATACTTTCTTTTTCATAAACAAAAGAAATGTTAGTTAAAAGAAATTAGATCTATTTTTCAAGATCTTTCATTCAAAGACTAATATATATATAACTTTTTGTCTACTTTATTTTTAAGTATTGATAAACTAGATATGCTATTATTTGAGTAATGAAAATAATTTCTTGGAATGTAAACGGCATACGAGCAGTGCACAGAAAAGGACTTTTTGTTTCTTTTATTGAAACATATCAGCCAGATATTCTCTGTCTCCAAGAGACAAAAGCAGAACAACACCAAAGTGAAGTAGATCTAACAGACTACGAAGAGTATTGGAATTCCGCTACTCGCAAAGGCTACAGCGGCACGGCAATATTTACTAAAGAAAAACCTATTTCTGTAGTCTTTGACCTTCCAGAAAAAATTGCTAAAAAGTACAAGATTAAAGATGATGGCTACGGGGATCCAAATAAAGAAGGCCGTGTCATCGTAGCAGAATATAAAAACTTTTACATCGCAAATGTGTACACCCCAAACGCAAAAGATGACCTTTCTCGTATCCCCCTCCGTCATAAAAGTTGGGACCCTGCGTTCCTCGCGTATATGAAAGAGTTAGAAAAAAATAAACCTGTCATCTTTTGCGGAGACTTAAATGTCGCCCACACTCCAGACGACCTCGCTCGACCAAAACAAAACGTTGGAGTAAAAGGATTCACCGAAGAAGAGCGGGAGGGTATAGACAACATGATAAAACTTGGATTCGTAGATACATTTAGAATGTTTACACAAGGGAGTGGTCACTATACTTGGTGGAGTCACTTTGCAAAAGCACGAGAGCGAAACGCCGGATGGAGAATAGATTACTTTTTTGTAAGTGAAAAGTTAAAACAGAAAGTTAAAGATGCGAAAATCCTACCAGAAGTATTGGGATCAGATCATTGCCCTGTGATGATTGAGATTTAAATAAATTACTCTTTTGGTGGAGTATCCATTCCCGCCCAAAGATTCATGGTATTTAAGTGCGTCATCCCCGTCTGTTTCATGTACAAAAACATTTGCATTTTATATGCAGATGCAATGTTGAGAAGTCCAAGGAGATGCTTCGCACGAGACTGATTCATCCCCCACATAGAGATTTCAACTTTCATATCTTCTTCACTGAGAGGCTCTACGAATCCCACAAATTTAGCAAGCTCTTCATCCATCATCGAACTGAAGTTCTCTCGTGTAGGCATAGGTGAACCAATGTATTTCTTATACGCCTCACCGTCACCAGTTGCCACGCTATCTGCACCCATAACAAATATAGTCGTTAAATATTGCATTAATTCCTGCATGGTACGCTGACCTTCTGTCGGCTTAAAAGCAAGCTGTTCCTCTGTAATTTTTTCTCCTAGGTGTTTAATTATTGAAATCTCCTTTTTTATTGCTTCTAAGTATTGTTCTTTTGAAATCATGATTTTATATCTTTTTATTTATATTAATACTCCATTATAGCATTTATAGAGACCAAACCCGAACAGTCTTGTTTTAATAATTCTTTTATTTGATATAATCAAAACATGAACCACTCAAGATTAGACCAGCTATCCGACGGTATATTTGCCATCGTTATGACCATACTTGTTTTCGAAATAAAAGTTCCCACTTATTTATCTTATTTAGGACAAGCAACAAATTTAGAACTTTTAAATGAAGTAATCTCTTTGGTTCCTTCGTTCCTAACATACCTACTCACCTTCTCTTTGCTTTTCACATACTGGAAAGCACACCACTTTTTTAATTCAGTCTACGCAAAAAATATAGATGCAACACTTACCAATATAAATGGTCTCTTTTTCATGTTTGTTTCACTCCTTCCTTTTTCAGCTAGTTTACTCGGACACTTTAATACCAACGAGCTCGCTATCACTATATTCGGAATCCATATTATCCTCATAGGACTTTGTTTATATTGGATGCGTCGATATGTACTTTTCTCTCCTCATATAAAAAATCCAGAAATAAGTGCTCATGAAATAAAAGGAAGTACTATTCGCACACTCGTACCTATGATATTTGCACTCATCGCTATTCCTCTGTCTTTTTACAGTACAACTTTTTCTTTAACACTCTTCACCCTCGCAGTAATCTTTAACTTGTTTCCGTACAGCACTCGATTAGTTGAGAAAATAATTAAGTAGTCTAAAAAATAAAACACCACGTGTGTGGTGTTTTATTTTTTTACCCCATGCTTAGCATGTAATTTTTCTATTTCTTCTTCTTCTAATTCTTCTTTTGCTTCTTTCCCTTTCTCGCCAAGTTCTCGTAAATCTTTATCCTCAAGTTTTTCTAATTCTAGAATTTTATTTTTTAAATACTCAATTTCATTCTTTGTCGGATCTTCTAGAACTTCTTCAAGTAAAGCGTTTAACATCCAGCCCATGCGGGGTCCAGGTTTCATGTGTAACATGTTAATCATGTAACTTCCGTCAATTTTAAGCTGTTTCACAGAAATAGGATCACGAAGAGCTTCTTCTATCATGGCAAAGTATTTACGTAATCTATACGGTGCTTCTGTTTTTTTCATGCCGACTCGGTCACACTCACGAATATTCATAAGTAACCAAATATTTTCTTTTCCAACTTTCGCAATAATTCTCCGTACAGCAGAGAGAGTTATTTTCTCTGTATCAGAGAAAAACATGTGAGTTCGGACAAAAATCTCCACTAGTTCTGTTTCTTTTCTAGAATATTTTAATCTCTCCATTATTTTCTTCGCCATTCGTGCACCCACGACTTCATGTCCGTAGAAAGTATAGGCTTTCTTTTCTCCAGGTCTTCGAGTTCTCGGTTTACCTATGTCATGCATAAGTGCGGCAAAACGAATTTCAAATGGCCAATTTTTATCTGCAGCGTGCTGGAGAGCCATTAACAAATGTTCCCACACATCGTATATATGTGCACCACCTTGAACACATCCTATACCCTCCTCTAACTCAGGAATAACATGTTTTAATAATCCAAATTTTTGTAACATAACCACTCCAGCGGCCGGAGTCGGTGACATGATTATCTTTGAAAATTCATCACGAATCCTCTCTGTGGATATCTTTTTTATTAAATCGGCATTTCGAAACATGCTTTCAGATGTTTCATGTGAAATAGAAAATCCAAGCTGGCAAGCAAAACGAACAGCTCTTAACATTCTAAGTGCATCTTCGTTAAATCTCTCGTCTGGCTCTCCTACTGTCCTTAAAATTTTGTCCTTTATGTCCGTTAAACCATTATACAGATCCTGCACATGACCCTGAGAGTCCATAACCATAGCATTTACTGTAAAATCACGTCTTTTTAGATCATCTTCTAGTTTATCGCTGAATTTTACTTCATCGGGATGTCTAAAATCACTGTATTTTGTCTCGGTTCTATATGGAGTAACCTCAATTATCTCATATTCTAGCGTTTCATGTGGAACACTTTCTTCTGTTACATGTGTAACATTTTTATTAGTTGAACCATTTGTGCCACGTGAAACATCAAAAACTCCTGTTTCATGCGGAACAAAGGTATTTTTTGTTTCACGTGGCACGCAAACAGCTACCGTTCCGAAGTTATTCTCGTACACAGTCTTGTCGAACAATGGAATAATCTGTTCTGGAGTAGCGTTGGTAGTCAGATCCCAATCTTTAGGCTCTTTATTCATTAAAATATCTCTTACGCACCCTCCAACAAGAAAAACATCAAAACCAGCTTCTTCTAGGTTTTTTGTTACATGTGAAACCTCTTTAGGTATCTTTGTTTTTAAATTTTTAGTATTTTGTTCCACCTTGGAATTTGTGCGGCTAGGGAGAATCGAACTCCCGTCTCATCCTTGGCAAGGACGTGTTCTACCACTAAACCATAACCGCTTAGTTATGTATAATAAAAAATAAAAGAACTAAATCATTATATTACTTTGCTTATCGATTTGCAATTTTCTTTTTTAGCATATTAAATATGAATATTATAGCGTTTCAGCTTTCATCACTAAATATTTTTGATTAAAAAACCATAATAAGCTATACTTTGTAAGTTGATTAATTCCATGCACCCGTAGTGAAATGGATATCACGCCGGTCTTCGGAACCGTCGTTGGGGGTTCGAATCCCTCCGGGTGCACAAATTTTGTCTCTGATGACTGATATTTGTGGTTATTAAAAAATAAGGACTTACTAACAGACTGTGGATAACTATGTTGGTATTGTGCATAACGGACATAAAAATCTTGTCTTTTAGACCAAAGTAACCTAAAAAACCCTTATAAAATATAGAATTGGCTCTAATTGTCATTTCCAACTTCTTGTTCCACATGAAACACTAATTATTTATAAAACGTAGTTGTGATTTGTTACACATATAACATTTTTATCGTTTTGTTTGTATAATTAATACATGCCAAAGGTTTTTACTTCAAAAACCCAGAAAACAGGAGAAATTGGCGAGAATATCGCCGTTAATTTTCTTGTGAAACACGGTTACTCAGTAATTGATCGTAACTACACTAAAAAATGGGGTGAAATAGATATAATAGCTGAAAAACAAGGAAAACTCTATTTTATTGAGGTAAAAAGCGTTTCACGCGTAACATTACCTTCATTTGTGCCACGTGAAACATCAAAAACTAATGTTTCTCATGAAACAGAAGGAAAGAATGTTCCACATGAAACGTTCGAGAAGGATGATTATCGGCCTGAAGATAACATGCACCCTTGGAAACTGAAGCGTCTATCACGGACAATCCAGACATACCTTATGTCCAATAGAATCTCAGAAGATACGGGGTGGCAAGTGGATCTACTGGTGGTTTATCTAGATCTAGCTCATAAAAAAGCAAAAATAAATGTAATTTCTGATATTGTTTTATGATATAAGGTATAATACATAAATGGGAGAATTTAAACCTGAACAAAGTGCCTTAGAGCACCTAAGTGTAAAGCTACGAAAAAGGCTTTCGTTTATTTCTAACGAAAATAATAAAAGAATAGAGGAAGAGTACGGAAAGCAAAATTTAATAAAAACAGATGGGTCCGTTTCAATGGATGCCTTTATGCTAGATAATGGTGGAATTTATTCAAAAGAAGAAATTGAGAAAGATAAAGCAACTATAAGAAAAAGGGAATTAAGTTTTGCAAAATGTCACTCGGAAGATCCTACTTCACAAGATCGTTGCTTAAACAGATGGCGAGAAGATAAGATGAGGAGGAATGGTACTCAAACAGAAATTATGGTAACTATACTTTTAAATAAAGTGCTGGGCGATGACTTTCTGGTTATGCGTACTGCAAGCTATGATGACTACGAGGCTGGCACAGACTTTATTATTGTAAATAAAAAAACAGGTAAAACAATTTGTGCTCTTGATAGTCTACTTGAAGACAATAGAGAACTATCAGAAGGAGCGTTGCCTCTTACAATTAAAAAAGCTGATAAAACTCTTGCCATTGTTGAGAGTGGAGGTGCAGACTTAAAATATGGAATCAAGATAAAGAATAAAGAAATGATTTTAACACCCTTAAAAAACATGCCTGTGTTTTACTTTGACCTTTCAGATAAACAATATAAAAAACTAGCTGAAAATAATCCTGCCGAAGAAAATACAATAACAAAAACAGAATTGAGTATATTTTATTCTTTTATAACTTCGCTTCAAGATCAAAGAGAATCTCTTCTCTTGGCTGATAAAATAAAACAAGGTGACCCAGTAATGCTAAAAATATTAGCATTTAAAACGGAAACACTTGATGCTTTTATAAATATTTACAATAAAAGAGTTAATGAATTAAACAGCAAGTAGTTGTCTAAAACATGCCTATTGGTGTGCGGGATGGGGGAATCGAACTCCCAACCACAGTTTGGAAAACTGTTATTTTACCATTAAACTAATCCCGCAATATTTTTATATTATCAAATAAGATTAAATAATTCAATCTTTGTCGGGCTGCTGGGAATCGAACCCAGTCTAAACGCTCCCAAAGCGCTTGTACTACCGGTATACTACAGCCCGAATACTTCTTACTGAAAACTCTATGATTATAGCTTGTTATTGGTTTTTTAGCAAAATTTAAAAATACAAACAAAAAACCCAGCGATTTTTTGCTGGGTTGTAGTGCATATAAAATATGCGATAGATGTTGTCACCGAAGTGACTATATGAGTTTTGCTAACAGATGTTAGCTATTTTTAGAAAGAACAGGTGTTGATAATAATCAACAATTTTTTTGCTCGAAAGAGCGGGAAACGGTTTGCTAATATAATTAGCGATTAAATTAAATTGTTACAATTGTAACAGTTTTTTGGTTGCCACGTGGTGGCGATAGTTTGCATCGTTAGATGCATTTTTTTCTATATCATAGAAGGGGTAGATATAGGAAGCAGTATTCAAAGAATTAAATACTATTTCCTACATCTCTCTCTTCTTGTTTGTCGAACAACTTTTTTATCTCTGTATTAATTATACCACTTTAAAAAAGTATGCAAAATAGTTATCCACAATTCAATTAATTAAATAAATAAAAATGCGACTTGATAATTGCTACCAAGTCGCACAACACATTTTATTTGGATCTTTTCTTCTGTCTCGTATCTTTACTCTCCAAAATGGAGAGGATTTTTCAACAAATCCAGCCACCACTTTTCAGCAGAGCTGGAAGAACCGCTAATCTTACCTCTTGTCAGATGAAGCAAAAAGGGAACCCAGAACCTTTGTACCAGGCTCCCCCTGAGTGCTTACTTATCTAACATTCTTTTTAGTTCTGGAAACCCCAGGCAGTTTGTGTGACGATAGGGCGTCACACGCTTACCTGGGGGAACCCCAAAACAAATATCTTTCTTAAAAGAAAGCACCAGACTAACCCTGTCATTGGGTTAATTTTTGTCTCCAGGCGGAAACAGAAAATGGGACACAACCCATCTGGATACTTTCTTTGTCATGGCAAGACAAAAGAAATAGTACTCAATAACTATATTAAACACTATTTCTTTTGCCCTAGCCAAGTTTTAATTATCAAAAAACCAATACTATAAGCACATCCTACCAGAGACTAAAACACTTGTCACTTTTGTTTATCCACATAAATAATCAAAGTTGAACAAACTTTTACTTGCAAATAAACTGCATTAAGGATATAGTATCTTTATCACATGAACGAAACATATCTATATTCTTTCTTAAGTGTCACGGCGATAAGTCTCATCTCACTTGTTGGAGTTTTTACACTCTCTCTTCGAGCTGATTTAATTAAAAAATATATTTCTCTTTTTATTAGTCTGGCAGTTGGAGCATTACTCGGAGATGCCTTTATCCACCTGATTCCTGAAGCTTTCGTAGAGGCGACAAATCCAACAACAATTGGACTGTATATCATACTAGGGATATTTATATTTTTTATATTGGAGAAATTTTTACACTGGCACCATCACGAAGATGACACAGATGAATACCACATACACCCTGTGGGTAAGTTAGTTCTCTTCTCAGATGGTATTCATAATTTTGTCGATGGTATAGTCATTGGAGCAAGTTTTTTAATCAGTATTCCTGTCGGAATAGCAACGACCATTGCGGTCGTACTTCACGAAATACCCCAAGAGATAGGAGATTTTGCGGTACTTATTCATAGTGGCTACAGCAAAACACGAGCTCTTTGGCTTAATTTTCTGTCTGCATTGACCGCCATGCTCGGACTTGCCCTTGTTTTTATAATAGGAGACATGAGCGAAAACTTCATAAAAATAATCTTACCCATAGCGGCTGGAGGATTTATTTACATAGCCGTAGGAGACCTCATCCCAGAACTACAAAGGACCAAAGGAGGAAGATATTTTATCCTCCAAGTCATCATGCTTCTCCTTGGTATCGGAGCAATGATCGCATTAACTTTACTCGAATAAAAAGTATTCCTCAGAAAAGTTTTTGTGTGCTTTTGTGCTTGTACTATTTTGCCCAAGAGTTATCAAACCCTGGATTTTTCGCTCCACGAACCTCAAAGTGTAGGTGTGGACCCGTAGATCGCCCTGTATTTCCAACAGTTCCGATGATTTGACCTTGTGAGACTTGCTGACCGACGGATACAAAGATGTCTTGTTGGTGGGCATAAAATGTCTGGATTCCATTGTTTTCAATAATCGTAAGATTTCCGAAAGCACCGTTCCAACCTTTTTTAGCAAAGATAACCTTTCCAGACATAGATGCTTGGATAGAAACACCAGCTTTACCACACGCAAGATCGACAGCATACTTGTCATGTCTGCCTTGACTCTGACGGCAAGGGATTGGCTTCAAGAAACCACTTACTGACTTACTGCTATCAGCATTATTAAAATTATTAGGTATACTACCAGTCTTGCTTGTAGATTTTACTTTTACTGGAATAGCTGCTTTTACTTCAACCTCTGCACCCGGAATAATCAGCTCGTCTCCAACAGAAAGTTTTGAATCTTCAGTGAGGTTGTTATAGTCAATAATGTCTGCAACATCTACTTTATACTCTTTTGCAAGACCTTTTAAGGTGTCACCTTTTTGAACCTTATATTGTAAGCCTGAAACAGGAAGAATGATAAGGGTATCACCGACGGTTAGCTTCTTGGACTTAAGGTCGTTCGCCCACATAATAGTATTTACCGAGACATCATACATCTCAGCTATCTTGGCTATAGAGTCTCCTCCTCTGACCACATATATACTTATTTGATCAAATGAGGGGTCTTTAGAGTCTGTTCCGTCTGATACACCTAAAGGATTCGTGACTGGAGAGAGGGCGTTATCGGTAATGGTAATACTTGCATCTTCTTTAACATCTTCTTCATCGTCTTTAGTTTTGGTTTTCTTATCGAGGAAAGAGGCAGAAGAAGCGTTGGCTTGGAGCAGAGACATGTTTTGAGAATTAGCAATAGAATTTGGAGTAGAAATGGTCTCTGGGGCAGAGGCTGAAGCATCATCACCAAGAAGAGAAGATAAAAGACTCGCTTCAACAGGAGAAGCACTAGCAAAAACCGTTAAGCATAACGGCAACATCAGCATAGCTCGGAATATTTTAGAATGAGATTTTATAAAACAAACAAAATGTCGTAAGAATTCTTCCTAAACCTTGTAAAACAAGGATAGAATACAGGGCGACCCTATTGTACTCATAAAAAAATTCTTGCGATGGTTACTGTCATACTACCTTTCATCCGTAAAATCGTGCTCCTAGACGGGGGTGTACCAGAAGGAAAGGCTGATGCCTTGCCAGGTACATATAAAGGGTAGCCCATACGGACGGGCAAGTCAACCCTAGTGTGGAAAAGATTTCATTGACAGAATCAAACATTTAATGCATAATATATAAGACTTAAACTTAGAATTTAGTATTATTAAACATAAAACTATATAATATATCTATTATGTCTATCCCTAAAAAACCATTTTTTAGTAAATTAAATATATTTGCTCCTAAATCAAACATAGAAGCAAAACCAGAGATGGACCTTGAACAAGTAGCAACACTAATAAGAAACGAAATAAATCTACAAGAATCTACAAATAACACTCAACTAAATAATGGACAAAAAATACTTATAGCCCAAAGAATCTTTACTGAGGAAAGGCAAAAATTCCAAGAGGATACACTAGAATCTAGCAATTTTTTTAAGCAAACGTGGCTCAAAACAGAAAAATGGATACTTGACCCTGCCCAGAATAAAACCAGGACAATCCTAAGTATGGCTATGACCACTGGTGCAACCCTAGCTACAGCTGACGTACTCGGAGCAGCTACGACCCTATTTGGAGCTGGATTTAAAATCTCTACAAAAATAATCGCGGCGGTTGGACTAAATACCGTTATGGCCTCAAACGAAGCACAAGAATTCGCTAAAAAACTTAAAGACTGGTATGACGGACTAACACCCAAACAAAAAAAATGGTTAAAAATTGCTCTGGCAACAGGAGGTGCGACAGTAGCAATAATGGTATTAGGTCCACTTACAACAATGCTAAGTGCTACTAATTTTTTGGGGCGATTCACAATAAATGAGTATTTCAAAGACAAAATTGAAGAAAGTGAATCCGAAAAAGAGCAAGTTTTTTCCAATGAGTTACTTGGCTCATCGGGACAAATCTTTGATATAAATACTGTACTCAACAAACTTCCTGAACTTGCAAAAAAGGTAGAAGAAAAAGAAAAACAACTCAAGGGTCTGGAATGGAAGAAAAGGATTGCAGGTGGAGCCTTCAGTATGGGTACAGGACTTTTAACTACTACTATACAAGCTACTGGTGTTGATAATTTACCGAAAAAGGCGGTAATACAAGGTATAAAAAACATACATCTCTTTGAGAATACTGAAGCAGAAGAAATTCCAGTTCACGAATTTAAGACATCAACTCCTGATCCAACTATTTTAGAAGGACAAGACGGTACCCAAATTTCAAATGAAACTCCTGCAACTTCAGCAGTGTCTACCACTAACAGTGAAAATTTTGAAATTCCAAAAGAAGCTCTAGTAGATGGTAAAAATAATATTGGTATTACCTATGCATTTAAGTCACAGCTCGAAGCTGATCCGAAGCTTGCTGAAGCTCTGGGTTATGATCAAGCACCTGATAAAGTAAAATTCCTTGCAGAACTAGGAAAGAAGCTCGGATACATCGGAGAAGACGGCGATGTACGAGTAAAAGCCGAAGGTGGAGCTGCATATGTGTTGAAAATAGATCAAGAAGGAAAAGCAATTGTTCAAGAATACCAAAATGGTATAGCGAGTGAAATTCACAAAGAAGGAGATCTTTTTGAACCTAACACAAAACAAGGAATAGAAAAAGATTATGAATACTATCGCGAGAAAGTTATAAAAGCCTTTGAGGGAGGAGGATCTTCCAACTCAGTTCATTCAAATGCACCAACTGAATCCTCATTAGCTGACATAAACGGAGTTCCCGTAGAACGAGATGCATTTTTACAAGAAAATATAGAACCTGAAGCAGTAGTTAATGCAACTCAGAAGATTAATCCAATGTACGAGGAGGAACAAATAAGAGATAAAGAACTTCTTAAAAATAACGAAGTCCGTTTTGCTTCTACCCCAAAGCTCATTGTGCCGAGTGAAGCAGATCAAATGTTTAAACCAACGTATGAAGAAATTGTACAAGCAAACGCAACAGGCTCTTTTCAAAGTCTAGAAGGTCAAAACGTAAACTCATATGCAATCAATCCAACATATGGGGGACATGGTTCATATGAAACAGTAGAACATACAGAATTGTCTATGGCAGATATTGATAAAAAAGTAGAATTAAAACTAGATAATGATTTAGATCAAATTTTTCCTAAAGGGGATTACTGGAATGCAATCAAAGAAACTAAAGCTGAAGTAATTTATGGACTTATGAAAGACAAACCTGAAACATGGAGCCCAGAATATTCTCGTCTAATAAAATATTTTATTGAGCTTCATAATATAACAGGACTTGAACCCTTAGAAAAAAGTGCCTTCACTGTAGGTTCACACGATGAAACAATTGAAGAATACGTCAATAGGGCCCTAAAAGAAGCAGCTAAACAAAACAAATTAGACCAAATTAAAATTATAAAATAACATAACAATCATGGATACAAATACAAAAAAAGCTCAAAGTGAAATAAGGGAAAACATTATCACGATGTTTGAGATAGACAAATTACCAGAAGAACAACAAGAAGAATCTATCAATAAAATTGGTAAACTTATCTTTCAATCAGTACTTATAAGAATTCTACCAAAAATGTCAGAAGGTGACCTTGCTGAATACGATGCACTTCTTGAAAAGAACGTACCTGCAGAAGATTTGATGGAATTCTTTTTTGCAAAAGTACCAAATTTTCTATCTATTGTAGCCGAAGAAGGAGAAAGTTTTAAAAAAGATGCAAGAGAAGTATTGAGTAAAATAAAATAATATTTCATAAAAGTAGCCTCGATGTTACTCATCGAGGCTACTTTTAGTTTGTGTGATATATTTAATGTCATGGAACATCTACACGGTCTCAATGACAAACAAAAAGAAGCAGCTCTACACCGAGATGGACCACTACTCATCGTCGCTGGAGCAGGAGCAGGTAAGACTAAAACAATAACTCATAGAATTGTAAACCTTATAAAACACGGCGTTGCTCCAGAAAAAATCCTTGCTGTAACCTTTACCAATAAGGCCGCAAAAGAAATGCGAGAACGAGTAATCCTAGAGATAGAGAAAAACGCAAAAGGACAAGACCAGATTCCTTTTGTGTCTACTTTTCATAGTCTTGGTGTCTACATAATTAAAGAAAACGCTCAGCTACTTGGACTCACCAAGTACTTCACTATCCTCGACGACAGTGACACAACTTCAATCGTCAAAGACGCCATCAAAGAACTCAATCTCGATCCAAAACAATACGAACCCAGAAAAATTAAAAATATTATTTCTCGAGAAAAAGGCAAATTTACTAAACTCGAAAACTACGAAGAACGAGTAGAGAATTCTAATGACTATCTAGGCAAGATCGTGGCACAAGTTTGGAGGAAATATGAAAAAGCAAAATCAGAAGGAAACAGCCTCGACTTCGATGACCTGTTGCTAAAAGCAGTAAAACTATTGAAAGAAAATGAACAAGTCCGGACCTACTATCAACAAAAATGGGACTATGTGCACATAGATGAGTATCAGGATACGAATGAAGTCCAATACTTAATGAGTAAATTACTCGCAGAGAACAATAAAAATATTTGTGTTGTTGGAGATGCAGATCAAAACATCTATTCTTGGCGTGGAGCAAATTTAAAAAATATTTTAAGTTTTGAAAAAGACTACGCAGGAGCAAAGATTGTTACACTTGAAGAGAATTACCGTTCAACTCAAAATATTCTTGAAGCAGCAAATGAAGTAATTAAGAAAAATAAATACCGTCCAGATAAAAACCTATTTACCAAAAATGCACAAGGCGAAAAAATCTCTCTCTATGAAGCAATAGAGGAAAGTGATGAAGCAGAGTTTGTGGCGACAAAGATAGTGGAACTGTGGGACAAGTCTTCGAGTTCCACTGATAGTAATATTCTCTCTGAAATAGCTATCCTCTATCGGGCAAATTTTCAATCTAGAATACTAGAAGAAGCTCTCTTGAGACACAACATTCCATACCAAGTCTTAGGAATAAAATTCTTTGAAAGAAAAGAAATCAAGGACACACTCGCGTATCTTCGAGCAGCACTTAATCCTGAAAATTTAGCAGACATAAAAAGAATTATAAACTTCCCAGCGAGAGGTATCGGTAAGACGACCTTAGCAAAACTTTTCTCAGGGGACCGAGAAGGATTACCAGTAAAGATGCAGTTAAAAATAAATTCTTTTTATGAACTTCTCAGTGAGATAAAAAACAGTATTGAAAACGAAAAAATCTCTAACGTCATAAAACTAGTCATTAAAAAAACTGGAATTGAAAATGAATTATTAGAAGGAGGAGATGAAGGGCTTGAGAGACTCGAAAATATAAAAGAGCTTGTAACCCTTGCATTAAAGTATGACAACTTAGAAGGAGGTCGGGGGGCAGAAAAACTTTTGGAAGATGCTTCACTTGCAGGAGATCAGGATTCCATCATGCTCGCTGAAGAAAAAAATAAGGAGAAAGTAAATGGGGTAAAACTTATGACAGTGCATGCATCAAAAGGCCTTGAATTTAAATACGTTTTTATTACCGGACTTGAAGACGGACTCTTCCCACATTCAAAAATAGGTGATAGTAAAAGTACTGAAGACAGCGAAGAAGAGCGAAGACTTTTTTATGTGGCACTTACTCGTGCAAAAGAAAAATTATTTTTATCCTTTGCAAATTTCAGAACTATTTTCGGATCAAGACAGATAAATTCCCCAAGTGAGTTTATATCTGACATCCCACCTGATATCATAGAGCGAGGAGACGAGAATCCAAATGTGAAAACAATTTATATTTAATCATTTCTAAAGTTATCAAAATTTTTTCAGGTCCTCAGATCTCCTCGCCCTAGCATTCTGCTTCGGGCTCGGCCAGACCATTCAAAAATTTTATAACTTTACTCAAATAATATGAAAGTACATAAAGCAAAAAAATCTCTCGGCCAAAATTTCTTGAAATCAGAACTTGCACTCAGGGAAATAATAAAAGCTGGAGAAATAAAAAAAGAAGATGTAATCCTAGAAATAGGTCCTGGAAAAGGAGCACTTACGGAAAGATTACTGGAGAACTCTGATCACGTCATTGCCATAGAAAAAGATCGAGAGCTTTTCGCATTTCTACAAGAAAAATTTAAAGAAGAAATAATGAGTAAGAAATTACTATTACTAGAAGAGGATATACTCCTATTTTCCGTAAAAGAAAAAAAATATAAGGTAATCGCAAACATTCCATACAACATAACCGGTGCAATTTTAAAAAAATTTCTAACAGAAATATACCAGCCAGAGCTCATGGTGCTTATGGTGCAGCATGAAGTAGCAAAAAGAATTGTCGCACAAGATAAAAAAGAAAGTATTTTATCTGTATCAGTTAAAGCTTATGGTACACCAAAGATGATAATGAAGGTACCCGCAAGATATTTTTCTCCAGCACCGAAAGTGGATTCTGCTGTCATTAAAATACACTCAATCTCAAGAAATTTATTTACTGATAACAGTATAAAAGAAGAAAAATTCTGGGGAATTATTCATGCTGGTTTTGCACATAAAAGAAAAGTTCTGATTGGCAACCTAAAGGGTGTATATAAAAAGAACAACTGGTTAGAAATTTTAGAAAAGGTAGGACTCACAAAAAACACTCGAGCTGAGGATATACGTCTAGAAGAATGGATTAAACTACTTTCTCTTGTAAAATAAACTTTCCTTTTTCTTTTAACCAAGTATTGATATAATATATAAATGCAGAAAAATACGGTCTATGCTTTTTTAATACTTTTTATTTCTTTACTTTTTTGGGATATTGCTCAAGCCGGTTTTGGTAATGTTTTTGGTGGAACAATAATAAAACCAAAGGCACAAAGCATAGAAAGACTGGAACAACAAGGATATACCTGTATAGTGGTAGGAACAACAATACAAATAAAACCCCAAAAAGTGGGAATGCCTAAAGAATATTTCATACCAGCACTGACAATGTCTAAAACGAGAACAACGGCACATAGTGGTCAAAAAATTATAGGAAAATATCAGGGTAAAACAACCGTTAGCTGCACAAGAATAGAACCACCATCAGAAGAAACAGTTAACCTAGATACCATAACCATCTGGGGTACATCAAAAAAATAATGAAATACTCATTTAAAATACCAGAAAAATACAGAAAATATTTACCGAGTAAAGAATTTACAAAAATGATAGGCGTTTGGGCGTTGGTATTTTGTGTGTTATTTTTAATATTTTTTATTTTTTCAAAAAAAGAAAGCTTTAATTCTAAAAAGGGGGTAGATGGACTAGAAGTAGAAAATCAAACAATTATAGGACTTATAAACACAGACACTGATGGAGATGGTCTTTTAGACTGGGAAGAAGCACTTTGGGGAACAGATAAAAATAAGAAAGTTACTTTTAACGGAATACCAGACAACATATATGTAAAAAACAAAAAGAAAGAGTTGGACATAGAGCAAGAAAAAAATGATTTAACACTTACAGAAACAGAAAGATTTGCTAGAGAATTTTTCAGTGCTTATACAGCTTTGAAAGCCTCAGGAGAAGTTGATAACCAGTCGATCAATGCATTTTCTGATGCTTTAGGTCAAAGAATTGCAAACCCTACGCTTATAGACAAATATAAAGATACAGAAACGACCATAAACACAGAAGACACTGAATTCAATAGGGTTGAATATTACAGAGAATTGAAAAACCTGTTTCAAAAATACGAAAAAGAAGGATTAGGGGATGAGTTGGATATAGTAAACAGTGATTTATCTATATATTCTTCAACAAGCACAAACACAGGACAAAACCAAGAACTAATCAAAATAGCTCAAGCATATCAAGATTTTAGTAAATCTGTCATGAAAGTTTCTGTTCCAACAGGTTTATTAGACATACATCTTGCAATAGCAAATGGTGCAAACAATACAGGTATAAGTGTATTAAACATGACAAAAATCATCACTGACCCACTCGTTGGACTCTCTGGACTTTCTCAGTATGAAAAATACAGTAATGATTTAATAACGGCAGTAGAAGAATTAGAAGGTTCACTTCAAGAATAGTCTGTTTTTAAACATTTTTACTTTATTTAAAGTAAAAACAGAGTATAATAATACTATCTATCTTTCTAGATAAAAATAAACGTGGGGAAAAAATATTTTAAAAATTTTATAACTTCACTTCTTATTGTAAGCTTTTTGTCTACGCCCTATTTTATATTTGTAGAAAATGTAAATGCCCAGAGTGCTGGTGGATATAGCAGTGGGGGTTCTTATGGTGTAGGTAGTTACCTAAAAAATGTAGGTCCTGTAATAAAACAACTACCGTTATGTAAGGGTAAAATAACTGGAGCGGTAAAAAGTCTTTTTGGTGGAGTAAATTTAGGAAAAGCCGGAGAGGTTCTTGGTGTAAAAGGTACACTTAGTAGTTTTGCACAAACAGCCTCTGATGCAGTTTCTGACTCTCAAACTATTGGCGTTGATGTTGGAAAAGAGTTAAAAAATGACGTAAAAAAAACACTTGATAAGGCCACCGCAACCCAAAAGGGTGTTGATGACATAGCAAGAAACGACACTTGTCTGAAAAGTATTGGTAGAATGGTAATAAAGCTCATGCTTCAAAAAATAACTTTAAGTACTGTGGCATGGATAAATAATGGTTTTGAAGGTAAGCCTCTTTTCTTACAGAACCCTGGAAAATTCTTTGAAGATATCGCAAAAAATGAAATACGAGCTTTTGGACTCGAAATAGACGATCCAGTAAAATATCCTTATGCAAAAAATTGGCTCAGAAATCAAGTAAACGCTTACAATAGAAAATTTGCAGACAATGCTCAATATTCTTTAAATGAATTAATCGCTGAAACAACACCACAATATAATGCTATTACTTTTAGTTCAGACTTTTCAAAAGGTGGTTGGAATGCTTGGAGATCTTTAACCTCGGTACCAGCAAACAATCCTTTAGGTTTCCAATTAATGGCGTCAAATGAATTACGCTTCAGACTTGAAGGTACTCAAACTTCACCTGCTACCAAAATTCAAAAAGCTCTCGACCAAGCAAATGGATATCTTGGAGATGAACGTTGTGCAGAACCAGAAGGTATAACCAAAGAAATGCACCAAAAAGCCCTAATAGATGGAGAAAGAGACTCCTCAGGAAACATTATCGGTATATGTAAAAGATGGGAATATGTTACCCCAGGACAAATGGTGGCTCAGGCTGCAACTAAAGCCATAAATTATCCTGATAATAATCTTCTAAATGCAGATGATTTAAATGATGCAATAGGGGCAATCCTTGATGCTCTATTAAATAAATGGTCAAGCGATATTACAAATAAAGGTTTTGCTGATTTCTCAAACGAAGGTTCTGGTGGTGCTTTTGTGTTAGATAACGATGCGGCTTCTGCAAGTGGTTACTCAGATCCACAAACAGAAAGAGATTTTCCATCATGGCAACTTGGTAGTGATTGGCTTGAACAACATCCTGATTTTAACATCAGAACAGATCTCAATCAGGCAATCATTGATGAACAAAGAATTTACATAGAAAAATTAGAAAAACAAAATGAAGTAATTCCAGAGTTAGTAAAATCAATCAGACAATTAGATTACTGTATTCCTGGACCACGTCCAGATTGGGAAAGTGCAGCTAGTGTTGATAATTTCTATGACACCATAAAATACAGCCCTGTAGGACTTGAAACACCCCTTCTTGATCTTCTCCCTGCATTTGACCCTACGGGTATAGTGTCTGGTATAGCTACAGCAATACTTGAAAACTCAAAAGAAAGACAAGTAAAAAGGCAGGTTGCAACGTACCTTAGTAAACTCTACGATGTACACATTTATGGTGCTATTGGTGCCGGTGATAACAATGAACAAGACCAAGTTCTAGATGAAGATGGAATAAGAAATGTTATAGAAAACACTTTTGAAACATACAGAAAACAGATTTACAAAATGTACAACAGTGGGGCAAATTCTTTAGCACCTATGCCGTTGGTAACAACTGAAGCACGCAATGAATACAATAAAATAGTTGGATACGAACAAATAGGTGAAGATAATTTTGAAGAAATTACCTTCAAGAAAAGTGTTGTAGTCAGACTTGTCCAAATAAAAGAAGCAATTGAGGCACTCGGTGGAGCAAACGCAAACGAGGATGATCTAAGACCTTGGATTTCTTTCTTTGGAAGATTAACCAAAGATATGGTTACGGGAGATGATGTAGCAAAAGCAGACTCTTTACTAAAAGAACTTGAAAGTCAAAAAAAGTACGTCTGGGATGATCTGTTGAAAGGCCCAGGTGGGTGTGAAGAAGAAGTAAAAAATATTTATTCAAGTAACAATACTGTTTATAGTAAATTCTACAGAAGACAACCTTATGGTACTCCTGTGTATTACCTATACGGTGCACCAGGACAAAGTACAGCTCCATTAAATCCAAACACCACAACTCCATGGAGTCAAAATGCAGTTCAATCATGGAGCACAAACGAAGGATTCTTATACGGTAGTGTGTACGTCAATAACTGGGTAGTAACTCCTACAACTTGCCCTGAATTTGTAGGATGGGTGGAAATATCTCTGCCAAATATAGACAAAGATACTGGAAATACTACCGATCTTGGAGGACTGGAGTCTTACCCAGTTGGCCCATACAACGCAAATGTTTGCGGAGTTGTGACTCGTAAGTTTGAAAAAATGTTCGGTATTTATTAAAGAAGTGTTAAAATATACAGTACCAAAATAAGACAGAAAAAATAAAAAGTGTACGGTAAAAAAATATACAAAAAAATACTCATGCTACTGTTATTGCTTGTACCAGCAATAACTTTTGGGTATATGATAGTAAACACCAACTCAGCATCAAACATAACTGACACACAGGCTACACTTTCTGGAACAGTCACAAACTATAACAATTTTCCTGTATATGCTAATTTCAGATATACAACAGTAGCTAGTACTAGTTGTTATAATATGACAAACTTTTACTCTAGTTCTACAATTACTTTTAACACATCAACAACAGGAACACTAAATACTCTTAATCAGCAAATAGGTAACTTACAACAAGATACAACTTATTATTACTGTGCGGTAGCAACAACAGACCAAAATCAACTTTATTTTGGTGGAAGTGAAGTATATTATGGTAGTGTAAAAAACTTTAAAACTCTTGTCACTCCACCTTCTGGTGGAGGAAGCACTGGTAGCGGTAGTGGAAATCAAATAAGCGGTGTAACAACCCACACAGTAACAGGTCTTACTGATACTGATGTTGTACTAAAGGGTTCAGTCGGTGGTACTGGATCCTTGGCCTATGGATACTTTAGATTGTCTAGAGTAGACAAACCACCTATTTTCTGCAATGAAATATTTGGTTCTCAGATGATAGGAATAATTTCAACAGTACCAGATGCTTATGGAAAAGTTTCTGGTGGAGGAAATTTTTTTGCTAATGTAACGAACTTAGAACCAGACACACTGTATTCATACTGTGCTGTTGTTTCAAATGATGCACGCAAACCAACTGAAATAAAGTATGGTGGCGTCGTTACTTTTCACACAGACCCATGTCAATCTTGTCCTCATACTTCTGTGATAACTTATTTTCCTTCAGAAATAACTTCAAAATCTGCTTTTTTAAAGGGTTCTTATGGTTCCAGTAGAAAAGTAAAAACATTTTTTGAATATAAAAAAGAGAGCGAGTTAAATTGGATTAAAGTTGGAGAAGTGACTCATGAAACAAAAAGTTATGGAACCATGAGCTTTAAGCTTTCTGGTTTAACAAAAAACACTCCTTACAATGTCCGTGCAGTAGCTGAAACAATAAACACAACAGGCAGTAGTAGTCCAACACAAACATTTTATGGTGCTACTTTGGATTTTAAAACTAGACTGACTGATGCTGTTGATTATATCGGAACTCCATATAATCCTGGCAACGGTGTAGGAAACGACGGTAATGGAAACAACATTGATTATGGAAATGATCCAGCAATAGATCCAGGTGGACCAAATGACCCAGGAGGAGGAAATACTGGTGGTAACAATACTGGCGGAAACAATAATGGAAACGGACCAAATGAAACAGGTGGGTATACCGATACAGGAAACGGAGACGATGGAAATCCTGGAGACGATGGAGTTGGAGATGATGGCACAGGAAGTGATAGTGGAAATGGAAATGGAAACGGAACAAATCCAAATGGCGACGGAAATACTAATGGAGGGAACCCTACAGATTTTGACGGGGATGGCTTTTTAAATACTGTTGACTCTGATATAGACGGGGATGGAATTCCTAACATCCTAGACAATGATACTGACGGAGATGGAATTCCTAATACTACTGATACTGATGATGACAATGATGGAATACCGGATCTCCTTGATGGTAGTCCTACGGCAACAGGAACACCCTTTGACTATGACGGTGGAGGAATACCGAATATCCTAGATTCCGATATGGACGGGGATGGAATTCCTAACATCCTAGACAATGATACTGACGGAGATGGAATTCCTAATACTACTGATACTGATGATGACAATGATGGAATACCTGATTTATTAGACGGAAGTCCTACTGGAATTGGGACTCCAACAGACTATGATGGAGGAGGTACGCCAAACACCTTAGACACAGATCTTGATGGTGACGGTATACCAAATGTAGACGATGATGATGCAGATGGAGATGGAATACCTAACAACTTAGACACTGATGATGATAATGATGGAATACCGGATGGGCAAGATACAACACCAGTTGGTCCTGTTGGCCCACACTTACCAATCATTGGACAAACTCTTGAACCAGACAATGATGATATTGTCAGATATCACGAAGGAGTAGAGACTGTCTTCGCAAGAAGAATTAAAAAGAGTCCAATATTCCAAAGAAAATATGGCTACACCGAGGGGGACAACTTGCAACAATTCGCATGGGACCTTGCACACGTATTCGGTAAAGCATTTGGATACGTAGGTCCGGACCTAAGAGAGATTCGTGTAAGTCGTCCTGATGTATCTGCGTATCAATTGTGGCTCTCTGGAAATAAATTAACCGTATACGAGTACTACAAGAATAAAGTTATCGATGCCCGAAGAATAAATTCACCGTTCAAGACAAAAAATCCGTACGAATATTATTTCAACAAAAGATAAGATACTCAGAAAGAGGTAAGTTTATTTAGTTTTGCTATAATAAACAAATAAGAAAACAGCAGAGAAAAGTACAGAAGTTTTCTGTGTACACATGAATAAAATTTCATCAAAAATTTTAATACTGATTGTTACATTAGGTATTTTTCTGTTGCCTTTAACTCCTAGTTTTGAAATAAAAAATAATAAGATTGTATTAGAATCAAACCTAAAACAGGCTTTAGCTCAAACAGCAGCAACTCGTTTTGATGGTATTTACGGAAGTGGAACACTTAACCCTGATGGTACCTTTACGGGTACGACCACTAATTATACTGACGGGACATATTCTGGAGATATTACCGTCTGGAATGGAACATCAAATGATGTTGTAGGTACATGGAATGCAACTGTCGTAAATGGAGTTATTACCCAAGGAACCTGGACTGGTAACTTTACTCCATCCAGTACTTGGCTTGGAACTACGGCACAGACACAAATAAATTTCAACCCATCCATCCAAGCAGGCACAGGTGTTCCTGGAGCCTCTCAATCCAGCATCAGTTCTGATGATGACGACATAGGTTGTAGTGCAGACCCACGTACATGGTTTACAAATTGTATTGTATCCATGATTTATAATCTCGTATGGCGTCCGTTTGCAGCACTTACAAGACTAGCAGCAAGTGTTTTAGATTTTTTTATATTTTATTCTATAAGTAGTACGGCATATACCAGTGGTTTTACAGAAAAAGCTTGGGGTGTTGTAAGAGATATTGCAAATATATTTTTTATAGTTGCATTATTGTATGTAGCCATAAAAACTATACTTAGCCTCAACGTTGGTAACAATAAAAAACTCATTGGAACGATTGTTGTCATAGCACTCATTATAAATTTTAGTCTTTTTGTAACAAAAATAGTAATAGACGCATCAAATATATTAACTAAAGTTTTTTACAACAATATAACCCCTGAGAATAAAAATGGTGAACCTTTGCCAGAAAATGAAAATGGTGAGAGGTCTATAACGGTTGGACTAGTAAGACAATTTGACCCACAAGAAGTTATGGTGCAACCTATTTCAAGCAACTTGGGAGAATTTTTCCTTCTCATGATTATTTCCATACTAATAATGGGTTATATGATATTTATGTTTCTTTCTGTTGCAATACTCTTTGTTGCTAGAGTTGCTTCTCTTTGGATACTTATGATATTCTCACCTCTCGCTTTTGCTTCATATACAGTACCCTTTGAAATACCTGGATTTGGACACAAAAAATTCTGGGGGGATCTGTTCCAACACGCCTTCATGGCACCCATATTTGTATTTTTCTTGTATGTAGTTATCTTGTTTGGAGGATTCTTAAAAGAAATTCCCTATGATGTAACCGACTCAACAGACTGGCTTGATGGTTTAATGAAAAATATTATACCATTCATGCTTATATATATACTTCTCATGAAAGCAAAAGAGCTTGCAGTAAAATACTCTGGTGAAATGGGTCAAGCCATACTTTCTGGAACGAAATTACTTGGAGGTGTTGCGGGGGGAGCGGTGCTTGGTGCGGCAGCTGTAGCAGGACGTGCTACTCTCGGTAGAGCAGGGGCTGCACTTGCTAATAATAGTGCAGTTAAAAACTTTGCCGCTAAAAATGCTTTTGGTGACGTATTCCAGAAATCTATGATGAAGCTTGGATCATCAAACCTAGACATTCGCTCCCTTAAAATTGCCGGTAAAAACTTAGCAGGTGTTACTGGAGCAAACCTTGGAGAAGCTAGAAAAGGAGGCTTTACACAAATGAGAGAAGAAAAGGTAGCCAAGAGATTAAAGAGAGCAAAAGAACTTGAAGTAGGTGAAGACGAACCAGTAAAAAGAAAACTACACGAAGCGGAAGAAGTACAAGATGCTTGGAATAATAAATTTGGTGGTGAAGTAGAAAGAATAGAAAAACAAATAGAAGCGGCAAGAAAAAATTTGCAAGACGCAAAAAACGCAGACAATGGCACCTTAGATTCAAAAAGTAAGATTTCCCATTTTGATTCACAAATATCTGCATTTAAGCAGGAAATGGATGCTCTTAAAAAAGGAAAGAATATTGATGTCGAGTATTTTGACTACAGTCCAAAAGGAGAATTAATTATAGAAAGAATAAACAAGAAATATTCAAATGATGCTAACGCTAAAACGGATCCAGGTTCAAAAATGGGTGGTAAAAGTATCTATGAGATAGAAACAAAAGACATCAAAGAAGCAAAAAGTAAAATTAAATCGCTAAATAAGACTAGAAAAGATAAGTTTGCTAAATATATAAATAGTACATTTAGTAATATTACAGATCAAATAACAGGTCTAGGTCAATACAGTGTTCGTGGAGGAGATGAAGCCGCTAGAAAAATAAGAATGTCTGTAGCACCTACGGCAGGAGGTGGACATTAAGATAAATTAATATGGATACAAAAAACAAATTACAAAAAGCTATACAAGAAGAATTATTAATGCTTCCAAAGGAAACTCAAGAAGTCTTAAGTATTTTTCCTTGGTTTGAAAAATTAGCTGAAATAGGTAATGAATTCATTCTTACTGAAGATGAAATTATTAGACTTCAAACAGAAACAGCTCTTTTGCTTACTGGAATTACAGATTCAGAAGATTATAAATATAATCTATTGAATGAGGTTGGTCTAACTAAAAATGAAACTGAAAAAATATTAATTGTCATAACGACCAAAATATTAGAACCTATAGCCGAACAGATAACTTCAAAGATTAAACAGGGTGTAAATCAAAGAAACACTGACATAGATCAGAATATTAGTTTTATCTTATCCGGGGGAAATTATATTTATCTTACCGATAGTTTAAGAAAAAAAATTGATAAAAGTTTTGCACCAAAAACCCCCACCTCTCCTATAAAAACAAATTTGGTTAGTCAGTTCAAAATATAAAACGAAGCTGTGTTAAAATAAACATATGATAGACGAAAATATAGACCTACTACAAGTAAAAATTGAAAAAGCTCGAGAAAAACTCCCGAAAGAAACTAGGGAAGCTATTAGTTCTGTGAACTGGAGAGGAGTGATCCTATCAATGAAAGATAAGAAAGGTTACAACTTAGAGCAGCTTTCAGCTCTAGAACTAGAGACTGAACTCTTGCTTTGTGGGTTAGTAAATCCTCTCAACTACCAACAAGAACTAGAGATGAGGATGGGTATACATAAATCTCAGTCAGAAATCCTGGTGAATGAACTAAACGAACTTATTTTTAAGAAAATAAAAGATTCTTTAATTAGTATCTCTAGTAAAAAGAAAAACGTTTCATCTATCGAAATAGAGACTGTAGTTCCAAAAAGAGATTTTACTATTAATAATATAAAACAAGAGGAAAAAGAAGTCTTAACAAATGCTGGTATTGAAGTTGTATCAGACAAAAAAGAATCAAATGTAAAAAAAGAAGAACCCTTAGAAAACAGGGAAGACATGCTAGTGAAAGTAGAAAACCCCGTACCAACAACAATACCAAAAACAACAAATTCAATATCTGCACAGAAATTAGCTGAACCATTTAAAATGACAAAAACCCAAACAGAGTATTCTTTGAACAACATAACAAAGCAAAATACAGACGAATTGAGTCAAAAAACAGAAACAAAAAAAGTAGATCCATACAGACTAGACCCAAACGAGTAGTCTTTTTATTGATTTACTATTACAATATATGTATAGCAGTCTTGTTTAAGATTCGTTTACAATATGCAATTTAAAGTTCCACAATTTTTAGATATTGAAGATAAAATATTTGGACCATTCACCTTTAGTGAGTTTGTTTATTTAGCTGGTGGAGCTGGAATTTGTTTTGTACTATATAGACTTCTTGGTTTAATCTTTGGAATCATTCCCATGCTTGCCGTTGCAGCTTTTTCACTAGCACTTACTTTCTATAAACCAAACAGTAAGCCCTTTGTTTTTATGCTTGAAGCAGGAATTAAATATGCCCTACAAGATAAACTTTTTATATGGAAAAGAAAAGTTAAAAAAGTTAAAAAACAGCAATCAATACAAGCAGAAACAAGCACCCAAGAAATTCACAACCCGAGACTAAACGGTGGAAAACTTCGAGACTTAGCCTGGAGTTTAGACGTTTTAGATCTTCAAAAAGAAACACAAAATTAAAACATGGCAATACATGCAAAAGCAACTCAAGAGTTTGTACCAATCAAGGAAGTCCGTGATGGTGTTGTTGTCCTTAAAGATGGTGGACTTCGTGCGATTATACTAGCTAATTCTATAAATCTTTCATTAAAATCTGCTGATGAACAGCGAGCCACAATTTTACAATTCCAAAGTTTTATAAACACCCTAGACTTTGCTGTACAAATATCAATACAATCTAGAAAGCTAGACATACGACCATATCTTTTACTTTTAGAAAACAGAATGAAGTTACAAACTGAGCCACTCCTTAAACTTCAAACAAAAGAATATATAGAATTTATAAGGAATTTCACAGAAACAGTAAGTATTATGACAAAAAGTTTTTTTATTGTAGTCCCATATTCTCAAACAAGCTTGAAACCGGAGTCTGATTTATTTGATAAGTTCTTTGGTAAAAAAGACAAAAAGAAATTAAAACTGGAAGCAGAGCTTGATTTTGAAGAAAAGCGTTCTCAATTAGAACAACGCGTAAGTGTAATTCAGCAAGGACTTTCTCGTTGCGGTATAAAATCAGCACAACTAGGAACAGAAGAAGTCATAGAAGTATTCTATAAAGTTTTTAACCCAGGAGAGTTGGAGGGTAAGATAGAGCTTGAAAAGCAAAGCTAGGTAATTAGTGCCTAGGTTATATTCTGTAAATATATTATAATTTATATTGTTTGTGTTTTAAGTATGGAACCTAGAATATAATTCATGGGAATTCTCGATAAATTGTTAGGTAAAAAAGAAGAAGGTAAAAAAACAGAAGCGGGTGCTTCTATTTTGTCAGTGATGCCTGAAGAAATATATGAATCTGCAAACCTCGAACTGCAAGATATTATCGCACCATCTGCTTTAAAAATTGCCCCTAAGTCCCTAGACTTGGGGGACAAAATTGCTCGTACTTTTTTTATAATTTCTTATCCTCGTTTTCTTATAGATAACTGGTTTTCTCCTATTATTAACCTCGATAAGGTTTTTGATGTTTCAATATTTATCCATCCGATAGACACCTCTCTTGCATTACGACAATTCCAGAAAAAAGTTGCTGAAGTACAAAGCCAGATCGGAATTAGAGAATCAAAAGGGGTTGTTCGTGACCCGATGCTCGATACTGCCTATCAAGATCTCGAAGGTCTTCGTGATAGTCTTATTCAAGCACAAGAAAAGCTTTTTGATGTTGGGGTCTATATCACTGTCTATGCAGATAATGACTTAGAGCTCTTTAAAGTAGAGAATGAAATTAAATCCATTCTTGAGTCAAAGTTAATATATATTAAACCAGCACTTTTTCAACAAGAAGAAGGTTTTAAAAGTGTTATTCCTACTGGAACCGATTTAATCAGCATACATCAGAAGTTAAATTCTGAGCCGCTTTCAAGTATTTTTCCTTTTGTTTCTTTTGACCTAACTTCAGATAAAGGAATATTGTATGGTATTAATAGACACAATTCCAGTTTGGTAGTATTTGATAGATTCTCTCTTGAGAACTACAATTCTGTCACTTTTGCAAAATCTGGTTCTGGAAAAAGTTACGCAACAAAACTCGAGATACTTCGTTCGCTCATGTTTGATATTGATGTTATTGTGATTGACCCTGAAAGGGAATATGAGTACCTTGCTGAGACAGTAGGTGGAAGATATTTCAATATCTCACTTTCTTCTGATCATCATATCAATCCTTTTGATTTACCAATTCCAAGAGAAGATGAAACCACAGAGGATGTGCTGAGAAGTAATATTATAAACCTCGTAGGTCTCTTCAGACTCATGTTGGGTGGACTTACTCCAGAAGAAGATTCTATCGTAGACCGAGCAATATCTGAAACATATGCCATAAAAGACATCACCCCTGATTCTGATTTTTCTAATATAGAGCCACCGCTTTTGTCAGACTTTGAAATGGTTCTTTCTGGAATGGAGGGAAGTGAGTCTGTGGTCCAAAGATTGGTAAAATACACGAAAGGTTCTTGGTCTACATTTATCAATAAACCAAGTAATGTAGATATCAACAAAAAATTCGTTGTTTTCTCTGTACGAGATATGGAAGACGAGTTGAAGCCTATTGCTATGTATATCGTTACCCACTACATCTGGAATACTATTCGTAAAAACTTAAAGAAGAGACTTCTTGTAGTGGATGAGGCGTGGTGGATGATGAAATCAGAAGATACTGCTTCTTTCTTGTATTCTTTAGCAAAAAGAGGAAGAAAATATTACTTAGGTCTTGCTACTATCACTCAAGACGCAGCTGACTTCATGAAATCTCCTTATGGAATACCAATTGTTACCAACTCTTCAATCCAACTTCTCTTAAAACAGTCTCCAAGTACCATAGAAATACTCCAATCAACCTTTAACCTCACTGATGAAGAAAAATATCTCCTTTTGGAGTCTGGAGTAGGTGAGGGTATATTCTTTGCGGGACTAAAACACGTAGCTATTAAGATAGTCTCTTCTTACACAGAAGACCAAATTATAACTTCAGATCCTTCTCAAATACTGTCCATTAAAAAGGCAAAAGCTGACTTAGAAGAGTCTGAAGTTTCGGGAACAAATACAGTTATTGCTAGATAAGTTTTGGATAATTAGTCTGTTTTAGGTATAATAAACTCATGAAAACTGGTGTTTTAAAAATTTTTATTCTGAGTGTTATATGTATTTATACTTTTACCGGAATACATACTTTTGCACAATTAAACAACACAGATGTAACACTACTATTATCTCCAGAAAACCCAAAACCAAACGAAGAAGTAAAAGCAACGTTAACTAGTTACGTTTTTGATTTAAACAAATCAAACATCTCTTGGTTAGTAAACAATCAACTTATATCTATCGGTATTGGAAAAAAAAGCTTTTCATTTAATGTTGGGGAATTTGGCACACAAACAAATTTAAGTGTTGTTGTTGATACTATTGATGGACAAAGTGTTAGAAAATCGATTTTATTAACCGCTTCAGATGTTGATATTCTTTGGGAGGCAGTGGACTCTTTTAAGCCACCTTTTTACAAAGGTAAAACTCTAGTTAGTAAAGAAGGTTCTTTTAAGATGGTAGCAATACCAACTATTGGAACACAGTTAAATAAAATTAATCCAAACAACCTTTCTTATACCTGGGAACAAAATGGAGAAGGTAGGCCAAGTTCATCTGGTTGGGGTAAAACATCTTTTAGTTTTAAAAATAGTTATTTAGACCCAAGTGATACAATAACAGTAAAGGTGTCTGATATATCTGGAAACCTGCAGGCAAAAGATAGCTTAACAGTTTCTGGAATTACTCCTAAAATTGTGATTTATAAAAAAGATCCTGTTTTTGGCATTATGTTCAATCAAGAGGTAAAAAATGGTATTACCTTAGATAAAAACGGAGAAGATTTTATAGCTATACCTTATTTTTTCTCTTCCAAAAACCTGTCTTCAGATAAGGTTAAAATTACTTGGACACTAGGTGAAAGACAGTTAGACAACTTACAAAAAAATGAATTACGTATTAAACCAGAAGAAGGTAAAAATGGTAGTGCTAAAATAAAAATAGTTATTAGTAATATAAAAACTCTTTTTCAAGAAGCAAGCAAAGAAATTAATGTTAATTTTTAATTCAAGAAAAAAAATATATATAAAGGAATTTTTTGTTGTTTTTCTAGTTAGTTTTTTTATATTTATTTTTACTTCAACGTTTGTGTTTGCACAAACAGGGGAAGGGTTAACTATAGATGGAAATATTGTTGACCCATCACCAAATCCAGATGTCTTAAACGACACAGGGACAAGTTCAAATACTCAAACTCTTTCTCCAACAAGTAGTAATTCAAACCCTGGAACATATACACTGCTTGCACCTTTGCCGGGTTTAGAAAACTACAATGTTAATGCTGTGGGTGGAGAAGGTTGTGCGTTAAGTAAATATTTTAATGTTTTGATAAAATTGTTTATAGGAATCTCTGCTGTATTAGCGATGATTATGATAGTTATTGGTGGTATTCAGTACATGACGAGTGAGAGTATTTCAGCTAAAGGTGCAGGCCTAGAACAAGCAAGAAATGCAGTATTTGGACTTATTCTAGCACTCGGAGCTTATGCAATATTAAATACAATAAACCCTCAACTTTTAAATCTTTGTCCAAATATACCTAAAGCAAAAATAGTTATAGGACCAGCTCAAGAAGGTGCTGCTGGTTCTTTTTCAGCTATATCACCCTCTGCTCTTACAGCTATGGGTATTAATTGTCCCGGTAGTGGGGGAGAATCCCAAATTGCTTCAATTGCCCAAAGTTTTAATGGTAAAGTTACTTATAGTAATTCTCAGCGAGGTACTATCGGAACATCACCATCAACAGTATATTTAGATTGTTCTTCTTTTGTAAAACAAGTTTACGCTTGTGCTGGAATGAGTTTACCTGGGGACACCACAGCAACAATGTTTCCATCATCTGAAACGGTAAGTGGGTCTGTCATCAATAACTCAGTAAATGGTATTCCGTTACAAGTTGGTGATTTATTGGGTTGGATACAAGGAGAAAGTAGCCAATATACAAGTGCGGGGCATGTGGTTATGTATATAGGTGGTGGACAGTATATAGAAGTTCATGGTGGTTCAGGAACCAATGGTGCCGTTGGAATAAACTCCATAAATCATTATAATGGTTCATATTTTCATATAATAAGATAATTTATGTCAAAAAGAAAAATAATAATATTTATAATAATCATTACTCTTGTGACCTTGTTGGTTTGGGGATACAATTCTATTTCTAAAAAAACTCCTGGCGAAGGAGGGGTAATAGAAAGTGGAGTAAACTTTGTTTCTGATTTCTTTACCTTTGGTAAATCAAATAGCACAAATAACGGAGAGGAAACAACCCCAGAAGATATTTCGGGAGGGGAGCAAGAAGGAACTAATACTACTGGGGAAGTAAAAAAGAGATTAACTCGAGTTTCCAGTGCACCTGTTGCTGGATACGGCATTTTTATGAAAGAAAGATTTAAATATGTAGCTGATGTTGTACCAGGAACAGAACCAGGGAACACTAGTACCCCAAGTGCCCCTTTAACAGAAACTGTACCAGCAGTACGATATGTAAATCGTGCAACAGGAAATATTTACCAAACTTTTGCCGACACAATAAGAGAGCAAAAATTCTCTGACACTGTTATACCAATAGTCTATGAAGCACTCTTTGGGGATAATGCTAATTCAGTAGTTATGAGATACTTAAAAGAAGATAATCAAACCATATCAACGTTTATAGGTTCTCTTCCAAAAGAAATACTTGGGGGAGATTCTGTTGGAGTAAATCAAATAAAAGGTACATTTTTACCAGAAAATATTTCTGATATGAGTATTTCTCCTGATACCTCAAAAATATTCTACTTACTTAATACAAAAAATGGTGTTGCAGGAATGACAGCAAATTCCTTAGGGGATAATAAAGTTCAGGTTTTCGATTCTGCATTTAGTGAGTGGCTTTCTATGTGGCCAAATGACAACATGATTACACTTACAACAAAACCTTCATATAACACCCCTGGTTTCATGTATGTGGTCGATCCTTCAAAAAAGGATTTCAAGAAAATATTAAGTGGCATAAATGGACTCACCACACTTACTAGTCCAGACGGAAAATCTATTTTATATACTAATAATAGTCTCCTTTTAAATATTTACAGTGCAGACAAGAATGATGTTAGTAAGCTCACTATAAAAACATTGCCTGAGAAATGTGTTTGGACAAAAAGCAATAGTTACCTATATTGTGCTGTGCCAAAAATAGTTCCTAACTCTTTATATCCAGACAACTGGTATCAAGGAATAGTTTCATTCTCAGATGATATTTGGAAAATAGATGCAGTTAGTGGAGTTGGAACAAAAATCCTTGATCCAGATTCTTTTGTTGGAGGAAATGGATTAGATGGAATAAAATTACAAGTAGACGAGAACGAACACTTTCTATTTATAGTAAATAAAAAAGATAATATGCTTTGGGAGTTAGAACTTAAATAAAAAAATCCCCACGACGTGGGGATTTTTTTATTTATACTAAATAGTTCCAGTATATTTAATTACCACTCTTCTTTGTGGTCCTACCCCTACAGACTCTGTAGTAAGGTCGGTCGCCAAAGAAAGAAATTCGTGGACAATTCTTCTGTCAAAAGCAGACATTGGCTCAACTTCAACACTTGATTTAAAGTATCGAGCTCTTTCAGCCATCATGTGCACTATATTTTTTATAGTATCTATCCTTTTTTTATGAAAACCATTAATATCTATTAAAAAAGATTGTGTTTGTTCGTTTTCTTGTTTTGAATCCTCTGGCGTAGACCCTTTTGGTTCAATCATTCTTCTTACAAGATGGTTTAAGGCATGGAGAGCTTCACCGTCACGAGACAGAAATAGGTGAGGTTCTTTTACATCAACTGTGAAGAATGTGATTTTGGAATCATCACCAAAAACACTTGGATCTACAACGATTTCATTAAAAACAATGTTTGTTTTCTGGAGCAACTCTTTTATTAGATTTTGTATTTCTTGGTTTTTCATACACAAAATTATACTTATTTAATATCTTTCGCTTCCACAATTATTGAATTATCTTTTGTTTTTTGATTGTTCTTATTTTTTTTATTTAAATATACTTGCTGTGCTATAGCGAATACGTTACTAGTCACCCAATACAAAGCTATTGCACCTGAAACACTGTAGGCAATAAAAGCAATGAGGAAAGGGAATACATACTTCATCTGTACCTGCATACTCTTAGCAAAACTCTCCTGAAAAGAACCAGTCTCTGCACCTGTAGCTGGTTTTGGCATCAATGTTGCTTGGAAATACTGAGAAACCCCAGCAAGAACAGCTAATACAATACTCTTTTGGGTTAAGTCGAGTACCCCCAAGAAAACCATATTCATTTGTTCTGGAACCTTAACAAAAGAATACAGAACGTTTCCACCACTAAAATCAATTCCTTTAGCAAATGCGTAATACAAGGCAAAAATTATAGGTATCTGAATTAAAACAAGCAAACACCCAGAAAATGGGTTTGTATTGTATTTTTTATACAATTCAAAAGTTTGTTTTGCTTGTTCTTCTTTGCTTACTCCACTCGCCTTAATTTTGTTTAACTCTGGAGTAAGTAGGTTCATTTTTGCCTGACTTTCAATAGATTTCTTAGAAAGAGGGTAGAGAGCTATCTTTACCAAGATAGTCAATAAAATAACAGCCAAACCAACATCGCCTCCGGGCATAATGTTTATAAAGAAAGCTAGGAGATTAACAAAAGGTTCGTATAAAAGTGTATCCCATATATTAGTAAGCATTTTCTTATTCTATACGAAAACACCTTAAAATCCAAATTTCCGACCTTTTACGGAACAGGGTCTATGTGATTACTTTGCCATGGATGACAACGTATAATTCTCAAAAAAGTTAAATAAAGTCCTTTAAATCCTCCATATTTTTCAATGGCTTCCTTGCTGTATTCTGAACATGTGGGGTAAAAAACACATACTGGCTTCTTTATTAGTCCTATTTTTTTAAAGAAACCGTGATCTGGGGAAAGTGTTTTTTGGTATACATTTATTAAAAAAATGAGGGATTTTTTAAACATGATATATATTTAAAGTAATTTAGCTTTATATAATAAAGAGGTTATCTCTTTTTCTATGTTTTCCCTAGGATTAAAATTGTCTTTTTTGTTGCCTCCAAAAAATTCAAGGCTCTTTTTATTAAAAATAAAGACCCCTAAAAACCCAAGAGGGAAGGTATTTATGTGTTTTTGCAATACGATATATCCTCGTCTCCTTAATAAGTTACGTTTTACGGCTCTTTTTGCTGTAGTTTTAGGGGTAATGAAAGCTATTTTTGGTTTGTTTTGTGTATTTTGTATTAAAAATCTGAATGTTATATAAGGAGAAGTAAAAAAAACACTCTTTTTAAAGATTTGCTCTATATTTGCTTTATTAGGTCTATTCTTTTTAGAAAGCATTGATAACCAAAAAGTTACACAGAAAGTTTTGCTCTTCCTTTTCTTCTTCTTTTGATTAAAACTTTTGCTCCATTTTTTGTTTTGGATCTAACCAAGAAACCATGAGCTTTTGCTCGTTTTCTTTTTTTAGGTTGGTATGTTTGTGACATAATAGCGAGTATACCTTACAATTTCTTTTAAGTCAAAACTGTTTTTGTTTAAGTTATAAACCTTATCAACAGTTTATCAACAGAGTTACCAAGACAATCGAGCCTCTTATTAAAGAAAGAATAGTATAATCTTCACATGGATATTAAAGAACTTTGGAAAAATTGTTTACTCGAAATCGAAACAGGTGTTTCAAAAGCAAATTTTAGTACTTGGTTTAAAAATACATCTATTATAAAAGAGGATATGGGTATTATTTATGTTGGTGTACCCAATGAATTTGTTAGAGACTGGTTAAAAAACAAATACCATAAACTCATTACAAAAACTATAGCTGACTCTTACGAAAATATGCGTGCAGTTGAATATGTTATTACTAAAATAGAAAATCTTAAACAAGAAACTGTTACCAACACACCAAACACTGAGCTATATATAAACAAAGAATTACCCTTAAAAGATCTTTACATTAACCCTGACGACAACTTAAATCCTCGATATCGATTTGATTCTTTTATTGTTGGTGGTTTTAATGAATTAGCTTACGCAGCGGCACAAGCAATACTTGAATCTCCAGGAACAAAATACAACCCTTTTTTTGTATATGGAAACACTGGATTAGGAAAAACTCACCTACTTCAAGCAGTAGGGAATGGTGTTAAAGAAAAGTATCCGAGTAAAAAAGTACATTATATAACCCTAGAGCGTTTTGCTACTGATTTTATTAATTCCCTTCAAGGAAATAGGGCAAACTCCTTTAAAGAAAAATATCGTAAATATGATTTGCTTATTATTGATGATATTCAATTCATAGGTAAAATGGAAAAAATCCAAGAAGAGTTATTCCACACCTTTAACACTTTCTACGAAAACAATAAGCAAATTATCTTCTCCTCAGACAAGCACCCTAACTATATCCCAGAGCTCGCAGACCGCTTAAAATCACGTTTTGCTGCAGGAATGATAGTAGATGTCTCTGAACCAGAATATGAGTCTAGGATGGCCATCCTGAAAGTTAAAATAAAAGAACATGGTATTGATCTGAGCGATGAAATTATGGAATATATTGCTTCCTCTATTCGAGGCAATATTCGTGAGCTAGAAGGTAGCTTAAATACTATTGTTTGTCAGTATAAATTAAAAAATAAACCTTTATCACTTTTAGATGTTAAAAACATACTTAAAAATAATATAAAACCTAAAAAAACCGTTGCAATAAAAGATGTAGTAAAGATTGTTAGTGATCACTATAGTATCGATGAAGCCTCTATCTACGAAAAAACAAGAAGAAAAGAGATTGTTCGAGCACGACAAGTTGTTATGTATATTCTTCGAGAAGACTTTAATGTGTCTTACCCACTCATAGGGCAAAAACTTGGTGGAAAAGATCACACTACAGTTATTCATTCCTATTTAAAAATAAAGGAAGATATTAAAAGTGATCCACAATTACTACAAGAATTGGAGCAGATTAGAGTTATGTTTAAATAGGTGTGGATAACATGGTGTGTAAATTAGAAATATAAGTGGGTAAATGTAAAAAGTTTTGTTAACAATTTGGTGATAAAAAAGAGTGTGAAAACATATTACGTAGGATATAGTGGATAAACAGAAAGTTATTCAGGGTTTTTAAAAAAATAGAATAGAAAAATAACCTTACATACAAAGATACAATTACTTTATTAACATATCCACAGGACTAATAGTATTAATAATTTAAATATATAAAAATACACAAATGAAACTAGAATGTGAATTAGAAAAGATAAAGAATGCAATTTCTCAAACAGAAAGAATAACAGGGAAGAACCTTACCTTACCAGTACTCAGTACTATACTTTTAGTAGCAGGTGGTAAAACTTTAAAACTAAAAGCAATGAATCTAAGTTTAGGTATAGAGGTTGAAATACCTGCAAAAATAGAGAAGGAGGGTATTGTAGCTATTTCTGGAACTATTCTAGCTAATGTATTCTCTAATATCTTTCAAAACGAAAACATTTCTCTGGAAGCAGATAATGGTAACTTAGTTATTAAAACTAAAAAGAATAAAATTAAATTGAAAGGGCAACCATATGAAGATTTTCCAACTATTCCAGTAGTTTCAGGTGATTCTTTTGAGTTGGAGTCTAGAAAACTTACAGAAGGTATTAAGTCTGTGTACTATAGTTCATCTGTTACAGATATAAAACCGGAGATATCTAGTGTATACATGTATTCAAAAGAAGATAATTTATTTTTTGTATCAACAGATTCCTTTAGACTTGCTGAGAAGAAGTTTAAAACAAAAAACGACTTAAACATAGCTGGTATACTTATTCCTTATAAAAATATAAGTGAAATACTGAGAATATTTAGCGATATAGATACTTTGGTTAAAATTTGTTTTAATAAAAATCAAATATCATTTTCTTGTAAAAATATATATCTCACGTCTCGTATTATTGATGGTGTATTTCCTGATTATACTCAAATTATTCCAAAAACCTTTAAAACAGAGATTGTGGTGCTTAAACAAGACTTATTAAATGCATTAAAAATCTCAAACATTTTTTCAGATAAATTTAACCAACTTAATTTAGCTGTTTCTGTAAAAGAAAAAACTTTTGAACTTTCTTCCGAAAACAATGATATAGGAGAAAATAAGACATACTTAGATGGTGCTCTAACAGGAGAAGATGTGATGCTTGGTTTTAACTATAAATATTTTTTAGATTGTTTCTCTTCTGTTGCTACTGACAGTATTTCAATAAAATTAAATGATTCTAATAAGCCTATAGTCGTAAATCCTGTTTCTGATACTTCTTTTACTTATTTAATTATGCCCATGAATAGGTAATGATAGAACTTAAAGATCTTCTAGGTAGGTTTGAAAAATTAATTTCAAAAGAAGAAATAAAAAGCGAGGTTTTAGCTCAAGTACTTTCTAAGTACGTAAAAGTAAAAATAGAGAAAAAAGATATTGCTATTACTAACGATAATATCTTTTTAAAGATAAAACCAATCTATAAAAATGAACTTTTTTTACACAAAGAAGAGATTCAAAAAGAAATTAAAAACATTTTTGGTGGTACTTCTTTTAAAGTTATACGATAATTATCGCTCTATAGTGAAAGTAGTGGTTGTTTCACCGCTATTATAGGCAACATCATATCCTACAAGTTGTAACTCATTTGTGTTCTTGATGTTTTCTATTTGATTTGGAGTAAAAGAATATGTGAAAGGGGCACTTAATGTTTCAGAAAATACACCATTTATAAACACATCTACTTTTTTTAACGGAAATCTTCCAGTGCTGGATATTTTTACATCTATTTTTTGGTTAAATCCGTAAGAAATATCACTCCTTGGCTCTATTACTTAAATAGTTGGTTTGGATGCTTGTGTGTGAGTATCATCAATTCCAGATGGGATATCAGCACTAGTAACGACTCCATATTTATAGGAATTCTGTGACCACCAATTTTGCACAGGTATTTCCCAGTGATTAAACTGAGGATCATTTTCTGGATTTAAAGGAGCGGGTCCTGTAATATCATTTTTATTTACAAAATAGAGAATAGTGTGAACGTTAGTAATTGTTTTTTCTATTAATGTTTCTCTTGGAGTGTTTTCATTTGCTAGTTTTCCTGAAATTTTATCAATAAAGAATGTTTCATTACCAAGCCAAGATCCACGAAGTACTGGTTTGGTTGTTCTTGGGTCGACATTCAAATTAGGTTCTTCGAAGTTTTCTTTAGGTAGTACTTTTAATGCTTCGAGCATAAATTTATTCCATATGGGTCCAGCAAGTGCAGAACCTCCTTTTTTCATTGGCTTATTGTCGTTATTTCCTGCCCACACACCAACAACAATGTTTGGGGAATACCCCACCGTCCAAGCGTCCTTATTGCTATTTGTGGTTCCTGTTTTTACTGCTACCTGATACCCAGGCACTAACAAGGGTGAGTTTGCACCAAAAGTAGGTATACGACTCTCATTTTTGGATAATATATCTGATATAGTGAGTGCTGTATTTTTAGGTAAGACTTGATTTTCTTTTTGTGTAAATTCTTCTAAAATATTTCCATTTTTATCTTCTACCTTTAATATACCTGTGTATTTATTTCTAATACCATTATCTGCAAAAACTCCATAAGCAGAAGTTATATCTAAAAGAGAAACTTCACCACCTCCAATAACTAAAGTTAACCCATATCTACTTATATCAGTTAAGGTACTTATGCCCATATCTTCTGCTGTTTTTAAAGAATCACGGAGTCCAGCTAAATAAAATAATTTTACTGCGGGTACGTTGATGGACTGAGCAAGGGCATCTCTGAGAGACATTGGACCTCTAAATTTTCCATCATAATTTTGCGGCATATAACAATCGCTCTGATTGTGTCCAGGGAGTGCTTTACCGTACGCATTACATGTGGTTTGGAATTCTGTAGGAAGATCAAAAAGCACGGTGTCTGGAGTAAACCCTTTATTGAATGCTGTTGCATAAATAAATGGTTTAAAAGACGATCCTGGTTGTCTGAGAGCTGTTGCGACGTTGTAATTACCATCAATGTCTTTATCAAAATAGTCTCTTGATCCAACCATAGTAATAATCTGTCCAGTTTTTGGGTCTATTGCCACTAAGGATGCATTTTTACCATTCCAATCTTTTTCGTTTTTTAATGCACCTTCTTTTACTATTTTTTCTCCTTTTTCTTGAAGTTTATAATCAAGGGTTGTGATTACCTTAAGTCCTTCTTCTTCTACGACATCAGCACCGTACTTTTGTTCTAGATAATCTTTTATAAAGAAAACGAAATGAGGTGCTTTAATTCCACTTAATTCTTTTGCTTGAAAAGCAACAACTTCATTTTTTGTTGTTTCATATGCTTCAGGTGTTATGTAACCAAGTTCTTTCATTCTATATAAGACCAAGTTTTTTCTTTCGTCTAATTTATCTCGACTTTTTCCGTAAGGAGAAAGTTTTGTTGGGGATTGAGGTATTGCCGCAAGATACGCTGCTTCAGCTAATGTTAAATCTTTTGCATGCTTACCAAAATACGTCTTAGAGGCTTCTTCTATCCCATAGATTGTTCCTCCATAAGGAGCTTCGTTGAGATATAACTCTAATATCTTTTCTTTAGAGAATTCTTTCTCGACTTTAAGTGCAAGCACCCATTCTTTCATTTTTCTACTGATACTTTTTTCTGAAGTAAGAAGAGTGTTTTTTATGAGTTGTTGGGTTATGGTTGAACCACCACCACCAATACCTATATTGAAGATATTTGATAACACTGCTCTAATAGTTGAAGAAACTTTTACTCCACTGTGAGTATAAAAATCAGCATCTTCTATGGATATGGTTGCAGTTTTAATATTTTCACTCATATCAGTAAGGGGAATGTTTGTTCGTTTAACATCTTGGTGTATGTCGTATAAAAGTACTTCTCCTGTACGGTCATATATTTTAGTTGATCCAAGCATTTTTCTTTCGTTAAAGGAATTAAAATCTGGTATGTTAAACGTTGCAATCCAAATAAACATGCCTGCAATAATAATTACAAAAGTTCCAGCACTAAAAAAAACTATATTTTTTAATATATCTTTATTGTTTTTATGTTTAAACACCTTTCTTCTTATGTCTCTAAGTATACGTTTCATGTTCATAATTATATCAGATTATGATATTATGTCGTTATATGGCCAAAATTATTACAGATGATTCAAAAATTAAAAACCTACTAGAAAGGGGGGTTGAAAATATCTTTGTAAAAGAAGAACTTGAAAAAAAATTGAAATCAGGTAAAAAGCTTACTGTCTACTTGGGAATCGATCCAACAGGACCAACACTTCATATGGGTCATGCTATTCCAATAAGAAAGTTAAAGGAATTTCAAGAATTAGGTCACCAGGTTATATTGCTCATGGGTGATTTTACAGCAATGATTGGAGACCCAGATAAAAAACAAGCGAGGAAACCACTCACTCACAAACAAGTCTTAAATAATTTAAAGAAATATAAAAAACAAGCGTCAAAGTTTTTAAAGTTTACAGGTCCAAATAAAGCACAATTTAAATTTAATTCTAAATGGTTAGGCAAGATGAAATTTGAAGATGTTTTAAATCTAGCTTCTCACATGACTGTAGATCAGATGTTAAAGAGAGATATGTTTAAAACTAGAATGGAAGAGCAAAGTCCTATTTATATCCACGAATTTTTGTACCCACTTATGCAAGGTTATGACAGTGTGGCAATGAAAGTCGATGTAGAAATAGGTGGTAACGATCAGACCTTTAATATGCTTGCAGGAAGACATCTCTCTTCTCAGCTTATAAACAAAGATAAGACTGTCGTTGCTACAAAACTTCTTGTTGATAATACGGGAAAGAAAATGGGTAAGACAGAAGGTAATATGATTACTTTAAAAGATAGTCCGAAAGATATGTTTGGTAAGGTTATGTCTTGGGAAGATTCACTTATTCTTAATGGTTTTGAACTTTGTACAGATATTGAAATGGAAGAAATTCATAACACTGAAAATCAAATGAAAATGGGTAAAAATCCAATGGAGTTTAAAATGAAGCTTGGATATGAAATTGTAAAAACTTTTTATAATGAGAAAAAAGCAATTGAAGCAAGAAATGATTTTACTCATACTTTTCAAAAAGGGGAGATTCCAGAAGAAATGACAGAAGTAGCACTCAATAAAGAAGTGAAGACACTTATGGATTTACTTGTTCGAGATGGTATTCTTTCTTCGAAAGGTGAATTCAGAAGACTTATCTTAGAAGGTGCAGTGACTGATTTAGATGCAGATCAAAAAGTAACTAATGTAAATCTTATTCCAAATCCAGGTATGCGTTTTAAAATAGGTAAAAGAAGATTTATTAAGATAGTTTAAATTTAAAAACCCCGCACTGCGGGGTTTTTAAATTAATGATATCTATCGTCTGGATCTTCGTCCTCTATCTCTTCCGTAAATTTAAAATCTAAACCCTCATCCTCTAATGGATCCATATCATCATCCATTTTAAATTCACCATCAACAACATCTTCTTCGTCAAAACTCATATTTAATATATTTTTATTTTTTAAAAACGACCAAATTAACTTTTAATAAAAAACACTATTTTTCTAATTGCTATATTTTTATCAAAAACAAAATTCTTTAGCAAGGAGTTTTGTTTTAATGTGTGGAAAACTTTTTCACAATCGTATGTGAGCAAATGCCGTAAGAGCTATGGCTATTGCGTCGAGTTCATCATCTGATTTTTTATCTTTATCTATACTTACTAACAACTTAACCATTTTCATAACGTCCTTCTTGTCTGCTTTACCATAACCAGTAGTAGCTATTTTAATTTGAGGAGGGGATACTTCAAATATTTTAAGTTTGGCACGAGATGCTTCATAAATCACAACACCACGAGCTTCTGCTACATTCATAACAGTTTTATGATTGGTTGTTAAAAACAATGTTTCTATAGACAATATTTCTGGTTTATATTCTTTAACTATTTCTTCTACTTTTTGACCTATTAAAAACAATCTTTCAGAAAAATCTAACTTTGCAGAAGTTTTAAAACATTCAGAGTAAAGTACCCGCTCCTTTTTGTCAGGCTTGTTTTTCTCTAATATGGCTATGCCAAGCCTTTCGTAGCCTGGATCTATTCCTAAAATTCGCATAATTTATTCTGCATTCGTGAAAACATCTTGCACATCATCGTTGTTTTCTAGGTCTTCCACTATTTTTTCTAGTAAGACTAAGTCTTCATCTGAAACTTCGACTGTTGTGGTGGGTGTCCAAACGAGTCCTTCTGGTGAAATTTCTTTTTTGAAAGCCCATGCTACAGAGCCGATGCCAGCAAAAGCAGTGTTATTCTCTGCAAGAATGTGTTTCACATCTTGTGCTGTCCTGTTTCTACTGTCGGTTAGTGTTTCTATTATTATCCCCACTCCGCCTGGACCGTATGCCTCGTACATTATATTCTCCATGGTTACGTTTGAGTCTGAAGCTTTCTTTACCGCTCTTTCTATGATGTCTTTAGGCATGTTTACTTTCTTGGCTTTTTCTATGGCACTGCGTAGCCCAGGGGAGTCTTTACCTCCTGATAACTTTGCTTCTACAGAAATAAACTTTACCAACTTAGAAAATATCTTACTCTTCTTTCCATCAGTAATTTCTTTTTTATGTTTAATTTGTGACCATTTGTTGTGTCCTGACATATAGTTACATTAATTTACTTTGTAAATGCTCTGGAGTATCGAACCCTAGATGCTCATATGCTTTATGTGTAGCCACTCGGCCTCGTGCTGTACGTTCTAAGAGACCTAATTGAATAAGATATGGTTCTATTACTTCTTCGATAGTTGCGTCCTCTTCGGACATTGCAGCAGCTATTGTTTTAAGTCCTACTGGTCCACCATTAAATTTCTCGATAAGTATCTCTAAAAATTGTCTATCAGACGCATTAAGTCCTATATCATCTACTCCTAACATGTTGAGTGCTTCGCGGGTAGTCTTTTGATCTAACTCTTTTTTGTGTACTTGAGCGAAGTCTCGAACACGTTTTAAAAAGTAGTTCGCAATACGTGGAGTAAAACGACTCCTTTTTGCAATCTCAGAGAGTGCCCCGCCATCCAGTGTAGTATTGAGAAGCTTGCTTGATCTGTCTATTATTTTTTCTATCTCTTCATTAGAATAAAATTCTAATCGGAATACTCCACCTGAAAAACGTGAACGAAGAGGGGATGAGATGAGTGATACACGAGTGGTCGCAGCAATCAGGGTAAAAGGTGGCAGGTCTAGTTGAATAGTTCTTGCAGAAGGACCTTTGCCGATAATAATATCTAATACACCGGACTCCATAGCAGGATACAGAACCTCTTCTATCATTTTATTAAGTCTATGTATCTCGTCAATAAATAAAATATCACCAGAAGACAGATTTGTGAGTATTGAAGCAAGGTCTCCAACTTTCTCTATTGCAGGACCAGAAGTGATTTTCATTTGTCTTCCAGTTTCATGAGCAATCAGGTGTGCAATGGTCGTCTTCCCGAGTCCTGGTGGACCATAGAAAAGTATATGTTCTGGAATTTGATTACGCTCCTGTGCTGCCTTAAGTAATATTTTAACGTTGTCTTTTATGTGTTTTTGGCCAACATACTCATCCCAGTTCGAAGGTCGGAGTGTTTGATCTAAAAACGAGTCGTCATTTTTTTCTTTTTTATCAATGTTGTTCATTTTTGGTTTAAAGTTCAATACTTGACATTACAATCGAAGTATGCTATATTGTTCTTGTAGTTGATTAGCCACAGCTTATCAACAGAACTATCCACATTATAGCATCTGTTAGAAGTGACAGGGTAGTATAATAGTTTTGTAAGAGTTTTGACAAATAAAGACATAGAGAGAAGGTATTAATCTCTAAGCAATCAGCCATCGGTTATATAAGTTTGCGTAGGACGTTCTGGTATTTTTTAAATTTCTGGGTCTATCCTTCAAGGATTTGTTACTTTCTGGGCTCAGCCCTAAAAGGATTGTTTAGAGATTAATGCTTTTTACTATAAAAAAAAGACCTTCAGAAATGAAGGTCTTTTTTTTATTTATTTCAGTTTATATTTCTTGTAGTTTAGACAGAAATTCTTTCCATCTTTTTTAAAGTGATCATATGAGTCTTCGATTAGTTTCATTGCTTCTTTTGAATCTTTAACATGGAACACGAGATTGAAATCAATTTTTTCTAAGTATTCATTTGCGAGAGGCTCTGTCTTTATCCATTTTAATAAGCCCTTCCATGTGTCTCCCATGAGAATGATGGGTATGTTACAGATATGGTGTACTTGCACAAGTTGCCATGTGTAGAAGAGCTCGAGTATAGTGCCGAGTCCACCGGGAGCGACGACGACTGCATTTGAGAGAAGCATAAATTCATCCAGTCTTTTAGAAAATCTGTTAAACCTTTGTTTATATTCTACTCCATTATTAAATTGTTGATGCCAAGGAAGCTCTACTCCGATGCCAATAGATCGTGCTTTGTTTTTTGTCTTAGTGGTGCCTAACCTATGTCCTTCGTTTGCTGCTTGCATGAGACCTGGTCCTCCACCTGTAATAACATCAACTCCTTTTTCTCCGAGAGCCTTTGCTAGGTCACTTACTTGTTTATATACCTTATCTCCTTCACCAATTTTTGCACTACCAAAAATGGCGACTCTAAAATGTTTTCCGTTTTCTTTTTTTAACGTTTTAAATTCTTTACTCATGTTTGTATGTATTTTATTCTTCATTTAAATCGACTACACTTTGTACTTCTTCAATAGAGGTGATTCCATTTAGTATTTTTACCACTCCGTCTTGCCTCATTGAAAGTATACCTTGTGTTCTTGCTACTCTTTTAATTTCACGCTCACTAGGATTCATCGGCATTATCTTTTCTATGTTTTCATCTGTTCTAATCGCTTCAAATATTCCCATTCGTCCTTTGTACCCAGTCATATTACAAGCATCACAACCAACAGCTCCGTAGAATTTTAGTTCGCCCTCAGTATGAATATTGTATTTTGAGATATCTTTACCCTCCTCTTTCATGCCTTCTATAATTTGTTTTATTACTTCTTTTTCTCTGTTGCTCACTTCTTTTTCTTTTTTACACACTACACAGAGTTTTCTCACCAGGCGTTGTGCAATAGAGAGGGAGAGGGCTGAGACCAGGATCTTTGGGTTCACTTGAAGGTCTATAAGTCTCGGGATAACACCGGCGGCATTGTTGGTGTGGAGTGTAGAGAATACCATATGTCCCGTAAGTGCGGACTGTACGGCTATCTCTGCCGTCTCTGCGTCACGTATTTCTCCTACCATGATTACATCTGGATCTTGGCGGAGTGCAGAGCGAAGTCCTTCAAGGAATCCATAAGATTCACTGTTGTTCGTCTGTGTCTGCGTAACCCCCGTAAGCCTATACTCTACAGGATCTTCTATGGTAATAATTTTGATTTCTGGAGAATATATTTTTCGAAGGAATGAATACAGTGTGGTTGTTTTTCCTGAACCAGTTGGCCCTGTGACAAGGATAAGTCCATTTGGTTTTTTAATTTGTTCATTAATGATTGAAAATAAATAAGACTCAATACCCATGTCTTCCATTTTTACTTGGATTGATTTGGGATCCAAGATACGCATGACAATAGACTCTCCATAACTTCCAGGAATGAGCGAAGTACGTATACTAATCTCGTCCGTTCCCTCAGTGATACTAAACCTACCATCTTGAGCATTCGTTGCGGTGAGCTTCATTCCCGAGAGGAGTTTTATTCGTGAGTTAAGGAGGTGATAAATATCCATAGAGAAAAAGTCTACGTCTTGGAGTACTCCATCAAGGCGAAGTCTTAGACGTCCGCGGTCTTGCTCTGGTTCGATATGGATATCAGAAGCTTGAATAGCAATAGCACCAGCGAGGATTATTTCAAGAAGTCTTGAGATTTTGTGTGCCTTACTTTTCTCTAGTGATTCTTTCATAAGGACTGCAATGTCTTGCATCTTATGAATATTTTTTGCTGTGTCACGTAATATATCCGAAGATATATCGAGCCCACCTATCCTTGAATTCTCTGCCATAGATAGCTCTACATATCTGTCCCAAACTTTCTCCACACTTCTTCCTGAAGCCATATAAAATGTTGGGACCAAGTTAAGTCTGGCCATGTCTTCTTTTAGTTTAGCGATGAGTTCGTCTGAAGGGGAGCGTAATGCGATATAGATGTTTTTACCGATGAGTTTAAAAGGAGCTATGTGTAAGCCTCGAGCATCTTTTTCAGAGATTGCTCTTAAAGACTCGTTATCTATACCAAGACGATATAAATCTACATACGGGAGTCCGTATTTGGATTCTGCAAGCATTGAAACGAGCTGTTCTTCTTCGACTTTATGGAGTTCGTCGAGCTGTTTATTTTGTTTTTCCTCGTCGAATGATGACATTTAGCCTTTATTATACAGTATTTTATGGGTCTGACACTCCTTGACTTTTTTGCCTATTTATGCTATGATTATAGGGTAAATAATGTCCTTCAAAAAAATCGGTTCAGCATGTTGCTGAACTATCAAAAAATAAAAATCTAGATCATGAAACGCATTACTCTCGCTCTTGTAGCACTGTTTTTTGTTTCTTTTGCTTTTGGGCAAATAAAACTTTACAGTGGTCAGGTAAAACCTCTTATTCGTGAGGCTACTCCTGCACACCCGAAATCACTTGCCGAGTTTGTTACAAAACTTAAGGCGAACCAGATGCCGTTTATCGGAGGTATCACCTCCCAGCAGTGGCTCGAAATGGCCGCTCAAGGTTTCAACCAGAACGCAGCACAACGCTTAAAGATCAAAAATGTCACACCGGCTAACATGGTGTGGATTTTGGAAAACGCAGAGGTTGTTGCTACCAAGGACCTTGGTTTGAAACAGGGAGACTATTACTCCTCTGGTTCACTTTCGAATAAACTTTACTGGATCGTAAATCCTAATGTTCCTGATTCGGTAATCGTGTACACGAACGAACAAGGGGAGTGGGCGGTAATTGCCAAGTGGGATTGTCTCAATCCCGCCTGCGATCTGAAAAAAGCACCCCCGCCTCCACCGATAATCGTATCCGAGCCAGTAAAACAAACCGTGACCGTATATGATACGGTTCACGTACCTCTTGTTGTGAAACCTATGACCGTTCGCCTGCAGTTATGTACGGCGAGCTATATTCAGGAAATGGGAAAGTGTTCTGGTTCCCATCAACAAACTTTTTTTCATGGTGTGCAAGAGTTCACTCTTGCAACTCTCCCATATGACGGGGAGTATATAAATGGAAAAAAGTTTGTAACTCAAGTTCCAAAGAGTATCCCGTATTGTAACGGGATAAAAATAACCGATTATTTCTGGACCACTGCGAATTAAAACTGATTTTTATTTTTTAATCCCCAAAGTGGGAACTGGCCTTTGTTGCTTAGCGACAAAGGCCTTTTCTTTTGTCTAATTTTTTAAAACGTAAAATGGTATACTTTCGGTAATGGAAAAACAAAAAGCTAAAACAGAAAAAAAGAGACTCGTACTCCTCGATTCTCACGCAATTATTCACCGAGCGTACCATGCTCTCCCGGATTTTCTTTCAAGTAGTGGAGAGCCGACTGGGGCACTTTACGGACTTTCTAATATGCTCATGAAGATAATCTCTGATTTAAAGCCGGACTATATTGTAGCTTGTTATGACTTGCCTGGGCAGACTTTTCGTCATGCAGCATATGATGAGTACAAAGGTGGCCGAGCGAAGACTGATGATGCACTCATCACTCAGCTTAAAAACTCCAGAAGGATTTTCGAAGCTTTCAATATACCTATGTATGACATGCCGGGTTTTGAAGCTGACGATATTCTTGGAACGATCGTAGAGACTTTTAAAAAAGATAAAGATATAGAGATAATAATTGCTTCAGGAGACATGGATACAATGCAACTTGTCGATGGTACGAAGGTTCAAGTTTACACTTTAAAGAAAGGCATAACTGATACTATTTTATATGATGAAGAAAAGGTATTTGAGCGTTTTGGTTTTAAACCAGAATTTTTGCCTGACTACAAAGGCCTTCGTGGAGACCCATCTGATAATATAATCGGAATTAAAGGTATAGGAGAGAAGACTGCGACCAGTCTCATAACAAATTTCAATACTATAGAAAATATCTATAAGAATTTTAAGAAAGAAAAGGATGCTAAAGCTTTTAAGGATATTGGTATAAGTCCAAGAATTTTTGAACTTATTTTAAACAACGAAGAAGAAGCACTTTTTTCTAAAACCTTGGCGACTATCCGGAGAGATGCACCGATAGATTTCAAACTACCTGAGAAAACTTTTTGGGAAAGTGCAGATCTGAAAAAAATCGAAGAAGTTTTTGCTCATTTTGAATTTCGTTCCCTGCTTACAAGATTAAAAAGTTTTTTTACAAACGGTTCTCCGACGAACTCAGCAGAACATTTGCAACCTGAAAATCCTGAAGAGTTTTCTCGGGTCCTCGGGTCAAGTCACCAGACCAACTCGAAAACCCTTCAGGATTCTCTAATCAATCCAATAGAATTACAGGAGACAAGCATTGCTTTGTGGCTCTTGAACTCTGATATATCAAACCCAAACCTAGAAGATATTTTACTATATGCAAAGACTAGCTCTTTTTCTGTGGCAAAAGAATTTATATTTAAAAAATTAAATGAAATAGAAAGTCTAAAGAAAGTTTATGAAGAAATAGAGCGTCCCATTATTTCAACAGTTAAAGAAATGGAAGATCATGGAATTTTAATAGACCAAAAATACTTTAAAAATATTTCAGAAGAATACCACACAGAACTCGATAAGCTTACAAAAAAGATTTATGAAATGGCTGGAAGTGAATTTAATATAAATTCTCCAAAACAATTAGGTGAAGTTTTGTTTGTAAAAATGGGGTTGAAGAATAATAAGAAAAGGGGGGCGAGTGGAAACTTATCTACAAAGATATCGGTTTTAGAAGAATTAGAGGAAGAAAATCCTATTATTACGCAGATTATTGCATATAGAGAACTTCAGAAACTCCTCTCTACTTATATAGATGTAATACCTCAAATGGTAAAAGAAGACGGAAGACTTCACTCAAGATTTTTACAGAATGCTACCACTACTGGTAGGTTTTCTTCTATTGATCCAAACTTGCAAAACTTACCTATTAAAAGTGAACTTGGCAAGAGGATTCGCGGAGGGTTTATTGCACAAAAAGGATATAAACTTGGAGCCTTTGATTATAGCCAGATAGAGCTTCGTGTGGCTGCAATCCTTTCAGGTGACAAGAAAATGACCCAGATTTTTAAAGAAAGAAAAGATATTCATGCTGGGGTTGCATCTTTTGTTTTTAATGTGCCAATAGAGCAGGTGGATGCAGAAATGCGTCGAAAAGCAAAGGTTATAAACTTTGGAATTATCTACGGTATGGGGGTCTCAGCCCTTCGTAAAAATCTAGGTGGTACACGCGTTGAAGCTCAGACTTTTTATGATAATTATTTTAGACAATTCTCTGGGGTAAAAGAGTATTTGGAAAGTGTGAAGGTTTTTGCTATGAAAAATACTTACACAGAGACTCTTTTTGGTAGACGTAGATATTTTCCAAATATAAATTCTAGACTTCCATTTCTAAAAAGCATGGCAGAACGTACAGCCACAAATGCTCCAATACAAGGTACAGCAACAGCAGATGTTATAAAACTCGCCATTAGATATGTCGACGAAGACTTAAAGAAAGCGGGACTTAAAGATAAGGTCCATCTCATCCTGCAGATTCACGACGAGCTTGTATATGAGATAAAAGATGACTGCATAAAAGAAGTAGAGAAAATAATAAACGGAGCTATGGAAGGAGTATTAGAACGTTCATATTTGCAATATAAAACAGATATTCCTCTGCTTGTGCATGCAGGATTTGGGGACAATTTTGGGGAGGTAAAATAGACTGTTTTTATGATATAATCTATCCATGGAGAAGGTTCAAAATACACAAGAAGAGTTAAAGAAAAAACAAGAAGACACAGCAGTGCACAGGATACTAGCACACTCATATTTTATGTATTTTTCTGTATTGATTTTTGGTGTTGTCTTAGATCTACTCTTTCCTATAAAGATTTTTCACACTAGCATTGCTATACCAACAGGAGTCATGCTTTTGGTTTTAGCCTCTATTATTATATTTTGGGCTCAACATACTTCACGTAAATTAGTTCCGGGAAATATTACAAAGGATTCATTTTGCAAGGGCCCATATTGTTATACCCGTACACCCACTCATTATGGATTATTTTTACTTATCTTAGGTTTTGCTGTTATAGCAAATGCATTTTTTATAATGTTATTAACACTTTTTTCTTTCGTTGTTACTAAGATAACTTTTGTAAAAGAACAAGAAAAAGTTCTTGAGAAAAAATACGGTGAAGCATATAGTGAATATAAAAAAATAGTTAAGTTTTAATATGATATATCTTTTCGCTGGAGATGATGCAAATACAAAAATAAAGACATATGAAAAGTTTTTGAGTTCTCTCTCAAAAAACACAGAAGTCTTTAATATTTCTAAAAACAACTTTTCTTCTATGGAGATAGAAAGTTTTTATTCAGGTAATGGGTTATTTTTTTCTAAATGCATAGTACTATTTTCAAATATTCTAGAACGACAAGAAATAAGGGATTCTCTCTTAGAGAAATTGAGCTTCATGGCTGAGTCAGGTAATGATTTTCTTTTTTTAGAAGGGAAGCTGAACAAACCGATATTAGACATGTTTAAAAAAGTTCGAGCAGAATTGAATATATTTGAATTACCAAAAGAGAAGAAAGAAAAATTTGATAACTTTTTACTTGCAAACGCCTTTGCTGCGAAAGATAAGTTTAACCTGTGGCTTTACTATAGACAGGCAATAGATAAAGGGGTAGGAATGGAAGAATTGGTTGGTGTACTTTTCTGGAAAATTAAAGATATGATCATAAAAAAGAATTTTAGTAAATTTTCTCATGATCAATTAATAGGAGTGTCCAATCAGCTTTCTCATCTTTTGCCGGAAGCTAGGCGTGGAGGTAAAGAACCAGAAGTTCTTTTTGAAAAGTTTTTGTTAGATATATTTTAATAAAGGTTGATTTTTGACTTTATTTCATATATATTTGGGAATACGCGCCCGTAGCTCAGCTGGTAGAGCAGCTCCCTTTTAAGGAGATGGTCGCAGGTTCGATTCCTGCCGGGCGCACAATTAACAACGAAAAATATAAATGTTAAACTGGGTCCATGCAACTCTCAAACAAAACTCTAATGTATATAATAATACTAACCATTGTGGGGTCTGTCTTGGCTTATAAAATTGTAGTAAAAGCATATGATAGTGTGTATATAGGAGCTGATTATACAGAGATTAGATAATTGATTTAATTACGCACCATCTTTTTTTGGTTAGTTTCTTTTATTGTTTGCTGCTAAAACAAAATGAAAAATAATATCTTTAAATTAGTCAGCAAATTCGAACCAGCAGGGGACCAACCCAAGGCTATTTCGGAGCTTTTAGAGGGACTAAATAAGGGTATGGCAAAACAAACGTTGCTTGGTGCCACTGGTACTGGTAAGACTTTTACTATGGCGAATGTAATAAAAGAACACAATAAACCAACTCTTGTCATCGCTCACAATAAAACTCTCGCTGCTCAACTCGCTCAAGAGTTTAAGGAATTTTTCCCTGATGCCGCAGTACATTATTTTGTTTCTTACTATGATTATTATCAGCCGGAAGCATACATGCCATCTTCGGACACATATATAGAAAAAGACGCAAGTATCAATAAGGAGATAGATAGACTTCGTCATGCTTCTACTCAAGCACTACTTACTCGACCAGATACCATTATCGTCGCGTCTGTGTCTTGTATTTATGGTCTTGGAAGTCCGGCTGAGTATGAAAAAACAAACTTAAAATTAGAAGTTGGTATGAAAATAGATAGACTCACGTTGATGAAAAAGTTAGTGTCTATTCATTTTGAAAGAACAAATGCAGACTTAAATCCGGGGCAGTTTCGTTCTATTGGTTCACGTGTAGAATTCATGCCTGTCTCCGAGACACTCATGTATCAAATAGAACTTCTTGGTAATACTATTTCTAAAATCACAAAGATAGATCCTGTGTCTTCTCAGATTCTGAAAGATGAAAAAAATATATTTATTTTTCCAGCTAAGCATTTTATAACAGAAGACTCAAAAACAAAGGTGGCTTTAGTAAATATTAAAAAAGAACTTACTGCTCAGCTAAAACATTTTGAAAAAGAAGGTAAGCTTTTAGAAGCAGAAAGAATCAAAAGAAGAACAAACTATGACCTAGCGATGATAAAAGAAGTTGGATATTGCTCGGGGATAGAAAACTATTCAAGACATCTCTCTGGAAAGAAGGAAGGTGAACCGCCAGAAACACTATTGTCTTATTTTCCACATGACAAAAATGGTAAACCAGAATTTCTCACCATCATAGATGAGTCGCACGTAACCCTTCCTCAATTACAAGGAATGTTTGCGGGCGATGCTTCACGTAAGAAAACTCTCGTAGAGTATGGTTTTCGCTTACCGTCTGCAAAAGACAACAGACCGCTTCGTTATGAAGAATTCGAAGAACGTATAGGACAAGTTATTTATACAAGTGCTACACCAAGTGAACAAGAAAGAACCCTAAGTGAACAAATAGTAGAGCAGATCATTCGTCCTACCGGGCTTGTGGATCCGGATACTATTATTAGGCCGGTGACAGCCCAGACTCTTGCTCTACGTCATTCGCACTCTGTCTTGGAAGGGCAAGATAATTCTGTTCGTAGCGAATATTCCTCCGAGCAAGAGTCTGGGCTGTACCCTGGTCAAATACAAGACTTCATAAAAGAAACAGAAAATACTATAAAGAGAGGGTTTAGGGTTCTTGCTACAACGCTAACTAAAAAAATGGCAGAAGACTTGTCTATATATCTAAAAGATAAGAAAATAAAATCAGAGTATTTGCATAGTGATGTAAAAACTTTAGATCGTATACGAATATTAACAGAATTCCGAAAAGGGAAGTTTGATGTGCTTGTAGGGGTAAACCTTCTTCGTGAGGGGCTTGATCTTCCAGAGGTGGCTCTCATTGGGATACTTGATGCAGATAAAGAAGGGTTTCTTCGTTCAGAGACGTCACTTATACAGACTATTGGTCGTGCAGCTAGAAACAGTGAAGGAAGAGTTATTTTGTATGCGGATCAAATGACTGGTTCTATGGAGAGAGCTTTGAAAGAAACTATTAGGAGAAGAAATACACAACTTGCCTATAACAAGAAGCACGGTATTACTCCTAAAACTATTTTAAAAAAGATAAAAGATATTACGGAAGAGATGGAGAGTGAACATGGTAAAGCAGTAAACGCAGAGCTTAATATTGACTTAGAAGTATTTAAAAAAGCATACGCAAAAGAACTTAAGTTAGATAAAAGTAAGGTTACTCAAAAGAAAACAAAAGAAGGAAATGTTACAGAAGTGAAATTACACATGTCTGACGAAGAGAGGAGTAATCTCGTCTATGAAAAAATAATTAAAATAAAAGAGAAAGAAATGTCTAAAGCAGTCAAAGAACTCGACTTCGAAACTGCGGCAATACTTAGAGATGAGATAGGGGTGTTAAGGAACAGAGTAGAGATAGAAAAATAGCGTTAATAATAAATGGAAATTTTACGCTTTTCGTGTTATAATGTATTATTCTTATGGTAAAAAAAGACTCAAACAAAAACATAGATACTATTATTGTAAAAGGTGCTCGAACTCATAATCTAAAGAACATTTCAGTTGAAATGCCACGAAACAAGATGGTAGTTATCACTGGTGTTTCAGGATCTGGAAAGTCTTCCCTTGCTTTTGACACCATTTTTGCTGAAGGGCAAAGGAGGTATGTAGAAAGTCTTTCTTCATATGCACGACAATTTTTAAATCAAATGCCCAAGCCTGACGTGGACGAGATTACAGGTCTTTCACCGGCTATCTCTATAGACCAGAAGTCTCGCTCAAATAATCCTCGCTCGACTGTTGCTACTATCACTGAGATATATGACTATCTTCGTGTGATGTATGCCCGTATCGGACATCCACATTGTCCTTTATGTGGAGAAGAGATAAAGAAACTTTCAAATGAAGAGATTTTAAATTTTGTATTAGAGAAAATAAATAATTTAAATAAACAAAATAAAAACAGTAAAACTGTCTTAGGGGTGAATTGGAATGAAGCAGAGATACATATCTTTGCACCAGTTATACGAGGAAGGAAAGGGGAATATTATCAACTCTTATATGATTTACTTGGTAAAGGTTTTTCGGAAATCCGTCTCGATGGTGTGATGAAGAATTTACGTGAACAGATAACTCTTTCTAAGAATAAAGCTCACAGCATAGATATCCTAGTAGACAAATTTGCAGTACATGAATTTTTTGATAACAAAGATGGAAGCAGAATGCGACTTGCAGAAGCCATCGAGCGTTCACTTCTCGAAGCTGATGGACTGGTGAGTATTAAAATAGGAGAAGAAGAATTTGTTATGTCCGCAAAATTTGCTTGTAAGAATGATGGATTTTCTTTTCCAGAAGTTGAGCCAAGACTTTTCTCTTTCAACTCCCCATATGGAGCATGTTCTACGTGTAACGGACTTGGATCTAAATATTTCGGAGGAGACGAACCTTGTGACGATTGTCACGGTGCACGACTTCGTCCTGAAGCCTTGAATGTTTTTCTTGAGGCAGAAATTCCAGGGGAGAAAACGAAAGTTAATCAAAATACAAAAGAAAGCAAAAATACTAAACCACATAAAGGTAGAGTAAATATTCTAGATCTTGCCTCTTTATCTATTCAAGATGCTCATGAGTTTTTTAAGAACTTAAAGCTATCCGACCAAGAAAAAGAAATATCTGTACCTGTAGTACGAGAGATAGAGGTACGCTTGCAATTTATGCTTGATGTAGGACTAGACTACTTACAGCTTTCTCGTAAAGCAAACACCCTCTCTGGAGGGGAAGCACAGCGCATTAGACTTGCCTCACAACTAGGCTCTAGGCTCGTAGGAGCACTCTACGTGCTCGATGAGCCTACGATAGGGCTTCATCAGAGGGATAACGACAGACTCATCAAAACTCTGCTTAATCTTCGCGATCTAGGTAACACAATTTTAGTTGTTGAGCACGACGAGGACACAATCTATGCTTCTGATTATATAGTAGATATTGGTCCAAAAGCTGGTGTCCATGGTGGACAAGTCGTCGCAGCTGGATACCTTGATGAATTATTAACCGCTAAAAAGAATACAAATAATTCTAGAACACTTGCATACCTTCGTGAAGAAGTTCGCATAGAGATCCCAGAGAAACGACGTGAAGCAAAAGGAGCACTTCGTGTAGCAGGAGGAAAGATTTTTAATATTGATAATTTAAATGTGGAAGTTCCACTCGGAGTAATGACTTCTATTACTGGAGTATCTGGTTCCGGTAAGAGTTCTTTTATGTATGAGATTCTGTATAAAAATCTTCAAGGGAGATATGAAAGAAAATACAGAACTGCACAAATATTCAACTGCTCATCTTTTACAGGAACTGAATACCTCTCTCGTGCAATTTTAATAGATCAGTCCCCAATAGGCCGAACTCCTCGTTCAAATATTGCGACCTACACGGGAACATTCACACATATTCGCGATATGTTTGCTGAGACAGAAGATGCAAAACTTCGCGGATGGAAAGCAAATAGATTTTCTTTTAATGTTAAAGGTGGAAGATGTGAAGCATGTGAAGGTAACGGAGAAATAGCAGTTGAGATGCATTTCTTGCCGACCGTATATGTGACCTGTGATGTGTGCCTCGGAAAACGTTTTGATAAAGAAACTCTCACCGTAAAATACAAAAAGAAAAATATTTATGAAGTGCTCCGCATGACCGTTGAAGAGGGGCTTACTTTCTTCAAAGATATTCCAGCTATTTCAGATAGACTTTCCACACTCATAGATGTAGGACTCGGATACCTAGAACTTGGCCAATCTGCGACAACACTTTCTGGAGGAGAAGCTCAACGCGTGAAAATATCAAGTGAGCTCTACCGCCCTCACTTAGAAAAGACTATTTACTTACTAGACGAACCGACAGTGGGACTTCACTATGATGATGTGGCGAAGCTTCTAGAGGTATTGAACAAACTCGTTACCAAAGGCAACACTGTTGTGCTTATTGAGCATAACTTGGATGTGATTAAATGTTCTGATTATATCATTGATATTGGTCCTGAAGGGGGAATACATGGGGGGCAATTGATTGCCAAAGGTACTCCAGAACAAGTTGCTAATACGACAAATAGTTACACAGGTAAGTACTTAAAAAAGGTTTTGAAGAAAAAATAAAAAATGCCGGGTTGGATACCGGCGGGGTGAATAATTATTAGAATTTGGTCGGGGTTTTAAAAAACCCCGAAAAATCGAATATTGCCAAAAACAGTTGGCAAATACATTCGATGTAACGTTTAAGTAGCATCATAATGAACAAATTTTAAAAATTAATTTTATATCTTTTTATGCAAAAGTCAAATTTTTTAAAATTACATATGCCGGATAAGCCTGGGGTATATTTCTTTATGAAAGGCAAAGATATTCTTTACATAGGTAAAGCAACCTCTCTAAAAGACAGAGTGAAGAGCTACTTCAGTAGTGATCTTATCGAAACTCGAGGGCCGTTACTAGTAGATATGGTATTTAAGTCTGACTCAATAAAATGGACTGAGACAGACAGTGTTCTTGAGGCACTCATCCTGGAAGCTAATCTTATAAAGAAAAACCAGCCTTACTACAACACCAAAGAGAAAGACGACAAGAGTTTTAACTATGTCTGTATTACAAAAGATGAGCTTCCAAAAATTTTAACTGTACGTGGAAAGAATCTTAGAAAAGATGATTACAAGGAAGTATATGGTCCATTTGTAAATGGAGGTCAGTTAAGAGAGGCGTTAAAAATCATACGAAAGATATTTCCATTTCTAGATGATACATCAAAGAATTACCATGAGTTTTATAAACAAATAAGTTTAGCTCCGAATCTAAATGAAAAGAATAAATATTTGAATAATATAAAAAATATAAAACTTTTATTTGAAGGCAAGAAAAAAAGAATTGTTTCTGATTTAAAAAAGGAAATGTTGTCCCTAGCTAAAGAGAGGAGATTTGAAGAAGCGAGCGATCTAAAGAGAAAGATTTTTGCTATTACTCACATATACGACGTGTCTTTAATTAAGGAAGAGGGGCTTATCGAAAGCAGGGAAGATGTTTTTCGTGTTGAGGCATATGATATCGCACATATGAGTGGCAAGAATATGGTGGGTGTCATGGTTGTACTAGAAAATGGGGAGGTAAATAAAAACGAATACAGAAAGTTTAAAATTAGGACTCAAAAAGACGCAAATGACACAGGTGCTTTAAAAGAAGTCCTGGAAAGACGTTTTAATCACCCAGAGTGGAGATTTCCAGATCTAATAGTGATAGACGGTAGTGTCGCACAGATACATGTTGCAGAAAAAATTTTAAAAGAGAAGAATGTAAAAATCGATATCGTCGCTGTAACGAAAGATGAAACTCATAAAATGAGAGAAATAAAAGGGGACAGTGTTTTAGTAAAAAAATATAAGAGAGAAATTGTCTTAATTAATAGTGAAGCACATAGATTTGCTATTACGTATCATAAAGACATGCGTAATAAAAATTTTTTAAAATGAAAACACAAAATATAGTAATTCTAAATGATATAAGAAGTGTAGAAAATGTAGGAGCGATATTCCGTACCTCTGATGCACTTGGAATAGATAAAATCTATATTACTGGATACACACCAGCACCTGTAGATAGATTTGGTAGAAAGCGTCTAGATTTAGCAAAGTCTGCTCTGGGGGCAGAGGAATTTATTCCCTGGGAACAAAAGAAGAATATTACTTCGCTTTTAGCTAAGCTTAAAAAAGAAGGTTTTGCAATTATAGGCATCGAACAAGATAAAAATTCTGTAGATTATCGTAAGGTAAAACCCACTAATAAAAATGTTTTTCTGATGGGTAATGAAGTTACTGGAATACCAAAAAATATATTAAAAAAATGTGACATCATCGCTGAGATACCTATGCATGGCAAAAAAGAGTCTTTAAATGTCTCAGTCTCTTTTGGTATAGCTCTTTTTAGAATACTCACCTAGAACTACCGTGGTGTCCCGTAAGTCTCTCCTGTGTTAAGTGGAGCAGGGGCCTTTATAAAAGGTCCTGGATGTTCTCTTTCAAACCTATCTGGTCCACCAGTAAAAAGCCAAAGAAACCAAACGATTATTACTATACCTATAAATCCAAGTAAATCTCCCATAATTATTTTTGGTGGATATCACAGAAATGTGAACTCCTTCCACCGATTATTTTTCTCATTATAACACCGTTACAATTTTTTTTCATACATTTCTGTCCAGTTCTTCTGTACGCACGGTGGTGCATTTGAAATTTTCCCCGTAATCCGTAGATATTTCTGTAGTCAGACAAAGAATCTCCTCCAAAATCTATACCTTTTGCGAGTGTTTCTTTTATAGCTTTAAATATTTTTTTCACCTCTGTATTTGTAATTAAAGAAGTCTTTCTTTCTGGGTGTATGCCAGCATACCAAAGGATTTCATCTGAATAAATATTACCAATACCAACAATAACACTTTGATCCATTAAAACTGTCTTTATCTTACCCTGTGGGTTTTTTTCTAGTCTCTCTTTGAGTTTTTTTAGAGTAAAATTTTTGTCGAGGGGTTCTGGACCTAAATTTTGCAAGTGACGATTTACAGCAAGTTCTTCTGTATTAAAAAATACAATTTTTCCAAACTTGCGTGCATCACACAATGCTAAATATTTTCCGTTAGATAGTGTAAAAACTACATGGATAAATCTATTAAAGGGGTCGTGCAAAGGACTACCTGCTTTTTCATCAGGAATCCATGTGTTATTTTTCTGTATAAATACATACTTACCATACAACAGATGCCCGGTCATTTTTAGGTGTATCAACAATGTGTGTCCTGTTGAGAGGTGTATTAAAATATTCTTAGCACGTCTTTCAACTTGTAGAATTTTTGAATTTAAAATTTCTCCTTTAAATTTCTTAAAGTAATTAGGATTTGAAACGGTATCATGTTTTCTTTTGTCTTTTGTCACTAAATCAGTCCACGCGTCTTTTATAGTAAGACCAATAGTCTCTTTTCTTAGTCCTTTTGTGGTTGTTTCGACTTCAGGTAATTCGGGCATTTTTTATTTATTATTTAATGCAGTAAAGAATTCTGGATTGACAGCTGCTTCTTTTGCGTATTCTATTTTTGCTTCTTCCAGTCTACCTTGTTTCTCATAGAGTAGCCCTAAGTTCCCATGAGCGTGTTTCTCCAGGGGGTTTAACTCTAGTGCTTTTTTATATTCTTCCTCAGCTTTTACAAGGTTATGTTTTAATGTGTACAATACCCCTAGGTTATTATGACTTAAAGGACGATCTAACGCATTTGTAAAAAAAGTTACTTCGTTTTGGTAATGTCTATTCCGTACCATAACACCCATACTGTACAAAGCAACCAGTATTCCAATAGATATAAAAATAACTTTCTTCGGGTTGTATTTTGGTATTTTTGAATTGAGAAAATTTTCTAAAGAGAGAAGTGGATTTAATCCTAAGACTATAAAAATAAAACCAATCATAGGTACATAGATTCTGTTTTCTGGAAAACCATCCATCTTAGTTAGAAATGTTGGAACCATAAAAAATAAAAACCATGCAGTGCCAAATAGTATTATCTTTGTATTTATTTTACTCTGTGTAATGCAGTATAGAAGCATGAGTATGAGTACGAGTACCCCATAGATAACATTACTATCATTTAACGCAGTGTTTATTGTTGTAAATACAGGGAACACTGTCAGTTTGATCGGTAAGAATATTTTACCAACTACTGAGACCAGGGAAAAAGATTTTTCGTAGATAGAAACGAAAATACTATACACAGTAGCTCCTGTACCTACAAAGCTTTTAACTGCAAGGCTTCTCATAAAAAAGTATACAATTGAAGCAATAAGCCAACCAGCTAAAAGGTAGGTGTATTGTTTGTAATTTTGTTTTATGTAGATGAAACCCTTAAAAAGAAGAATATATAGTGTATACAATATTGGTATCATGACACCTGTTTCTTTTGTGAAAAGTGCCAATGTAAAAAAGAGTATATGTAAAGAAAGAAATTTTATTTTCTTAGATTCTATATACGATAAGAAAAATATAAATGAACTTAGTAGGAATATAGCTAGAAGAGAATCATTTCTACCTGGTATCCAAGATACTGTCTGAGTATTTACTGGGTGCACAGCGAAGAGTAAAGTAAAAGCAAAAGCCGTAAGTTTGTTTACGTTCATCTTTTTAAGAGAGAAAAACAATAAACATACTACAAGTATGTGCAAAATTATATTTGTGAGATGAGACATAAAGAAGAGATTTTTCTCACCAAACTGAGCATCGAACATAAAAGAAAGTCGAAGAATTGGTCTATAATAATCACTGTTTTGAACAGTAGTTCCATATATATCTTCTCTAAAAGCTTGAGGTATGTTGTTTAAATCTTTATTGAAATGATAATAGTCTTGTACTAGAAAGTTATCATCTAGATACACTAATTGATAATTAAGAGTAACAGCATAAATACTAAGTATTATTAAAATAATAAAAATATATGGTCCAAAAGGTTTATTAAACAGTTCTTTTAAAAAAGAAGATATTTTTTCAAACATAAATTACTATTTACTAATTAAATCTAAAAACTCTTGGGGTAGGGGGAGCCCTCGATTCAAAGCCTCTTTTGCGTATAATGCAGCTTTATTTTTTTCTCCTGATTGATAATGTATATCTATTAGATTATACAATGCTCCTAGTCTATCTCCGTGTAGGTCATACATTTTTGTCCAATACTTTATTCCTTCTTTGAATTTTTTCTGTCTTACAAATAATGCCTCAAGGTTAAAATAAGTTGTTTTCCATTGTGGGTTAGCCTCAATTTCTTTTTCATAATGATACTGTGCTCCCTTTAAGTTTCCGTCCTTCTCATAGAGAATAGCTAAATTAAAATGAGCAAATCTTTCTGTGTCATTTATTTCTATAGCTTTTTTATAGGCTTCCATTGCTATTTCAGGATTTTTTTCGTGATTTATTACACCAAAATTATTTTGACTAAAAGATGAGTGAGGAGATTCTTTCACTGCTTGTGTCCAAAAAGTAAGTTCGTTTTTATAGAACCTATTTCTGTATATAGTAACCAATGCAAATACTGTGATTATACAAATTAAACTCACCAGTATTATTACTTCTTTTATTCTTTCATTTTTAATCTTATCTTGTAATAAAGATTTTATGTCTGTAAGTATACCCATACCTAAAATAATGAAGATAAAACCAAGTATGGGAACGTAAAGTCTGTTTTCTGAGAAATTGGGTATTAGACCTGTTTGAGTTATTAATGTTAATATCCAAAATAATATAAACCAAGATACACCAAAAATAATTAATCTATTATTTTTCTTCTTTGTAAAGAAGAAGTAGATGAGGAAAAATACAAAAACCATATACCCATAAATCATTTGCATGTCTGCCATCACGGGTATGAGTGCTAGATCAAAAGGTAAAAATATTTTCCCGACAGCCGGTATAACAGAAGGGATATTTGAAATTATTGGATTTATTACTTGTTTTAAAATATCAAACCCAGCCACTTCTTTACCAACAAAACCATTTAAAACTAAGTGCCTAGTTAAAAAGTAAAACACAAGGACGCTAATATATACCCCTAACATCATTAGATACTTTTTATAAAATTTTAATAAGTCATTTTTTGTAGTAAATAATAATATATAGACAATAAATATGCCGGGCAGGATTAACGCTGTTTCTTTGGTAAACAATGCAATTATAAAGAAAAATAAATGTAAAAAGTATTTGCCAATTTTTCTATAATTTAAAAAATCTATCAAAAAGATAAACGAAGAAAATACAAAGATTGCTAACAGTGCATCATTTCTTCCTACTATTAAAGATACTGTCTGTGTTCCTATTGGGTGGACGCTGAAAAATAAAGTAAAAAATAAAGCAGTCAATTTTTCTATTTCTAGTCTACATAGTAATACAAAAAGTAAACACATAGCCACTGTGTGTAACACCATGTTTGTTAGGTGAGACATAAAAAATATATTTTTGGGTCCGAACTGTGCATCAAACATAAAAGATAGTCTTAGAATTGGACGATAAAAAGATAAGTCTCCTGGATCCATAAATATATTCTGCTTGAAGGCTAGAGGTATATTTGATAATTTTTTATTAAATTGATAGTGCTCTAATAATAATTTGTCGTCATCTAACATTACGGTTTTATGGGAAAGAGTCGAAAAATAAACTAAAAAAATACTAACTATAATAAAAACAAAAACCCCAAAACGTTTGTTGAATATTTTTTTGAAATAATTTTTATTTTCCATTTTTTATTTATTTAATAAATCAAACACCTCTGGAGGTAATTCTAACCCTTTAACTTTTGCTTGTTTTGCGTAAAATATAGTTTGAGATATATTTTTCTTGTGATAAAAATTTAAGTTAATCAGATTGTATAAAGCTCCCAATCTATCTGGATGTGATTCATACATATTTTTCCAATAGTTCTCTGCCTCTTTTATTTTACCTTCTTTTACATACAATTCACCCAGTCTTATGTACACAGCTTTAAGTCTAGGACCTAATTCTATTTCTTGTTTATAGTGTTCTATTGCAAGTGACGATTTACCTTGATTTTCATATACTAATCCAAGATTATAATGAGCGAGCTTTTCAGTTGGATTTAATTTTAAAGCTTCAAGGTAATAATATTCAGCTTGTGTATAGTCTTGTTGAGCATAATACATGCCACCAAGATTATTAAAAGCAGGAGCGTTGTTTGGGGATGTGTCTACGGCGTTTTTCCAGAAGCTTAAACCATCTTTATAATAAGTATTCCTAATTATTGTTATGGTTGAAAAAGTTAAAATTAATAAGGATATTACCAATATCCTTATATTCTTTTTTTGAAATACCTTTGATAAAAACTCAATTTTACCTATACCTAAAATAATAAAAATAAATCCAAGCATGGGTAAGTATATTCTGTTTTCAGAAAAGTTTTGAAATGCTCCTAATGGTTTGATTAGTGTAAGAACAATAAATAAAATAAACCAAGATAATCCAAAAAAGATTAACTTACTATTTTTTTCTTTTGAAAAAAGAAAATAGATACATAACAAAATTATGGCAATAACTCCATATATTAATTTCATATCCATCAGAACAGGGAACACAGATAAATTGAATGGGAGAAATATTTTACCTACTGTTGAAATTAGAGAAGAACTATTTTGATAGATGGACGCAAGCATATCTATAAAGTCGTAACGGGTGCTTGTAAAACTATCTAATACGGCCTGTCTTGATTTAAAATATATAAAATAAGTTGCAATCCAGCCAATTAAAATATAAACATATTTTTTCCTCTCCTCCCACAAAGTTTTCCAACCCACAAAAGTAAGTAGATAAACTCCAAAGACAAAAGGTAACATCACTGCAGTTTCTTTAGTAAACAATGCAAAAAGTAAAAAGAGTATATGAAGTAGATACTTTTTCACACTTTTATCCCGGAGCGTGTCTATTAAGTATATAAACGAACCTAACACAAATATGGTTAGTAGCGAATCATTCCTCCCTACAATCAAAGACACTGTCTGAGTAGCAAGAGGGTGAACTGCAAAGAAAAGAGTAAAGACAAAGGCAGTCATT
>JBPOHQ010000011.1:0-21463 GCA_052035405.1 Candidatus Nomurabacteria bacterium | reverse complement strand
ACTAGGAGCAAATCTTCTCAAGAATCAACGAGTGCAATAGATAGGAGACCAACCTGTCTCACGACGGTCTGAACCCAGCTCGCGTACCTTTTTAATTGGCGAACAGCCAAACGCTTGGTAGCTTCTTCACCACCGCGCTAAGGTGAGCCGACATCGAGGTGCCGAACTCCGCCGTCGCTATGGACGCTTGGGCGGAACTAGCCTGTTATCCCTAGAGTAGCTTTTATCCGTTGAGCTCCCACCGCATCTAATACGTATGGTCGGATCACTATGTTCTGGTTTCCCACCTGTTCGGGATGTACCCCTTACAGTCAAGCAATCTTGTGCCATTACACTATCGGCACGGTTTCCATTCGCGCCTAGATTACCTTTAAACCCCTCCTTTACTTTTTAGGAGGGTACAGCCCCAGTAAAACTATCCACCAGATACTGTCTCAATGCGTTTTTGCCGCATTGGTTAGAACATATCCTCAAAAAGAATGGTATTTCACTGACGAGTAGAATACAGCCAAAACCGTATACATCGGACCTCTCCCATCTATGCTACGCAGTTTAAAAATATGCTCAATATCAAGTTATAGTAAAGCTTCTAGGGTCTTTTCGTCTAATTGCACTTAACCGGCATCTTCACCGGTATTGTATTTTCACCGAGCTGGTCCCCGAGACAGTTTCCCACTCATTACACCATTCGTGCGCGTCGGAATTTACCCGACAAGGTATTTCGCTCTTCTATACCTAAGAAGGACTCTATCTTCACCCTTTCTAAAAGAAGTCGGGTGCCTGACGCTGGTCTCTCGTTAGTCAGGTTTTGACTTACTGTACATTACTGTACAGTAGGTAGCATTCGAATATGTAATAACTTTTTTAATTTTAACTCATTTACCTTTTTCTTAACGGTCCCAGTCATTCCGTACACAATTTGCATTATGTAGAGAACCTTAGGACCGTTATAGTTACGGCCGACATTCACCAGGGCTTATATCACTCACCAATAATATTACTATTAAGAACGGCGATATTTGACCTTCTGGCATTGGTCAGGTGTCACCCCCTATACATCCTCTTACGAGTTCGCAGGGAGCTGTGTTTTTGGTAAACAGTTGGCAGGAATACTTTCGCTGCGCCCCACCCGTCTTGCGACTGTGGGGAAGCCTTATCCCGAAGTTACGGCTGCTTTTTTGCCGAGTTCCTTGGGGACCTCTCACTCGTTCGTCTTGGTCTACTCGACCTGATCACCTGTGTTGGTTTGCGGTACGGATTCCTTATTTATAAGTTTAGAGACTTTTCTTGGAAGCGTGCTTTGTATCATTATCCACGGCCGAAACCGTAAACTTTTCATGTATTTGGAACTTGCCATTTAAGGCACTATACGGATTTTCCTATATAAAGTCCTCTATACACAAACTTCAAATCCAATAATGAGCGATACATACTACCCTCCGTCATCCCGTCACTAAACAAGGAAGTCAGGGAATATTAACCCTGTGTCCATCGAGTACGGCTATCGCCATTCCCTTAGGACCGACTAACCCTTGGATGATTATCATTACCAAGGAAACCTTGATCTTTCGACGTGGGGTGTTCTCAACCCCATTGCGGTTACTTGTGCCAACATTCTTACTTCCAAACGCTCCAGAAGCCCTCACGGGTCCTCCTTCACTGCAGATTGGAACACTCTCCTACCACTCGTCATCCTCGAAAGGATAACGAATCCTCAAATTCGGTAATATACTTAGCCCCAATTATTTTCGACGCAAAATCTCTAGATGAGTGAGCTGTTACGCTATCTTTAAAGGATGGCTGCTTCTAAGCCAACCTCCTCATTGTCAAAGAAATCTCACCTTCTTGTCTTACACTTAGTATATATTTAGGGACCTTATTTTGAGATCCGGGCTGTTTCCCTTTTGGCCAATGGAGCTTCGCCCCCATGGCCTAACTGCCAAGCTATGGTCTCTGGTATTCGGAGTTTGATAGGGTTCACGAGATTGCTCCCTGTTGAACCCTTCCAGTGCTCTACCCCCAAAGAAAACACTTGACGCTAGCCCTAAAGCTATTTCGGAGAGAACCAGCTATTACCAGGTTCGATTAGCTTTTCACTCCTTACCACAAGTCATCCGAAGACGTTATACGATCAACCGGTTCGGTCCTCCACTGCGCTTTCGCGCGGCTTCAACCTGCTCATGGCAAGCTCACCTGGCTTCGGGTCTTATGCATACTACCAATTACGCGCTATTAACACTTGGTTTCCCTGTGGCTTCGTTCTTTTAGCGAACTTAGCCGAGCAGCATGCATAAACTCGTTGGCTCATTCTTCAATAGGCACGCCGTAGCCCCGCAATGCGGGGCATCGACTCCTTGTAGACACACGGGTTCAGGTCTATTTCACTGTCCTCACCGGACTACTTTTAACCTTTCCCTCACGGTACTTGTTCACTATCGATCTTTAAGAGTATTTAGCCTTACGAGTTAGTCCTCGTAGATTCCCCCCGGCTTTTGATGTCCTGGGGTACTCAAGAATAACAATAAAAGAGATTAAATATTTTCGTTTACAGGACTATCACCCCCTATGGTATTGCTTTCCAGCAATTTCAACTAATATCTAATTTTTTGACTCTTCTAGTAATCTACATTGTTACCTTACAACCCCGAATCTTGCGATTCGGTTTGGGCTCCTTCCTTTTCGCTCGCCGCTACTTAGGAAATGCATATTTGTTTCTACTCCTCCTGGTACTGAGATGTTTCACTTCCCAGGGTGTGCACAATGTTCTTGCGAACAAAGTTATAGAGGTTTACTCTATAGGGTTTCCCCATTCGGAAATCTCCGGATCAAAGGTTGCTTAGCACCTCCCCGAAGCTTATCGCAGCTATACTACGTCCTTCATCGCCTCTTAAAGTCAAGGCATCCACCGTGTGCCCTTAAATTTCTTGTTAAGAAATTTAAAAATCACTACTGATACTTTACTCTGGTGGAATAAAATATCAGACAAACAATAACAACTTCTTTTAGATTAACTTTGTCGATTTGACCGCTCAAACCAATTAAAATAAAGGAAGTTTCTCTGTCTCCAACAAAGACCCTGAGTATAGAGACGTAACTTACGTCAGATATACCAGAAAGTCGGGACAGTTTTAAATTTTCAAGTTTCAGGCTATTCTATCAAACAAAAAACCGCTTTTCGGGCGGTCTACAGACAAAACAAACCGTCTGCTAACACCGCTTTTTTGTACTGTTCTTTGTTATATTCATACTGATTGAAAGAGTATATACTAAAGAAAAAAGGATGTCAACTTGTGACATCCTTTCTCTTTTTAGATCAAAAATTAGAGATATTTTTGATTATTTTTCTCTTACTTCTTCACCTAGTTTTGCAATAAATTTTGCAGCTGCTTCTTTACCTCCAAGACCAAATGCAAGTGCTCCAGCAATAGCAAACATTGCTATTATTCCAGTGAATAATATTTGCATATATGCTGGTGCTACACCGAGTTGACCAAGTGCGATAATAAAAGCAAAAGTCCAGATAGCGTATTTAGCTACAGCTCCGAGCATATGTGCTGAGCGAAGACTCATAGACTTTGCACCTGCGACAAGAGTCCTTGAAACACCTTCTGACACTACAGTCGCTACGATTAATACAAACGCTGCGACGATAACTCGAGGCAAGAATCCAAGAACGTCTTCTCTCAAGAATCCCCCAATAGAATCAAGTCCTACGAGAGAAAGTGAAGGAAGAAGGAAGATGATTAATACAAACCATTTCATTACTTGCCCGATAAAGTATCCAGTATTCAAAGTCATTCCTGCCTTTCTAAGTAAATCATCTGCTCCCACAGAGACAAAAAGTTTGTCTACTTTTAAAGCACCGAAAACTTGTTCAAAAGCTTTTGCAATAAGAGAACCAAGTACCCAACCGATGATAAAAAGCACTATCGCAATGATTAGTCTTGGAGCAAACTGAATAAAGCCCCACCATAAATCTTGAAGTGAAGAATTAAAAACATCACCCCATGTCATCCAAATGTTACTCATAAATTATATACACTAAGATAATAAAACTAATAAAATAAACTTATGTAAGTTTCGACCTTAAAAAGCTATATCTGTATTATACCAATTTTTAAGGCTTTTTTAATGTTTGTGTGGATAACTCTTTCGTTTGAAAAACGACCTCATGAGGAAAATCTAGAATATCTCGTACAAGCTTGTCATACATGGTTAATCTATAGAGAAATTCTTTAGTCGTAAACATCGCATAGGTCATTTCTACTCCAATCTCTGCTTCTAGTCTCTTAACACTATCCTCTACTTTACTTTTTTGAATAGAATCCCCCACAACAAGCAGGTCTACTCTACTGTCTTTGTTTTTTATGAAAATACCTGAAACAATAAGGAGTTTTAATTTTCCTACTTTTTTAAAGTTCTCTATGATAGCAGGATGGTCTAAAGTATCCGCACTGACCAACAATCCTTCAAATTCTTTTACGTATTTAAAATTAGTATTGAAATACCAACCAGAAGTTTTTTTCTTTATGAACCCAGAAGCTTCGAGAAGTTTTACTTCCTTTCTAAGTGCTGTAGGATTTACTCTACTTCTTGTAGATATTTCTTTGTTGGTGAAAGATTTATCTTTATTCAGCAAAAAAAGTCGCATCACTTTTATTCGTGCCTGAGAGCCCAAGATTTTACCGAGTGTTTCCATGGGCATATTATAATGCTTTTCTAACAAAAAACAACAAAACCACCCAGTATTGGGTGGTTTTGTATTGCACGTTTGAAAAATGAATTATTTTAATTCTACTTTTCCACCTGCTTCTTCGATTTTCTTCTTGAGTTCATCAGCTTCTGCTTTCTTCATACCATCTTTGAGTGTTGCTGGAGCACCGTCTACTAAGTCTTTAGCTTCTTTAAGTCCAAGTCCTAGAACTTCTTTAACAACCTTCATAACAGCAATCTTTTGTTCACCAGCAGATGCTAATACTACAGTGAAAGCATCCTTCTCTTCTGCTGCTTCAGCTGCACCACCAGCTGCAGGACCTGCTGAGGCTACTGCTGCTGCGGACACTCCGAATTTTTCTTCTATTGCCTTAACGAGTTCGTTCAATTCGAGAACTGTTGCACCATCAAGGTCTTTTAAAAATGCATCAAATTTTGACATATAATTTTATAAGTTAAATACTTTTAATAAATACTACTTTGTTTTTGCTACTTCATTAACTGCAATAGCAAGGCGTTGCATCGGAGACTGAAGTAAGAATGCGATTTTTGAAAGCAATACTTCTCTACTTGGAATAGTAGCAATTTCAGTCATGTATGCACCGTCTACGAATTTACCATCAAACATACCACCAAGGATATTGAGTGCTCCTTTGTGAGCTTTTTGGAAATTGTAGATTTCTCTAGGAGCAGCGATTGCGTCTTTTGAGAACGCGATAGCTACTTCCCCCCCGAGTTCTGGTAATTCACCGGTTGCTTTTCCAGCAAGTGCTCTCTTCAAGAGAGTTTTTCTAGAAACTTTATAGGTAACTCCTTCTTTTCTTAAGTCACTTCGAAGAACAGTCTCGTCAGCAACAGTAAGGCCATGGAAGTTTACAAATACTAAAGATGCAGAATCAGTGATAGCCTTATCTAGGTCTTTTATTATCTCTTCTTTTTTTGATTTGTGTAACATAATTTGTTGTTGTAAATTAAAAAAACGGCTTTCGCCGCAAATTTCTCTTTCCACTTTTACAAGCTTCAAGATATCGACCCACTAAATAGGATTTAATTACCCTTCGACTACGCTCAGGGTATACCTATCTTCTTTGCGGAAACAGTATTAATATAACACAAAACGCTTATTTTGCAACCCTGGTGTCTACTTTAAGATCAGACTCAACCTCCCCTGCCCCAAAATAACTAACAAGGAACACCCCCAGAAGCCCAACGATGATCATAAAAGTAAATACTATTAATGTCTTAAAAAAGTGCTTGGTTATCACCAGTACAGTATATCATAAACAAAAAAACACCCCGTACGGGGTGTTTTTTAAGATTCTTAAAATAATTTAGTCTTGAATCAAGATAGTAGATACGTTTTGAGATCCGTCACAATCTACATACCATGTAGTAGGGACCGTACCACTTGTAAGTTTTACGAGTTTGAACCCATACGCCTTAATACTAAATGTTGAACCAACTTTCACTGTACGAGCAACCGGTGCACGGTTGTCTATCATAATTGTAGTACCGTCTTTGAAAGTCATCTTGTCTGGACTAGCTTGGCAAGTCTTATCGAGCTGAATACGTGCGTCTTTGTATTTTACTAATGCTTGTTGATAACTAAGAGTCACTTGGGGTGATGCAGAACCATTTGATGCACTGATACTTCCCTCAGTCACATCTTCCTCTCCATCTGGGTCTGATCTATCTGCAGCATCCATAGCAGTCTCTCCGTTGGTTAATAACTCAGCGTCTTTGTCTTTCTTTGACATTGCAAAGAAAATAACGATACCAATGACGACAACAGCTATAACTACCCAAATCCACATATTTTTATTCTTATCCATTGTATTGTTTTCCATAATTTTTTTATTTTATCTTTTAATTATACTCATTAAGTATATCATTGATGACGTATAAAACCCCTATACTATTACAGAAAACAGCCCGGATCCAAAGAGCCGGACTGTTTGATGACATAATCTTTTAAGATCAAAATTTATTTAGTAGTACTGGTGAGTCTGTCTATCTCTGCCTGATACACTTTTGCATTTTGTGGATACACAGTCTTTGCATATTCGAAGATAGAAATAGCTTCAGCATAATTCCCTGCACTTTCTGCAATACGAGCAAAGTGAGTGACAAGATTTATTTTTGTTCGAGAATCAACTTTAGTTAATCCTTCTTGATACACTGCTTGTAAATCAGCAAAAGAAGAGTCGGTTTTTTCATCTAGAAATGTTAATTTTGTATTCCAATAGTCAGTGTATGCAGGGTTCTTTGCAATTGCAGTATTTAACATCTCTAGTGCTTTTGTATTATTACCTTGTGCACTATATACACTATGTAGTCTAATATAGACAACATCAGAATCACTCAAAGTTAACGCTTCATTATAATTCTTTAGGGCTTCAGCATAATTTTTACTGGTAAATGCTTTTGCACCGTTTGCAAGTAATGTATTAAACTTTTTCTTACTTTCGGTAGACATCTCTGGTTTTGGAGTGGTAGGGACGGCTGGATTATTTGTGGCGTTGACGTTTCCAGTAGTATCTCCTGCTGTAGGCAATACTCCTGTATCCTCTACTAAATCTTCTTCTACTTCTTGATTTGCTTTATAATATTTAAAACCTAAAACAGCTAATGCTCCTAATACTAAAAGTATTACCACACCTATTGCAATATTCCTCGGAGTAAAATAATTCTCCTTCGGAGTCGGAGAAGCAGGCCGCACAATAGGATCAAGAGGATTTGGATTATTTATATTGTTATTATTATCTATCATACCTTAATGATACAACATGTCAGATAAAACACAAACAAAAACCACCCCGTAAGGGGTGGTTTTTTGAAAGCTTAATTAGTTTTCACTGAAACAGTACCTCCACAAGATTTTTGACCTAAAGAGACATTTTCTGCACAAGCTCTATAGTAGTATGTGGTGTTTGAAGTAAGACCATCAATAGTGTTTTCAAAACTATCATCAGTTCTTTGCGGTACTCTAGCGGTAGTCTTAGTTTCAGATAGCTTATACACAGTTGGATTGGTTGTTAATTCAAACCATTGCTCCGTTCCAGAACGTGCCCCTGCTGTAATGCTTCCTCTTACTAAGACGGAGGTAGCGTAAATACTTATTGTTCCGTCTGTTTTCACCTTTAGAGATGAGTTATTTGGTGCAGTTAAGATGACGTCTTCAACTACTGGTGGTATAGATACAACAGGAGTCTCAGTTACCGGAACGGATGGTACCGGTGTTGGAACCTCAGGAATTGCTGGAGAGACAGGATCTGGAATAGCTGATACACAAGATATTTTTTGAATCGCAGCACGAGTCATAGGGCCGACAAGTCCGGTCGCAGAGATATTATTAGCCTTTTGAAATGCTTTTACTGCTTTTAGTGTCTGAGTCCCAAAATACCCAGTAGGATTTGCAGTCATATAGTTATTTACCTTCAAGAAAGACTGCAATGCATACACACTACTAGAAGAAATAGAGTCCTTCATCCCCTGTCGAATATTTGAGTTAAGTTCTAAACACCCAGTTATGGTAACACTCTGTGCATAGACAGAAGTAAAAACAAAAAACAATAGAGATAAAAATATAAGCTTTTTCATATATCTATTATATGTCATATACCCCAGAAACACAAAAACCACCCCGTGAGGGGTGGTTTTTGTTGTTCTCTAAGTTAGATTTCTCTCAACTTATACTATCAAACTTATGATACTAGATTTAGTAAGTCAAAGTTTGTGTATCTGTTGGAAGATTCTTAACTAAGTAACCATTACTCCAGTCAAGTGTTGTTGCATCATGTCCTGAAGCTGAAGTATCAGTCCAAGTGAATGATGAAGTTGTTGCTGCAACTGTAGCATAAGCAGCTGAAGCTGCGAATGATGAAGGTTGAGCAATACTTACAGTCATATTGTCTCCGTTAGCGAGAGTACCAGCAACGACCATCTTCAAGACATAAGTCTTTGTTCCACTGATTTGTTGTTCATTTGTAGCAACAAATGCGAGTGTTCCAGATGTACCACCGTCAGCTTCGACTCCACCAGCAAATGTAGGTGTACCAGCGATTTGAGTATTAGTATCTGCATCCCAGAGAGTTGCAGAAGCCAATGTATCAGTTCCACTGATAGACTTTGTTACTGTGAAGATAATTTTCTTCCATCCAATAGTTCCTCCGTTTGAAGCAACTGAGAACTTAGCAACAGTTTGTGTTCCTACGTTAAGAGTTGTTGTTGGAAGAGCTACGTTTGTGATAGTAGGAGTTGCAGCGTAAGCATACATTGCATTTCCAGCTGGATCGTTTTCAATAGAAGGACCAGCATCGTTTGCAGATGCATCAGAAACTCCTGTTGAAGTATCTATAGCTGTGAAATCAGTAAGAGTAACAAGTTGTGAAGAACCTGTTGTTCCTGCACCGATTCCTACTCCTGAGAGTACTAATTTAACAGTTAACACTTTGTTTGTGTTAGATGGAACATTCCATGAAAGACCAGAGAATGTAACTGTAGAAGCTCCAGGTTTTGAAGCAACTAAAGTAGCACCATCATAAAGATCTACACTTGAAGCTACAGTAGCGTTAGCTAATGTGAAAGTAAGATCTGTTACGTTAAATGCTGAAGTAACAGCTGCAAACTTGAATGCAGCAGCAGTTACAGTCTGATTGTCGTAGACAATAGAAGCAACTGGAGTTGAAGCATCTTGTGTAGCTGTCAATGTAGCTGTACCAGCAGTCAAGGTTTGACCAGCAACTTCTGAAGTAGTTATTGCTGAACCAGAAACCATAGCTGTACCAGTAACGATTAAGTCTGAAGAAATAACGTCACCATTAGTTACAGTTGAACCAAGGTTAGCAAACAATTCGATTGAAATGTTTGTATTCTTGAGCAATGTGTAGTTAAGTGAGAAATTGTTATCAGCAGCAGAAACTGTAGCAAGTGGTGAAGGTTGAGCAACGGTTGTTGAACCACTCTTCACTACTACGTACATATTTGTAAGATCAGCAGCCTCAAAAGTATCAGCTGCACCTTCGATATCAAATGACAATGTTGTCAAAAGAATATCTTCTGTTGAAGAACCAGCAAGATTCCATGAACCAACTTTGTAACCAGTTGCAGGAAGAGCTACTGTCTGGTTTGCGTAAGTTCCGTTCTTAGTCAAAGTAGCTGAAGCATCAGCAACTGTCAAAGTATTACCAGCAACAGCTGAAGCTGGAGCTGTGAATGATCCTAGTGAATCAACTCTTTGTGCGTTTGAAGAACCAGCAGCGATTGTACCAACAACAGTATCACCGTTAGTCATACTATCTGTACCATCGTTGTCATACATATCAGCACGAACTTCAAGTAATACTGGAGTTCCAGGCATTACTGTGTAGTTTAATGTGTATGATGTGTATCCTACTCCGTTTGAATCTTCAAGAAGAGTAGCTGTTGAACCGTATTGAACGCCACCAATCATGATACGACCATTTCGTAATGAACCTACGTTTACATCGTTAGATGAGTAAGTTGCACGAATAGTCTCAAGCTTGATAGGTTCTCCGAAAGCTGTAAGTTTGAATACTCCGATAACCTTATCGTTTGTACCTTCTGAAACGTTACCTGATGGAGAAGTTACATCCTTCTCGATTGTCAAAGTACCGCCAGTTGATCCAGAGATAATGTTAGGCTGAGAAGCTGCCCAAGGTGTTGAAGCAGGTGCAACGTTTACTCCGAATGATGAGTCAACAAAGTCGACATCAGCAGCAGTTCGTAGTGAAAGATGTACTGTTCTTGAAGCACCTGAAACAACGTCAGCGTCAACACGTACTACTCTTGAACCTGAAGCTACCAATACTGGTGCTGCGTTCATGTCAAAAGTTACGTATCCGTTAGCATCGATTCCAGTAGCTGAACCAACTTGTACTCCATTTACATAGAGCTTGAAGTTAGCAAAAGCGTTAGCTGGAGCTGAACCAATGTTTCTCAATGAGAATCTCTTCATCCAAACATCTCTGTTTGAAACTGTAAGAGTTGATTGCCATAGAGTAACACCAGCACCTGGGTTTAATGTAGCGTTTGAAGGAGTAACTGTACCCGCTGCCACTGTAGCCAATGTAGCTGAAGCTATTGAATGAATGTTTCCTGAAAGGTTAGCAGTAGTTACACCAGCTGAAGTTGTGAATGTTGCAAGCATCATACCTACAGTTTGACCTGAAGTACCTGTTGCAATATCAGCCTTAACAGAAATGACTTTTGAGCCAGATACTGTGAAGAGTCCTGCTGGAGCAGTGAATGTTACTGAACCGTTACTTGATACTGAAGCTGCATCTGTCAAACGAGTTGCCCCATCGAAGAGGTATACGTTTGAAGGAGTAGTGTCAGCAGAAACGCCGATTCTTTGTAGAGTAACACCTGTTACTGTTCCTGTTCCGTTAAATGTAAAGTGTGCAAGGTCAGCTGTTGCTTGTCCTGCTACAAGAGTTCCAGAAGCTGGGTTGTTTGAAGACAACATAGCTGTAACTGGACCTGTTTGTGAAGTAGCAGAAGAACATGGAAGACCAGTTGTTGAACTAAATCCTACAGCAGAAGAACATCCTGCTGGGTAAGTCATAGTAGAACCAGTGTTACATGGCATACCAGTTGTTGTACTGAATCCTGTAGATGAAGTACATCCTGCTGGGTAAGTCATAGAACCTCCTGTCCATGCAGCTCTTGAAGCTGGACCGAATACTCCATCAGCTGTTAAGCCTTTTGAAGCTTGCCATGCTTTAACTGCACTTTTTGTTTTTGCACCGAAGTAGTTACTTTCGTATCCTACTGATCCAGCGCCTGAAGTTGAAACAACGAATCCAGAAGCATTTAAGCCCTGTTGTAGTTCCTTAACTTGAGCGTTGTTTGATCCCATCTTCAAGGTTGAAGTGATAGCTGCAGAAGCTGTGCTTGTGAAAGCAAAAGCTACAACCATCAAAGCTCCTAGAAGAAATTTTGATTTAAAATTACTCATAATATATTTTTATAATTTACGCCATTAATAAGTTTCGACAAAACTAAAAGCGTAATTTTCTATCGTTACCCATCCACTGATTAATTACTAATAATGTTAATAATGTAGTAGACGATAACGAACAGATTTAAACTAACATTTCAAACTGAAATAATCATATGAAAAGCTTTCGCAATCCATAAGATCTTTTCTATTCAGTTTTCAATGACCTTTCTTTTACCTCACCTTTACTTCTCAATGAAATAAAGATGGGCTTGTGTTTTGCTTCAAATTTTTTCGACGAAATTAAAAGCAAAAAACAAATACAATTTGTTGCATTTACAGATACGCAAAAAGGCGATTTGTAAATACACATACATTATAATATGGCCGCAAGGTAGCAGCAACATATTATCGTGTGGATAAACAATAAAATTACTGTTTATAACACAGACTACATATTCGCATATTTTGTGTCGAAATGCAAACACGCAATGCATGTAAAATAACGTATCAGGAGTGAAAATATTACAAAAGAAAGCACTCAGATTTTCTAGAAATACACCTAAGAAAGGAAATACCTGCTCCAGCGTTTAGTTCCAGTTTTCTTAAGGACACCTTCACCAACTAAAGCAACTAATTCCCTCTGCAAGGTCTTCTCTCCAACCGTCCGTAATGGACCATACGAAGCATTTTTTATGTCCGTTATAGTTTGTCCGTTAGGATTATCTTTTAATATATTTAATATTATTTCTTTCCTTTCTTTCTTAGCTGTGTCTGGACTTATCATACTGTCCTTTTGATTTTTTATAACGGACATTTTAGCAGAGTTAACCATAAACTTGTCCGATATAGCTTTCATCAAAGTACTACCCTTTTGGACACCAATTCTAGTCGGCTCAGCGTGTCTTATAGGATTATGTTTGGTAAATAAACTTTCTTTCTTTTGTGGAAGTGAAGTCTCTCTTTTTGGTGTTGAGATTGGTGTATCTGAGTTAATAAAAAAGTCGGACAAACTCACTTGACCATCGAACATTACATAACTATTTAAGGCTTCTTCAATGGATTGTTTTAATGTATTAAATTCTTTCTTTAAAACGTCGCAATTCATCGAAGAAAGCATGCCTACAGTAGACGCAATATCTAAAAAAGAAATTATTTCTACAATACCTCCTGTCACCTTCTTGGACATACCGTTTGACCGTGATGTCCGTAATGCGTATGTGTCTGATAAGATGTCATTCCCCAAACTTCTGAGCTTGTTTTTCAAAGGTTCTTGATTGTCCAATATGTCCGTTACGATATAGAGAGCTGTTATAAGCTTATTTGTCTTATTATAAGATATAGAGAGTCCGTTAACGGAAGAAATGTCCTTCACATCTAAACTAATGTCTTTGAAGTTATTTTCTCTCTCTGTCATGCGTCCATTATATATAGGACAAGATAAAATGCAAGGAAAAATTAGCTACCTGCAGATAAAATTTGTTGAGTTGTGTTTTTTAATAGGCATTGCACAGGACGACGGTCCGAGCATAGCAATCCCGCACCAGCGGGATATGTGTGCCTAGTAAAAAATACAACGAATAAAAATTTTATAAGCATGGAAATCAGTATTTTTACTACATTTAAATAAGATAAAAAAATATGTTAAAATAGCTCTATGTCAAAGAACGGAAACAAGAAAAAAAATGATAAGAAACATCGTAACGAAAGAGAATCTTTTAATAAAAAAAATAATCCCTCACTAGGACTCAAAACAGAAACGAAACACTACATCTGGGCAGTAGTTTTTTTTGTTTTAGCTCTCTTCCTTTTTATGTCAGCATTTGATATGGCAGGAGTAACAGGAAAGTTTTTTTATAGAATTTTATCCTACTTACTTGGTATAGGATACGGACTGCTTCCTACACTCTTCCTATTACTTGGATCATCTTTTGTAAATTCAAAAGTTCCAAATATTGGGTTCACTCGTACGATTAGTTCTTTTGCGTTTCTACTCTCAGGACTTGGCATCATAGATATCGCGTCCGGCACACACGCAGGAGGATTTTTGGGAAGAATTTTTTCTACTCCGCTCGTATTGCTTTTTGATACATACGCGAGTGTAATCTTCCTCGGAGCGATGCTCATCATCTCTTTACTTGTGATGTTCGACACCAAACCAGAACTCTATTTATTCTTCCAGAGAATTATAAACTTCTTCAAAAAGAAACCTATTGAAGAAATAAATGAAACAGAAGAAATTGAAGAAGAGGAAGAAGTAGAAGAAGATACGGAAGAAGAAGTACCTACTGCAACAGAAAAAGTAAAGAAAGTTCTTGGTATGGCGAAGAAAGAAAAAATAGAGGAGCCTGTCGTAGAAGAAGAAATGCAAATCAAAAAAAGAAAGACTGGACTCATATCAACCTACACTCCTCCCCCACTCTCACTCCTCGAGGAGGATAAGGGTAAACCAAACACCGGAGACATCAAAGCAAATGCAAACATCATCAAACGAACTCTACAGAACTTTGGTATTGAAGTCGAAATGGATGAGATAACAGTCGGACCAACAGTCACTAGATACGCACTCAAGCCAGCAGAAGGAGTGAAACTCTCTCGAATAGTCGGACTTCAAAATGACCTCGCACTCGCACTAGCTGCTCATCCCCTCCGTATCGAGGCTCCTATCCCCGGCAAGAGTCTTGTCGGTATTGAGATACCAAACAGAGTGAAGTCTACTGTTGGACTCGGCACTCTCCTCGGAGACCTTGATTTTCAGAACAATCCAAAACCTCTCATGGTTGCACTTGGTCGCTCAATCTCAGGAAAAGCAAAATTTGGAAACCTTGCGAAGATGCCTCATGCACTTGTCGCAGGTACAACTGGATCTGGAAAATCTGTCACCATTCACTCCATCATCACCTCCCTTCTCTATAGAAACGGTCCAGATGACTTAAAATTCATCATGGTTGATCCAAAACGTGTCGAACTTACTCTGTACAAAAATATCCCTCACCTTCTTACTCCGGTCATCACAGAAGCGAAGAAGACTATTCTTGCACTTAAATGGGCAGCAAAGGAAATGGACAGAAGGTATGACATCCTTGAATCAGAATCAGTACGCGACATAGAAAGCTATCACAACAATGTCTACAGCAAGAAACCGAAAGTAACAAAAACTTTGGAAAATGGTGACACAACAGAAGTCGACGCAGAGCGAATGCCATACATAGTCATCATCATCGACGAGCTTGCTGATATCATGACCTCCTACCCTCGCGAACTTGAGAGTGCTATCGTCCGACTCGCTCAAATGTCTCGTGCGGTTGGTATACACCTCATCCTTTCCACTCAGAGACCTGAAGTAAACGTTATTACAGGACTTATTAAAGCAAACGTTCCTGCTCGCGTGGCACTCAAGGTATCTTCTCAAATAGACTCTCGTACGATACTTGACGCTGGAGGTGCGGAAAAACTCCTTGGAGCTGGAGACATGCTCTACTCTTCTGGAGAGGCACAACCAGAACGTCTTCAATCTGCATTTATTTCTGAAGGAGAAGTAAAGAAAGTGGTGAAATACCTCACTGATGCGTACAAAGACGAAATCATGGATGAGATTACCCTCTCTGGAGGTAGTATCAACGCAGATAAAAGTATCTTTGAAAGTAATTTGGATGAAGATGCAGGAGATGATGATGACGAAATGTACGAAGAAGCTCGCCAATGCGTGATCGAAGCAGGAAAAGCAAGTACCTCGTACCTCCAAAGAAAACTAAAGCTCGGTTACGCTCGTGCAGCGAGACTCATGGATAAACTCGAAGAACGCGGAGTCATCAGTGCTGGCGATGGAGCAAAACCAAGAGAAGTATTGGAAAAAATACAACGAGATGAAATGGGTAATAACGTGATGGAATAGGGTCATGCAACAAGACGGTAAAAAAACCTTAAAAATATTGCTTATATCAGGATTTTTCCTCTTCATAGTAGCGTTTGCGTTCTATACCTCGTACGACTTACTCTTTGGTGTCAAAATTAAAAATGTCTCTATCGTCGACAACGCAACATTAACAGAGAGCCTACTGAAAATAACTGGGAACGCAAAACATGCCGCTGTACTCACTTTAAATGGCCGAGAAATATCAATAAACAAGCAAGGTGATTTTGAAGAGACTATTGCTCTCCTTCCGGGGTATAATATAGTAAGCATAGAAGCTAAGGATAAATTTGGTTCCATTGATCAAAAAAATTATAAATTAATCTACGAAGCAGAAGTTAAGGATTTAAACGGTCTGCCTGAGCCCGAAACGGAACGCTCCGGCAAGGATATCCAAGGACCTGAAAATCAGTAGCTTCTACAAAGTTACATACTATATGATGAAGAAAAAAGAAAAAAAAGCAGACAAGAGTATCGGGGAGAAGAGTGATACAACTATCCTCGACAATACACTTAAGGCAATTCAAACGAAATTTGGAGAAGGCTCTATTATGAAATTCGGTGATTCACCTAAGGTAGACGTAAACGTCATCCCTACTGGTTCACTTGGACTTGATATGGCTCTCGGAGTAGGAGGTATTCCCCGCGGAAGAATCATTGAGATATTTGGACCAGAGTCTTCTGGTAAGACTACCCTCTCCCTACATATCGTAGCTGAAGCTCAAAAGTCAGGAGGAGTGTGTGCATACATAGACGCAGAGCACGCAATGGATCCAGAATATACAAAGAAGCTCGGAGTGAATATCAACGAACTCCTCATCTCTCAACCAGACAACGGTGAACAAGCACTTGAAATAGTCGAGAGTCTCGTTCGTACTGGTAAAATAGATGTCATCGTAGTCGACTCAGTCGCAGCACTTACTCCAAAAGACGAAATCGAGGGCGACATGGGTGCTCATCATGTCGGTAAACAAGCTCGCCTCATGTCTCAAGCACTCCGCAAGCTCACTGCAATAGTCTCTCGCTCAAAGACTGTGGTCATATTCATCAATCAGATTCGTATGCAAATAGGGGTAATGTTTGGTAATCCTGAGACCACCCCAGGAGGTAAGGCTCTAAAATTTTACACTTCAGTAAGACTCGATATCCGTCGTATCGCTCAGATTAAAAAAGGTGAAGACGTCGTCGGAGGACGTACGAGAGTAAAAGTCGTAAAGAACAAAGTCGCTGCACCATTTAAACAAACTGAATTTGATATTATCTACGGAGAAGGTATCTCTCGTGAGGGAGAAATGATGGCTCTCGGAGAAAAACTCGGCACCATTGAGAAGTCTGGTGCTTCATACTCGTATAAGGGTAAAGATGGAGAGAAAATACCTATGGGTCGAGGCTATGATGCTACTCGCACATGGCTCAAAGAAAATCCTAAAATATTAAAAGAAATAGAGAAAGAAATTCGTTCCCGTTTTGGAGAGATTCAAATGAAGAGTTCTGGAGAATAAAATTATGAATTTTGAAGAAACACCAAAAGATGGGAAAAAGATAGCCAGAGCAATGCAAGGCCAGCTAGAAGATGGACAGAAAACCGGTTCAGACGTGCAAGAAAAAGTTGTTATAGAGGCATACGAACTAGGGAGGAAAATAAGTCTTACTGAACCAACAGAAGAAGAACTGAAGCGGTTTAAAGCATTAGACAATACTATAAGTGGAAATCATAGTGATTCAAATTAAATCACAGAACGATAGAAAGCTAAAGATTTTTATTTTGGATCTTTTCTCTCATTAATTCTCGAACCTCTCCTGGTATATAACAAGGTAGTATTTTATATTTTTCACTTCTTATTATTTTGTCCTTAGACAAAAGTAAGGCTTTTTCTTTTCCTTTATTTAAATACTGATTGAAAACAGATATGGGTATTTTACGTACCCTATTTTTATTTTTTTGCTGCCTTAATTCAAAAGAATCCATAACCAAGACCTCTTTTTGTGGAGTAATTCCAACAACAGAAACGAGATGTAAATTCTGACGAAACTCCCTTTCGGTTACGGAATTATCTTCATTTTCTATAAGCATGAAGGTTTTACCATCCTTTTCTGCAAAACAAGCTGGATCATTTTCTGTAGTTATCTCTTTTGCGTACCTATTTGAAACAGACACCGTAGCGACACCACCTTAGCTTCAGCAATTTGAATTGCTGTATACTCTCCTGCCTTCATTTGCGATAAATGTAACGATTCAAAGATTTTTGTATTGTCTGGTACTTTTATATTTTCCATATTGTTAGTTAATTTAATATACCATATATGTAAATCAAACATCAAAAAAACCAAAACTAATTATTAAAGTAAAGACAATTTTATTGCAAAATAGCCCTATTTTTGGTAATATCTCTCTATGTCACAATTAGATTACAGCGATATTCGCGAAAAGAAAATTATTATACATGACGATGAACCTTGTGAAGTTCTAGAGAGTCACGTCGCTCGCACACAGATGAGAAAGCCTCAAAACCAAGTAAAGCTTAAAAGCTTGGTGTCTGGTAAGGTTTTTGCAGCTACATTCCATGCACAAGATAAAGCTGATGAAGCTGATGTTGAGAAAAAAGAAGTAAAATTTTTATATGCAAACAAGGGAGAATACTGGTTCTGCTACCCTGATGATCCAAAGAACCGATTCAAACTCGATGCAAACCTCATAGGAAACGCTGGAAAATTCTTTAAAGATAATTCAAACGTCAACGCTCTTGTATGGACCACGGACGATGATGAAGAAAAGATAATCAAGATCACTCTTCCTATCAAGATGACTTACGTAGTCAAAGAAGCTCCTCCAGCAGTACGCGGCGATACTTCAAAAGGTGGAAACAAAGTTATCACTCTTGAAAATGGCACAACCCTCAATGCTCCAATGTTTATCGAAGAAGGCGACATCGTATCTATCAATACTGAAACTGGAGAATACGTAGAACGAGTATAACTAATTCACTTAATTTATCTCATCATTAAAAAATCCCCTTATGGGGATTTTTTAATATTGTTGAAAACAAAAATTTATTCTTTCTTTAAAGATTTAGAAACGATTAAAATTAGAGAAGACAAGAAGTATATACAAGAAAGTATTACCCCCACTAATCCTCTTGAAATATCTAGGTATTCGTCCCCAGAGTGGCTAGGTACTAGTATTATTATAAATATATAAATTAACAGATAAATGAAAGTAAACTTTTTCCAAGACATAAAAGCTAAATCTTTTAATTTAAAATTAATGAGTGAAACAAATAAAACTAAAATAAAAGGCATTGAAATGACACCAATAAAACTGAAGGTATTAAAGCAGGAAATTTTCCAGTAACAAAAATCTTGTTTTGATAAAAGATTAGCAACAAAAAAAACAATCGTTAATAAAAAACTAAAAACAAACATTCTCTTCCTCGTAAACGACTCAATAAATTTGTTCATACGCAAATAATTTAAATTAATAATTAACCTCTATATCAGCCCCATTTGTCTTAATTGTAACACTTACAAACCCTGATCTGGTAGTGGTCGTAGTCTTCTTTCCTTCTTTTTTCTTTATAGTGGTCATATTCTTTTCTTTTTTGTAATTAAAGGTATATCTCTCCTCCCCTTTGATTGTTATCTTTGTATCTAAATCTTTTAGATTATTCTTTTTATCTAAATCCCAGTTATATTGGACATGTGTATTAGGGAAAGTTGTCACTACACCATTTCTAGTAACTTTATTAAAAGAAAACTTTAAGTCTTCTTTCTTTGCTCTATATCTCTTGAAGTCTAGTATGGACATGTTTCCTTGATTATCTTCTGCGGTAAGCTTTTCTTGGGTCTGAGCTAGGGTCGTAGGTGAATCATCTAATGCTTTAAATTGGACTTCTTTTTCGTCTAAGTTAAAAGACACAGAGAATTCTGGAGCCATGTCATCGTACACCGTCTCTCCTTCTGGAGTAGCTTCTAGGGTCTTGTCTACTATATTGTCTCCGTTTGTATCTAATTTTAATACAGAAGTATCTACTTCGAAAGTAGTAGGGATATTCATAGTGACCACAGTTGATGTGTTACTTGGTATCCCTTCAAATACTGTATTCTTTGTTATGTCATTCCCGACTTGTTCATCTACATCTAGAGAGAAGTCTCCTTCTGCATATCCATGCATTACTAAGGAATACTGAACGCCCTTGGGTACGGAGAGGAATTGCACTCCCCCTATTTGTTCATAATTCACATCTGGAATTTCTTCTTTTATTTCTTTCGTTACAGGATCCATGCCTGTGTAACGACCTTCTGAATCAGTAATGCCTAGGGTTAGTGGAGAGTGTAAAGTGTAGTGTAAACGAGCACCATCTGAAACTAAAGTCGAAGTATTGTTTACTATAATATTTTCTGTATCGCTAAAAGTATTTAGATCTTTTATTTTTGATTCAATAAAGTTCCTTAAATTTTGTATTTCTAAAATATCTTTATGCCCTGTTTTAAAAGCATCTATGTTGATTAATTTTTTATTATTGTATTTTACTAAATCCACCCACCACCTTTCCACATTACTCGACTCAGGCATCCAGAGAGAGCTAGGAATAACAACAGTCTTATCTCCGTCGACCACCCATCGTAGTTTATGAGAAACTTTTCTGTGTTTTACTTTATAATCAATCCCTGCAATAGTCTCCTCTCCCCATCCTCCTACTTGTATAACTTTAGTCAAAGGCGAAGGTGTCCAATTATCTAATACTTGGTGCACCGCTTGTGCTTGATTATACAAAGTAGAGTTACCAATGTTTGGTAAATTCGTCTCATTATAGTCTGGTTTTATCCTAGCATCTGAGCCCAGAACGTAAGCTTTCATTTCTATCTCGTCTGTTATATCAGTACCATATTGAATTATCTGAGGACCAAATATCGGACCGTTTGGAAAAGTAACTATCTTTTCTAAAGGAAAAGGTATCTGTGGCATCGTGAAATAACTAGCCGAAGGAAGCAAGTTATATGCTGTAGGGAAATTTTCTGCGAGAGAACGTTGTCTTTCATTTTTCATTACAAGACCATAACCAACATCAACACCATGAAGCATAGATATTAAAGCTTCCGGTGTGCCTACTTGCGGCACAGCCACAAATATTACTTTATCAATCTTGTCATACAAAGGATTATTTGTATCCTTTAGTTTTTGTATTAAAGCCTTCGTTACTAGTCCTCCATTTGAATGGGCGATAATAGTAACTTTCTTTGACTTAGAGCTTTCTTGTAATTCTTGTAATTTTTCTAAAATAAATGATTCTGAAAAATCTTGATCTTGTGTGTAAGAAAGTTTGCTGTCTGTAACCTTTCCATTTGTAATGATATCTTCTAAAGACAAACGCCAATCGTATGGAATAAAGGCATAGTCTGTAATAATACCCTCCGTTTTCCAATCTCTTAGATCAGCAATAAAAGACTTATAAAAACTTGCACCAATAAATTCATCTAAAATTCCCGTCTCGTCTTCTCCTTCAGCTATCTGTTGGGTGTCATTTTTAGTAAATACTTGATTAACAGTTTTTCCATATGTGTTCAAAGATAATTTTTCTTGCAAAGAATCTACAACAGATGCCCATAATTCTTTATCTCCACACTCAGGACCTGTTATTCCTGCACCACAATCAAGACCTTCTTCATACAATCTACTCCCCATTATCCCCGGCAAGAAAAGCACGTTCGAAAAACAGTCCACAGTACAATCAGTCTCCGGTGGTAAGGGTGGCCACACCCCCAACCACGGCTCAAAGACAACTCCATCAGAGACTTTGTCTCCAAGACCTGTTGGGTTCGTTGTATGTGTGGGACCAGTCGGATCTCCCCAATAGTTATTGATAGCAGTCAGTGAT
>JBPOHQ010000009.1:0-36291 GCA_052035405.1 Candidatus Nomurabacteria bacterium | reverse complement strand
CTTCAAGTTTCGCATTGTTAATTAATATACCTGAGTTTTCATCTTGGAATTTGATTATTACTCCAGGATCTATATGAAGCGTTCTACTTGGGTTCATCTCAAGTAGACCTTGGACTACGTAGGGACTGTTTTCTTTAACTAGGTAGAGGTCTGTGGTTTGGACTCCAGAGAGGGTGGTGGAGGCGGAAACATAGTATGAGAAAGAAAATACAGAAATCAAGACAAACAAAAACACAAAACATTTATTTCTAAGTGTTTTGTGTTTTTGTTGTATGTATTGAGACATACTGAGATTTGAAAGATTTATTTACGCTAAAGTATAGAGCCCGTTTTTATTTTTCTTAAAATACTTTGTGTTTGCTAGATTTACAAGAATAGTGTTTTTCTTGAAATATCTTTCTTTCATTACCTTCTCCACAACGTCTTCTTTACTCATTGGTCCTTCTGCTTTTAGAATATCTTTGATAACGTCTCGTGCAATTCCAGTCTTGTATCCCCATTCAGCGAGAGCATACAGTCCTCGGCCGATAAGTACAAAACGTGGATCTTTAATAAGTTCATTGTGAGTAGTTGCATAATGAGTCTTTCTGTTGAATGTTTTTGAAATAGCGTCTGTGACCTCTCTAAAATGCATTGGTGAACCATGCCTTCGCATCACAAGGAAAGCATAATCTTTAACTCCTCGAGTATGAATATTTTGAGAGTTAGATTTTCCCCATTCACCAAGAGGATTCTTTGAAATAGTTTTAGACATTGAAAGCCATCTCTTTGCTATTTCTTCGTTCTTATAGTGCTCAGCAACATCTTTCATCTGATCAAAGAATTTTTGGATCATCTCCGTCTCCGGTACAAGGTCTTCATCCTTGAGCGATGCATATAATTTCTTTAGTGAATCATGCACCTGAGCAGTGATTTCATCATCTACACTCCAACGAGCTTTAAAATGATCATCTTCTCGGTGTTTCTTGAAAGCGTCTCCGAGCACTAAGTAAAAATGAATGTGGTTTTGAGTAAGCTGATCCTTTGATACATGTGGAAGTAATTCGTGTTCAGCTACGACTCCTCCTAAAGAATGAATGAGACTTTTCAATTCTTCAAATACCGCCTGCTCTGCTTTATATGCATCTGATTTTTTAATTAAATTAATAGCAGACTCTTCAATCTGTCGCACACGTTCACGAGTAATATTATATTTTTTACCAATCTCTTCGAGAGTTTTTCTCGCAACATCTTCTCCCGTTAAACCAAATCGGTTCATGAGCACATCGCGAGCACGATCTTGCAAATGAGAAGTAATTTTTTTAGTAACTTGTTTTGGTTTAAAAGATATGTTTGTTGACGACATAATTTTTTGTTTTTATTTATATTAATTATACATTCAATTTTGCGTGTGTCAACCTAAAATTGAATTGCTATTGTTTTATTTTTAATTTCCTCTTTGTGCTTTTACTCGATCAAGTTCAGTAAGGTATTTCTTACGTAATCTTACAGATAATGGAGTAATCTCTAAATATTCGTCATGACTCATTACTTCTAAACCTCTTTCAATATTCAATGTAAATGCAGGTTTTAGAACTATCGCATCGTCAGTACCTGAAGCTCGCATATTGGTAAGTTGTTTTCCTTTTATGGGGTTCACTGACATCTCTTCTCCCTTTAAAACATTACCAATAACCATACCTTCATAAACTTCTGTACCGTGACCTATGTATAATATACCACGTTCTTGTAAATTTGCAAGAGCAAAGGCTACAGCCTTACCAGAGATCATAGAAGACATAGACCCATATTCCCTTTTAGTAATAACTCCAGCATACTCCTTAAATCCTGTAACACGAGAAGACATGATTCCTTCTCCTTTTGTATCAATCACGAATTCACCTCGATACCCCAAAAGACCTCGAGTAGGTATATCGAAAACAATTCTTGCGATACCTTCTTTTTCCTGCATATCTTTTAGGATCCCTCTTCTCTTTCCGATCTTTTCAATCACAGCTCCAGAAGATTCCATAGGTACATCAACAACGAGCTCTTCATATGGTTCACTCTTTACACCATCGATTTCTTTAATGATAACCTCAGGCTGCGATACCTGCATTTCAAATCCCTCACGACGCATGTTTTCTAGAAGCACTGCGAGATGCAATTCTCCACGTCCAAATATTTTGAAAAAACTAGGTCCACTTTTTTGAGTTCCTTGGTCTGGAGAAAAATCTACTTTCAGTCCAACGTTTATCTCAAGTTCTTTTTCGAGTCTTTCTTTGAGTTGTCTTGAAGTAACAAACTTTCCTTCCTTACCTGCAAACGGAGAATCGTTTACCAAGAAGTTTAGAGAGAGTGTTGGTTCGTCGATAGCTATATGCGGCATCGCTTCTACAGATTCATCTTCACAAAGTGTTTCTCCAATGAAAATATCTGGAATACCAGCAAGAAGCACAATATCTCCTGAAGTAGCACTCGGTACATCAACTCTGTTGATTCCTTCGAAGGTAAATAATTTAGTTATCTTACCAGCACGGGTACCATTCTCGCCTTTTACAAAAAGATTTTTACCTGAAGTCATTTTTCCTGAGTAAATTCTTGCTACAGCCATTCTTCCTAAGAAGTTATCATATCCAAGGTTAAAAACCTGTGCAGACATTTTCGCGTCAGCATTAAGAGATGCAACTGGAACTTTTTCTAAAATTAAATCAAGGAGTGGAGACAAGTCTTTTGAGTCGTCTCCGAGATTTCTGAATGCTTTTCCTTCACGTCCAATAGCATAAATAGTCTCAAAGTCAGCTTGTTCTTCGTTTGCACCAAGTTCGAAGAAAAGTTCAAGAACTTCTTCATGTACTCTATGGGCATCTGCGGCTGGCTTGTCTATTTTGTTTATAACGACGATTGGCTTGAGTCCAAGCTCGAGGGATTTCTTTAAGACAAATCTTGTCTGAGGCATAGGTCCTTCTACAGCATCAACGAGAAGTAATACAGAATCAATAGCTCGAAGTACACGTTCTACTTCACCTCCAAAGTCGGCATGACCAGGAGTGTCTACGATGTTTATCTTTGTATCTTTGTAGTAGATAGAAGTGTTTTTTGAGTAGATGGTGATACCACGTTCCTTTTCGATATCATTTGAGTCCATAGATGCACCGTCGTCTTTCGACGCACCATTTTGTTTCATTAATGCATCTGTAAGAGTAGTCTTACCATGGTCCACGTGAGCAATGATCGCTATATTTCGAATATCCATAAAATAATTATTATAAAAACTTAATACCTAATAAATGAAATAAAAAAGCCTCATTCAGTAGAATGACCTACTGGGCAAAAGGCATAAATATACAAATTACAATAGCACACTTTTTTAAAAACTACAAATAAATAAAAACAGCCCATCAGATTTTACAATTGTAAAATCTGATGGGCATAGTTCTTTTTTAATTTTTTTGTGGAATTTTCATCCACTTGGTTGCCAGAAATTCATATCTACTCCCAACATATAAAGCACCCCAGGTACCTTTTTCTTTGGAAAGAGTAGGAAAATATAAAGCGTGCCAATCACGCTCAAATCCAACAATAAATTTAATCTTTCCCCCTGAAAGCAAAAGCGAGTACCCTACTTCTGTTTTATATGTACTTTCTGGAAATCTTATATTTCTGTAATTTGATCCATTTTTATCTTCCCCCAACAAAACAGGCAGTTGTACATCTCCTTTCAAACTAAAATTTTTCCAATCATATAAAACTTTCAGTCTCATTGCATGCACAAGACTGTTAGGCTGGAAAGACAACACGAAAGGAGGAAACCTACCTGGAATAAGCAGATTTAATTCAACCTGCGACTCCCTCTCTCCAGTATCTCTGTATTTATCCCATTGAACAAATACATATGGAGCATTCCAATATATACCCCTAACGTAAGATCTATTCTCTCTTATTTTTTGAGAGAAATTTTGAAAAGATACATTATATTCAGATCCTTCTGGTATACCTGCCGGCACGTAAAAAACTGTTCCTAGTACCGGTCCACACATAAAACGTGATTTTTGTATTTTTTGGTTATACAAAATTCCGAATCCTGAGTGTATTCCGTACTGAGCAAATGACCAAGAGTTTAATTTGTTTCCACTTAAGTTAGTCCACAACCTCCCACCCGCAAGGAGGGTTAGGTTTTTATGTAAATTTAAAAAAGCCATACCCCCAGAAGAAATTTTGTAATTCATGTCAAAATGATTCTCTGTACCTTTTAAAAAACGGATCACTTCAAAAGAAGATGGCATAACAAACACTGGAAAAGAATCAGAATACGTCTCCTCGGTAATTTCAGTAACATGTACTCCTCCATAACTACTAGTAGTAAATAAACTGAAAATAAAGAAAATCAGGAAGTTTTTCATGATATTAAATATTTAATTGTGAAGAATGTTTATTAAACCAAGCATACCAAAATATCCACAGCTTGCAACAAATAAAGAAAACTTGCAAAATTTGTAATTTATGTCATAATGGTGTTTGGTTAAAACAAATTCTTTCACAAACAGCTGGGTACCCCTAGCAAAAAACTTTCTGATTATGAAAAAAATACTCGCCCTCATGATTTTTTTATTTTTCATCAATGAAACCAGAAGCCAGACCCAACTGCTCGACTCCCTGCCGGAAAAGATGGAGCCTAAATTTATCTTTAATCCTAAATTAACTTTCTCCCCTTTTACCGGTATACTGAAAGCCAAAACCCCCCAAAGTAAGTGGCGAGCAATTGATGTTGGATTGCGATCCACAATAAGTATCAAAAAACCAGATTTTATTTTTTTGTATTTAGATATTTTCCACGATGCTTACAGGGAAGAATCTTTCGTCAGGTTTGGAAAACCTGACATAATTACAGAAGAAAAATTTTTAGGTGAATTTGGAGTTGGTTTTTTAGGGGATTTTAAAATTTGGAAAGAGTTTTCTCTTTATGGGGAAATTACCTTCCCGTTCAATGAGCCACCTTATCCAACTATAACAACTTCGCTTATGTGGACAAGTAAAAATGATAAGTTTTTCATAGGAGCCGGAAACCTAATAAAAACGGAAAAACAGGGTATATTTAATCCACTTATTTTTGTAGGATTTAACATATTTAAATCCTGATTATCTTTTTTAAATCAAAAAAAGGTGAATGCTAAACAATAGCATTCACCTTTTTTATTTTGTGCGCCGGGAAGGATTCGAACCTTCGTAGGCCTAAGGCCGACAGATTTACAGTCTGTTGTAATTGACCACTCTACCACCGACGCATATTCGCCTCATATTTTTATAAATAGAGACAAATACAAAATAACATAAAATTATATTTTTTGCATCTTTTTATAAGACGCTAAGATTACCAGAAAGTTTATACAGTAGAATTTTTTCTAACCTTTATAGAGCTTTTTATTTTGCCTTTTTTAGTAACAATAGACAACTCATCCCCTTTCATACCCACTAATACAGTGTCTCCTTTCTTCACGCCATTTGAGATGATGAAAGTCGCCACTGGATTTAATATCTTATTTTGAATAAGTCTGTTTAGTGGCCGTGCTCCAAAATGAGGATCATATCCAACTTTCGCCAAATGACTTAACGCGGATTCTGAAATCTCAAAATTAATACCCTTTGTCGCAAGTCTTTCCATTACTACTTTTACCTTAATATCAACAATTTCTTTTATCGCTTCTGGTGACAAAATATCAAAAACAATTATTTCGTCAAGACGGTTTATAAATTCTGGTCTAAAGTGGTCTTTAAGTGCATCCATAACTTTATCTTTCATTTGACTATAGTCCTGCTTTTCAGAATTATTTGAAAAACCAATAGACTCCATCTTTTCAATAAATTGAGAACCAATGTTTGAAGTTAAGATAATGATGGTATTTTTAAAGTTTACTATTCTACCTTTTCCATCAGTAAGACGTCCTTCATCTATAACTTGCAAGAGCATATTAAATACTTCTGGATGAGCTTTCTCAACTTCATCAAAAAGAATAACTGAATAAGGTCTGTGGCGTACAGCTTCAGTCAGTTGCCCTGCTTCGTCGTAACCTACATATCCAGGTGGTGAACCGATAAGCTTGGAAGTTGCGTGTTTTTCCATGTACTCAGACATATCGACTCGTATAAGGGCTTTTTCATCATTAAACATAAACTGAGTCAGAGCCTTGGTGAGTTCAGTCTTACCTACTCCTGTAGGACCTAAGAATATAAATGAACCTATTGGTCTATTTGGATCACCAATACCAGCACGTGAGCGTCGAATAACATCTGAAATCCTCTTAACGGCATCATCTTGTCCAACAACACGAGATTTTAACTCTGCCTCCATTTTTTCTAATTTCTCTCTATCTTCTTCAAGCATTTTAGAGAGAGGTATACCCGTCCAACGAGCGACTACTTCTGCAATATCCTCTGCGGTAATTTCTTCTTTTAAGATTCTTCTAGACTTTTGCAATTTTTTAAGTCGAGTGAGTTTGGTATCAAGTTCTTTTTTAAGTGTTGGAATTTTTCCATAACGAATCTCTGCTGCACGAGAAAGATCTGAACGCATTTCTGCATTTTCTGCTTCGAGACGCATCGTCTCTAATTCTTTTTTAATAGCTCTAATTTCAATAACAATAGCTCGTTCATTTTGCCATTTAAGTTCTAACTCTTTGGTTTTTTCATGAAGGTTAGCTATTTCTTTATCTATTTCTTTGATTCTGTTTTTTTCTTCTTTCTCTTTATCTTTTGTGATACCAGAAGAAGATACTTCTTTTTTAAGTGCTTCTTTTTCAATTTCAAGACGCATTATTTTCCTATTTGCTTCTTCAAGCACAGGAGGTTTATTTTCAAGAGCAATCTTGAGGGATGAAGATGCTTCATCTATCAAGTCCACAGCTTTGTCCGGTAAAAATCTATTAGTGATATATCGTGCAGATAAATTAACCGCAGAGACGATAGCATCGTCAGTGATACGTACCCCATGAAAGAGTTCGTATTTTTCTTTGAGCCCTCGAAGAATAGTCACAGCATCTTCAATATTTGGTTCGTCTATGTATACAGGTTGAAAACGTCTTGCAAGAGCAGGATCTTTTTCAATATGTTTTTGATATTCACGAAGTGTTGTTGCACCAATAGCTCGAAGCTCTCCGCGAGCAAGTGCGGGTTTTAACATGTTTGAAGCATCCATGGTCCCTTCAGCTCCGCCAGCTCCCACTATCGTATGTATCTCATCTATAAATAAAATGATTTTTCCATCCGCTTTTTCTATCTCTTTCATTATCCCTTTTAGTCTTTCCTCAAATTCTCCACGATATTTTGTACCAGCAATAAGAGACCCAAGATCAAGAGAAACAAGTTCTTTGTCTTTTAGAGACTCAGGGATATTACCTTTTGCAATCCTCTCTGCAAGCCCTTCAACAACAGCAGTTTTGCCAGTACCCGCTTCACCTATAAGTATTGGGTTGTTTTTTGTTCTACGGGAAAGTATCTGCATGATACGCATGATCTCACTATCTCGACCAATAACTGGATCGAGCCTGTCTTCTCTGGCGAGCTTAGTAAGGTTGCGAGTATACTTTAAAAGCATTTTAAATCTTTTTGGTTCTCCACCAACATCTGTGATATTTTGAGCCCTAAGCTCTTGAATTACTTTTACAACTGAATCTTTTGTAATTCTAAAACGAGCAAGAGTCTCTCGAGCTTCACTTGGAATTTCAAAAAGAGAAACAAATAAATGCTCTGTGCCAACAAACTCATCTTTCATATTTTCTGCTACTTTTACAGAATGCTCGATAACTTGAGCTAAATCAGGATTGAGATAAATCTGATACGCAGGAGACAGAGTACTTTGAGACTCAGGAGACTCTATAGCTTCTAATAATGAATCAGTGAGAAGCATTGTGTCTATCTCAAGTTTATCTAAAATAGAGTTTATAATACTCTCTTCTTGCAAGATCAGTGCTGTAAATAAATGCAAAGAAGAAACATGATTCTGACCACGTTCTATTGCAAGCTCATGAGCTTTTTTGATTGCTTCTTTAGCTTTAGTTGTGAATTTATTTAATGGTGGCATACGTTTTTAAAAATATTAAGGTGTACTCTCAGGTAAAGTTTCCTCTTCTTTTGGCGGAACAGCCGGAGCCTCTGTGACTTCTTTTAATTCAATTATGGTAAAATCGTCTTGCTTAATTAATTTTGAAATTTTCTTTTCTCCTAAAATACTTTTGACTACATACACCTCACCCTCTTTTGGTTCTGCTACGATTGAGGCAATAACAACTTTATCCTCACCAAGGAATAATCCTGTACCTAGAATTTTATCCTCCTTGTCCCCTTTTACATATAGAGATACAGTCAAAGGCTGAATCGCTTTCAGTTCTTCCAAGAGTTTTTGCTGTTCAGGAGATAAAGGAGAACCCTCTGTGGGAACAACTTTCTCTACTGTCTGTCTAACTACTCTATTAATGGGTACAGTAACAGAACTCGGAGCTTGCTCCATGAGGGTTACCGTAGTTATTCCAGTTGCAATGGAAGTCACAAAAGAAAGTAATATTGCTAAAAGTATTAATTGTGGTTTGTTTAAATCTTTTACGTCCATAACAAGCATTATAGCATGTGTGTCAATGTAGATAAAATAGTCAAAACTATTCTATAGACATCTTTTGCCGAACAATCTGCTCAATACCATACGGATCAACAACTCCTTCAAAATGAACTTCAATAGCATCTCCACCTGAAGTATCAAAACTTATAGAACCAATACCTAGGATTTTTTCTAAGAAACTTTGTGACACCGCAATGTTTTGAATATTTCTATATTCAGCAAATTTGCGTGAAGTAGAAAATAAATCCCAACCATTTGCAACACCACTTTCAAGTATATAAAAAGTTCGAGCGTTACGAAGGATCTCTCCTAAACAAAATATTAAAATACCAAAAATGATTATTCCGATTCCTGGTGTCGTGTATTGATACACTATAGCAACCCCTCCTATCACAGCAAAAAGTATTCCTGAAAAATAAAATCTCAAATATCCTAATACATGAGGGTGTGATTTTCTAATTACATCTTGATTTTGATTCATATAAAGTATTATACCAGTTACTTTGTAAAACAAAATATTACAAAAATTTCTTAATTTCTTTAACAAAATCAGTTGACTTCATTTTCAGTACGAGATCTTCATTCTGGGGTGCTTCTAAGGGGTACTTGTAGTGTTGACCCAAATCGTCGAGGTATTCTTCAGGATCAACAAAAATAACCTTTAAACCTTGCTCTCTGGCAGACTGTTGGACAAGTCTCCTGTCTGCATGAGATCCTACAACTAATAAACTCTTTGCTTCTTTAGCAAATTTTATTTTTGGCACGATGAACTGTTCTTTAAATTTTCTTACATATAACTCAGGTAATCCAACTCTCGAAGTGATGCCGTCATAATTATTTGTAATAATGGGACCTACTATTAAACCACTAGCGTGTGCATCTTTTAACCAAAAATAGAAAGACAAGTCCCCCTCCGTAAGCCATGATTGGGTCATGATTTTAGTTGCTCTAGTATAAAATAATTCTGGGTTTTTTATAATATCTTCACATAGGTGATCGTTTTCTCCAAAAATAAAAGTATTACTTTTTAGGTCTGTGGTCTGATATACTCTGTGCAAATAACTCAAAGGATAAATACCCGCTTCCATTGAAGGACCACAACCAAGTTCAACTTGAAAAGGTTTGTACTTCAATATATCTTTAACACAATGAGAGTATGTAGGATTACCCTTTTCCAATATTTTCCTAAAACCCTTCTTTAAAATTTTCCAAGGGTAAAATTTTCTATCTGGAGACATTGAACTCTTACCTCCCCTTATCTCTAAATCTACTATACTGTAATTATCTGGAATATCAGGATATAATTGATGAATTGTTTGGTCTTCAGTACAATGTGAGGATACTTCGAAGTTCAAATCACCTATGTGAAAGATAAAACCGTTTGAAGTCTCTGTATATTTTAAACCACTCGACTTTACCTCTTTTAGTATTCTAGACAACAAGTCCTCTGACTCTTTTTTTGGCAAAGAGTGATTGATCTTTAAGTAAACACCTTTTAATACGAGATACGATTTATTTGATTTTACAAAAATATCATAATTATCTAAAAAATGTACCACTCTCCAGCGTTGATCAAAATCTGAACCCCAAAGAGATTTTTCTTTATTTTGTTCCGATTGTGTTCTACGCCACACACCCTCGTGTTCACATCTACCCGTAGATGCAAATTGCTTATTCCAATTTTCCAAGCCTTTCTGTTTTTCTTGTGAAGCAATTACAAATGGAAATATCATATATATCAATCTTTGTACCACTTACCTAATTTTTCTAAAACAGACGCAAGTGCTTTTAACACATAATTAATATCATCTTTAGAGGTGTCCCGTCCCATTGAAAAACGGAGACTATTTCTGGAAAGACTGTTCTCGGTTTGGCGAATGGCATCTATGACGTGTGAATTTTTGTGCTCACCTGTTTTACACGCACTTTTTTCTGACAAATAAATACCTCGTGCGTTTAATTCTAAAACCAATAAATCACTCGGAATGTTGGGAATCGTTATGTTTAGATTATTAGGAATTCTATTTTTGGTATCACCATTTATAATAAGTCCTGATATAGATTTTAGTTTACTTAAGAAATATTCTTGAAGCTTAGTTAGCCTTTTAATCTCTTTGTCTTTTATCTTTTGTGTTACCTCTAATGCTGTCGCAAATCCTGAAACCCCCGCCACATTCTCAGTACCCGGTCGTAGAGAAAATTCTTGATCACCCCCATGAATAATTTGATGTATAGATGTATTTTTTTTCACATATAAAGCACCTACACCTTTGGGTCCGTATATTTTTGAACCATTAAAAGAAAGTAAATCCACTCCAAGTTTTTCAACTGTAATAGGAAGATAGTTAATTGCCTGTGTTGCATCGGTATGAAATAACGGATACTTAGTTGCTTCCTTTTGTTGTTTTTTGTAATGTCTAATTTCTTTTGCAATTTCTTGGATTGGTTGAATGGTGCCTATTTCGTTATTTACATACATAATGGAAACTAACACTGTATTTTCTTGTATCGCTTTCTTTATTTTTTTAGCATCCACAATGCCGTTTCTTTCTACCGCCACATACGTAACTTCTGCCAACTTTTCTTTTTCTAAAAATGTACATACTTCGAGGACAGATGCGTGCTCTATATTAGTAGTCACGATATGTGGAATGAAGTCTTTCTTTTTAACAGCTTCCAGGACGCCCCGTATAGCCATATTGTTTGACTCAGTTGCACCAGAGGTAAAAATAATTTCAACAGGTCTTGCAGCTAGTATTGAGGCAATTTTAACTCTTGCATGCTCTAATCTCTTCTTGGCAGAGACACCTAAATCATGCATAGAACTCGGGTTTGCAAAATATTTTTTCATCATTTCAGTAACCACTTTCAAAACAGTAACGTCCATCGGTGCGGCTGAAGCATAATCCATATATATTTTCTTTGGCTTATTCTTTGATTTTTGCATAAAAATAGTATATATTGAAAAAGCTATGAATACAAAGCTTGAGGTGGCTTTTTTAATTTTTGTTTCTCTTTTTGCCCTTATAGGTATTGTTTGGACGTTCCACACTGAAAAAAGACTCAAAAGATTTTTTATAGGTAAAAAAGCAAAAGACCTCGAAGATACTATTATCTTTCTTGAAGAAGAAATCCAAAGACTTAAAGTTAGAGCAGACGAAAAAGATAAAGAAATAGCTATTGTAAACACTAAGTTAAAGAAAAGTATTCGAGGGCTCGAAACAATACGCTTCAATCCATTTCCGGACCAAGGGAGTAACCAAAGTTTTGCAATAGGTGCTTTAAACGAAGATGGTGATGGAGTCGTCATATCCAGCCTATACTCACGAGAGAGAATGAGCGTGTTTGCTAAACCAATAAAGAACAATAAATCCGAATACGAACTCACTGACGAAGAAAGAGAAGTGTTAGAGAAAGCTAAAATATAATGCCAAAACATACCATACAAAATGAAAACGAATTAGTAGAGCGGTCACCCGTAGTAGTTATCATGGGTCATATTGACCATGGTAAGTCTACTCTTTTAGACTATATTCGAAAAACAAATATCGTAGATAAAGAAGCAGGTGGTATCACTCAACATATCTCTGCGTACGAAGTGATTCAAAAAGACGAAAAAGGAAGAGAAAAAAGAATCACCTTCCTAGATACTCCTGGACATGAAGCATTCTCAAAGATGCGACAGCGTGGTGCCGAAGTAGCTGATATAGCAATCCTTATCGTCTCTGCAGAAGACGGAGTTAAACCTCAAACAGTTGAAGCATGGAAGACGATAGTTGAAACTAAGACTCCTTGTATTGTGGCTATAAACAAAATAGACAAGCCAGCCGCAAATATCGAAAAAACAAAAATAGAACTAGCCGAGAAAGAGGTCTATGTAGAAGGCTTTGGTGGCAACATTCCTGTTGCTCTCATTTCTGCAAAAACTGGTGAAGGTGTAGATAATTTACTGATGCTTATTAATATCCTCGCAGAAATGGAAAACTTTACTGGAGATGCTGACATCCCAGCGAGTGGTTTTGTCATCGAAGCAAATAGAGATCAGAAACGTGGCATAGAAGCAACACTCATCATCAAAAATGGAACACTTAAAAAAGGCATGACTGTCGTTGTAGAAGACAGTGTCTGCTCCACACGGATGATGGAAAACTTTTTAGGAAAGATGGTGTCGATGGCAACATTCTCATCCCCTATCAGACTTATTGGATTTGATAAAACTCCAAAAATAGGCGGAGAGTTCTTCGCTTTTGAAACAAAAGAAGAGGCACTAGAATACAAAGAAAATCACGCAACTCGTAGCAATACTGCTTCTTTTGATATGTTCGGAACAAAGAAAGTAATTCCAATAATACTTAAAGCAGATGTATCAGGCTCAATTGAGGCAATAGAAAAAGAAATTGGCAAAATAAAAAATGACACCGCAGAGTTTCGCATCGTAGCTCGAGGTGAAGGACCTATTACCGAATCAGATATTAAAAGCATCTCTCAGCCTGAAGAAGCGGTAGTTATAGGTTTTAATGTTAAAGGAGACAAGAGTGCTCTAGACCTCGCAGACCGACAAGGAATTAAAATTCATTTCTTTAATATTATTTATAAAATGACAGAATTCCTAGAAGAAGAAATGGAGAAGAAGAGACCGCGAGTTGAAACGCTTGAGACCGTCGGTAAAGCAAAAATCATCAGAGTCTTCAGTGAAACAAAAGAAAGAAGAATCATGGGAGGTAAAGTCACCGAAGGTCGTATTGAACTTGGTAATATCCGTATCATGAGAAGAGATAACGAAATAGGAAGAGGAAAACTTATCAACCTAGAAAAAGGTAAAGTAAAAGTTGGTGGAGTAGAAGAAGGCTTTGAATTTGGTATGATGGTTGAATCAAAGATAGAAATAGTACCAGGCGATGTATTAGAATCATTCGCTATGATCCAAAAATAATATGAGTGATCGAACTACAAAAGTAGCAAATATGATAAAAGAGCTTAGTGCAAGCTTTCTTGGACGTGAAAGTAATAAAACTTCTTTAGTGAGTGTTACAGGAGCGAACGTGTCCCCTGATCTGAAGAAGGCTACTATTTTTATAACAGTCCTCCCAGAGAGTAAAGAGAAGGATGCTCTCTCTTTTGCAAAAAGAAAGAGACCCGAGCTACGAGATTTTTTAAAGCAAAACATGTCCATTAAAAATATCCCGTTTATTGATATCATGATAGATAAAGGTGAAAAGAATCGACAGAGAATTGACGAATTGCTGAAAGAAAAGTAGGATATAACGATGGTTAAAGGCGTGGTGGCGAAGTGGTAACGCTTCGGTCTGCAAAACCGACATGCGTGGGTTCGATTCCCACCCACGCCTCAAAAAATTAAATCTATATTGCTTGTGCCGGGAGGGAGACTCGAACTCCCAAGGGTTGCCCCACTAGTTCCTAAGACTAGCGCGTATACCAATTCCGCCATCCCGGCAGTGTGCGCCCTGAAGGGATCGAACCTTCGACCTTATCCTTAAGAGGGATCTGCTCTACCAGCTGAGCTAAGGGCGCATGTTTTCTTTAATTGTGTGCCCGGAGTGGGGGTCGAACCCACATCCCTTGCGAGATACGATTTTAAGTCGTACGCGTATACCAATTCCGCCATCCGGGCGATGTATTAGATTATATATTGTTATTAGAAAATTACAATTATATAAGGCTTGACATTTGTCTATGAGTATGCTATTATATACGTATGAGTAAATCAAATAAAAACTTTATATTTTCAACTTTATTTTTATCAATAATGTTCGTAGTCGCTATAGTTGTATCTCCTTCATCTGTAAGTGCGTATACAACACCTATCGACTCCCCTTATTGGGATGGAGTATATTACACACCACCTCAACCTAACCTATTCCCTGCAGTACCAAACCCAGTACCAGTTATTGGTTCACTGTCTCCAAACGAAGTAGCACGAGGTTCTGGTGCAAAGACTGTTATCATCACAGGATCAGGATTCGCTATAGGTTCAAGTGCACGTTTTAACGGTGCAGAACGCCCTACTACTTTTATCGACCGAAACACACTTGAAATGAAATTAAGTGCAACAGATACAGCAACAGATGGTAACTTTATCGTCACTGTATTTAACCCTAGCCCAGCAGGTGGATCATCAAATGTTAAGTTCTTTACGGTTTCCGGTGGCAGTCCAATTGTAACAAGTACAACAAACACTAACACTGTAATACCAGTAAACACTGTGACATACGTAACCAATCCTACTACCACATACGTTCAAACTCCAACTACAACAGTAGTCAGAAGTACACCAACTGTAACACGTAGAGCAACTACAACAACCGTTGCCAGAACAAATACAACAAACAACAATGTCATCACTAACGGTGCAGATGTAAACAACGGAACAGGAACAGTTTCAAAAAACAGCGAAGACAATAGTCTTGCAGCAAATGCAATATTTGGAGATGGAAGCTTCCTGCCAAACACACTCGCAGAATGGCTCTTGCTCGCTATCCTTATACTTCTTGCAGTAGTTCTCTGGAGAAGGATCTGGGTAACAGACGCTCAAAGAAATGCACCCCTCAAACACGCTTAAAAGCCTTTGGTTGTGTCTATCAAAAAATCCCTCTTATAAGAGAGGGATTTTTTGATCTTTATTTTAAATATTCTATTCAGTGCTTAATTGCAAACCTATCTTTTCTGCAATTTGCTTGATCCAAGCATCATGACGAGATAATTGCATCTTTACTGCAGCATATTCCAAAGTCAAATCACTGACAGCTTTCGCAAGAGATTCACTAGATACTATCAAACCTTGTACAAGTTCCCGCAAATACCCTATATCTTCTTTAAGCTCCCTAAGTTCAGCCTTAGTAACAAGAACTTGTAACATTCTATCTTCAGATTCAGATATAAGGGTTTTTACATCATCTTTTGTAGCAAGATTTTTAAAATCATCTTTTGTAGCAAAAACTACCTTTAATTTATTTATATCTTCGTCGGTTAACATGGATAAATTATAGCAAAGATCAACATGCCATACATATTGACTTTTTAGACGATTTATGCTATTATATAGAGGTAAATAGGACTTTGACAATACTGACGGAATTTGTTTCTTCAAGTGGCTAAAACTACTTCTATCCCCTTTTTAGCCTTTTAAAGAAACAAATTTTTCGTTAAAACATAAACACATCCAATCATGAACACGGAAATTATTTTTTATGCGATAATTTTAATCGCACTTCTGCCTTTTCTTTTTTACTCCCTATCGGCAAGGGATATTTTCTTCACCCGCCTTGGTTCCGGCGATATCAAATTTATCATGCGGGGCGACTCTTTGATAAAGATGATCCACAATGTTCAAGGAAAAAAACTTGTAAATGGACGTTTTGAAAACGGCATTGAGTCAAAAAGTTGGCTCAATGAAAAAATCGGTATTTGGTGGATTGGAATTCCGCCGTGGTCCTCGGTCCATCAATTCGAGATCAAGAAGGAAAAAGAAAATCCATCTGGAATAACCCCAGAAACATGGATCACGGTAGGAGAAAAAGTTTCTGTAAACAATCTTCGTTTTACCTTTCCTCGTCCTTTTGTGATGAGGGCTGTGGAACTAAAAGATAGAACCACTGTTGACCTGCTGGTAGTTTGCAAGTTTGAGATAGAAGAACCATACATACCAGTTTTTCTGTTTAAAGGTGGTTTCTTCGAAAATGCAGGATCGATAATAAGGGCAAAAGTAAATGACCGACTCAAAAAGTTTGGAAGTATTGAAGAATTCATCCAAACAAGAAAAGGCGAGGATGGATTTCTTAAAAACTTGAAACAAGAGCATGGGTTTAATGATATTTTACGTGAACAAGTGGGTCTTAAATTGGTGGGTATTGTAATCGCACAGTATGACCCTGCGGACAAAGCAGTTTTGGAGGCAACGAACAAGGAAGCAATTGCCAAACTGCTTGGACTTGCTCAAGTAGCGGAAGCAACAGCTTACGCAAATCAACTACAAATCAGAACAGTGGCCGATCGTGATCGTCTTATAGAACTCTCTAAGGGTCGCGAAGCTATTATTCAAAAGACAGTCGAACGAATGAAAGAAACTGAAGCAGATGCAGATACTATCGCTTTTGTAGTTGGACAAATATTAAAAGCGGATTCTGTGGCACAATCACAAATAACATCATGGGTAGAAGGAGGTTCTAACACACTTTCCACTTTCCCGATTCGCTAACAAGAAAAATACCTACTATATGAACGTAATAAGAATTATTTTCTGGATTCTTATTGGGGTTATTCTCCTTACAATATTTTTAAGTTCTCGTAGGAGAACCAAAAATAAAGTAACGAACCCACCCCCTGCTGGAACAACCACTACTCATCCACCCACCAAATCTTCTTATACTTGGATAGGGTGGGTAATTGGATTTTTTTTGGTCATTACCTTTATTGTCGGACTAATCTGGTTTATTGTTTGGTTGAACACCGACACCGAAGTTCAGATTGTGGTGACACAAAAGGACAACGGTATGATTATCTATAGCGGACCTACTCCTTGGAAAGGAGCGGCCTATGTCCTTGTGGACATACAAGTCGTCCCTGATCCAGAACAGTGCGGGAAAGCTGTAAAAGTTTCCTGCAGAAGTTGGACAGAAGATTTTTACCTTGTTGCTTGCAGCAAGGTAAACGTGAATTTTCCGATACGAGAGTTTGGAAAACCGGTATATGTCTCAGCCGTAAAGTGAGATTAAAAAGCCCAATCTGTTTTCAAAAACAGAAAGGGCTTTTATTTTTGCCAATTTGAGTTTTTGTTGTTTATAACTGCTTTACCGTATCGGCTATAACCTTGGCCAAGGCCCAGGCTCCTAACAATATCACCGCACCTATGACGCTATACAAGAGTGCATTTTTAGCCGTTTTTAACTTCTCTGAATTACCTCGAGCAAAAACAAAAAGAAAACCACTATATATAATAGCGAGGGCAACGAGAGGAATGCCTATCTTAAGTACAGCTTCGAGAATTTTTTTAATAAAATCATTAAGATTGTCTGTGCTTATCGGATTTTGCACTTTCGCTGTTGCTCCTGGAGTATTAATAAATCCACTATCAGATCCTGAGCCTTGTCCTAGTGAGATCATTGGTATAAACAAAATAGACAATACAAGCAAATGAGCAGCTGCATTTCTAAAAATCTTTTTTTCTTTTAAATTCATATTGTATTAAGTATATATCTTACCTGTTTGTTTTGCAAAACTAAAAGAGCCCCCGCGTAGCGGGGGCTCTTTTAGTTTAATTTATTTTTTTATTCTACTGTGGGTAGTTAGGCAAGTTTACAGTTCCAGCTTTTGGATCTATGCCTGTGATATTGAAAGTTTTTAAAAGTAAACTTAATATCCCCCATACCCCAACCATGATAGTAAGGCCAATAACTCCCCATATCATATGCTGCTTGCCGGCTGTTTTTTTTTCTTCGTTATTTTGGTTTGATATAAACTCAAAGACTCCGTAGAAAAAATAAACAAAGGCTAAAGCAAAAAGCAGAGTAATAAGAGGGTTCAAGATAAGACGATTTACATTACGAATGAATGTATCTATCTCAGCTGCATAGGCTATATTCACGAAGAATAAATCAAATAAATCCATAATAACTTAAGGACAGACAACTCCAGGAGATTGAATACAAGGCACATTAATAGCTGCTGTACCGTATATACCAAAACTATTTCTCAAGATGTTTACAAGACCCCAGATAGACACGATAACCAAAAGTCCGATAAGACCATTGATCATAAGTGATCGTCCACGTCCTTTTGCTTCTTCGTCTTTTGCAAGAACGAATTGAACAACTCCCCAGATGAAGTACACAACGCCAAGAGCGATCAATATAGGTATAATAGTGTTTATTAAAACAGCTATTCTACAGATGATTGTCTCGATAGTTGTAGTTGTACCAAGAGAAGCACAGCTACTTGTACCAGACACAGTCTGAGCAAAAACCATAAAAGGTGAAAGTGCAGCTGCGACAGAACCAAAAACAATTGCTTTATTTAATTTACTTTTCATATATTCCCCGAAAAATCGGGATTTCAGTATTACACTGAAATTATTTTATAATAAAATTCTAACTCGACCATACTTAATAATAAATTTCTCCTAAGAATAGGACGTACTCATTATACAATATATCGAACTTAAATGACAAGTAAATACAAGACAAAACTACTCTCCAAGCTTCGGAAGAACCCCAGTATCAAAGCCAAAAGTGGCCGCTAAAAGTTTTACTATTCCCCATACAGTAAACATCACAAAGAGTGCTATAAGTCCCCAGATCATAAACTGTCGTCCTTTGGCTTTTTTAGCTTCTTCTGAATCATTTATGACGTACTGCACCACACCCCAAAAGAACAGTGCAAAAGCTAAGGTAAAAATAAGCGGAATCACAGCAGTACTAATGAGACAACTAAAGTAATTAAATAAATCTCCTAACTTTCCACCCGCCTGATACGTTGCAAAACATCCGTTAGTTCCTTGAGCAGAGACTATAAATGGAAAAAAAACACTAACATAAGCAAACAAAGGAACAATCTTACGTATTTTTTTTATATTGATATTTTTCATTATAATTTAATTATATATTAATCTTTTATATTTAAAAGCCAATCCATGATCCGTTATAACCTAGTGTGGATAATATAGTATGGACAATAAGCCATGCAGCACAAGCTAGCACGAGTCCAAAAACTACATTTTTAAAAATAGCCTTTGCGGTATCAACCTTGTGATGGTCACCCCCAGAAAACAAAAGTAAAAAACCAGCATAGGTAAATATAATTGCAGCAAGTGGCAAAGAAACGACAAATAGTAACCAGTTAATAACTTTATTTATTAAATTTATTAATTCATTGAACCCACAGTTAGTGAAACACTCTACAATCCCCTGAGCAAGAGACACCCCAGGCATAAAAAATATAGAAGTAAGTAAAATTATTATTAACCATAATCTAAAATTTTTCATGTGAATCATGTAATTAATTTACTTTAGTAATAAAAGATTTAATTTTCCGTCCGCATCAGCAATAGCCTCTTCTGGAGGTAATGAATTAGAAAGAACTCCTTCAATCATGTTTTTAAATATGAGGTTTGTTCCCTCTCTATCTGGATCAAGCCAGCTCTTTGCATACAAAGCTGAAGCATAGAAAAGCGGTGCATATGTATCATTTGGCTTAGAGACGAGCAGATCACGCCTTGCTGGTGGTATATTTGAAGCAATGGCAAACTTTTCAGCAAATTCTCCTGTAGCAAGTGTAATTGCAGCAGTGACTGCTGTATTTAAATTTTTTGAAGAAGAAGAGATAGCAATACCTACGACGTGAGCAGACGTAACTTTTGAATTAGAATTTTTTATCTGAGGCATAGCTGCAATTTGAAAGTTTTGGTTTGGGTTTTTGTCTACAAGAGATTGAAGCTCACTTGCAAAACCGAAATAAAAGGCTAGGTGTTCAGAACTAAAATAATCCTTTGAAGCAGGAAGAGACCTATTCCATGAGTATGTTTCCTTGAGAGGATCTGAAAAACTTGTGTAAAAAGAAAGTACAGATCCTAGAATCTTAGCAGTAGACTCATTAAAAGTTTGATTTAAACTGGAAAAGTATACATTATTATTTTCATTAATAATATTATTACCTGTTTGCATAAATAAAGAGACTAATATTTCTTTTGCGTTCGTTATGTTTGAAAACTGGCCTAAAGCTACAGCACTTTTTACTATTTGCTTAGAGTCATCTTTTTTTGTAATAGTTGAAACTAGACTAGAAAAATCATCCCAATATGCTGGTGGATATATTATATTATTAGCGTCTAATATTGTGCGATTATAGTACATAACCATAGGGTCCACAGTAAGAGGCAAAGCTAAAACTCCTTTTGAATTTAAAAACACTTCCCCAGCACCAACAAAATTATTTTTAAAATTAGCTATAGGGTAGCTTGAGTAAGGAATGCTATAAATTTTATTTGCGTATCTATAACCTAAATAATCAGGCAACAAAAACAAATCAGGTCCTTTTCCAGAAGCGAGAGCTTCTAGTAATTCATCATTAAACGTGTCAGGTGATTTTTGAGAATACTGTATTGTAAACAGATTAGTATTATTATTGTTAAAATCTTCAATAACTTTATTTACCACCTCTCCTCCGACTGTACCCCATACAGAGACCGATCCAAGCGACCCTGGTTTTGCATCCTGTTTTCCTATTTTGATAGTTCCAGAGAAAACAAGGACAGCAAAAAGAGCACAGGCGATAAATACGGCGACAACGATTATTTGAAAGCTTTTCATTACTATAAATAATACACTATTTCTTAATAAGAATCATGCCGTAATGGTGTAATCCAGTGTCTATCTCTCGTTCGAGTTCAAAACCGTGTTTTGTAAATAAATGTCCTGCATCATGTTTAGATAAAGACCCTACATGTTTCTTGTGTAGTAAATCAGAATCTGGATGCCAATCAACAACAAGAACTTTCCCTTTTGCTTTTAAAATTCTTTTTATTTCTTTTATAAAAGTTTCTTTGTCTTCTAATTGAAAAAGAACATTAGAAGCCACAACTGCATCAATGATGCCGTCAGCAAGTTTTGTACCTTTATGTTTTTCTATATCACCCCAAAGACATTCTACGTTTGTGCACTTTTTGTCAGCAATTTTGTTTGCAATAGTAGCTAAAAAATCACGCTGTATTTCAACAGCGTATACTTTTCCGCGAGGTACCATCTCTGAGAGTGTCATAGAATAAAAACCAGTGCCAGCACCAAGATCCGCAACAATCATATCCTCTCGTAAATCAAAAAATTTCAAATTTTTTATTGGATCAGAAAACATACGTATTTAGTATATCACAATAAGAATTTGTGTTACACATTTTCATAGTTTTTTATCTCAGCCTATGCACAAGTGATCGAAGCAATACTGTCTCCTGCTCGAAGTCGCATAATGGTAACACCCTGAGTTTGTCTACCAAGAGAAGGTATATCTTTGAGTGCTGTACGAATCACCTGCCCCTTTTTAGACATTGCGATTAGCTCTTCTTCTTCACCTGATAATACTTTTGATACAATTAATTTTCCTGTTTTTGGAGTTACTTTTGCCGTTTTAATACCAGAACCTCCACGTTTCTGAACTTTATATTCTTTGAGTGCTGTCTTTTTACCAAGTCCATTTGAACTCATAGAGAGAAACGAACCGTCTTTATGGTCTTTCTTTATAACATCTACTCCTATGACTTCATCTCCTTTACCAAGCTTCATTGCACGCACTCCTCCTGCTGTACGTCCCATCTCTCTAATATCACTTTCCTTGAAACGAATAGACTGACCTAAGGTAGTTGCAATCATAACATCATCTCCTTTTTCAGTAAGAAGAGCGGAGATAAGCTGATCTCCTGCATCTAGCCGTATAGCAATGATTCCACTTCGACGGACATCTTTAAACGATTCTCCTGACATTTTCTTTGCGGTACCTTCTTTTGTAACAAGCATCAAAAATACAGGAGCATTTTTCTGTGTCTTTGGTAAAGGTAAAATAGAAGTAACTTTTTCATCAGCAGAGAGAGATATGAAGTTCATTATGGATTTTCCTTTTGTTGCTCGACGACCCTCTGGGATATCATACATTTTAATGCTATATGCCTTACCAAAATTAGTAAAGAACAGGAGGTCGCTGTGAGTAGAGCTAGATACTAGTTGAGTAACAAAGTCTTCTTCTTTTGTCTCAAGGTCGACAACTCCTACCCCACCTCTTTTCTGAGATCGGTATTCAGATGGATCAGTACGTTTTACATATCCTCCTGCAGTAAATACAAGCACTGTTTCTTTGTCTGGAATTAAATCCTCGTCATTTATCTCTTTAACCCCACCTTTAACTATTTTAGTTCTTCTTTCGTCTGTATACTTTTCTTTAATTTCTTTAAGTTCAGTAGCTATTACTTTAAGCATCTTTTTTGGATTAGCTAAAAGTTCCTGCATTTCTTTTATAAATTTTTGTTTTTCTTCGAGTTCATCTTCTACTGCTTGTCTTTCTAGTCCAGCAAGTTTAGCAAGACGCATTTCTAAAATCGCAGTCGCTTGCAAATCAGAGAATTTAAACTCTTTAATCAGGTTTGCTTTAGCAATTTGTGCAGTTTTAGATCCACGAATAATCGTAATAACTCTATCAATCTTGTCTAATGCTTTTTTAAGTCCAAGCAATATGTGTTCTCTTTCCTCTGCTTTTTTTAAATCATATAAACTACGTCGTTTAACAACTTCCCTTCTATGTAAAATAAATTGCTCTAAAATAGATTTAAGAGAAAGTGTTTGAGGTACACCATCTACAAGAGCAACCATATTGAAATTAAAATTTGATTCCAGTTGTGTATTTTTATAAATATAGTTTAGAACTTTTTCGGGTACAGCACCTGCCTTTAAATCAATAACTACACGAATATCTCTAGTAGACTCATCACGAAGACCCTTAATGCCTTCTAATTTTTTTTCTTGAATAAGTTCTGCAATAGAAACGATAAGATTTGATTTATTTACTCTAAAAGGAATAGAAGTGATTATGATTTGAAACATCCCTCCTTTTGTTTCTACTATTTCAGCTTCACCTCGACACACCACTCCTCCACGCCCAGTAGAATATGCATGAAGCATATCTTTATAGCCATATGCAATACCCCCAGTAGCAAAGTCTGGACCTTTTACAAATTGCATTAAGTCCTCAGTAGTCGCTTCAGGATTTTCTATCAAATGGTTCGTAGCATCTAGGACCTCTCCCAAGTTATGTGACGGAATATTTGTCGCCATACCAACAGCAATACCCAACGTTCCATTCAAAAGAAGAGCTGGAACAGAGGCAGGTAATACAACAGGCTCTTTACGAGTTTGGTCATAGTTTGGACGAAAGTCCACTGTATCTTTTTCTAGATCACGAAGAAGTTCCCCTGAAATCTTAGACATTTTCGCTTCTGTATAACGCATAGCAGCAGCATTGTCTCCATCAATGGATCCGAAGTTTCCTTGTCCTAAAACAAAAGGATATCTGAAAGAGAATTCTTGAGCCATACCTACCATAGAATCATATACCGCAGTATCTCCATGAGGATGATATTTTCCGAGCACGTCTCCGACTACTGCAGCCGATTTTCGAAAACGAGAAGAAGCAGTTAATCCCATCTCGTGCATAGTATATAAAATTCTTCTATGTACTGGCTTGAGACCATCTCGAACATCAGGTAATGCACGTGCAGTAATAACGGACATAGCGTAAGCTAAGTACGACTCCTTCATCTCACTTATAATATCTACTGGTAAAATTTCATCTTTTATTTTTCCTTCTTCTAAGGAATCTACGTTTTTCTTTGCCATAATTATTATTCAGTTTCGGAAGTTGGAGAAGCAATACTCTCGTAACTACCCGATAAACTTTGTGTTAATTCTTGAAAAGGTTTAATGTCTTCTTTTAGTTGTTCTTGAGTTTCTGGGTTGCCGAAAGTACTTCCCAAAGAATAGCTCCAAAGAATCAACATAACGATTGCAAAAATAATAGTAACAAAATGCAACAAATTTCTTCGTTCTTCTTCTGGCTTACTTCTTAAATCGTTAATGATTTTTTCCATGTATTAATAAAATTTACAAGCTTTTAAAGACGACCACCTCACCTTCTTTGTTGTCCAAGTCTTTTCTTTTTAACGTGAGTTTATCTACCACTTCTGCTTTTTCTGAACCTATCTCTTTTAAAAACGCTTTTAATGCGGGATCATCATAATCCATAGGAATAATCATCTTTGGTTCCAAGGAAGAAGCAAGTTTTGATGCAGCTTTAGCATCAAGTATATCTTTACCTCCTACGGGAACAAATAAAATATCTGGATCTCCAACTGCTTCACGTACTTCTTTTGATATATCTCCGTTAGAAACGGCACCCAAGAAACAAAGATTAATATTATCTACAGTTAACGAGTAAATACTATTCACATAAGTTTTTTGAGTATTTGGTCCTTCTGAAAGAACACCTTTAATAAAAATTTCTTTTACCTCATAGTCTCCTGGTCCAGAAACAACAAAAGGTGCTCTATCTCCGTGAATTAATTGATCTACTCCATTGTAATCAGGATGGTTAGTAGTAACAAGTGCAATATCAGCACCAAACTTCGCGGAAATACCCGTTTTTGACACTTTACTCACCGGGTTAAAGGCAATCACCATTTCACCTTGCTGAATCTTAAAAAATTGTTTGCCGAAATATGTAATAATCATTACAGCCATTATATCAAAATAATATAAAAAGGTATAGCGAAATAATCAAAAAACAGGTTGCTATTTATCTATATTTATAGTATTGTAGCCATGTGCGTTTATTACAAGTATGGATTTAGGGTAACCCTATAAAGGTATATTGCTTTATAGAACCTAGGCCTTATATCCGCTTCAATATATTATTGGCGGATTTTTTATTTAAAAATATGAAAAAAGAAGAAGTTTTAGAAGAAAATTTAGTACTGAAGTCTATCACAGACCGAAGTAGCAACAGACCTGAGGTAGATACTCTAGTAGAAGGACCAGTTATCAGTGTTTTAAAGTCATCAGTATTCGTTGACCTATCACCACATGGTACAGGTATCATTTACGGAAGAGAGTTTATAAATGCAAAGGATATCATTAAGAAAATTGCTCTTGGAGACATAATCAAGGCAAAAGTAGTCGAAGCGGAAAACGAGAACGGGTATGTAGAGCTTTCATTAAAAGAAGCAAAGCAAGCCCTAACTTGGAGTGAAGCTGAAAAAGCTATTAAAGCAAAGACTGTACTCGAGCTTGAGATCAAAGATGCAAACAAAGGAGGACTTATCCTAGAATGGCAAGGAATACAAGGATTTTTACCAGCTTCTCAACTTAAAGCTGATCACTATCCTCGAGTATTAGACTCTGATAAAGACAAGATCCTTAAAGAATTAAAGAAACTGATTGGACAGAAAATATCTGTGATGATTATCTCAATACTACCTAAAGAAGGTAAATTAATCTTCTCTGAAAAAGACAATAATCCAGAAGAAAAGAAAGAAATCCTCAGTAAATACACTGTGGGAGACGATCTTGATTGTGAAATCGCAGGTATCGTAGACTTCGGTATCTTCCTTAAATTAGAAGATGGACTCGAAGGACTTGTACACATCTCTGAACTCGACTGGGGGCTTGTAGAAGACCCTCGAACAATGTTTAAGGTTGGCGAGAAAATCAAAGCTAAGGTTATAGAAATCAAAGAAGGCAAGATCTCCCTATCCGTAAAAGCCCTTAAAGAAAACCCATGGAAGGAGTTTGAAGGTAAATTAAAGAAAGGAGACATAATCAAAGGAGTAGTTATTAAATACAACAAGCACGGTGCCCTTGTATCTATCAAAGAAGGAGTTGCTGGACTCGTCCATAACTCAACATTTGGTTCTGAAACAGCTCTCCGTACAAAATTAGAACTTGGAAAAACTTACAACTTCCAAATCACTCTATTCGAACCAAAGGATCACAAGATGACCCTTGTTTACTTAGAACAATAAATCTAAATATAACAATATAAAAAGCCTCCCATTTGGGAGGCTTTTTATATTGTTATTTATTTTAAATCTAAGCGTCTAAGTCTTCTATTTCAGTACCTGTATCAATATCCGCAGTACCTATAGCATCCATAACTTTCATTACTTTTGCAGCATAGTTTGGAACGATTGATGGTGGATTATATTTTTCTAGTATTTCCTTCGTGGTCTTACCATCATAATGGTGAGCTGTTTTCGGATTATTACCTCCTAAATTACGAGACACTACTTCAATAGCTTGATCAAAGCTCTTAAAGCCTAGTTTACATGACCCCCAACCAAATGGGTTAAATCCTGCTTTTGGATTCTTGCATATGTGTCGGCCCCCAGTTGTCTCTATCACAGAGATAGCTGGAATAAGTCTCCAGTCAAGGTCGTTTTTCTCGGCCTCTTCTACCATCTTCTTACCGTATCCCGCAAGTGGCATATTTTTGGACTTGAAATAGGCATCTATAGCCTCGGCCTTAAGGGTCTTTATTTCTTCAAGTTTTTGAGCTTCATCATCTTCTGCCTTGTTAAATGCAAAGAGAGACAAAACACCAGTATTTTCTTTTTGAAATGATACGATTGATGGAGGTAGTTCAGTAGTTACTTGATCTTTTGGTATAGCACCGAAAGGCAGTGTTACTGTGACTATGGGCAGAATGACAAATGATTCCACGAATCGTATTAATTTTTTGTTTTCCATAACAGGCGGTTTTGCTCCGCAAACTCCTTCCTCTGTATGTGATTTTCGTTCAATGAGAACATGAGAACGAAAAAACCCTTATATATAGACACTTAAACAAGTAAGTGGCTATAACTAAGAGTTATACATATATCCTATCACGTTAAGAGATAAAAGTCAATAGTTATGCCATATTTTTATTATATGTCAAATCTAAAATATGTTGTAAAATAAGGATATTTTAATAAAATATCCTTGACATATTCAATAAAAATATGTTTAATTATATAAGAAAATTAAGTCAAGAGCTTTCTTAATTCTTCTATGTCGTTCATATAGTGACGAATACCTTTAATTTCTTGATAATCCTCGTGACCTTTACCTGCAACGAGCACAATATCACCCCCAGAAGCTAAACGAATGGCTTCTTTTATAGCTTCAATCCTATCTGGTATGGTAATAACTTGATTTAAAAGATCTTCTGATAGTCCAGTCTTCATCTGGGCAATGATATAATCGGGGTCTTCATTCCTTGGATTATCTGAGGTAAAAATAGCAATATCTGACATGCTTGCCCCAATACTACCCATCTTACTTCTTTTTGAAGGATCTCTGTCTCCCCCACATCCAAAGACTGAAATAATTCTAGCGCCTTCAGTTTTTATCTCACGTACAGTCTCCAGAACTTTTTCTAATGCATCTGGAGTATGTGCATAATCTACTATAGCAAGAACCCCGTTCTTACCTCGAATGTGTTCAAATCTACCTGTCGGTGGTTCTATATTTTCTATAATATGATTTACTTTTTCCATATCAAAACCCAATAAAGCACAAGTACACCAAACAGCAAATAAATTATAAGCGTTGAATCTACCAAGTAGTTTTGAATGTATTTCTTTGTTATCAAACTTTAAAGTTAAACCAGTAAAATCCTTTTTTATAATTTCACCAAAAAATTCATTGTCTCTTTTATCAAAGCTGAAACCATAGAAATAGGGATCGGCAGAAATACCCTCAAGCATTTTTCTGCCATGTTCGTCATCTGCATTTGCAAGTGCAAACGCTTTAGTGGGCAGCATGGTGAAGAATTTCTTTTTAGCTAAAAAGTAATTCTTAAAACTTTTATGATAGTCCAAGTGATCATGAGTGAGGTTTGTAAAGACACCTCCAGCAAACTTTATACCATTTACCCTACCTTGGTCTAATGCATGTGAAGATACTTCCATGAATACATACTCACAGCCAGCATCCACCATTTTATTCATGAGTTTATTGAGAGCTACTGGTCCAGGAGTCGTATGTGTAGATGAAAAAACCTCTTCTCTAATCCTATACTCAACAGTACCAATGAGCCCACACTTATATCCTAAAATAGTGGCTATTTTATATAGTAACGTTGCAGTGGTAGTCTTACCATTTGTACCCGTTACACCTATAACTTTTAACTTAGACGAAGGATTGCCATAAAAATGCATCGAAGCTAAAAATGCTATCAATCTCCTTTTAATCTTTAAAACATTAAACAAACTTTTCATTACTGTAATTATAACAAATTTTTAATCTTCTATTTGAAAGCTATTTCTTACGAATTAAATCAAAATTATCATTTAAATAAAGCAAATCACTCATTACTATTTCTATTGTCTTTAGTTGTTTTTCTCTCATTTCAGGTGATACCTCTTTATCTTTTATACTCTCTTCAAAAAATCTTAATATAGTAGCTAAAGTGGAAAGATAGTCTCCTTGAGACACATGAAACAATAAGCTTTCTCTATGAACCCTATCATCTTCTTTTGATAGATAGTTTGCACTATTTGGTCGATCGTTTAAAAACCAATTTTTAGGCTCATTATATATAAAATATTTCTTGTCCATAAAATTAATTATATTTAACTGGAACACTAATAAAACTTTCTTTCGTAACAATAATGTGATCAATTAAATCAACCCCCAATACTCTACCAGCTTCGATTATTTGCTTGGTTATATTTAGATCAGCAATACTAGGTTCAGAAACCCCAGAAGGGTGATTGTGAACTAAAATTAAAGCGACGGCTGAGTGTTCGATTGCTGGTTTAAAAACTTCTCGTGGGTGAACGATGTTTGCATCAACTGTACCGATAGAGATAACTTCATCATGAATTACTTTATAATGTGCATTTAGATAAAGACCACGCAAATGCTCTTTTGAAAGATTTTGCATATCCTTAGTATATTCATATACTTCTTGGGCTGTTCTTATAACTGGAAAAGAGGAATAATTCTTAGCAAAGAACCGTCTACCCAACTCTGAAAAAGCAACAATTTGTAAAGACTTACCTATGGGAATATCAAGATCTTTTGATAAAGTATTTGGATCTTTCTGGCTCATAATCCCCCCTTCTCCATAGTCTTTAATAATCCTGCCTGACATTGTTAATACATCTTCTTTTTTAGTGCCTGTATTTAAAACAACAGCTAATAATTCCCGAGTAGACAAGGCAGAAACACCGTACTTTATCAACTTTTCTCGAGGTTTCTCTTCTTGAGGTAAATCTTTTATTTTTAAAACATACCGCTTCCCAACGTTATCTAAAATAATTTCGTTATTTTTAAAAGTGTAATAAGCCTGACTCATAAAAAAATAAAGTAAGCTACCTTGTGCCAAGAGTATAAAATGAAAAATGACTCATGACCTAATGAATAAAGTTTACCACAGTTTTAACTGATGGACCACAACTAAAAAATATTTCTTTAAATAAAATAAACCGCTTACAAAAATAGATTTATTATGAATTTTTTTTAATTTTATAAATAAATACAAGCCCAGCAGACAGTACGGTAAAAGAAGCTAAAAGTACGGGTACATACGAAGCAGTATATGCTGCAATAGCTCCAGCAAATAATGGAGGCAGTGATTGTCCCAGAGAATTCACTGAAGAACTAATTCCTAAGACTTCTCCTCTAACTCTTTCATCAGTTTTCTTCGTTAGAAGTGCATTAAAATTAGCCATTTGTATACCATTTGGTATGGAAGCTAGTGGTACAATAATTAACAGTTGCCAAGGGACTTGTGGCAAAAGATACAGAAGAATACCAATACTACTTGCAATATATGCGGGGCCTAATAAATCTACTTCTTTGAATCTGCCTGATAAACGCCTAACAACAACCACTTGAGTGATAATAATCCAAATACCTACGTAGGCGAAAAAGTTCCCAATCTGTGCTGGAGAGAAATCAAATTTATTAGTCAGATACACATTAAAAAAAGAGGTAAAGAAAGCAAAGCCCGCGTTAAACAAGAATGACACTAAGAAGAGCATTCGTATAGCCTGAAATTTCTGAGCATTCGCAATATTTTTAAAAGATGCCCATAAATCAATCTTTCTTTCGACGTCTTTATGTTTAATACTTTCAACAAAGAAGTAACGAATTGAAATAACATTAAACAATGCTAATAATCCAGAAAAAATGAAGGGTGTTGAAGCTGAGAAGAATGGCAATACAGAAGGACTAGAGAGTATTCCACCTAGGAATGGTCCAAAAATAAAACCAAGTCCAAATGCTGCACCAATGGCTCCAAAAACTTTTGCTCTGTTTTCAGGTGTGGTACTGTCTGCAATCACAGCTTGAGCAACTGAAATATTACCACCTGTGAGTCCATCGATGATACGAGAAGCGAAGAGTAAGGGAATATTTTTAGTGATGATTGCATACGCAAAAACAAAATAAGAGAGGGATGTTCCAGCAATTGATGCAAGGAGCACTGGTTTTCTTCCATATTTATCAGACAAAGCTCCCAAGATAGGAGACGCGAAGAAGGTCGCAATAGGATAACTCGCTACCAAAAACCCCAAAAGAATAAAACCAAGTTTTATCTGAGAAGGATCGAGAAGAAAGTACGGCGAAGAAGGCTCACCTAATAATTGAGGGATAACCGGTACCAACACACCTATACCGAGCATATCGATAAAGATGGTTAAAAACATAAACCACGTCTTTTTAGTCATAGGATTTAATGTATGAAAAAATAATTTAGTTAATCAAAGACTTTCTATGCTGCGGGGCGTTTATAAGTCCACATTTTTTATATTTATATATTTCACCAGTAGTAGGATTTATCGCTCCACAAGGACAAGGGTCATTTCTTCCAGGACCATCACCTACTTCTACACCAGAGAATTCTTCAGGTTCTTCATGATTAGTCACCAAGGTTTGTTTTACTTCATTGTTTGTTTCAGCGGTCACAGTGAGCCCCTCTGTTTGAATATTTTCTATGAGAGAAAGAGCCTGTTCTTTAAACGTATTTTCCATCTCTTTAAACATCATGAGTCCTTCTTTTTTATATTCCACGATTGGTTCTCGTTGACCATAGGCTCGAAGATTAACAGAACTACGGAGATAATCCATTGCTTCTAAGTGCTCCATCCACAATATGTCATTGGTATATAAAGCAATTCTTCTTACCGTCTCAAGGAAATTTACATCTCCCATCTTTTCTCTTTTTTCTTTTATGATATTTCCTGCTTTTTCATTTCCTTCAGAAATTTGTTCCAGAATCTTTTCTATCTCTTCTTTGTCTGCACGAAGCATTTTCTGACGTCGAGAGTAGATAGCGTTTCTCTGATGATTCATCACATCATCATACTCAAGGGTATGTTTACGAGCATCAAAATGAAATCCTTCTATTTTCTTCTGAGCATTCTCTAATGTTCGTCCAATAAAACTATTTTCAATAGCTTGGTCTTCTGGGATACCAAATCTTCCCATCATATTTTTTATCTTTTCTGATCCGAATACTCGCATTAAATCATCTTCGAGAGATACAAAAAATTGCGTCGTTCCAGGGTCTCCTTGTCTTCCAGCACGTCCCCTGAGCTGATTATCTATTCTGCGTGCCTCATGACGCTCTGTACCTAAAACAAATAAGCCTCCAACGCTTTTTACGAATTCATATTCTTCTGGCACGATTGGATTTCCTCCAAGTTTTATATCTATTCCACGACCCGCCATGTTAGTAGCGATGGTCACTGCTCCACGACGCCCTGCTTGAGCAATAATCTCTCCTTCTTTTTCGTGATTCTTAGCATTGAGTATCGTATGTTGAACTCCTTCCTGTCTCAAATACACAGAAAGTAATTCATTTTTCTCAATTGAGATAGTGCCTATGAGTACTGGCTGACCTTTTTGATTTAATTCTTTTACAGTTTTGGCAATAGCTTGAAACTTTCCTTTTTCTGTCTGGAAAATTAAATCATTTAAATCTTTTCGAATCACTGGTCTATGAGTAGGAACGACAATAACATCGAGTCCATAAACTTTCAAAAACTCTTCTGCTGAAGTGTCCGCAGTTCCGGTCATACCAGAAATCTTTTTATAAAATCTAAAATAATTCTGAAATGTAATAGAACCAGAAGACCGAGTCTCCTTTTCTATCTTCACTCCTTCTTTTGCCTCTATTGCTTGGTGTATTCCTTCAGACCAACGACGTCCAGGTTGAAGTCTTCCTGTAAATGGATCCACGATTACAACTTCGCCTTCTTTAACAACGTAATCTTTGTCTTTCTCGTAGATAGCTTGAGCTTTTACAGCAGTTTCCAAGTGGTGGACGTATTTAATACCTTTTTCTGTATATATATTATCTATACCAAGAAGATTTTCAGCTTTAGTAATACCTTCATCTGTTAGTTGAACAGCTTTTAATTTTTCGTCTACTGTATAATCAGTATCTTTTTTGAGTTGTTTTGCTATTTGGTAAAATTTTACATAAAAATCTTCTGAATCAGATGATGGTGAAGAAATAATAAGTGGTGTACGTGCCTCATCGATAAGAATAGAGTCTACTTCATCAACAATAGCAAAATTGTGACCTCTTTGAACCAAATCTTCAACTCTACTTACTAAGTTATCTCGCAAATAATCAAAACCATATTCATGATTAGTACCATATGTAATGTCAGCTGCATATGCTTCCTTTCTTGAGACAGGTTTCAAGAAATCATATACAATTTTAAATTCCCCAACAGTATCACGTTCTCTATCTTCTTCTACGTGCTTTGGATCATATATATATGAAACATTATTTCCATTTATCACACCAACAGAGAGACCTAAGAAGTTATACACTTGACCCATAAGCACCGCATCACGACGTGAAAGATAATCATTTACCGTCACTACATGCACACCTTTTCCTTCTAATGCGTTTACATATGCAGGAAGAGTAGCCACTAAAGTCTTTCCTTCTCCAGTTTTCATTTCAGCAATTTTTCCTGAATGAAGCGTCAGTCCTCCGATAAGTTGCACATCATAATGCCTCTCTCCAAGATTTCTCTTAGCAGCTTCACGGACAAGGGCAAAAGCCTCAGGAAGTATATCTTCTAAGGTTTCTCCTTTTGCCAATCTATCTTTAAATTCTTGAGTTTTCTTTGGAAAATCAGAGTCTTGTAATTTGACTATGCTTTCCTCAAAAGCGTTGATTTTAGCTATTGTTTTCTTATTATTTGCAATGAATGTAGTGCTTACATTACCGAATATGTTATTTAAAAAGCTCATAGATCTTATAGTAGCATAAAAAGTACTTTTTTCGAAGTAAGAAGACAAACAAAAAACCCACCTTTCAGTGGATCTTTTGTAAGTGGAAACAAGCAATTATGCTCGCTTCTTTGTAGTTGTCTTTTTTGCAACTTTCTTTACTACTTTCTTAGCTGCTTTCTTTTTTGCTGCCATAATATTTTTTGCTTAATATGTCTTGCGACACATAAGACTAAAATTAAATTATTAATTTAGTTTGCAATAACGCGACCTCAAAATAAAATTAAAATAAATTTATAAAATTATTTTGAAAAAATTTATTGCGAAGAACTAAATTAATTATCTCGCATAAAAAAATAAAATACAATATTTTTTTTACAAAACTGTGGATAACTTTAGAAAAAAATTAAAAAAATATTTTTTTAATTTTTAAAATAAAATAATTTAAAAAATTAATTTTTAAAAAGTTTTTAATTTTTTAAAATTATCTATAAAAAATATAAGGAACAAAAAATAATTTTGTATAAATAAAAAACTCTTCGATTCCTCGAAGAGTTTTTTAGAATTATGTACATGTGAAGCGAGTGGTGGCTAACCTCCAACATATGTGCCTATGTGAGTGCGATCACTCGCTACAGATATAAATAATTCTGTACTAGCAGTATAGCAATAATAGCTTAAAGCGTAAAGCCTGCCTAGCCAGAAAGCCCTTTTTCTAAAAGGTGGTCGACTACATGACTCGCTTTTAAACCTACAGTTTCACAAGATTTACAAAAATGGGAATCAGTATCTAAATCAGGAATAAGTGCAATACTAGATAGATGAATCCCTCGTGTTGGGTGTAATACAAATGTAGTACTTATATAATCACTCGCTCCTATATGCTCATGTATTTTATTTGCTAACTCTATAAGTTTCTTTTTTTCAGTTTCTAATAAAGTATTCTGGTTAAAAAATCCATATTTTAATTCCTGAGGAACAAAAGAATATAATTCTTCACCTCGAATACCCGCAACTGAATGCACTCGTGCAATTTTCCCTGCTATAAATTCTTCGACTAGAATACTTTTCCCATGATCTACTATATCTGTGAGTGCAGTTAGTAATTCTGGAAATGTTTTCGCTACATGAATACCAGTCATGGAACTTTCGTTAAAAGATTTTACTATCCATGGCGAAGAAAACTTCGCATGTATTTCGCGAGCTTTCTTTAAAATATATTTTTCTTTTGATCCATCGAAGTCTGGTTGATACAATGGTATAACTATTGATTGAGGAACTTTCACCCCAATCATTTTCATGTGTTCACGAAGCATTCCTTTGCTAGTATGCAGTCCAAATGGAAAAATATTTGCACCTATAACATGAATACCCAGATCTCGAAGAGAAGTCGAGTATGTAGGGTTAGAGACGTTCCAAACAATATCCACTTTATGTATCAAATCTGCGGGCAATACCGGAACACCAGCGACGTGCCACACTCCTTCTCTATCAACTAAAATATCTACTGGAATATAATCAAAAGGTAAACGATTTAAAATAAAAGAAATAATTTCTGCTCCGTCTTTTATAGACTGATCATAGTGTGGACCATCTCCTCCTCGAAGCACTCCAACTTTTATTTTTCTTTCTTGCATATAAAAATTATACCACAAACAAAAAACACCTCCTTTCGGAGGTGTTTTTTGTAGTACGAAATACTATTGCTGTTCTTTATTTTGTTTCGTTCTAAAACTTAGAAGTCTTTCCTTCCAGTCACTATGTGTTTTAAGTCCATGACATATTTAGACTATTGTGTAGTCAATTGAGCTACACAATACCGACTCAATGAGTTCAGTCTCTCCGAGACTATAGTACGCTAGTAGCATACTAAACAATTTTTATAAATAAAAATTGGAACATGTTTCAAATTGAATTAATCCACGACCAGCTTCCGCTAGCCGTGCCTTGTTACGACTTAGTCCCTGTTACCGAATTTACCTTAGGCCCCACTTATGTGGAGACTTCGGGTACTCCCGGCTCCCTTGACTTGACGGGCGGTGAGTACAAGACTTGAGAACGTATTCACCGCGGTATGGCTGACCCGCGATTACTAGCAATTCCAGCTTCATGGAGTCGAGTTGCAGACTCCAATCCGAACTGAGGCCATTTTTTTACGATTAGCTCAGAGTCGCCTCGTCGCTGCGCGTTGTGATGGCCATTGTATTATGTGTGTAGCCCAGGGCATCAAGGGCCATGCTGACCTGGCGTCATCCTCTCCTTCCTCCCCGACCTAAAATTTCAATCGCTTTATATTGCTATAAAGTATTCAAAACTTAGGTCGGGGCAGTATCGTGTGACACTTGTAACACACAACGAGGGTTGCGTTCGTTAGCCCACTTAAGGGTACAATTCAAACCACGAACTGACGACGGCCATGCAGCACCTGTCTACTAGTCTTGCGAGGGCTCCAGTTTCTTGGAGCTTTCACGTAGATTTCTAGCCCTGGTAAGGTTTTTCGTTTACAATCGAATTAAACCACATAATCCACTGCTTGTGCAAGTCCCCGTCTATTCCTTTGAGTTTTAGCCTTGCGGCCGTACTTCCCAGGCGGATCTCTTAACGCGTTAGCTAAGGCTCTCAGAGGGTCGATACTCCGAAAACCGAGAGATCATCGTTTAGGGCGTGGACTACTGGGGTATCTAATCCCATTCGCTACCCACGCTTTCGTGCTTCAGTGTCAAATATGCGCCAGTGTACTGCTTTCGCTTTTGGTGTTCCCCATGATATCAACGGATTTCACCCCTACACCATGAGTTCCGTACACCCCTCGCACTTTCAAGTTCTACCGTATCTTTTGCAATTCCCAAGTTAAGCTCGGGGCTTTGACAAAAGACTAATAGAACAACCTACGCACCCTTTACGCCCAATAATTCCGGA
>JBPOHQ010000006.1:0-73453 GCA_052035405.1 Candidatus Nomurabacteria bacterium | reverse complement strand
ACAGAGTCCGTTTGCAGTTGTTGTTGTCAACAACCACATTATCCAGATTGGTGTAAACACCCGTCGAGTCACCACAGATATTCTCCGTAGGTCCTACGATTGTAGTATCCGAGTAGGCGGTTACATTTAGGTTATGCACTTCAATTGTCCGAATACAAGTATTCGGATCCATACGAAGAGTATCTAAAACTTGAACCGTCATCGCGGAATCTCCGCAAATAGAAACATCCGGCTTTGTTACGAACTCATCAGTAATCTGATTGATCGTCAATGTGTGCAGGTACAGCGTTTGTTTACACTGCCCAGCCAGCGTATGAACGCTGTCGAACTGGGTAAGTGTTTGCTGTGTTCCACCGCAGATTTGCTGCGGTGTGTTCCACACCGTGTCACGATCAAGCACGTCGGTGACGCGCTGGATCATGTTTGTAGTTATAGAACAATCGTTCAAATTCACAATTTGCCCGGCATAGAGCATGTCAATGCTGGCCGCAAGGCCGCACGCGTACTCAGTGCCGATAATCTGGTCCTTCAGTTCGATTGAATCGATAACATGGTTTTGCGTAAACACATGGTTAACACACCCGTTGTTATCGATCGTCGTAGTTGTTACCGTAAACATTCCAGGCTGAAAGCCGCAGGTCTGAACCATTGGCAATTCGGTCGTATCGGGTACAGGTGAAAAATCAATGTTGTATGTCACGCTACCAGGGCAAGGGCCCGTAGTAGAGACAGTCACAGAAGCGTCATTCTTATAATTCGTATCATTCACGGACACCGAAGTGCCGGAACAAGCAGAAATACTCTGAGTGAGGTTTCCTCCGTTACCTAAGACAGTAACATAGATTTCTACTTTACGCTGGCAACCAGCGATTGTCTCCATAAAGGTCGTATCGCCAGTTGCATTGAATGTGATTCCATAAACCATTACCGGATCGCAACTTACTTTTGTAACAATTGTGTCATTAAGTTGCAATCCAGGTAAAATCGTCGCACCAGTCACGGTGTTGCATCCGGAATTATCACTCACGGTTACCGTATAGGCACCGGGAGTAAGATTCTGGATATTTGCCGTCGTAGCTGTAAAGCCATTCGGACCAGACCAGTTGTATTTGTAGGGCATTGTACCACCTGTTGCAGTCGTTGCAATTTGACCGCCTACGTTTCCACACGCGATTTGGGTCGGGGTGACAGTGGCGGTCAGCGGTGTAAACGGATTAATCGTAAAGATTCCCGTTTTAGTACAGCCGTTTGCATCGGTAACAGTTACGGTATGCGTACCGGGGTTAAGTCCTGTTACCGTTTTAGTTACTTGGCCGTTAGACCAGTTGTACGTGTAAGGCGCAGTTCCACCTACCGGATTAAGTGCAATACTTCCAGTACTGCTATTGCATCCTGGTTGAGTCAACAGAGGGTTCAAGTTGATAATCGTTACTTGATTCACGATTTCAACTTCTTCTGTAGCGGTACAGCCATTTTTCTCGGTAAGTGTCACGGTGTAGATACCTGGCTGCAAATTCGAAATAGCCGGTGTGGTTGCGTGGAAGCCGTTCGGGCCGGACCATTGATAGGTGTACGGCCAAGTAGCGTTCGCCACGCCGGTTACTTCAGCAGAACCCAATTTGTTACAAGTCAGATTTTGTTTAGTTATTCCCAGATAAACTTGGTTAGTCCAAACAGTAAAATGAACTGTAATACAGAGACAATTATTCGAGTTAATATAAACGGAATAATCCCCTGCACACAAGCTATCGCGGTGTGGGACCGTAGTCACCACTCCATCGGACCATGTATAGGTCGCAACGATTTCCGGACATAATCCTATAATCTGAGCAGTGCCAACGCACGGACCGAAACACTCGGTCGGCGTGGTGTGTACTGTAATAGTTTGTGCGCTCAACCTCCCCTCAGTTACGAGGATCATCAGGAACGCGGTCAAGAAGAAAGCGATTTTTTGTCGCATGTTTAGAAAAGTTTAAGTAGTGATGGAAAAAAATTTTTTATGCCCAAATGATTAATGCAATCCGTTATAGGATTATTTTCCATCACGAAAGGTAACGGAGGACAGAAATCAAGTGGGCTTAATCTCGCAGAAAAGTTTTCGTAAAAACTTTTCTGCTATATCTTAATCCCTTCGACAAGTCTTAGGGAGTTTCAAAATTTATTGTCCGCTCCATTTAATACAGAAGCAGAAAAAATAATTCAAGAGTGTAAAATTATTTTTTCTGCTTCTGTTTTTCTTAAAACTTTTTCTCATGCAATTCGCTTTTTCAGTAAACTAACATAGTGTCAGAGATATGCTCTGACAAGAACTGCTTATCATTAAGATAAACATAAGTAAACGAGTTTTTCTCGTTTTAATAAATGCTATGGAGCTGTAGATGGAAAAGACCAGCTAAACGCTCTTTTGTCAAGATACATTTTTAACTTCAGTAATATAGCATATTTAAGACAAAAAGTCAACCCTCTCTAGATAACACACGGCTTCGCCCTTCCCGTCTATGACGATAGTGAAAAACCTATATAACATAAAGAGATATAAGGATAAATTAGCTATAAAACTAAGTACCTACATTTTACCATATATGTAGCATTTACAAAAACTAAAATATAAGGTAAGGTAACAAAAATTCTTTAACTATGCTTAGACTATTAGCAAAAGCCTTCTTTCGGGGTGGTTTGGGAGCCGTAAAAGGGGTTCTCCAGATACTCCTTGTGCTCATTTCTCTAGGAGCATACAAAACAAAAAATTAAACACTCACCTTCAAATGCGGCTCAAAAGGCCGCTTATTTTTTTACATAATTTTAATAGTGCCACTCGTCTCTCCTTTGATTATATAGTCAGCTATTTTATTCTCTACGATTTCTTCTATTGCACGCTTAATAGGCCTTGCTCCGAAGTCTGGATCAAACCCTGCAGAAGCGACGTGGTCTATGAGTGCATCAGTTACTTCGAGTTTTACTCCTTTGTCTTTTAAAATTCTTTCTGAAAGTTCTGAAAGTAATAATGAAGATATCTCTCTCGCCTCTTTTGTGGAAAGCGGTTTGAAAAGAATAATGCCACTAAAACGATTTAAAAATTCTGGTGCGTAGGTATTGTTTTTAATCAATGTATCAATTAAATTCTTTTTATCTATATTTGGATTCTCTATTATTTGGGCACTGCCGGCGTTCGAGGTGGCGATGATTATAGCATCTCTAAAATTTGCCACACGACCATTCTCTCGAGTCATACGTCCCTCGTCGAGTACTTGCAGGAGAAGTTGATGAATAGTCCTGTGAGCTTTTTCGAGCTCGTCAAAGAATACGAGTGATAAAGGGTTCTCTTCTATTACAGAGCCAAGTCTCTCGGCAAAAAGTACTGTTGCATCAGGTTGAGAAAATTCACTCATATCAAAACGAATCATAGAGTCTTTTCTGCCAAAATAACTCTCAGCTAAAATCTTTGCAGTGTATGTCTTACCTACTCCAGTCGGACCCAAGAAAAGAAAACTTCCTGCAGGTTTTGATGGATCAGCGACTCCTGTACGTAAACGTCTGAGTGCTTCAGATACATCTTTAACCGCTTCATCTTGTCCGATGATTTTACTTCTCATAGTCTCTTCGAGTTCGACGAGAACTTTACGTTCATCAGCACCAAGAGCACCTATCGGAATATTGGTCTTGTCAGAAATAATTTGTCGTACGTCTTCTGTGGTAATGTCTCTCCCCAACGCTCGTAATTCGTCCACTATCAAAATCGATTTTAAAGGCTGGGATTGGTTTGCAATAAATCGATCAGCGAGTCCTACTAATTCTTTGAGTACTTCTTTTTTTACATGCACGTGATGGAGTACTGAGTAGTTTACAAGTATTTCAAATGTCTCTTCTGTGCTAGTTGCCAATATATCTACTTTCTCAAATTTTGAGAGAAATTCTGGATGCATTTTTAAAACTCGATCATAATCAGAAAAATCAGTTGTTGCAATGATAGCCAAATGAGATGTATTCAAATAAGGGAGCAATCTTTCATATAGGGATTCGTATGCATGAATATTTTTTAAAACTAAAATGACATTCCCGGCAGCCTTTGCTTCTACAAGAGACTTATCAAAATCTTCTAATGTTATATTTTCAAGCGGAAGCTCTACGACACGGTGATGATGAATACCTCTAAACGAAAGCCCTGATTGACCAAGCTTACCCAGATGATCTATCAGCGTATCTTTACCGACACCGATATCCCCCACCAAAAGAACATTGTGATTATTGTCTTTAGAGAGCGCTCGCTCAATCATACGAAATGCTTTTTCTTTACCATATAGTTTTAAATCCCTTGCACCACTGATATCATGGCCATACCGATTTAAATGGTATGTATCACCATAGGATAATTCTGCTCCAATGCTACCCAGAGACTCCAGAGATTCACGACTTATCTTTATCGGTAAAAGTAAAAATATCGGATACGTAAGCATAACTAAAAATGAAAAAATAAGTCCAACGCATATTAAAAGGATCCGAGCAACAAACCCTAAAACTCTAGAAAAAATAGCGTACACGATGCGTTCAACAAAAGAAAAATGAGCATCTTTTGCAGTATCATTTTTCCAAGGAGAAAAAAGTGTGTTTAATAATAAAGGAATAGAAAAAGCATTATATGCATAGGTTAAAAGATTTTTCCAAGATTCTATACCTGTATTCATGCTTTATATTTTAACATATTACAAAAATAAAGAGCACAAAACAAAACACACAGATATTTTTCTGCTGAAAAATTCTTCGTGCCTGCCTCGTACCGTCGCACTCCGGCCTTGTGCTTGGGTCCCTATCCCAAGCTCACCCCCTTACGCTAAATACAAGAGCCCCACCTTGCGGTGGGGCTCTTGCGGCACATATATTGTTATATAAAAATGTGAGACAACCTCACACTCACAAATACAGTATAGCATACTTGTAAAAAAAATGCAAGTGGTATACTATTTGGCTGAGGTATCAGATGGTTGCTGTGGTGTAAATCACAGAGGAAAGTCCGAACATTTAGTCTTTTAATAGACAAGCGTAGTGGGTAATCCCCATGTGTAGTGATACATAGGTGCGAACAGTGACGACTTTTTCCGAAAGGAAAGGTTATCCAAGAGAACAATCTTTTGGATAAACTCAAATGGTAACGTTTGAGATGAAACGGCTAAATCCTTACGTGGATGCAAGATCGTGCCCCGCTTTGCGGGGAGAATCGCTTGAGCTAAAGAGTAATTTTTAGCCTAGATAAATAACTATCACTCTTTTGAGTACAGAATTCGGCTTATAGATACCTCACTTTATATGGACGTCCCCTTGCTAAACGCAAGGGGATTTTCATTTACAAGGCTTGACTTTTAAACAAAAGTATGATATATTAGTGATATGAAAAATTTTATCAAAAACGGAATCTTTGCATTCTTCGCTTTGGGACTTGTCCTCTCTTTCGGCCAATCAGCTCAAGCACAAACATTATATACAACAACCACAAACTCTACCCCGAGTTCATATGGAGCAGTTTTACATGGAAGTGTAAATCCAGATGGATATACGACCACTGTATGGTTCGAATACAGTACGTATCCTGATTTAGGGTTTGCAAACCAAACTCCACACGAGATTATTGGTTCTGCACCTTATCAAGTTCCCTATTCATATAGCATACAAGGACTACAGCCAAGTACTACATACTACTTTAGACTTGTAGCAAATAATGGATATGAAACAATGAAAGGAAATATCTCTTCTTTTATGACCGCATATCAAGCACCAGTAAACACACAACAATACTACTACCCTGCTGTCACACAATATTACCAAGCACCAGTAGTTGTTCAGCAAACTCCTCGAGTAATAAATACAGCAGGAACAACAGAGTATGTACACAATACAAAGTACATTGTTACTGATACTAAATACATTCAAAATACTTCAAATGCAAATAACACAACAGTAAGTACAAACAATGCTACTGTAAGCACTAACAGTACTTTAGGAGCAAATCCATACGCATCTAGCACAATTTCTTCTAATGCTGCTAACTACAATGCAAATGCAGCAAACTCACTCTTTGGAGCAAGTTTTCTACCGAACACATTCTATGGTTGGTTACTTCTATTAATACTCATATTCCTCATAATCTGGGTAGCACGAAAGATTGCAACTGTTCAATAAACAATAAAAATAAAAACCCCGCAAATGCGGGGTTTTTATTTTGGTGTATTAATTATTTGTTTGTCGGTGTAATAGAGAGAAACTCTGCTTTATCTCCGACTTGTATGTTTTGTATATCTGAGAATCCTGCAGGAATTTCTAATACATATTTAGAAGATTTTTTAGGACCGAAGAGTTCCGGATATGATGCTGGAGTGGCGTTCTTTTCAATATATACAATCCTTCCAAACTCATCTAGCCAAACCATATCAATAGCAAACTTCATATCTTTCATCCAAAAAAAATGTTTATCTGGAGTAGCGAAGACAAAAAGCATCCCTTCGTTTTCCCCAAGTGATTCCCTGCCTCCTAATCCTTTTTCTTGATCTTCTGCAGTTATAACCACATCTACTTTAATTAAAGCCTTGTTTATAGCAACATACTGTATGTGTTGTGGTGCGATATTTTGTGCTGTTTTTTTATTGGTCACCAATAAAAAAACTCCTGACAGAAATACAACAATCAAACAAAGACTGAGGAAATTTTTCATATTATTTTCCACCTCCGTGCCAACCAAGAGATCTACCTACTTCTTCGGGCGTACTTCTCTTTCGAGCAACAACAATATGTCCGTTTTCCGCAATGATTCTCTGAGGATGAGAAATCAAGCAATGATTCATAGACAATGCATCTTGATATGCACCCGTATCAAATACTGCGATATACATAGATGCTGCACTGTCTTCGCTATTAAAATCAGGGAGAGTGACAGAATTTTCTACGCCACGATACACATCGTCTGAGTCACAAGTACTTCCTGCAAGCCATACTTCAGTAAGTTTTTCATCACCATTAATATTTACTGGTGCGATAGCCCATTTCTGATCAATAGCCCAAGTGTCACACAAATCGTTCATAAAACTTCCATCAATCACATACCATTTCTTTGCATCATTTTTCTTTTTATGAATTGGTTTTGTGTCTATAACTTTAAAGATAGTTATTTGTGCGGGAGCGACAATATACCGTCCCCACTCACAGATGAGATTTGGATGCGGCATACCATGTTTGTCAGATTCAGATTTAAGGAGTTCAAAAATCTTTTCCATTAATTTATCTACAGTGTACCCTTTTGTGCGAGTATATGGAATCGGCATTCCTCCACCAATATCGAGTGTATCGAGTGATGGATTTGTTTTCTTTAATTTGAAATATACATTAAGTGCATACTTAATAGGAATCAAAATATCCATCGGCTTCTCAATCTGAGAACCGATATGGTAGTGAAGAATTTTTAGATTTTTAAAAGCTCCCATGGACTGTATTTCTTTTGCAGAAAATCCGAAACGGTCGAGTTGCTTGTTCCAATGAGAACTCGCCTTAACCGGCATATCAAGTCTAATACCTACATTGAATTTTGAGTGTTGTAACGCCTTCAACTCACTTGGTCCTTCTATGAGCGGGAAAATTTTTACTCCTTTATGCTGCAGATCGTCGATAAGATTTATGTACGCATCATTTTTAGGTCCACTACAGAGAATGCGAATGTCTGGATTAAACTTCTCTTGCTCAAGCATTCTTTTTATAAGCCACAGGTCATTGTATGAAGAGGTCTCTAGATGAGCCCCTTCTCCAACAATAGACATAACTACTTCCCTGTTTTGATTCACTTTCATCGGGTAATGATAAAAAAACTTACCTTGGTAGCCTATTTTTTTAATAGTACTATCAGCTAAGTCCATCAAATCCTCGAGGCGTTCTTCAATAATAAAAGGCATCAGTATTTGAAGTGATGTTCCAAATTTTTCCGTTAAATACTTAACGTTATAAATATTGTGCCCCTCTTTAATGTTGAGATCTCCGTCCTTATTGAAGTCGAAGTATTGAGTATTGAAATCTTTTAAACCTACCTTCCATAGCTTTTTTGAGGCCGAAGCCCGCTTGTTTGTACCCATTTATTTACGGAACTAATGCAGAGTGCCATAGCTCAAAAAAAATAATAATAAAGTTATAGTACCAGAAACGATAGAAATGTAAATACCTAGATCTTATCCTGTGTATATGTTTTAAGAAAGCTGTCTTTGAATTCAAAAAAAGTGTCATCTATGATTGACTGACGGATACGTTTTACTAGATTAACAATGAAATACAGGTTGTGTGTTGAAGCTAATGTACCCGCAAGCATCTCTTTCCCGTGGAATAAATGAGCAATATAAGCCCGGGTATAATTCTTGCATGTATAACATTGACAGTCTGCTTCTATAGGGGTGTAGTCAGTGCGAAACTTTGTATTACCGATGATTATCTTGCCGTTTTTAGTATAAATAGTACCGTTTCTGCCAAGTCTCGTTGGTAATACACAATCAAATAAATCTACTCCATTTTCTATACCCATGAATAAATCTTCTGGTTCTCCTATACCCAACAAATGTCGCGGCTTTTCTTCGGGTAAGATTTCATTTACCCATTTCACTGCAGTCGACATATCTTCTTTTGCAAAACTACCCCCAATGCCAAAACCATCAAATTGTTTACCCTCAACACTCATTTCAGCGATTATTTTCGCAGACATTTTTCTCAAAGATTCTTCGCGTCCACCTTGGACTATCCCAAATAGTGCAATTTTGTTTTCTGTATTTAATTGTATATGTTCAGCCAGGCAACGCTTTGCCCACATATGTGTCCGCTCCAACGCTTCTTCTTGATACTTTAAATCTTCTGCCGGTGAAGTACACTCATCAAACGTAAAAATCATATCTGCACCAAGATTGTGCTGAATCTGAATAGATTTCTCTGGAGTGATGTAGTGAATACTTCCATCTAAGTGAGACTTAAACGAAACCCCGTCTTGTCCAATCTTTGCGAGCCTCGGAGCATCAGAATCATCAAAACGTTCTGGAATCATGAGCGATGGATCGGTAATCTTTACTACTTTTGAAATATCTTTTCCATACGCAGCACCGAGAGAAAAAACTTGGAATCCTCCGGAGTCAGTCATCGTCGGACCACTCCAGTTCATAAACTTACCTATACCTCCTGCGTCACGAACTATTTCATCGCCTGGTTGTAAAAATAAGTGATATGTATTCCCAAGGACTACTTGAGTACCGGCTTCACGCACTTGGTCAGGACTCAAAGATTTTACTGTGGCCTTCGTACCCACAGCAACAAAAGATGGAGTGAGGATATCTCCATGAGGAGTACTCAATACCCCAACCCTACCCAAACTATTTTCTAATTTTTTTTCTATTTTAAAATGCATTATAAAAATTATTTTCTCACTTGTACAAATTTTAACTCTTGAATATTTACAGGACTTCTAAATATTGCTTTTTTATATGAGTCACGAGGATCAGAGAGAATTCCTTCTACGGTAGCTACAAGGTATGGCTTAATTCCTGGCATAACCACTTCGGTCCCTTTTTCTAACGTAAAATCGCGAGGGATAATACTCTCAAAATTTCCACCTCCACGACCAATAAGTTGAAGAAAAACATCTTTACCTTGAACAATCCCTTCAGTTTTCTCACCACTTGTTGAAAACAAAACAACCTTAGCAGATGTTTCAAAAACCTCAGAGACACGGCCAATAGGAATATTACCAAAAGCAAAAACAGCATCTCCAACCACAAGTCCTCGTGCTCCACCCACATCAATGAGCAAAGTATCGTACAAAGATGTATTTGGTTTAGATAATATTGTAGCTAAAACAAATTCAGTGCCTGTATCCTTTCGATTTAATATTTCTTTTAATTTTAAATTCTCTTCAATTAGAGAATCGTGACTGGCAGTATGTGCTTCGATTTCGGACACCTTCTTTTTAAGAGCACCGTTTTCTTCTAAGAGACTTTTTTTAGAGAGAAAAAAATATCGCATACGGGCAAAGTTCTCACTAATATTGGAACCTATTGACAGAATCGGTCTAAACAAGAAATTCGTTGACTGAGATAGTCCACCAAATACGGAAGTACGGAAAATAAAAATTAAAATAAAAAAAAGCACCAGTATACTGATATTCATTACTTTTTTCTTTTTATTTTTTTTATCGAGGAGGTAACTCATCTTGATTACCAATCAATACTTCTTTATAAGCGTCTATGTCATCGAGAACAACCCCGGTCCCTCGTGCTACAGCTGAAAGTGGATCATCAACGACATATATAGGAATTTTAAGAACACTCTGGAGTAATCTGTCGAGACCTAACAATAATGCTCCTCCTCCAGAGAGCGTAATACCACGACGCATCACATCAGAAAGTATTTCAGGTGGAGTATTTTCAAGTACATCTTTTACCCCTTCAACAAGTTCTCGTACAGATGCAGAGATAGCTTCACGAATATCAGAATCAGTCACAACTACTTCACGAGGAAGTCCGGTAAGTAAATCACGACCTCGTACTTCTGCCTCCATATAAGGACCAGGAATTACAGAAGCGATAGCCATCTTAACCATCTCGGCTGTTTTTTCTCCAACTAAAATCTTAAATTCATCACGCATATAAGTAATAATGTCATTATTCAATCTGTCACCCGCTATTTTTAAATTGTTGGATTTAACAATTCCACCTAATGAGATAACAGCAATATCTGTCGTCCCTCCACCAATATCTATAATCATAGAACCTACTGGATCTTTAATAGGTAAACGTATCCCAATAGCTGCAGCCATTGGTTCCTCTATGAGATACACTTCCCGGGCTCCAGCATTGCGAGCAGCGTCGTACACAGCACGAGATTCAACATTTGTGGTTCCAGAAGGTACACCTATAACAACTCGTGGACGAGAAATCTTTGGAGCAATTTTATCTGCTTTATTAATGAGATATGAAAGCATTTCTTCTGTTACTTCAAAATCAGAAATGACCCCGTCGACAAGTGGACGAATCGCTCGAATGTGCCCTGGTGTGCGACCAAGCATTTCTTTTGCCTTATCTCCAACAGCTAGGATTTGATTTGTCTTAATATTAACTGCGACTACTGAAGGCTCATTAATAACTATCCCGTGCCCTTTGAGATAGACGAGAGTATTTGCAGTACCTAAATCTATACCAATATCATTTGAAATTAATTTGTAGAATTTTTTAAACATTATCCTTTAAAGTCTTTAGTAACTCCTCTAATCCTACGACTTGCCCTTTTTCTTCTGTACGTTTCTTTACTTCAACGCCATTCTCTTTCATGCTTCGAAGAGAGACAACCACTCGGACAGGCATACCAAGTAAATCTGCGTCCGCGAACTTCTCGCCTGGTGACATACCGACTCTATCATCAAACAAAACTTCAACACCATTTTCTAAAAGCTTTTCATAAACTTTATTCGCTTCCATTTTAACCGCTTCATCTTCACCCAATACAAGTAAATGCACCTTGAATGGAGCCACGGCTTCAGGCCAGATAATACCTTTGTCATCAGACAGTACTTCTACAATAGTGCCCATAAGGCGAGTAACACCAATACCATAACCCCCCATATAAATTGAATTTTTATTCCCCTTTTCATCTTGAAAAGACAAGTCAAAAGGATCAGTGAATTTAGTAGACTGTTTAAATATATTGCCGACTTCAATAGATTTCTTTGCAACAAGATTTTCTCTTTCTACACCCAATTCTTTCAAAATCTCATCTGTAATAATCTCTTCATTTAAAGCAACATTTTTACTTTCTTCTACATAAACAACATCTTCCCCTGCTTCTGATATGGTTTGAAATTCATGAGAAAACTGAGAAAAAGTTCCTCCACTGGCAAATGTAATATATGTTCTATGCCCAATACCACATCTTGTAAAGATCTTCATGTAAGCCCTTTTAACCTCTTCGTAAAAAATATCTAAATCTTTTTGATTTTTAGTAAAAGAATAAAGGTCTTTCATTACGAACTCGCGCCCACGCATAATACCACTTTTAGCACGAAGTTCGTTTCTAAATTTTGTTTGTATTTGATACAAGTATAGAGGTAAATCTTTATAAGATTGCACATACTCAGTCAATAAATTTACCAACTGCTCGTCATGAGTAAAACCTAACCCAAGCTCAATACCGTCTTTTAATTTTGTTTTAAACCAAACATCGACAACTTCATCATTCCATCTTCCAACTTTTTCCCATACTTCTTTTTTCTGAAGAGCTGTCATAATAAGTTCGTTTGCTCCAATAGCATTCATTTCTTCACGAATAACATTTTCCACCTTCTTTAAAGTTCTTAAACCTAAAGGTAAGTACGAATATACTCCTGCCATTTCTTTATGAATAAAACCAGCACGAATGAGAAGTTCAGCATTCTTCGATACTTCGTCTGTTGGTGCATCTTTCTTAGTCTTAGTGAAAAGTTTTGATTGTCTCATAAGCCTCATCTTAACCGAAAAATACCTTTTGGTCAAAGACAGAATAAAGACTTAAAGAAGTTGCAAAATACCCTACTTTCTGATAGTATGATTCATATGCAAAAAACTGACAACAGCCAAAATTTAATAGAAAATATGTTTAAGGCAGGAGCACACTATGGTTACGGAAAGTCTCGAAGACACCCTTCTACCAGCTCTTACATCTATACAACTAAGAACAAAACAGACATTATCGATCTCGAGAAGACGAGTGTCATGCTCGATGCTGCATTAGAGTTCGTAAAGACCCTCGCAGCAAAGAATAAGACTATCCTTTTTGTTGGTACCAAGCCTGAGGCAAAGGAAGCAGTTATGTCTATGGCAGAATCTCTCGGTATGCCATATGTTACAGAACGATGGATTGGTGGCACTCTCTCTAACTTCAGTGAAATCAAAAAAAGAATAGCAGAACTTGAAAATTACCGAAAAGATAGTGTCTCAGGAGGACTCGATAAGTACACAAAGAAAGAAAGAGTTGTTATGGCAAAGAAAATGGAAAAACTCTCTCGTTATTACTCCGGCCTCGTTGGTGTTAAAAAGACTCCAGACGCAGTGTTTATCGTAGATACTAAAAAGGAACACATCGCTCTTGCTGAATGCAAAACTTCAAATGTCCCTGTTATTGCACTACTTAATTCTGATTCAAACATGAAAGGTATAGATTACCCAATACTCGCAAACGACGCTGGAACTATGTCTATCAAGTTTTTCACAAACGCAATCACAGCTGCTTACAAGAGCACTGAAGGGACTCAAAATTTAAAAGCTTAACAAATAAATAGTATGTCAATACAAATAACAACTGAGTTAGTAAAGGAACTTAGAAATGCAACAGGTATTTCCGTGATGCAATGTCGAAAGGCCCTAGAAGAAGCTGAAGGCGATATGCAAAAAGCAGTCGCAATCTTAAAGAAAACCAGTTCTGACATCGCTCTTAAGAAAGCAGACAGAAACGCAGCTGATGGTGCTGTATCTGTTAAAAATGCTGGAGAGAAGACTGTATTAGTTGCTCTTCACTGTGAAACTGATTTCGTCTCAAGAAATGAGGACTTTTTAAAACTTCTTTCTGATCTGACAGATAAAGCCCTAAACGAAGGAATAGACAAAATGAAAGAAGACTCAAAAGAGATGATTGATGGAGTAATACAAAAAACTGGAGAAAAAGTTGAACTTGGAGAAGTTTTTGAAGTTACAGGTCCTGTTGTTGGTAATTATGTTCACCAAGGCAAAAGTGCTGTTATTGTATCTCTAGAAGGCGGAAATACTGAACTCGCAAAAGATATTGCTATGCACGTAGCTGCTATGAGACCTGAATACATAACATCATCTGATGTAAATGACGAAATTAAACAAACAATGAATGAGATATTTGCTAAAGAAGTAGCAAACATCGACAAACCTGAAGATATCAAGAAAAAAATGCTTGAAGGTAAGATGGCTACGTATTTTAAAGAGAAAACTCTCATGGATCAACCTTTCATTAAAAACAGTGATCAAACCATTGCACAACTCTTAGACCAAAATAAAGCAAAAATAACATCTGTTAAAAGATACTCTATCTAATAGATAGCTTTAAGCAACTTAGACAATGTATATTTATTTATCCTTATTTTTTATATCACTCTTTGCTATAGCCTTTATGGTTATGAGAAGAGTGATATTGCTTAAAGAATTAAAAACCCATGCGGGAACAGAACTGACTCTTGATGTCCCAGATTTAGAAGAAATCAAAGTTATAGCCATAAAAAAGTTTAAAATCTATGGATATATTATTCTTGTAGTAAGCATTAGAATATATATAAAATTATCTCATTTATTGAAAAATAAATATCAGATTGCTAAAAATATGGTACATAAGATTCATCAAAAATATAGTTCAAAAAATAAATTAGTATCAGAGAGAAAACAAGCTTCAAAATTCTTAAAAATCATAGGAGATTACAAAAGTAAGATACGTATCATAAAGGAAAAAATAAAAGCAGAAGAGGGGTTGAATTAAAAAAGGATTTAGTGTAGATTAGATAGGTATATAAGCCGCCTTAGCTCAGTTGGTAGAGCAACGCTTTTGTAAAGCGAAGGTCCTCAGTTCGAATCTGAGAGGCGGCTCAAATACAAAAATATCCCATATTTTATGGGATATTTTTGTATTTGAGCTTTAATAATTTTGTATAAAATTATTAAATTATTCTTTACTATCAGTGGGGTTTTTTTCTTCTAAATTGAACGTTTTTTTGATTATTGATTCTAGTTCATCTGCTGAGTTAAAGCCTGTTAAAACGTCATCTGAGACGACCATGGCTGGAAGTTTAGTGTCTTCTATTTTATATATTTCAAGCATAGATTTAACAGCTGATAGGTCTGTACTATAATCAAAAGAATACACTCGCAACATTGGGTACTTTTCTTTTAATTTAGACAAAACCAGACTTTGCTTAAGACACTCAGTACAATTTTCAGCTGTAGTATAAAAATACAAAACAAAAGCTGATTTAATACCACAACGAGAAGATATTTTTTTCATTAAAAGATAATCTTTAATTTGTAGTAATGAATAGTATTTCCTTAAGTAGGCTACTTCTTCTTTGTTTCCAAGATTCTGCTCACCCCATTCTAATTTTGTACCAAACTCATTAAGTTCTTCTGACAAAAAAGAATCTGATACAGATTTACATGATAAATCTGAAAGTAAAGAGAATTGAGTCTCAGAAGAGAGTATATCTATCGATATCTGATCCTGAATTACTTTTAACTGTCCGATTTTTTTATTATTAAAATAACTACTTACATAACTTGCTGTAACAAACAGCATAACGGTTATAAAAAAAACAACTACATATTTTTTCCAATCAAATTTATTTTGTTCCATATTATTTATATTATCTATATAATTTATCTCCACGCTGGTTTTTTAACGAGTAATGTATTATACACTGCTTTCATGAGCCATATCGGGGCAATCACACTAAAAATAAAGAAGAAATACAACATATCTGCAGATAGCTTCCATTTGCCACTAGCTATTTTCCTCCCCAATATCATAGAAAAAATAACCAAAGAGTACAGCATGATTGTAATGAAAAGGAAAAAATGGGTGTTTATAAAAAATGGATCAAAGTTTGGATTAAACGAAACATCAAATCCTACTGCACTTACTTGTATAAACTTTGTATAAATAAATTTAACAGCTTCATATAAAAATCGAAAAAATAAGTAACTAGCCGCGAAAATAGAGATAACACCTGCCGGTACAGTAAACATAGAGAAATTTCCATATTTTCTTTTAAATAGAAGATACTTGTAGTCGAGAGTATTGTTAATAAAACCATAGATCCAGCGCAGTCTCTGCTTGTAGAGCTTTACCGCAGTAGGAGGTGTATTTGTATATACATATGCATCATTACATTGTTCTATTTTATAGTGGTTCTTCTGCATTCTATATGCTATTTCCATGTCTTCGGTGTTGTGTGCATGTCTGTATGGACCTAGTGTGTCGAATACTTTTCTCTTAAAGATAGTAAGAGGTCCAGGGGTAACGTGAATACCACCCAAAAAGCCTAACATTTTCTTCACGTATACTGCCATATAATACTCAGCGGTTTGTGCATTTTGAATCAGTGTTTTAGCATTATGAACGATGATAGATGGAGCTACAGCCATAGTGGAAGGATCTTTTTCAAAATAACTCATAATGCGAACTAAAGATTCTCGATCAGCGATAGAGTCTGCATCCAAACAACCAAAGAAGTCAGTCGTAGACTTCTCTAATCCTAAGTTAAGTGCAGTATGCTTACCACCATTCTCTTTATGAAAGACTTGGATGTTTTCATGTTTTTTAAACGTCTGTATTACTTCCCAAGTACTGTCAGTAGAACCATCATCTACGAGAAAAATATTTAATTTATCCTTTGGATAGTTCATATCAAGCAAAGAATGCACGGTCTTTGATATGGTCTTTTCTTCATTCCAACATGGCACAACAATAGTAACCGCGGGGTACTCTCTGAGCTTGATCTCCCCTTTTCGGGTCACTATTTTCTTACGATTTTCTAAAAAAGTAACAAGAAAAAAGACCTGCACGTATAGTGACAGGAAGACAAGCACATAAAAAATTATGCCTATAATGGAATCCATAAGTATCTCTCATACTAGCATTTTTAGGGGGTTTAAGCAACAAAACTCTTGACTTTTAAGGTCAAGAGTTTTGTGATTATGAACAAAAGAATATTATACTTTTGGAGCGTTTACACTATCCATTTTGTGGTCTGCATGTCCTTCTGTAGTACATGCTTCACATACTCCAGACTGACACTTCTTACATCGGCAGCCAACAGCCATAACAACTGCACAGATACCTACAACTACGTACACAACAGCTTCTACCATAGGCCAAGCACCAAGTAGTTTACTTACCAAATTCCAAGACATAGTACCGCTTGCAAGCATTCCAGCTCCTACGAGACCCCAATTAAGACCTCCGATGATCACTAAAATCTTAGCAATCATACTTGCTGTACAACCAGCACTTTTACAACAACCTTTTGAATTACAACACATATTATAATTTTTATATATACTCACAAAGAGTATATTAGATTAATTTAATAAAAAGACCTTTCAATACTAAAAGTATACCATACCGACCCAAAAGTGCTACAATAGTATATTAATCATAAATGCTTACATAAGCTATATACATTACATGGAAAATCAAACACAATCAGTCATAAAAAAAGGATCGAATACGCAAAAAACTATTATTTCTTCTGTTGCTATAATCCTCTTTTTTGCCTTAACTATATTTTTAGGAGGTAAAAAACCAGAGAGACCTGTAGCCACACAGACAAATTCTTTTGACGGTATAGAAATAACACCAACAGTATCAGATGTTCACCTAGTAGGAAGCGATACAGTAAAAATAACTATAGTCGAATACACTGACACCGAGTGTCCTTTCTGCAAGTCCTTTCACGAGACAATGAAAACATTAATGAAACAATACAATGGAAAAATTGCTTGGGAATACAGACATTACCCTATTCCTCAACTTCACAAAAAAGCATTTCACGAATCTGAAGCACTTGAATGTGCGTGGGAACAAGGAAACAACATCACTTTTTGGAAATACGTTGATGAAATCTATACCCGCACACAATCAAACGACAGTTTGGATGTGTCTGAGCTTCCAACAATAGCGAAAGATATTGGACTTGATGTATCTTTATTTAACACCTGTCTCGCAAGTGGAAAATTTGCAGATAAAATTGAAAGCGATATCATGGCCGGAAAAGCAGCTGGTGTCCAGGGCACACCTACCAGTTTCCTTAAAGTAAACGGTGAGGTGGTTGATATGATTCAAGGTGCACAACCTATCGAAGTTATCCAGGAGAAAATAGACGCACTCCTTAAATAAGGAGTAATTCTTAAAATAAAAAATCCTCTCATCCAATGAGAGGATTTTTTATTTTTTATTTACATATAGTTAATCAAAGTAATTTTTGAGACGAGAAATCTTGTCATGACTTCTGAGTTTTTCGTGAACCTTCGCTTCAATCTGACGAATACGTTCTCGAGTAACTCCAAACTCCTCTCCAACTCTCTCTAGAGTATGTTGTATACCATCAAGTAATCCGTAACGCATTTCAAGTATTTTTCTTTCTTTTGGATTTAACTCGTCGAGGACTTCACGAATTTGATCAGAAAGAATTCTTCTAGAGGACTCTTGGTCAGGGCGAAGTATCTTGTCATCAGGAATAAAGTTCTCAAGAGTTGACTTGTCATCATCATCTCCTATTGGCTGCTCAAGTGAAATAGTCTCTTGGTTAATATTTTCAATAACATGAATCTTATCCACAGGTATTCCCATCTCAGTTGCTATTTCTTCAGCAAGAGGTTCGCGTCCTAAGTCTTGGCTTAGTTTTCTATGTATTTGTTTGTATTTAGAAATAGTCTCAACCATGTGCACTGGAATACGAATAGTTCGAGACTGATCAGCAAGTGCACGAGTGATAGACTGACGAATCCACCACGTCGCATACGTAGAGAATTTATATCCTTTAGTCCAATCAAACTTTTCAACTGCTTTAAAGAGTCCTAAGTTCCCTTCTTGGATAAGGTCAAGGAGCGTAAGGTTTGCACTTCTACCTACATACTTCTTAGCAATAGATACTACAAGACGAAGGTTTGCCCGAGCAAGTAAATTCTTTGCTTCTTCATCGCCTTGTTCGATTCTCTTCGCCAGATCCTTTTCCTCATTTGCGTAAATAAGTGGATACTGACCTATTTCTTTCAGATACATTTGAATAGAGTCGTGTATTCCTCCTTTGTTTAATTCTTTATCGTTCAAGTCGATATCAAGGTTAAGCAAGTTACCACCTTCCAATACATCGATACCTACAGTAGCAAATTTCTCATATAATTCATCTAAAAAGAGAATATTGTTTTCAATATCAGGAAATGTTTTTAGAATCTCATCATAGGTTATAAACCCTCGCTTGCGTCCTTTTTCTACAAGTTCATTTGATTTCTTCTCTAAGTCTTCAGCTTTTCTCTCTGCAGCGTTAAGTTTCTTTATGGGCTTCTTCACTTCTTTTGTTTTTGGTTGTTTTTTTACAACAATCTTCGCAACCTTTGGTTTCTTTACTACTTTCACTGTTTTTTTGACAACTTTCTTTACGGCCTTTTTAATTACCTTTTTAGCTTTTACTATCTTCTTTGTAGTTTTTATTTTTTTATTCACTTTTTTGTTATTTATTTTCTTTTTCATAAGGAATATCTTTAATTATTTTTTACGACTATTTTTTATATCTTGTCTCTTGTTACTTATAATTTGAAATTCTTGTAATAATTCTTTTGAATGTTCGAAGTCTTTATCTTCTTCTGCTTTTTGCAATTTCCACCTGAGGTATACTAACTTTTCCGTTAAATATTCTTCTTCTAAATTAGAAAGTAAGTCTCCTACATCTCTTTCCAAAGAAGCGACAGACATATACGATACTTCTGCCTGATAAATCAAAGAATCTTTTTCTCCTAAAAAACTTTCTAAGATATCTTTTTCCTCTTTTTCTAAAATTCTTGTTAATTCTTCTATTGTTTTCTTTATATTAAAATGTGGCTCTTTTAACGTCTGTTGCCAAAAAATGATACCAATGATACTTTTTAAAATTCGCTCTCTTCTAAAAACTTGGTTCTGATTGAGGCTTATCTCTTCTAACTTTCTACTTTCATTTTTTAACTCTTCGTGTACTTTTCTCAAATCTTCTTCTAGTGCGACCATAGGGATATTAGTTAGGTCGTAAATCTTTTTCAAGAAATGTGCTTTTTCTATAGCACTCGGCAGTGAATCAATAAATGGTAATACCTCTTTCTTTATTTCAAGTCCTGCACTTCTCATGTCTTTATTTTTTTTCAAAACAGACGCTATGAAAAATTCTATAAGGTGTTTTGATTCTCGTATGTCTTTTTTCCATCCTTCTATACCACCGTGAAGTATCCTGTCTGCTGGATCTACGCCTTCTTCTAATTCAACTGCTTTCACGTTCATTCCTAAAGACAGTGCAATCTTCCCTGCACGATGTGTAGCATGGAGTCCCGCCTTATCTGCATCAAATGCCAAAACTATATTGTCTGATAAACGTCGTACTAATCCTAAATTTGAAACAACATTCTCTGCGTTCATTTCCTGATCAGATAGTGCAGTACCTGAAGTAGCGACAGTATTTCTGAATCCTGCTTGGTGAGACATAAGTAAGTCCATTTGACCTTCAACCAAAATAGAGAAATTGTGTTTTCTGATAGAATCCTTTGCTTTATCCAATCCATACAAAACTGCTGACTTAGTGAAAATTGGTGTCTCTGGAGAATTTAAATACTTTGCTGATTTTCCATCGTCTACAAAAATTCTACCTGAAAATGCTATTACTCGTCCACTTGAATCCATAATCGGAAACATGACTCTTCCTCGAAATCTATCATAGGTACCCTTTTCTGTCTTTTTTACAAGTCCAGCTTTCTCTATATCATTGTCAGTGAACTTTTTTGCTTTCAGGTATATATACAAAGATGTCCACTCATTTCTTACATATCCTAGCCTGAATTCTTTAATTGTTTTATCCTCTAAACCCCTCTTGTGTAAGTAAGAAACTACGTCATTCTCTTTTTCCAAATTGTGACTAAAGAAAAGCGTAGCTTCTTCCATTACTTTATAGAGCCTGTCTTTTTCACTTTCTGCTTCTCGATTAAAATCTTGAAGAGGGACGCCTGCTCGCGATGCCAGAAGTTTTAATGCACCCTTAAAATCAAGACCTTCAAACTCCTCTACAAAACTGAAGATGTCTCCTTTAACTCCACAACCAAAACAATAATACGTTCCCCTATCTGGAGAGATGAAAAAAGATGGTGTCTTTTCATTGTGAAATGGACACTTGGCTTTAAAATTTGGGCCAACTTTTTCAACTTTTATATAAGAAGAGACTACTTCTTCAATTGTTAGTCTCTCCTTAATTTTAGATACAGGAGAGTTCATCTATTGTATTATTCTTCTACTGCTGGCGTAGTTTTAGCTTTTCTAAAGCCTGTTCCAGCTGGAATAAGTCGTCCAATAATCACATTTTCTTTTAAACCTCTGAGGTAATCTATTCCTCCTTTCACGGCGTTTTCAATAAGCACACGATTTGTGTTTTGGAATGAAGCAGCTGATAACCAACTCTTTGTTCGAAGTGAAACTTCAGTAATACCGAGTACAATAGTCTCTGCTTTTGCTTCTTTTGCGGAAAGTGCAGCAACTCGCATGTTTTCTTCGATAAGTGCAGTGTTTTCAACAATGTCTCCCATAGAGAAATTAGTCTCACCTGAATCTTTTATCTTTCTTCGTGAGAACATTTGGCGAATAATAATCTCAGTGTGTTTTCTTGAGATAGAAGCACTTTGAAGTTCATAGACTTTGTTAATTTCACGGATAATATACTCCTCTACCATATCTTTTCCTCCGTATTTAAAGATTTCACTGATATCAGCTGATCCATCTGTGAGGAGTTCTCCAGCTTTCACCTTATCTCCAATTTTCACAATCGGTATTCTCATAAATGGCATACTATACTCTATTTCATTTGGCTTACCGTCAACTTTTGAATCAGACAATACCTTGATTGATTTCTCTTTTCCATCCTTATCCTTAATTTCAATAATCTCTGCATCTGTTTGCGATACTACAGCTGGATTTTTTGGAATTCTCTTTTCAAAAATTTCTTCAACACGAGGCAAACCAGTAGTGATATCTGTTCCTGCAACACCTCCGGCGTGGAATGTTCGAAGTGTAAGCTGTGTTCCCGGTTCACCAATAGCTTGAGCAGCGATGATACCCACCGCTTCACCTAAGTCTACAAGGTGGTTTCTTCCCAAGTCTAATCCATAACACATCTGACAAAGTCCATGTGCTGTACGGCAAGTAAGAGGACTTCTAACATATGCTTCTGTAAATCCAAGTCCTTCAATAACGTGAGCTTCTTCTTTTGTAATCAAAAATCCTTTCTTGTATAAAACCTTTCCTTCTTTGTCTTTAAGGTCAGAAGCTAACACACGTCCACGAATATTTTTTGAAAGTGGAATTTCAATACCAGAAATATTTTCATGGCTGACTAATTTACCTTCTTTTGTTCCACAATCTTCTTCGGTAATAACAACATCTTGAGAAACATCTACAAGTCTTCGAGTAAGGTATCCAGCTTTTGCAGTGTTAAGTGCAGTATCAGATGCTCCTTTACGTGCACCGTGAGTAGTGACGAAATATTCAATTGGTGAAAGACCTTCTTTGTACGATGGAATAATTGGAAATTCTAGCGTCTTACCCTGATTGTTCTGGATAAGTCCTTTCATACCACTCATCTGGATAAGCTGACCCATAGATCCTCTCGCTCCTGAAGTGAATAGATCAAACGCAGAACCATTTTTGTCGAGTGCTTTTGGTAGAACTTTTTCCAAGTCCTTCTTTGCGTGAGTCCAGACTTCAATAATCTTTTGATATCGCTCTTTATCAGAAAGAAGACCTTCGCTCCACTGTTCACGGATTTCTTCTTCAAGTTTTCTACCATTCGCAATAATAGTTTCTTTTTCAACAGGCACCTTAACATTATCCAGTCCCCAAGTAATACCTGAGAGAGTTGAATATTTAAATCCAAATTCTTTAATCTTATCGAGGACATGAGGAGTCATGTCGATACCGTAGTGCATAATTAATTCATCCACAAGATCAGAAAGTCTCTTTTGGTTCATCTCGTCGTTTATGTAAGCAAAGTCGTTCGGTAAAATACTATTGAATAAAATTTTTCCAACAGTAGTATCAAACATTCCTCCTTCATATTTCTTGTACTTTGGAGTACTCGTAGCCAAAACTTTTATCTTTGCACGAAGAGAAACAACTCCATATTCATATGCAGTAACTGCTGCATTTGGACTAGAGAAGTACTTTCCTTCCCCGATTTCTCCATCAACTCCTTTAGTCATCCAGTAACTTCCAAGCACCATATCCTTACTAGGGTGCACGATAGGATTACCATTTTGAGGTTTCAACAAGTTTTTATTTGCAGCCATCAAGTTTTTAGCTTCTGCTTGAGCTTCTTCGGAAAGAGGCACGTAGACGGCCATCTGGTCACCGTCGAAGTCCGCATTGAAAGCAGAACACACGAGTGGGTGTACTTGAACAGCGTTTCCTTCAATAAGGATTGGGTTAAAAGCTTGAATACCCAGACGATGTAATGTAGGAGCACGGTTGAGTAATACGTATTTTCCTTGTATGACTTCTTCAAGCATTGCCCATACTTCTGGAGTTCGCTCTTCAATCAATTTATTTGCACCACGAATATTAAACGCTAGTTCAGCTTGAAGAATTTTTGAGATAACAAATGGTCTGAAAAGCTCAAGTGCCATGTGTTTTGGCAAACCACATTGATTGAGTTTAAGTTGAGGTCCAACAACAATCACAGAACGTCCTGAATAGTCTACACGCTTACCGAGAAGGTTTTGACGGAATAGTCCTTGCTTACTCTTTAAGTTATCAGAAAGAGATTTAAGAGGTCTTTTTTGCGATTGACTCATTGCAACAGAATCATTCTGTTTTGCAATTGAGTTATCAATAAGTGCATCCACTGCTTCTTGGATGATTCTTTTTTCGTTTCGAAGGATAACATCTGGAGCATTGATTTCTTTTAGTTTTCGGAGGCGATTATTTCGATTTATCACACGACGATACAAATCATTTAAGTCTGATGTAGCGTGACGTCCACCATCAAGAGCCACCATCGGGCGAAGTACTGGTGGAATAACTGGAATCACGGTTAAGAACATCCATTCAGGGCGGATATCTGCATAAATCATCGCACGAATGAGAGATAGTCTTTTTTGTAGCTTTTCTTTTTCTGCTCCACTAGCCTTTTCTAGCATTCCTTCTGTGTGAGCTTTTAGTTTATTTAAGTCTAGATTTTTGAAAATAGTGTATATAGCTTCAGCTCCAATATTTGCCTCAAAACAAGTTCCATACTTCAAAGAATAATGATGAAATGAGATTTCATTCAACACCTTTCCTTCAAAGATTTCGTTGATTTCTTTTTTAGTTACAGAAAGCAAATTCTTTAACTTTTCTTTTGTCTCTTCATCCGCAGAATTTTTTAATTTACTCTTATATTCTTTTTCTAATTCAGAAATAACAGTATCTTTTTCTTCTTGATAAACTTTAGTGATGATATACCCAGCGAAATAAATAACCTTTTCTAAATCAGAAACAGGAATATTAAGAAGAATACTCATGCGTGATGGCACTCCTCTTAAAAACCAAATATGAGCTACTGGAGTAGCAAGGTCAATATGGCCCATTCTCTCACGTCGTACGATTGAGCGAGTTACTTCAACTCCACATTTTTCACAAATGATATCTTTATAACGAATTCTTCGATATTTTCCACAGTAACATTCGTAATCTTTTTCTGGACCGAATATCTTTTCGTCAAAAAGTCCTCCTCTTTCACTTCTACCTGTTCGGTAGTTTATAGTTTCAGGTTTTGTAACCTCACCATAAGACCATTCTCGAATCTGTTCTGGAGAAGCGAGCTTTAATCCTATCGCGTCAAACTCAGTTGTGTTTAGTGTTTTCATTATATTTTTTTCAAGTTAACATCAAGGGCTAATCCTCTCAAGTAATTAAGCATTACATTGAATGATGCTGGAGAATTTGGCGCTTTGATAATTTCATTTTTAATAATGGAATCAAATGTCTGTGAACGACCAGCGATATCATCAGACTTTACTGTTAACATTTCTCGTAATGAGTATGCAGCTCCGTATCCTTCAAGTGCCCACACCTCCATTTCTCCGAATCTCTGTCCTCCACCTTGAGCTTTACCTCCGAGTGGTTGCTGAGTGATAAGTGAGTACGGACCAATTGAACGCATGTGAATTTTGTCTTCTACCATGTGGTGAAGTTTCAACATATACATATACCCAACGGCAACATCTTGACCGAAAGCTTCTCCTGTTCGTCCATCAAAGAGTTTCACGCGACCATTTTCTGGGAATCCTGCTTTCACTAATTCTCCACTTATTTCTTCATGCTTCGCTCCTAAGAATGGAGGCACGATAGCTTGGTAACCAAGAGTATTTGCAGCAAGCCCAAGATGCATTTCCAAAATCTGTCCCAAGTTCATACGAGAAGGAACACCAAGTGGCGAAAGGATGATATCTACTGGAGTACCATCTGCCATGTATGGCATATCTTCTTCTGGAAGAATAGTTGAGATGACACCTTTGTTTCCGTGACGTCCTGAGAGTTTATCTCCAACTGAAATATTTCTAATTTGAGCAACCTCAATAACTATTTTCTTTATAATCCCCGCTTCAAGTGTATGACCCATATCACGAGAGAATATTTTTACTCCAGTAATACGTCCACGCTTTCCGTGTTCCATGCGAAGTGATGTATCTTTTACGTCACGAGCCTTTTCAGCAAAGATAGACCTAAGAAGTCTTTCTTCTGGAGTAAGTTCTGTCTCACCTTTTGGTGTAATTTTACCAACCAAAATATCGTTTTCTCTTACTTCCGCACCAATACGGATAATACCGTCTTCATCAAGATCTTTGAGTTTTAATTCTCCAACATTTGGAATATCGCGAGTAGTGATCTCGGGTCCAAGTTTTGTATCACGAACGACACATACGAATTCTTCTATATAGAGAGATGTAAATTTACTTTGCTTTACTAGTCTTTGAGATACGATGATAGCATCTTCGTAGTTTGAACCAGACCATGACAAGAATGCTACGAAAATATTTTGACCGATTGAGATCTGTCCACCAACACTACTTGAAGTATCAGCAAGCACTTCTCCCTTCTTTACTTTATCTCCAACGTTTACAATAGGACGCTGATGAAAGGCAGCAAAGTTGTTATTACGCAAGAAGTTTACGAGAGGATATGTTGTTTCTTTCTTTCCTTTGATGACAACTTTTCTTCCATCTACATATGACACAGTTCCTTCTTCTTCTGAGATAACAAGTCTTCCTGAATCACGTGAAGCTAGTTCTTCAACACCAGTTCCTACAAGTGGAGCTTCTGGTAGAACGCAAGGAACAGCTTGCTTCTGCATATTACTTCCCATGAGAGCACGATTTGCGTCATCATGTTCTAAGAATGGAATCATAGAAGTAGCAAGAGAGAAAGCTTGGTTCGTTGCGACATCAATAAAATCCACTTCGTCTTTGTCTATCTCTCCAGGTTCTGTCTTTACGCGTGCAGCAACTTTTTTAGCAGTTATTTTTCCTTCTTCATCGTATGGAATACCAGCATGAGCAATGTTGTATTTTTCTTCTTCAAGTGCATTTAAATACACCACTTCTCCTGTGATTTTTCCTTTATTTACTTTTATGTACGGAGTTTCAATGATTCCGAAATCGTTAATCTTTGCATAAGTAGCCAAGTGCAAAATAAGACCAATGTTTGGACCTTCTGGTGTGTGGATAGGACATACACGGCCATAGTGAGAAGGATGCACGTCACGAACTTCAAGACCTGCTCGCTCACGAGTGAGACCTCCGGGTCCAAGTGCTGAAAGCGTACGTAAGTGCTCCATCTCGTATAGGACGTTTTCTTGAGCCATGAATTGAGACAACTGGTTTGTAGTAAAGAATTCTTTAATACGAGCCTGAAGAGGTCTCTGGTTTATGATTTGTATTGGAATAGCTGTATCAACATCAACAATAGACATTCTGTCTTGAATGTTTCTCTTAATTTGCATCATACCAGTACGGATTTTTTGTTGAAGCATTTCTCCAACGAAACGTACTCGTCTTTGACCTAAGTGATCGATATCATCTGATTTTGCAGCTGGATCGTTGTTTAATGAAATAATGTGTAAAACAATAGAAAGTAAATCTTCTTTTGAAATGGTTCTTCGGAGAAGTTCTTTTTCATCCATAGACTTTTCAAAACGCTTATTGAATCGGTATCGTCCTACTGGAGAAAGGTCATATCGCTCTGTAGTAAACAATGAGTCAATAAACTCTTTCGCGTTTTCTGGAGTAGCCATATCACCATCACGGAGACGCTTATATATCTCAATATAAGAATCATTTACAGATTTTGCAGTATCTTTTGCAAGACATGCTTTTATGGTCGCATCAGCGACTTCGTTTTGTCCGAACTCTTTGAGGATAGTCTCACTATCGTTGAATCCCATTACGCGAAGGAGTGCAGTGACTGGGAATTTTCGCTTCTTATCAATACGTACATAGATAGCTCCATCCGCTTCAGCTTCTATCTCAATCCAAACACCTCGTGCTGGGATGATCTTTGCACCAAAGTATTTCCTTCCTTTACTTTCAGACTCTGTAAAGAAAACACCAAAAGAACGTGCTAGCTGAGGAACTATGACACGCTCTACACCATTTATAATAAAGGTTCCATGAGCAGTCATTAATGGGATCTCAGACATAAAGATCTCTTGCTCTTTCACGGTACCTAAAATTTTATTTGTTAGTTTAACTCTCGCCTTCAAGTGACCTTGATAAGAAAGTTTATTTACCTTTGATTCTGTCTCATCTGTTTTTGATTCAGAAAGAGAGAATGAAGTAAACTCTAACTGGAATTTTTTCCCTGAATAATCAGAGATAGGAGAAAATTCTTTGAATACTTCTCCGACACCAGTCTCTATCAACCACTTGAATGACTTAACCTGAGATTCGATTAAGTTAGGAAACTCTATGAGAGGTTTTTTGTATCTCCCAAAATACTTCTTCGGACGATGGATGTCTGTTTGCATGTGTTTATAAAAATCGAAATAAGTACATAAAACGCAAAGAAAAAAGCATTATGCTTTCTTTAGCTTTTATAATATATATTTCGGATACTAATAATTAAGTTAATAAAACCTTATTAATCAAACACGATTGGAGTACATCCGAGACACAATCTATACAATCAAAGATAGTATACTTATTTTTAGAAGTTTGTCAAATAATACTTGTGAATACTACTTTTTTTGAGCACCTAACTTCTTCCACTCTTCTATTTTTTTATGATCTCCAGAGAGCAGGACTTTAGGTACTTTATGCTTTTTACCTTTATATTCTAGGATTTCAGGCCTGGTATAGACTTCGCTACTAGAAATCCTCTCTTCTTCAAGAGACTCAAATTTTCCGAGTACTCCTGGGATTTGCCGAGCAACACAATCCACGACTATCATCGCAGGAAGCTCCCCGCCTGTGAGTACATAGTCCCCTATCGAAATTTTTTTAGTTTTTAAAATCTTATCTACACGAGCATCTATGCCCTCATACCGTCCACAAATTAAAACAATATCTTCGTATTTTTTTGAAACTTTTTTTGCGAACTCTGTTGTAAATTTCTCTGCACTTGGAATAAAATTTATTACCAAAATCTTTTTCTTATCTTTAATTTTTGAAACGGCTTTTTCTACCGCTTTCAAAATAGGCTCTGCTTTCATCACCATACCAGGACCTCCACCATAAGGTCGTTCGTCTACTGGTTTGTAGTTATTCTCCTTCTTGGGCAAGAAATCTCTTGGATTATAAAATCTTATTTGAATCTTTTTATTTTCTATCGCTCGCCCTAAAATAGACTCTCCTAAGTAAGAGCTAAAGATGTCTGGGAAAATGGTGATAATATGAAAACGCATATCTTCAATATAACACAAAACAAAAGAACCCCAACTTTCGTCGAGGTTCTTTTTAAAAAGTCTATATTCCTTTCAGGTCTTCCATTGCTTGATCAACAGTCTTCATCGTGTTTGATGAGTGAGCTGGTGCTGGTCTTTCAGAGCCTGCTGGTTCGTTAATCTTTAGATTAACGCGAGCATTATTCTTCATACCGATTATTCGGAGCAATGTTCGGATAGCCTTTGCTGTGTTACCCATTCGTCCGATGATTTTACCCATATCTGCAGGGTTAACCGTAAGACTGATAAGTACACCCATTTCGTCGACAGTTCGATCGATTTTTACATCGTTCGGATTATCAACAAGAGCCTTTACAACATACTCTAGAAATTCTTTGTCAGTATCCATAATTTCAATTCGGATTAATATTTTTAATCAGGTAGCAGCGTACGACCAAAAAGTTATTGCACTGCTTTCTTAATTATATAAAACTATTTAGTCTTCTTCAACTCTTTTCTTTTAAGAGTTGGTTTTTTCTTTGAAAGTACGTTTACTTTCTTTCCAGAAATAATCTTTTTTGATACTAAGAAGTTGTGCATTGTATCTGAAAGTTTTGCACCTTTAGATATCCAATGTTTTATTCTGTCAGCATCGAAAGTGGTCTCACCTGCCTTTGGATTGTATGTTCCAACTATTTCCAAAAATTTACCACTCTTTGCAGCATTTTTTGAATCAGTCAAAACAGCTCTGAAGCTCGGATCGTTCTTTCTTCCTATTCTTTGTAATCTTATTTTCAACATAATGAGAGTTTAGCACAATTTCCAAAAAAGGCAATCTGTCTCTTAAGGAACCATCGCGTACCCACTATTTGTCGCATATGCAGCCTGGGTAGCGTATTGTGGATTTGCAACATATGAAGACTCTGTTCTGTATTCCATAGGAGTTACATATGAAGACTCTGTAGCGTATTGTGGAACTGCCACGTATGCAGCTTGGGTAGCGTAATCACCACTAGCAGCATAATCTGCAGAAGTTGCATAATCAGCGATAGTAAAGTAATCAGCGAGTACTGCATAGTCAGCTGGTGTTAAATAATCTGCAACAGCTTGGTAATCCGCTAATGTCATATAGTCTCCCAACACTTGGTAATCAGCTGGAGTAAGGTAGTCAGCTAATACTAAGTAATCTGCAGGAGTCAGATAGTCAGCTAAAGTAAGATAATCCGCTGGTGTTAGGTAGTCAGCTAATACTTGATAGTCAGCAGGTGTTAAATAATCACCGAGCACTTGATAATCAGCTGGAGTGAGGTATGAAGCAAGTACTTGGTAATCTGCTGGAGTAAGGTAGTCAGCTAATACTAAGTAATCTGCAGGAGTCAGATAGTCAGCTAAAGTAAGATAATCCGCTGGTGTTAGGTAATCTGCAAGTACGAGATAGTCCGCAGGAGTAAGGTATGAAGCGAGTACTTCATAATCTGCAGGAGTTAAGTATGATGCAAGAGTTTGGTAGTCCGCTGGAGTTAAGTAATCTGCAACAGCTACATAATCAGCTGGAGTCATATAATCAGCGAGTACTGCATAGTCTGCAGGAGTTAAGTATGATGCAAGAGTAGCATAGTCAGCTGGTGTCAGGTACGAAGCTAAAGCAGCATAATCTGCAGGAGTAAAATAACCCCCAGCTGTTAAGTAGTCAGCGAGAGTCACAAAAGAGACATCCGTAGGATAATCGCCGTTAGCAAAGTATTGACCATTAAGCCAATAACTACCCCCAGCAAAAGTAAATGCACAATCACATGCTTGTGCAGATCCACCAGGAAAAGAAAAACCGAGAATCATGATGAGCACCATGAAAAGAGCCTTCAGTTTCAACATTTTACTAGATATTTTGTTGTTTGTTTGGTTCATCATAATGTTTATTTTTTGAATTAATTAAAAACTCCGAGACACCTTATTACCTCTACAGTCTAGCATATTATAGACATTTTGTCAAGCTCATGGTATACTGAAATCCTTATAAAAAAAGGGCTAACATGCTATATTAAAAGGATGAAACAAGATAAAAACAAGAATAAAAAAAGATCTCAAAAATCAAATTTTAAGGCCTTTCCACGATCTATCCAGAAAAAACCTATACAATCAAGGAGTATGGAAGGTATCATCTCTGTATCTTCTAAAGCTACTGGCTATATCGAAGTCCCAGGACAAACAGAGGATGCGGAAATTGACTACAGACACTTAAACACAGCACTCAATGGCGACACGGTTAAAGTACTCCTCCACCCTAAAGGTCATGGGCGACAGACAGCAGAGGTTACTGAGATACTAACCAGAGCAAAGAAAGCTTTCGTTGGAGTTCTTGAAAAAGAAGACACCCTCTACTTCTTAAAACCAGATGATACAAAAATGTATACTGATATTTTAATTCCAGAAAGCGAACTCGCTGGTGCAGTGGTAAATCAGAAAGTTTTTGTAGAACTGACTTCTTGGAAAGACCACAAGAAAGCTCCAATAGGAAAAGTTATCAAAATCCTCGGACGTCCAGGAGACAACGAAACGGAGATGCATTCTATCGCAATTGAGAAAGGTTTTGATAGTGTACTGCCTGATCACGTCGAACTCGAAGCAAGAAATATAAAAATAGCTGGAGTAAAACCTGAAGATTTTAAAAATAGAAGAGATTTCAGAGGAACACTTACTTTCACTATAGATCCTGATACTGCGAAAGATTTTGACGATGCATTGTCATTTAAAGAATTAGGTCCGGATGAATTTGAAATAGGTATTCATATTGCTGATGTTACTCATTACGTAAAAGAAGGAGGTGCAATAGACAAAGAAGCTCGTGAAAGAGCGACGTCGGTATACCTCGTAGACCGAACCATACCTATGCTTCCAGAAGAGCTTTCAAATGACCTGTGTTCCCTGCTTCCAGACGTTGATCGACTCACGATGAGTGCGGTATTTGTCATGAATAAAAATGCAGAAATAAAAAGTGAGTGGTACGGACGCACTGTCATACACTCAGACAAAAGATTTACCTACGAAGAAGCATTTGAATCTATTCAAAAACCAAATCTTCTCTACCACAAAGAACTTTCTACACTAAACACCATCGCAAAAAAATTAACAAAAGACAGGTTTGAACACGGCTCGGTCTCTCTCGATCAAGAAGAAGTAAAATTTATTCTGGATGAAACTGGTAAACCAATAAAAGTTATCAAAAAAGAACGAACTGATTCAAATAGACTCATCGAAGAGTTTATGCTGCTCGCAAATAAAAAAGTTGCAGAATTTGTCTCAAAGAAAATAAAAAAGGAGAAAGAAGGAATCTTTGTGTATCGAGTACACGATTTGCCAAGCAAAGAAAAGACCGAGGATTTGGTGTTCTTTTTAAAGAGCCTCGGATATAAGGTAGCTCTTAAAAACGGCCTCATTCCTTCTTTTGAAATAAACAAACTTTTAAATAATTTAAAGAATAAAGATGAGAAAGACACTATCCACAGAGCAGTAATACGGTCTATGGCGAAGGCTATATATTCAACAGAAAACATTGGACACTATGGACTTGCATTTGAATACTACACACACTTCACTTCCCCTATCAGACGATACCCCGACATGATGGTACATAGACTACTCATGAGTTATTTGAGTGATAAGAAAATCAAAAAAGAAATGTACAAAGAATTTGATAAGATGTCTCGAGTATCTTCTGAACAAGAAAAGAAAGCAAGTGATGCTGAACGCTCATCTATCAAATACAAACAAGTTGAATACATGTCTACCCGTATTGGTGAGAACTTCAAAGGTATCATTAGCGGCATCAGCGAATGGGGCGTGTACGTAGAAGAAGTAGAAACCAAGTGCGAAGGGCTCGTTCGAGTACGTGACATGAAAGATGATTTCTATGTATTTGATGAAAAGAAAATGGAAATGGTTGGACAAAAACACAAAACCCGATACCGTCTTGGTAATCATGTTAAGATGAAAGTAAAGTCTGTGGATCTAGAAAAGAAAACCATAGACTACGTATTAATATAAAATGAATTCAGAAACAAAAGAAAAATTAAGACTTGGATTCTTTACCCTACTTGCTATTGGTACGGGAATATTTTTGACTTCTCTTGCCTTTAATCATGCTTCTTACACAAGGATAGATGAACCAAAGATTGAAAACATGGCTTTAGCGATAAATCCAAGCTCGCAAGATGGTAGCGGTAAGCCTACCTATTTTTATTTTGTAAAAGAAGAAAATGTAAAACCAAAAATAGGAGCAGAAGCCTACATTGTCGGAGACTTGAACACTGGTGAAATCATCCTCGCAAAAAATCCTGAAAAGAAATACCCTATCGCTTCTGTTTCTAAACTCATGACTGCACTTGTCGCAAACGAACTCACCACAAACACAGATGAACAGGTGGCAAAAGTAAGTAAAAAAGCGTTAGCGACATATGGAGAAAACGGTAATTTCAAAGTGGGAGAAAAAATAAAAATCCCTGACCTCATCTACCCTCTCCTGCTCGAATCAAGTAACGATGCAGCGGAGATAATCGCAGAACACTTCGGGCGAGATACTTTTTTAAGCAAGATGAATCTCCAAGCAGAGAAGCTTAAAATGTCTTCTACTTCGTACAGCGATCCGAGTGGGCTCTCAGAGAAAAATCAATCAACAGTCTCTGATTTATTCAAACTCACCGGATACTTAAAACAACAGCGAGAAAATGTCCTCGCAATAACGACCAACAGGAGTTATACAAACAAGAAACATACGTGGTTTAGTACAAATCAATTCTTACGAGAAGACGGATATATTGGCGGTAAGAGTGGCTTTACAGACCCTGCAAAACAAACAGTGATATCTACCTTTGCTTTACCGCTCGGCAAAGAAAGCACCAGACCTATCGGTATCGTGCTTCTTCGCAGTAACGACAGAAAAAAAGATGTGCTCAGTATTTTGAACTATTTAAAAAAGAATGTGTATTATGGAGGGCAAGCAGATGCAAGTGCAGACTGGATAAAAGAAAGACTCGACTTACCAGATTTACGAGAACCAGAATACGTAACTCTCGCTTTTGGTGGAGATATCATGCTTGATCGCGGAGTGAGAAATTCTGTAAATAAAAACTTTAATGGTGACTACTCAGCACTCTTTGAGAAATTAGCACTACTAAAAAAATCAGATATCGTTTTCGCAAACCTTGAAGGTACAGCCTCAGACAAAGGAAGCGATGGAGGAAGTATTTACTCTTTCCGCATGGATCCATCAGTCATCCCAGCACTCAAGGGTGCAGGGATTGATATTGTCTCTGTTGCAAACAACCACGTCGGAGATTGGGGACGAACTGCATACACTGACACACTCGCAAGACTTACAGAAAATGAAATCCTCTATACTGGAGGCGGGACACTCGAAGAAGCAGAGAGTCCAAAAGTTATTGAAAAGTATGGTATGAAAATAGGATACCTAGGATTCTCTGATGTCGGACCAAATTGGATGAAAGTAACTGAGGCCAACTCAGGGCTCCTCCTTGCAAGCAATCCCCGCTTTGATGAGATAGTCGCTAACGCCGCAAAACAGGTAGACTACCTCGTTGTGTCATTCCACTTCGGAGATGAATATAAAACTACTCACAACAAGAGACAAGAATATTTGGCTCATAAAGCAGTAGACGCAGGAGCGAAAATCGTCATTGGACACCATCCACATGTAATAGAAGATACTGAAGTATATAAAAATAGTTTTATCGCCTACTCACTGGGTAACTTTATCTTTGATCAGAAATTCTCCGAAGCCACCATGCAAGGCATGCTTCTTGAACTCAAGCTCCATCGTGATGGCTCTATAACTACAAAGAAAAATATTGTAAAACTAAATAAAGTATTTCAACCAGATAAAATAATTCCTGGCAAAGAAGAGAAAGTAAAATTTCAAACTCTTAAGACTCAGTAAAACAACTCTTATCTAAGATTAAACTTATAGTTTTTATCAATTATTTTGCAATAGCAGCAGCTTCGTCGAATTTGACTGAGAGAAGTTTTGAGGCTCCATCTGAACCGATAGTGACTCCATAAAGTACTCCTGCTCGAGACATAGTCTCACGGTTGTGAGTGACAACGATAAGCTGAGAATGCTCAGAAAGCTTTTCAAGCATATCTCCGTATTTACGAGAGTTTGCCTCATCGAGGGCTGCATCAGTCTCATCAAGCACGAGGAATGGTGGCGGATTCACAGCAGACATGGCAAAAAGAAGTGCAATAGATGTGAGTGATCTTTCTCCTCCAGAGAGTGAGTGCAGTTCTTTTACTTTCTTATGAGGAAGAGCTATATCAATAGCAACCCCTTCTTCGGGGACAAATTCTTCTTCATCTTCTTCTGTCACCACTTCCCCATCTTCATCTTCATCAGCATTACTTTTCTTTCTCTTCTCAGAAAATACTATAGAAAGAGATGCTTCTCCCCCTCCAAACATAAGTGCAAAGAATTCGTGAAATTTTGCATTTATCTTTTTGATTCCTGTTTCAAATTCTATATGGATTTTTTCTTTAAGTTCTGCGATTAATTGATGCAGTGATTCTATACTTTTCGCTAGATCTTCCATCTCTTTTGCCAAGAATGCATCCCGCTCAGTCACCTCCTCAAATTCTTTCAAAATATCAGCACCATTTGAGAGTCCCGCATCTTCTAGTTTTATCTTAATTCTCTCTATCCTGCGACGTAAGTCTTCTTGTAACCCTCGATCAACGATACCCTCAAATACATATTCTTTATATAAATAAATCTCTCCCCCAATAAAAGCTTCCCCTTCGCGAATTTCACCTTCATAACTCTCGATGAGTCTTCTTATGTTCTCTTCTTTTACGTTATTGAGCTGAAGTTCTGAAGAAAGTTCTTGATGTTTAACCTTGAGGGTAAATCTCTCACGCTCTTTATCCATACCCTTTTCAACTTCTTCTTGGATTTCTTCTTTGAGTTTTTTGATTATTTCTCCTGTCTTTCGGTCTTCTTGTTCTATACGTTCCATCTCAAAAAGGATTTGTCTTTGAGAATCCTTCAACGCATCTACTTCAGCGGTATTAGAATGTATCACAACCTCTTCGGGTTTCTTTTCAAATTTACTAAGGGTATTTTTAATACTCTGTATGATATTTTTTATCTCTTCAAGGTTTTCTTTTTCAAGTGCTTCGTCTAGAAAAGTATTTACTTCATACACTATTTCTTTCATCTCAGAAGCAGATATGATAATTTCTTCTGGGGCTTCTTCGCGTCTTGTCTCTGCAATCTCGATCATACCCTCGATACGTCCAAGCTTGCGTTCTATTTCATTTTTTAGTCTTCGAATATTTGATAGATTGGTCTCCACAGTGCGAAGTTCTTGAAGTTTTGCACTTTCACGTGGGGTACTCTCTTCGTCCACTCCCATACGTTCTACTATGTCACGTATGGCGTCCATGATTCTATTTTTATCATTTGAAAGTCGAGACTTTTCTTCTTCTAGGTATACACTTTCTTTTTTTAAATACTCTTTATATAAAGAAGAAAGTTCTACTTTCATTTCTTTTACTTTCTCGAGCTTTTCTACTTGTTTTTTTAAAAAATTTAAATGAGGAGCATTCTCACGACGAAGTATTGATACTTCTTTCATGTTTTCATTTGCTCGCTCAAGTTTTCTCACACCTTCTTTTATTTTAAATTGATACACCTTGAGCCCCAGTGCATCTTCTACTATTTCTTTTAAATCTTTCGGTGTAGAGTTAAGCACTCTATCTGCCTCTCCTTGAGAGATAATATGGTGCCCAGAAGACCCAATATGCACAGAAGAAAGTAAATTATTTACATCCTTAAGACGCACATCGGAATCATTTAAAATGTATTTATTAAGTCCATCAGCATACACTTCACGGCTAATAGAGACAGTGTCATAATTTAATTCTACAATCTCTCCTTCTTCATTGCTTAGTTTAAAAACTTTATCAGAATTATCAAAATACACGGACACAGTAGCTTTCGTCCCTTTTGAAAGACTCTTTGAACCTTTAAATATAAGGTCCACTCCCGTCTTTCCACGCATAGACTTCATAGACTGTTCACCAAGCACAAAACGTAATGCCTCAACGACATTACTTTTCCCTGAACCATTTGGACCCACAACAGATACGATAGGATGACCAAACTCTAGAGTTGTTTTTTTAGCAAAAGATTTAAAACCATGTAACTCAAGATATTTAAGTCGCATACTTTTTTAGTCGTTCCAGTTTTTTACTGTTAATGCACGAAGAGCTGCATCTTGTTCTGCTTCTTGTTTTGATTTACCTTTTCCAGTAGCAATTAATTCTGTACCGAAGAAAATACCTACAGTAAAATGTTTATCATGATCAGGACCTGCTTCGCCTGTAACCTTGTAGGACGGGGTGATAGCCACATATTCCTGTGCTTTTTCTTGTATAAGACTTTTCGGGTCACGCCAAAGTTTTTTACTCACAATTTCTTCAGTTTTAGGGAGCAATGTCTTTGTAATAAATTTATCAGCAATATCATAACCCTGATCAAGATATACTGCTCCTATATATGCTTCATACGTGTTCGCAAGTATATACTGACGTGCTTTACCACCATCTTTTGATTCACCTTTAGATAATAGAAGAAAATCATTCATACCTAGTTTTGAAGCAATTTCTGAAATAATAACAGCATTCACGAGAGCACTACGAAAAGCGGTGAGCTCTCCTTCAGCTGCTTGGGGATATTTTTTATATAAAAAATCTGTAACAACAAGTTCGAGTACTGCGTCTCCTAAAAACTCTAGTCGTTCATTGTGAGAAAGTTTGAGGTTTGGATTCTCATTTATAAATGAACGGTGAACAAATGCTTGCTTAAGTAAGTTTTTATCTTTGAATACTATCTTTGTTTTTTTCTCAAAATCTGTAAAATCAATCATCGTTTTATTTCGTTTATTTCTAATCACCTTTCTTAGCAATAATCTCTACTGCTTTTGAAATAAGAGGAACAATATCATTGTAAATTCGGAGTTCTGGAATTTCTTTCAGTAAAAACCATCGTGCAGCATCCAATCCACCAGAGTTCTCTAATACAAGCTCTCTATATTCTGATTTTGCTAAGAAGTAACTAACTTGCTTTAATGTCTTTCCTTTTTCAGGGTGAGTTGCTACATATTCATTCTCTCCGAGCTTTGTTAAAATACTGATCTCAAGTCCTATCTCTTCTTTTATCTCACGAATTGTTCCTTCTTCTACGTTTTCCCCCTCTTCTACTTTTCCTTTTGAAAGAGTCCAATATCCGAAGACATCATGTACAAAAGCAAAATAAGTATTACCATCTTTCTTTGCATAGACAAGTGCTCCACCAAGTTTTTCCTTTGGAAGCTTGGTGATATCTACAGGTTCTACTTCTTTTTTCTTTTTACTAGTCTCTTCTTTACCTGGCTCACCTATTTCTTTATAGACTGCACCGAGCACACCATTTACGAATTTACCAGAATTTTCTCCACCAAATGTTTTTGCAAGTTCGATGGATTCATTGATAGCTACTTTGGGAGGAACTTGCGTCCTGTCGCCAAAAAGAAGCTCAGTCAAACCAATACGAAGAATATTTCTATCGACAATTGAGATTTTTTGTATAGGCCAATCTGGAGCAGCTTTTTCAATAATTTCATCGACTATCTTTCTTTTTTTTAACACAAGATCAACCAGAGACTCAACAAAAGCATCATCCTCAAGACCTGGACCAAATTCTTTTAAGTTACGAGACAAAGCAGTAGCGACTTTTTCAGGTGGAAAAGACTCTTCGTCTTTACCAGAAGACATAAAATCCCATTCAAATAGGGTCTGGAGAACTATTGATCTTGAAAGGTGCCTGTTTGCCATAGTTTAGTATAAAATTATCAAATGATTAAAAACACAAAACAAATCTGTTTTGCATCTCTACTAAGATTTTAATCGTAAAATTATTTAGCGGTTTTAGCTTTTGCTTTCTTAACCTTCTTTTCAGCTTTTTTAACCAAGTCTAAAACTTTATTACCACGATAAAAACCACAAGAGACACAAACAGTATGACGCTTCTTTAAAGCAGAACAATTCTGACATTTGTCAAAATTAGTTGCTTTCAGAGCGTGATGTGAACGTCTGTTCGCTGTGTGCCCTTTTGTATGTCTCATTCTTATAACCATAATGTTCCTAGTCTATCAGATTTAGGTAAAATTGCAAATTCTACACGGTCTGCTATGATTGTAGGTACATAGAGATTGTTGTGGCTACCAACCACGAGTCTGCAATGCGGACCCAGTAAAAAGGCTAATCTATAATGAAAGAGAGCTCAGATAGTATGTCTGAGAAACTAGGTGGAACCACGAGGAATCAAACGTACACGTTAACTTCCCCGCCCTAGTAAAGTGCAGAAATGCATTTTACTAGGGCGGGGATTTTTTATTTTATAAGTTAATCATTAAAAATAATAAGAAAAGTTATGCAAGAAAAATTACAACACCAAAGACACACACTAGCACACCTATTAGCACAGGCAGTTTTAGAATTATACCCAGAGACTAAGACTACTATTGGCCCTGCTATAGATGATGGTTTTTACTACGACTTAGACTTCACTTCAACAATTGGAGATAAAGATTTAGAAGCAATAGAGAAGAAAATGAAAGAACTTTTAAAGAAATGGGACAGTTTCTCTCACGAAGAAAAAACTCAAAGTGAAGCAGAAGAATACTTCAAAGGAAACGAGTACAAACTGGAGTTGATAAAAGAAATCGCTGACAAGGGTGAAAAAATCACTTTCTACTCTTGTGGTGGGTTTACCGATCTGTGTCGTGGAGGACACTCTGAAAATCCGTCAAAGGAAATATCTTCTGACTCATTTAAACTCGACCGAGTAGCTGGGGCATACTGGAGAGGAGATGAAAAGAAAAAGATGCTTACTCGCATCTACGGACTTGCATTTAACGACAAAGCGGAACTGGAAAAACACCTACGCAACAAAGAAGAAGCACTAAAAAGAGACCATCGAGAATTAGGCAAAAAATTAGAATTATTTACTTTTGATGAAGAAATAGGTAAAGGACTACCTGTGTGGCTCCCAAATGGAACTATCATAAAAGAAGAGCTAGAGAATTGGGCAAAAGAAACAGAAAAGAAATGGGACTATAAAAGAGTCTCTACTCCTGTCATCACGAAAGAGAATCTTTTTTATACATCAGGCCATCTACCTTTATACAAAGAAAGTATGTACGCACCTATCTCAATCGAGGAAGAAAATTATTATATTAAACCCATGAACTGCCCCTTTCATCACAAAGTGTTCTCTGCACTCCCTAGAACATACAAAGAATTACCACTACGTCTTGCAGAATATGGATGGTGTCATCGATATGAAGACTCAGGAAGTCTCTTTGGACTTATGAGAGTTCGTGGTATGCAAATGAATGATGCACATATTTATGTAACCCCAGAACAAGCAGTCGAAGAATTTGTGAGTGTGATAAAACTCCACGAGTATTACTACAAAGTATTGGGTATAGAAAAATATGAAATGGAACTTGCCTTACGTGATCCAAATAAATTAGATAAATATCACGGAGAAGAGTCTGATTGGAAACTAGCTGAGGAAATGACAACGAAAGCAATGGAAAATTCAGGAGTGCCATTTAAAATCGCACATGAAGGAGCAGCCTTCTATGGACCTAAAATGGACTTCCAGATATTTTCATCAATTGGAAGATCCTTTACTGCATCAACCAACCAGTTAGACCTCTATATGGGTAAAAGATTTAACTTAGAATACACAGACAAGGATGGTTCCAGGAAAACCCCTTATATTATTCATCGTGCACCACTTGGGACACATGAGAGATTCATAGGATTCTTAATTGAACACTTTGCGGGCAACTTCCCTACTTGGCTCTCCCCTATCCAGATCGCAATCGTACCGGTAAGAGAAAACCACGACGAAGAAGCGATTACATTAATGAAGGAATTGAAAGGACGTAATATTAGAGCAGAAATTTATCCTTCAGGAAGCAATAGTCTTGGCAAGAGAATTCATGAAGCAAAAAATATGCATACTCCCCATGTTATAGTACTAGGAGACAAAGAAGTGTCTTCAAAAACATTAACAGTGGAACACAGAAATGGAACCAAAACAGAAGGTATTGGCATAGAGGAATTTATAAAAAAGGTCGAAGATGAAATTACAAATAAAACTTTAAATTAAATGTTAAACAACAATATTTACAACTTGATGATGCAGTTAACCGAAGAGCATAAGTCTCTTTGGAGAATCAAGAAAGATTACATGAAGGATGCAAGTAAAACAAAAGACGTAAAGGACTTTTGGACCAAAGTATCTAAAGAAAAGGAAAATCATATTAAGGAACTCTCTATACTCATAAAGAAACACATGTAATTAAAAACCCCTCTCATTATGAGAGGGGTTTTTAATTTGTTTATATGTCTATATTAGCAAGTTTTGCGTTTGATTGAATGAAAGATTTTCTAGGTGGAACTTCGCTACCCATGAGTATATCAAAGACTTTATTAGCTTCTTCTGCGTCCCCTATGTCTACTCTCTTCAAGATTCTATTTCGAGGATCCATAGTTGTCTCCCAAAGTTCTTCTGGATTCATTTCTCCGAGACCTTTGTAACGTTGAATATGTATTTTATTTGTCTTTTTCTTGACATCTTCTTCTACTTCTTCTACTTCGATATTCTCCCCTGCTTCGACTTCTTCTATCTCACTCACGTCTGCTTCTTTACCTATAATCTTCAACTTCTGTTCATCAGTATATGCATAAGAAACTTCTTTTCCTTTTTTAATTTTATATAGTGGTGGTTGAGCAAGATATATATATCCAGCTTCAACGACTGGTCTAAAGTATCTATAGAATAATGTTAAGAGGAGTGTACTGATATGACTTCCGTCAACGTCAGCATCTGTTGCAATGATTATTTTATGGTATCGAATTTTAGAAATATCAAAAGTATCTCCGATAGATGTACCCATTGCGATAACAAGTGCTCGGACTTCTTTTGAAGCAAGCATCTTGTCAATACGAGCACGTTCAACGTTTAAGATTTTTCCACGAAGAGGAAGTATAGCTTGAGTTCTTCTATCCCGTCCTTGCTTCGCACTACCTCCCGCAGAATCTCCCTCTACAAGGAATATCTCAGACTCTTCTGCACTCTTACTCTGACAATCTGCAAGTTTTCCCGGAAGCGTAAGACCTTCAAGTGCCCCTTTACGGAGGACTGAGTCTTTTGCTGCTTTTGCTGCTTTACGAGCCTTGAGGGCAAGAATTGATTTATTTATGATAATCTTCGCCTCATCTGGGTTCTCTTCTAAGAATGCAGCGAATGCTTCACCAAACACCGTAGCGGTAGCACTTTGAGCTTCGACGCTACCAAGTTTTCCTTTAGTCTGACCTTCAAATTGTATCTCTTGAAGTTTAACAGAAACAACTGCAGTTAAACCTTCAAGCACATCTTCACCAGTAAATCCTCCTTCGGACTCTTTCATCATTTCGTTCTTTTTACAGTACGTGTTGAGTGTACGAGTGAGGGCAGTTTTAAATCCGGTTACATGCGTTCCACCTTGTGCTGTGTAAATATTGTTTGCAAAAGGAACTATACGATCGACAATGTCGTCGACGTATTGAAGTGCTATCTCAACTCCAACTCCATCGACTTCTTTTTCAACATAAAAAATACTACTTTGAATAGGTTTTTGAAATTTATTGTAATATTTAACAAGTGACATAAGTCCTCCTTCAAAATAATACGTGATAGAAGGAATCTCTAAGTTAAGTTCTCTAAAATAGAATATGTCTTCGTCATTTATTTTTTCTTTAACTTCTCGAGCATCAAGTATAGAAATACGTAATCCTTTTACGAGGTACGCCTGCTGACGCAAGTGGTTTACTACCGTAGTCCAATCAAACTTAATAGTTCCAAAGATTTCTTCATCAGGATGGAAAGTTGTTATAGTACCATGAAGTTTTGAAGTCCCAAATTTTTTAACAGGACCTTTCTTTTTTCCTTGAGAATATTCTTGGTAAAATTTTCCGCCATCTCGATGAACTTCTGCTCTACAAAAAAGAGAAAGCGCGTTTACCACAGAAGCACCCACACCGTGAAGACCTCCCGAGACTTTATATCCGCTACCTTCCCCGCCGAATTTTCCTCCCGCATGGAGTGTAGTCATAACCATTTCAAGTGCAGATACTTTTGTCTTTGAGTGAACATCCACTGGAATACCACGGCCGTTGTCCGCTACACGAATTTTGTTTCCAGGAAGCAGCACGACTTCAATATCATTACAAAATCCTCCCATCGCTTCATCGCGAGAGTTATCAAATATTTCCCATATTAAGTGATGTAATCCATCTGGACCAGTTGTACCAATGTACATTCCTGGACGCTTACGAACAGGCTCTAGACCTTCTAAAACTGAGATGCTTTCAGCTCCATAACTGCCTTTCTTAGATACTTTTTCATCTTTTTCTTTTGCCATAAGTAAGGCTATTATAGCAGAATACTAGCGCAACTGCCAATCATTATTCTCCTTAATTTTATTAGTTATTTTATCCATTACAGCACCCACTTCTTCGTCAGTCAAAGTCTTCTCGTACGATTGAAAAACAAGCCGAAAAGCATAAGAAGTCTTCCCATCTTTAGTAAATGAGTCAAATAAATTTGGACCCTTTACCACAAGCTCATTAATGTTTTCTGCAATCACTTTTCGAACAAGCTCACTGTCTGTACCTTCTGGTACCCAAAGTGCGATATCACGAGTTATAAATGGATACAAAGACCACATGGTGAATTTATCTGGCATTACACGTTTTGCCCGAGACGCCATACTCACCAACAAATCCATATTCATAGCCTCTGCATCGAGCTTTGGAGCAAACAAGTCACAGAATTCCGAGAGTTCAAGTTCATTTATCTTTTTAGCATCTCCGTAAGCGACGTGAATTTCTTCTATATCTTTTTTAAATACAGTTCCTATTTCAAAAACTTTTACTTGCGTCATTTCTAAAAAAGGAGCATTTAACTGATTTAATTTTATACTTTCTTTTAAACCATCGGTTAAATTTGTTCTTAAAAATTTCTTATCAGAGGGACTTTGTAATACTCCTACTTCTCCTTTGTTTGAAAAAGTATAAGTCATGGTTTCATTGTATCCATTTAAAAGAAGTTGATTTCGAGCCCAAGCGATTTTCGCGTGTCGATCATTCACTGTTCTTTTAAAAACAGATGGTGAAGGAAGTCTACCGACAACTTTGTCATACCCAGCTATTCTCCCTATTTCTTCTGCCATGTCTTCCTCAATATTTAAATCAAGTCGCATAGGGGGTACAGTTATTTCTATAACATCACCTTTATCTTCATAACTGAAATTATATCTTTCCAATACATCTACAACTTCTTCTTTTGAAACTTCTCTTCCAAGCATGTTTGCCATTCTATCTATAGAAAAAGAAAGCTTTCGTTCTTCTGGTTTTACTGGATACATGTCTACTACGTTTTCGAAGTCCGTAAATCCGTATTCGACAAAAAGTCCACACAACTCTCGCATTGCGTAATCACATAAAGTAGGAGATAAATCATTTTCAAATCTTTTTGCTGCATCAGTAAAAATATTTATTCCGCGTGCAGTCTTGCGTACAGAAACAGGGTCAAAGTTTGCTATCTCTATAACAATGTTTTTTGTATGATCATCTACTTCAGCAATCTTCCCTCCTTTTACTCCAGCGATAGCTAAGACATTCTTATCGTCAGCTATCACCATATTACTTGTCTTTAATGTAACCTGTTTGTTGTCTAGGGTTGTTATCTCCTCTCCTTCTTTTGCTTCCCTTATGGTAAGAGCACCGGATAATTTATCTAAATCAAAGGCATGGATTGGTTGACCGCAGTCGTACATAACTATATTCGCTGCATCTACGACATTATTGATACTCCTCTGTCCTATGGACTCCAGATGTTTTACTACCCAGTCTGGACTCGGGCCTACTTTTATATTTCTAACTATTCGAGCTGAATACCTACGACAATTTTTTGAATCTATTTGTATTTTTAATTCTGTTGGTTTTGCCTCGCCCGTACCGGATCTACGGCCAAGGGACTCTGGAATTTTATAATACTCTGTTGGATCTTTGTACGTAATATCTAAAAGTGAAGCGAGTTCTCGAGCTACTCCCTGATGAGAAAGTAGATCATGTGCTCTATTAGGTAAAATATTTATATCAAAAATAGTATCCCCATCGGCTGTATTTTCTACACTTTCTACTTCACATAAGTGGTAGGTAAAAATATCCCACATTTTTTCAGGTTCAGGTATTTCTGGAATATATGATTTTAACCAACTGTAAGAAATTTTCATATATTAAAACTGGTTAAGACGTAAGTCTCCTTGGTAAAAAAGCCTCACATCAGGGACGTTCCATTTGACCATAGCAATACGATCAAGACCTCCACCAAAGGCAAAACCTTGAACTTTTTTAGGGTCTAATCCTAAGTTTTGTATAACATTTGGATGAAGCATTCCTGCACCCATCACTTCAAGCCATCTATTTCTAAACTTAAGCCATACTTCAAGACCTGGTTCAACGAACGGAAAGAAGCTCGGACGAAATTCCATCTCTACATCATCTCCAAGCATTTTTTTATAAAAGTGGGTTAGCACCCCTTTAAGTTCTGCTATAGAAATATTCTCCCCCACCATAGTTCCATCAATCTGGAAAAATTGCATTTCGTGTGTAGCATCAGTCGCTTCATTTCTGAAAACTTTTCCAATAGAAATAAAAGCACAAGGGATTCTCCCTTCCTTGCCCGCTTGTTCAATAGCTCGAGCTGTGACATTTGTAGTATGGGTACGAAGTACGTATCCAGGTTTATCTTTTATAAAAAAGGTATCTTGCATATCACGAGCAGGATGATCTTTTGATACATTTAACGCATCAAAGTTATACCATTCACTTTCAAGTTCGGGTCCAAGGGTTACCTCAAAACCAAGATCAGAAAAAACCTTATATGCTTCACTAGCTAAAATATTTAAAGGATGTTCTGTGCCCATTTTATTTGATGGGTTTTGTTCTGATATTGTTTGCATAAAATTCTTAGTGATGAGTCCTCTTTCTTAAATTATAAGTACCGTCACTATTATGTTCAAGGGTCATATTGTGATGTAAACTTTGATTTTTTATATCACCATGTGTCGGTGTCTCAAAATGAGAAATACGGTTATGAGCTGCAGTGCTAAAAAAATTATGAGCCTCACTTTCATCTAATTTTTTTAAATAATCAGCGGCATAATGTGCTGAAGAACTATCATCATCTACGTGCACTTTTTTACCATGAATTTCTACTATAGCCATATATTTTTATTAATTAAATTAATAATACTCATTATACCAAATTTCTATCTTTTATAATTCTTCTTGAATTGATTTTGGTGTTTTTGTTTACTTGAACCTATAAAGAATTGATTAATTTTCTTAGGGAATTTGTCACAAATATTACAAACTTTACTACAATAGCCATGTAGTTTATTCTTGCAATTATCGCAACATATGAAAAGTACGTGGCAAGAAGTGTTTTTGCAGTGAGTATAGTCATCACATTTTGTTTTTTCACAGACTTGGCAAAACGCAATTATCTCATCTCCGATTTTCTCTCCCATTCTTTCATCAAAGACGAAATTTTTACCCTTAAACTTATTTTGCAAACCTTTTTCTTTTACCTGATGAGCATAATCGATTATGCCCCCTTGTATGTGTTTTACATTCTTGAATCCATTGTGCTTCATCCATGCTGAAGCCTTTTCACACCTGATACCTCCGGTACAATACAGGAGCACTTCTTCGTCTTTATTATCCTTGAACATGTCTGTAACCTTAGCTAGTTGTTCTCTAAAAGTATCCACATTCATAAGCTTTGCATTTTCAAAATGCCCTATAGCAGCCTCATACATATTGCGCATATCTATCACTGTCACACCACGGTCAATCATTTGGTTTACATCTTCTGCAGTAGCATATTCTCCGGTATTTGACGGGTCAAAAGAACTATCATCCAACCCATCTGCCACAATTTTCGGACGAACTTTTATGATAAGCTTTAAAAAGCTTGAGGTATTTTTTTCTTCTACTGCTACTTTGTAAGGCACCCCGTTAAATTCTGGAATCCCTTGAATAAAAGAATCAAAAGAGGACCAATTATGCTCTGGTACATTCATCTGGGCATTTATGCCTTCCTCCGCTACATATATTCTACCGAGACACTTGAGATCATTTAAGTTGTCAAACAAAAAATCCCTCATCTCTTTTGGATTTTTTATTTTTACGTACTTATAAAAAGACACAGTTTTACGACGAAAGTTTTCTTTCTTCAAGTCTTCAAGCAATTCTTCTTTTGATTTTAAATTAACCTTTTTATGCATAGATAAAATCCAAAAAACCTCCTATAAGGAAAATATACCTTTCGAGGAGCTAAATTGCAAGAATGCTACTCATAGATTCGTGCCATTTTACAATACTCACATTCAGTATTTTGTTTGCCGTAGGATTTGAAGTTGCAAGGTCTATCTACCCAGTTTCCATTTTTTAACAAATTATCATAGTCTGTGATGTCTCGGATTAATAAATCTATATGTTCCTTGTCTATATATGTGCCATAAAACATTTCTTTTTCATTTTTAGCTTGTACGAATTCAAGTTGTGATTCGGTTACGTTCTTTTTCCACTTAGAATTCTCACCTAAAAGATACGAGTACATTGATAGCTGACGCATGTAGTCGCTCACCCTACCCTCTTCATCTATTTTCTCTATCTCACTTTTCTTCCTTGGGGTGCCGGTTTTAAAGTCTGTAACCCGCACATTTTCTTTTCCAATTATCTCCACTAAGTCTATCTTGCCGTAGATATTAAGATGAGGAAACCTGTCATCTCTCACAGATACACTTTTTTCATTTTCTCTGTCTTTCTCTATTTTAGGTAATCTTTCTTCTACCCATACTGAGACTATTTTAAATGCATCATGTTCTAATTCTTTTTGTTTTCTGTCGTCGCCAAAACCAGATTTTAAAACAAGTTTTTTTATGATACTTTTAATTTCTTCCTCGTTTACCGTATCTGTATTTAATTTTAAAATAGTATCTATCGCTCCATGCACAATGTTTCCAAATTCTAGACTTTCTGCCTTTGGTTCTGGAAGTTGAAGTAAATTTCTAAAATACCACTTCCAAGGACACTCAAAGAAGTTATTAAGTAGTGAGACGGACACTTTCCTGTCTTCATAGTCTTTCGACACAAGCTTTTTTAATTCTTGTAGGCTCATATTTTCTCTATTTATTCCCCTGCTCTCTGTATAAGCTTTTGGATCATGAACTAGTATTATTTTCTCTGTCTCATCGGCTGTTTGTTTAGTGAAATTATTTTCCAGGTTAGCAACTACGTCGGATAAAGTTCTGTCCCCGCCAGTGTATGAATGGGTAGCATAAGAAATAGTACAAAATCTTTTTGCGCGGGTTATGGCCACATAAAGTTCTCTTTTGATTACTTCTTCGTCTCGCTCTTCCATTTTCTCGGATAAACTTTCTGGTATTGTAAATCCACCCTTTCGTGCACCAGCGAGAGACTTCTCATCCATATGTGCAATCCAGACGAAATCAAACTCTAGACCCTTAGATCCATGCAATGTAAGCACCTTCACTCCAGATGAAGCGTCGAAAGAAGCAAGTGGTATATTTTGACCATACTCTTCTAGTCTTTTAATAAAATTAAGGAATTCTTTTAAAGTAATTTTTGGATTCTTTTCTATTTGAGCTAATACTAAATGAAGTATCGTGCGTACGACTTCTACTCGAGCGACTAAGTCTTCGTGATTATTTGCCGTATCTAGTAAAAACTCTCGTGCTATTTTCTGAATAAAAGAATAAACACCATTTTCGTTAGTAAGAGCAAACCAACCTTTCAACTTTGCTATCCAGTTTTTTACCGAATTCTCTTCTTTAAAAAGAGTTTGTCTTTCTTCTTCCATTGCATCTAAGAACGAAAATTCTCTCATGTTGTTATCTCTTATGAATGTATGTGCCTCGATGGGTTTAATATTTGTTAGTGGATCAAAAAAAGACTCTGCGAGCATTGACCCGTCCGCGGGAGTTGCTAATATATTTAAAACTCTGATAAAACTAATGGCTACAAGAGAATCAAAAAAGTTTACTTTCTCTCCTGTTGCTACAGATATACCCATATCATGAAGGACCGTCATCGCACTACGCACATGCCTGTTTTTAGGAACAAGTATTGCTATATCATTTTCATCTAGGCCTTCTTTTATTTTTTTCTGAATCTCAAGTCCTGCAAGGATGATTTCATCTCTTTCGTAACTTGCCTCTACTAAATTGAGTGGGTGGTTTTCTTTAGAATTACTTTTTAGCTTTTCTTTACTGATAGAACTCTGTAACAACTCGTGTGCAGAGTCTAGAATACCCTGAGTAGAACGATAATTCTCAACGAGCATTATGAGCTTCGCTTTTCCAAAAGCATTTTTGAAATTCTCAAAGTATTCTAGGGACGCTCCTCCGAATCCATATATAAGCTGCCGATCGTCCCCTACTACAAAAATATTTGGATTCTCTACTTCACCCCAAACTTTTTGCAGAAACTCATTTTGCACACCACTAGAATCCTGGTGTTCGTCTATGAGAATATATTGATAGTTCTCTCGAATAAAAGCTGCTGCGTCTTCGCTTTCTTCTACAATTTTTACTAAACTCTCCAACACATCATCATAATCTAAAAAATTCTTTTCACTTTTTACTTGTTCATAAAATTCATAAAATCGCATCGCTTCAAGAGTACGTTCTAATCCTTCAATCTTTTTTTCTATTTCTTTTTTTAATTTCCCTTTACTCTCTCCACGAGTTGAGATACTCTCTGGATCATTTTTAATATTTCTTATTTCATCTTGAAGTAATCTCTCAAAATCTGCAGGCTTGATGCGTTCTCGTTTCAAAAAAGAAATTAAAGATTTTAAATCATTAAAATATCTAGAATTATCTGATCTCGGCTTTAAATATTCCCAAGTATTATCTTGTAAGATTGAATCTGAAATCATGATCGAATCCTTTTCATCCATGAGTGTCGGCATCTCGTCCAGTCCAAGAGCACCAAAATATTTCTCTATAATATTCATACCAAAACTATGGAACGTGGATACATGAACTTTTCCTGCCTCCCCTCCGATATACGACCTAAGTCTCTCTTTCATCGCTTTCACTCCAGAATTGGTAAACGTTAAACATAAAATACCATCAGCTTTTATATCAGTTTTATTTAAAATATTCCCTATACGAAGTGCTAGTATCTGGGTCTTACCTGTACCGGGACCCGCGACTACCATGACTGGTCCGTCGATAGAGTCCACCGCGTCCTTCTGTGCCTTATTTAATTTACCGTACTCAGTCTCAAAGTTTTTGTCTGACATGGGTACATTATAACGTAAATAAAAAAAGCGGCTACGTATAGCCGCTTGGTGGTTTCTGACTTTCTGAAAAACCTGTTTTAATTCTTCCCAATGAACAGATTCCTAAAATAATCGACGCAAAAACATGATGCACGGTCGTGATTATATCCACTAGGATAAAAATAAAAATTCCAATTCCTGGAATCTTAGACACCCAATACAGTGGCCCTATATTTAAAGCCGCAACCATTCCACAAAGAGATACTTCGCCACCTGCATGACTTTCAATAAGAACAGTCCCGTCTTTAAGTAACTTTGGTAAAACTAGAACAACTAACATGATAGTGCTGTATATCGCTTGAATCTCAAACATAGTCCAGAATATGTCGAGTTTTAGAAAGTAAAACAAAAACAATGATGGAGACCCAAAAGACATGGCAGCTGCTCCTCCTAAGAGATTACCACCGCCAACACGTTTATCGGCACACCTACAACAATCCACTGGAGTAAGTGTCGCTTTTTTTGTTGCAAGTAAATAAAAAAGAATAGTGAATCCGTTGATAAGCCACGGAATAGGGCTTTCAAAAAAAATCAGAGCTGATTTAATCATTACTTCCATAGACCAAGGCAGTTGTATGGGTGAAAAATTAGTGTATTAAATGTACAATTTCAGTTGTTGATTCTACTCCTAAAACCAAAAAACACAAGCCCTGCTCTTGTATTTTTTTGTTTTTAAATTTTCTTAGGGAACATTAAAGATAATATTATAGAAGTAACTAGTGCAAACATAATAACCCCAAATGAAACAAAAGAAGAGATATGTATACCAAATATTCCTACCAGCATTTTTGCACCAATAAACAATAATATTACTGCCAAGCCTTTTTGTAGATGGTGGAAACGATGCAATATGTTTTCAAGTAAGAAGAACAACGCTCGAAGTCCCATAATCGCAAAGATATTAGAAGTAAACACTACGAACAAATTTTGAGAGATAGAAAATACAGCAGGAATAGAGTCCACTGCAAAGATAATATCAGTTGCCTCTACCATGGCTACCACCATAAATAATGAAGTAAAATAAAATTTTCCGTTCTCTCTCAAAAAGAATTTTCCTCCATGATGACTATCAGTAAAAGGAAACACTTTATGGAGAAACTTTATAACTTTACTCTTTTTAAAATCAATATGTTCTTCTTTTTTATCACCTAGTAATTTCAAACCTGTATAGAGAAGCACCGCACCAAAGATATACAGAACCCAGTGAAATTGATTTATGATATAAGATCCAGCCAAAATAAAAACTCCCCGAAACACTATTGCTCCTAATATACCCCAAAACAATGCCCTATGGTGATACTTTTCATCTAATTTAAAATAACTAAAGATAAGCATTATCACAAAGAGATTATCTACGGAAAGCATTTTTTCTGTAACATATGCACTTAGAAACTCAACTGCTGTGTTCTTGTCTATAAAAAGATAGATTAAAAGTCCAAAAACAAGAGAGATTCCAACCCAAAATATTGATTGATAGAGTGCGGGCTTAAAAGCAATCTTGTGGCTTTTTTTATTAAAAAATCCAAGATCTGCCACTAAAAAACCCACTACCACCACACCAAATAAAATACTCAATATAGTTTGCATTTCCATCATTACACATTATCATATTTCCCAATTTTTGTCCTTTTTATTGTGTAAGCGAGTGTTGGTAGACCCATCTTCTCACCCAAATCTTGAGCTATCCCTCTCACGTACGTACCACTACTACACTTCACTTTAAAACTTGCAATGAAGAAAGTTTCTTCTGTTTTCAATTCTTTTTTCCAAATATGTATAATTTCTTTTTGCCTAAAATCTCCATTTACTTTTCGTATCCTTTTTTCTATATTTTCTAAAAGTTTTTTATTGTTTATTTTTCTTAATTTTAGAAATTTTAAACTTTTTACATGTACCTCTCTTTCTGGAATCTCTACATCTTTGCCCTCTCTACCATATTCAAAAAGTGGCTTCCCATTCACCGTACGAGAAGAATATATTGGATACTTTTGAATAAACGTACCCTTAAAATACTTTAGATTTTTTAATATTTCTTTTTCTAAAGATTTAGCGTTCAAAGCGTCTAGGTGTTCTTTGCATGCTTTTGCAGTAACTTTACCCAAAATATCATATGTATCAGTAGCAAAGCCAAACAATACGTCAAATTCGTATTCTTTATCTAGTTTCAGATATTCATCTTTCTTTTTACATTCTTCTCCGATCAAAATAATCAACAACCCAGAAGCCATCGGGTCCAGTCGCCCTGCATAGGTCATGGGTATGTCTTTAAAACTTTTATGCGTACTACGAAAAAGAGACAACGCTTCAAGCGGTGTCTCTCCTTCCTTTTTGTTTAAAACTATTATTTTTTGAATATCTTTCTTCAAAACTTTCTCAGTATACTTCTTTTTTATTTTTTACTAACTTTTTTAGCGGGGGTCTTGCTTACTTTTTTTACTAATTTTTTAGTATCTTTTGCAAGAGCTTTCCAATGTTTTTTTAATTCTGCCACAACTCCAGTAATTTCTTCTTGAGAAACACCTTTTGTCTTTGCATACTTTGCTGAGATTTCGTCTACAACTTTGTGATACATAGGTTCTGTTACTTCCTTCATATCTTCAAATTTTTCGATCATCTCACCTTTCATTTTTACTGCCCATCCATTAATTTTCTTTCTATTCTTTTTTCCTTCTGGACCAAACAACAAATACGCTGCAGCTGATACTGCTGCGACACCCACTCCGGCTGCTATAGCCTTGCCCACTCCTTCCTTTTGATTTACTTTTTTACTCATGACTTTATTTATATTAACAACTAATAATCACCTTATAATTATACCATTTTATTCTTTCTTTGAATGTTTTTTGCTGGTTTTCTTTCTACCAAAAAGAAATCGAAACACAGGATTATGAGATATGGTCTCTATTAAATCTTCTAGATGGTTCGAAGCATGATCTACCCCCTTCTTAAGCGTATTAGAGATATCTCTAAAATTCCTCAATATTTGCAAAAAATAAAATAGACCTACAATAAGGAGTAACGTCAAAACAACCACCGCGACACTGGTTATAAAAAAGAAGATATCTGCATGAATAAGCGTTTCCATACATACATTATAGCATTTCTTCTTATTTTAATGTACATTAGAACAATAGGTTTTATGGAGGGTTCGCATAGCGGTCTAGTGCGCTCGCTTGGAAAGCGGGTGTGGGTAATACCACCAGGAGTTCGAATCTCCTACCCTCCTCAAACTCAATTAAAAGTATGTAGGTAATAAAATTATGGATATACAACAAAGTGAACAAAAAATAGAAAATAGTATCAAAGAATTTTTCCCGAACTTTCCGAGTCAGGTTATCAAGGATTTTTCCCATCTCTTGTACGGAAACGTGATTCATGTCTCTGACAAATTAAAGAAAAATAAAACCACACCTACAATGGTCAATCATCAGGAACAAGTTGTCTGCCTTGGATCTGGTTTTGACTGGTTACATTTAGAAAACTTCGCACTTATCGTAAACCCCGTCGCTCTCGACCCATACACACCGTTTATCACACAGCTCAAAGTTATCCAATCAAACCTAAAAGAAGGACGCATACCAAAAGATAAAGGTGTGCTGGTTATGGTCTCCGTATCGTACAAAGAACTTAAAGACAAAAGACATTCAATGCTTAAGGCCATTTCACTGCTCGACTTTGCTCAAAAGATAATCGAGGACCAATTTCAAGACCTTGTGGATTCTGGGCTCCAAATGATCGTCGGTATCATGAATGAGGAGACTCGTCTCTTTGAACCCCTAGACGAAAACACTCTTAAAAAATTTTCAAAAAGTAGCTACATAATTCCGAAGAAATTAAATCCTATTGGGGAGTTTGTTATAACTCACAATAGACTCCAGCATGAAGAATTTACAAGTCCGTACAACATAACTCAAAGACGTGTGTATAGAAAAAATTATCCAACAGAAATCATGGTACTTAAATGTATGGATGGACGTATTCATTTACCTCTCGCAACTGAAACTCCAATGGGTATCATTCAACCAATGCGAAACATTGGTGCTAAATTCCATTTTGGATGGAAAGCGTTTTACGATAAAATCTCTGGATGGATTGATTATGCTATAGATAATAAAAAAAACTCTCTTTTAATAGCCACATACCACTTCTCTAAACTCGACAAACATCTTGGTTGTGCAGGACATGGATATGATACTGAGGCAGCAAAGGATAATGCAGTAGAGCTCGTTAAACAAGCAGAGTTTACCCTCGGTAGTGGAAAAAACAGCGAGATATCTGTCGCGATGATAGGTTTTAATACAGACACAGATGCAATAATAGTTCACGGTAAAAAAGAAAATCAAATCCTAGACATTGAGGAATTTGCAAAAGCAATCTACGCTGAATAATGATCTGAAATCTATAAAGAGGTTCAACCTTACTGAAGACAAGATTCAAGTATTGAATATTTTACTCGTGAATACCTTTTTCTTCTGCTTCCTTTCTTCTACCCTTTGGACAGTGACAGAAAGTACCTTCACCGAGTTCTGTAATAATTCCAGTATTACCACACACACCACAAACTTCGTCTTCTAAATTGGCTGGTTGTTCTGGAACAGTTATTTTAACCAATTTGTCTCTGCCGGTTCTTGGATTTTTTTCTATTCTATACCCTTCCATATTTTTTGATTATATCATTTTTAAAAATTCTTCTTCATTTAATATTTCTATTCCAAGCTTTTGAGCATTGGTGAGCTTACTTCCTGCATCCTCCCCTGCGACAAGGTATGAAGTGTTTTTTGACACTGACCCTGAGACTTTACCTCCAAGGTTTAATATTTTCTCTTTTGCTATTTCTCGAGACATATGAGAGAGTGTACCGGTAAGTACAAAAGTAAGCCCGGTGAATTTCCCTGCAGACTTCTTTTCTACTTTTTGTATCACAACACCATTAGTTTTAAGTTTTTCTAAAAAGTGAATATTGTTTTTATCGATAAAAAACTCATGGACGCTTTTTGACACTGTACTACCAACATTTTCTATGTCATTGATTTCCTCTACCGTAGCCGAGAGTAACTTTTCTAAAGTTCCAAAAGTACTTGCCAAGTCTCGTGCGGTCTCTTCTCCGACATGTAATATCCCAAGGGCCCAGAGAAATTTAGAAAGGGGTATTTTTTTCTTTTCTTCTATTTCACGGATTATGTTTTCTGCAGACTTTTCCCCAAACCTTTCCAACAGAGCAATATCTTCTTTTTGTAAGGTAAAGATATCAGCTGCGTCAGTGATGAGTCCTTCGTCTTTAAAACGTCGAAGTATCTTTGGACCGAGTTCATATATTTCAAACACAGATACAAAGTGTTCCAAATATCGTTCATTTTTTGCAGGACATTTTTTATTAGAACAATAATACGCGACAGAAGATTCTTTTTTACCAGCGATATTTTTTTTATCTATATCGCCTTCACAGACAGGACAGACAGTAGGCATTTTAAATTTCTTTTCTTTGCCCGTACGCATCTTCGCTAGCACTTCTACTACTTTAGGTATAACATCTCCTGCCTTCTCTATAACCACAGTGTCCCCGATTCGTAAGTCGAGTCTTTCTATCTGGTCCATATTGTGAAGAGTCGCTTTAGAGACCGTAGACCCTGCGACAGACGTCGGCTCAAAGATTGCAAGAGGAGTAAGCACGCCTGTCCGGCCTACATTTACCTTCACATCTTTTACTATAGTGGTCGCCTTCTCTGCTGGGTACTTAAATGCTGCCATGTAACGAGGTGCCTTACCCACAACTCCTAACATATCCTGCACAGCTAAATCATCTACTGATATAACAATACCGTCTGTCCCGTAATCAAATTTTGGTCTAATCTTTTCAAATTTGTTTATAAAATCTTCAACCTGTTTTAAATTTTTACAGACAAAATCATGTGTGTCTACCATAAAACCAATACTTCTCAAGTATTCATGTTCTTCGCTATGTCTTACAAAAGTATCCTTGCCTTCATGAACAAACATATCATATGCAAAAAAATCCAAGTTTCTTTCTTTGACTAGGTTTGGATCAAGTTGACGGAGGCTCCCTGCAGCAACATTTCTAGTATTTGCAAAGATTGGCTTACCATTTTTTTCTTGAAGTATGTTTAATTTTTTAAATACATCTTTCCGCATCAGTACCTCACCCCTTACTTCAAGTTCGTCTGGAATATTATTTTTCTTAGTATCTAAATAAAGTGGGATAGAATTAATCATTTTTAAATTCTCTGTAATGTCTTCTCCAACAAACCCATCGCCTCTGGTTGCTCCACGCACAAAAATACCCTTCTGATATAGAAGTGACACAGCCAAACCGTCGAATTTTATTTCACAATAATAATTAAAAACTTTATTTGGAGCTAATTTTTGTATTCTTTTCTCCCAATCTTCCAGCTCTTCAAAGCTAAACGCGTCGTTTAAAGAAAGCATTCTTACCTTATGTTGTACTTTTTGAAATTTATCCAGAGGTTTACCTCCTACTCTGTTTTCTGGAGCATTTATATCTGCGAACTCGGGATATGCTTTAATAAGTTCTTTTAACTCTCTAGTCAAAGAATCATAGACCGCGTCGGTTACAGCTGGATCGTCTTTGACATGATATAAATCTCTAAGTCTGGCGATTTCAAGACGAAGTTTATTAACTCTAAGTCGTGCTTCTTTTTTATTTTCTTTAACCTGCTTACTATGCATAGTAGTATTAATAGTTTAACTCTATTTCACGTTCTACACGAGTGAGACTATTACCAGAACAATCTATGGTAGTACTACCTCCTGAGCTGTATCCTTTAGAAATTATTTGAGTAAGAGTGGGGTTACTTCCTGTTTTGATAACAGTAACCTTAGCACAAGCATCTCCACTGCCCCCAAGAGGATACAACACAAAAGTCCAAGGACCCACAGGATCTGGAGTTGCTGATCCATTATTTAAATCAACAGATATGCCTGCACAATTTGTACTACCAGGAGAAGCTGGCACACCAAAAGCAGAAGGTGAAGAAAGATCATGGAAAAGAGCACACTCTGCACCTGTATCAGCAGCAAAAAAAGCATCATTAGTGTGCTTTGCTGACGTTGAAAAAATAACCTCTTTTAGAGCAATTCTAGCGAGCCCAAGAGCTAGAGCCAATATAACACTTGATAGTGCCACAGCAAAAATCATCACAAAACCTTGCTTGTAATTTTTTCCTTGCAATACCTCAGATACATATTTTTTATTTATTTTTTGTCTTTTAAAAATCATTATGGTCTTATCCAGTTAAATAAATTTTCTGAAAGCTTTACTTCGTAAGTATTGTTATTTTCTAAAAAAGAAACAGTCGATACAATTTGTATTTCATTATTATTTATGTTTGTTATATATAACTTTCTTTGAAAACCAGAATCAACACCTGTACTGTAATTGTATTTTCCAGTCACAGAATTATATAAAAGATTAGGACACACAGAGAGCGGACAAGCATTTACTGAAACATCAATTATTGGCTGAGATTGATCTGTAAAATTCAATGCCTGCTCATCGAAATAACAGGAACCTGAAGTAGCAGTATCACAAGGACTAAGCTTAACTTTAAAATCATCCCATCCCACTGTAGCTGCTGGAGGATAAAGTAAGTAAGTATCTCTCATATTTCTAGCATATTCTATACCCTCCTGAGCTAAGTAGGTTGCAGCCAATTTCCTTTTAGCATAATTAGTATCAGAGATACTATTAGCAAGTACCGTAATTAAAGCAATAACAGAAACAGTAAAAATAGACACTGCGACAAGAGTTTCAATTAGAGTAAATCCAGTATTGTTTTTTTGATCGAGAATATTCATATTTTAAATTAAGGTGCAACTTGTATTAACCTCTGAGAAACAGAAGTCTGTAAATCAAAAGGGGTTATCAGATCTTTGTAATAAATCTCACCAGCAAGCCTAATATTGACTAAGGGCTGCTGTTCATTACCGGGAGCAGCCTCTGCCCCTAACACGGAAAATCCCGAGACAGAATTAATCACTATCTCAGTTCCATTTAACTGAACAAAATTTGTACCCCCATCAATTGATTTAAAGATATTAAAAGTAACCCCTCCATCATTAGATTCTATCTTATAGATCCACTGATCACTTGTTATACCGGTATCCCCTTGTGATTCTTCGAAGGCAATAGCCCCTCCAGTAGAGCAGCTTTGTGGTATTTCTAAATTAGTTAAAAAATTACCATCAGTAATACAGCGATATTCATAACCAGTTCTTAGGTTTCTAGATATATCTTCCATGATAAAACTTAAATTGTCTACAATAGAACGCATATCTTGAGACTTATGTTGCAATAAATTAGCATTCAAAAGAGCCCCCATGCCAGACATAATGATTATAATAAAAAGAGATATAGCAATCATAGTTTCTATAATCGTATAACCACTATTATTATTTTTAAATAATTTTTTCATTAAAAAACTTTCTTAATTAATCAAATTGAATTCTGCCTGAGGGGTACACTCTTATCTTAGCATTAAATACATAGTCAGAAGCCAGAGTAATAGAAACATAATTCACAGTACAACCTAAAGGTGGATTACTACTAATAATTGCACCCGAACTAGGACGTTTAAATGTAATACTCAAGTTTGTCACAGTTGCTGGACAACCATCTCCTATTACTTGAAGACCATCTAAAGGAATAGCATGACCTCCTGTTATATTTATAATTTCATCTACTTCACCTCCGAGGGTATAAGGAGGTATACAACCTGGATCGTCACATGCTGAAGTATTATTTAAATCAGTAAAATAAATAAAATTACGTGGAGTAGATACGTCAAAATACAATCCATAAGATGGCTTCCAAGCTTCAGGTGGTATTGTAGTTGGTATTGAGTCTGATAAATCCCCCGTAGTTGAATTTTTCTGTGCTTGAACTATTTTTAAAGCAACATCATTTGCTAAATTTCTTATGTCTACTTTAGCTTGAAATTCTTTATAATTAAAAATAACGATTGTAGAAATAACAGAGAAAATACTTAGTACAACAATAAGTTCAACGTAGGTCATACCTCTTGTTTTATTTATTGTTTTTTTCATTGTTTTTAACACTTTTAAAAAATTCTAAAAATAAAAATATCTAGAAAAAAAGCGAGCAGTGTACCTAAAGCTAAGAAAGGTGCAAAAGGTATTTCTGTCTTTAAGTTTTTTTTGTTGATTACCATAAAAAGGACTCCAAAAATTGCTCCAGACCAAAATGCTATAACCAGAGAGGAAAGAGCTTTTTCTAATCCAAGCATAAAACCCATTCCCAACATCAATTTTGCATCTCCAAGGCCCATCCACTCCCCTTTAGAAAATAACCATAACAGAGCGAAAGGAACAGCAATTATAATTCCAGATAAAAGTTCTAGAAAGGTTGGAATATGTAGGTAAAAAACATATCCATCAAAAATAAAAATTCCTAAAAATGAAATAAGGCCAAACACAAAAGACAACACGTCTGGTATGATTTTATGTTTAATGTCATAAGTTACTATTGCTATTAAAAGGGAAAACAAAATAGCATAGTAACCATATACTAAGGAGAAACTAATTGTTTGGTCAAAAAATATATTTTGAAACTTCCAAAAAAGTAACCCAAAAACAAAACCTGCAGCAATTTCAACTAATGGGTATTGAATAGATATCTTGGTTTTACAAGTTTTACACCTACCCCTTAAAGCAATAAAACTAAAAAATGGAATAAGTTCATACCAACATAGGGTTTTTTGACAAGACATGCAAGCACTTCTGCCTCCAAGAGATTTTTGAGTATTTAATCTAAGAATAACAACATTCAAAAAACTACCAATGATAAGACCCAACACAGAAAATACAATTGTTAGTGCAATTACCATAAATTATATTTGTAATTAACTACAAACAGTACCAGCACCTATGGTGTTATTTGTTTTAAATGATTTAGATGTACTGTCCACACACCACATACCACCAACCTTAAGAGGAACTTCAGCAGCCCAAGAAGATCCATTTTCGTTACAAGTAGCGGTAGTCAATGTACCAGTACCATTTACTGTATAAGTAGGTAGTCCGGCAGATTTTATAGCTGCTACCATATTTGCACTGATACCTCCTGGTGTACCTAGAGTACAAACTAAAGTATAAGAATTAGGATTACCAGTATTTGTATTATAGTAAACCTCTGCTACAGATCGAGCACTTGATAGATTTGATTTCACTCCACCGTCAGCACCCTTGTTTCGAGAATCATTGAGTGCAACAAGAACTATTGCAGCCAAGATACCTATGATAGCCAAGACAATCAAAAGTTCTACAAGTGTAAAACCTTTTTCCCTTTTAAATGTAGACATATAAAATAAAAATATAACTAAATAATAATTGATAATATAGTTATTATTATAACATACAGAATAAAAATAAAACCACCCTTTTGGGTGGTTTTATTTTTAAAATATCTAAAACTCAGATTTAGTTACAATCGTAGTCTGTAGAAGAACTTAGGGCTGCAGACGTAGCACCAGATTGTGCTGTGTAAGACACAGTACCTGTTCCTTGTGTTCCCTTTGCAACACCTGTACTGTCAACACACCAGTATCCTCCTGACTTCAAAGTAGCTGCAATAGCATATGCTGAACCAGCAGCATTCTGGTTACAGTAAAGAGCAACGTTTCCGTTTTGAGTCTTTACGTGTGCAAGAGCTGAAGAAACGCTTGGGTTAACAAAGATCGTGTTTGCAGTGAATGTAGCTCCACAGTCAATACCATTAGCAGCTGTTGTACCATCAGTATTGTATTTACTACCGTTAGTATCATATGCAACTTCAGCGGTAGCACGAACTCCTGACATATCAGCCTTGATAGCTGCATCATTTCCTTTGTTTCTTGCTGTGTTAAGTGACGCAAGAACAACAGAAGCTAAGATACCGATGATAGCAATAACTACCAAGAGTTCTATAAGTGTGAAACCTTTCTTAAAATTGATTTTCTTCATAATTTGTTCGTCTCATTTTACCTGAGACAAGTAACTATTAATAATTTATAATTTTTTATCTACTCATTTAAAAGTAGAAACTTCGACTTGTTTTTAATGCTCTTATTATATCATACCTGAGAGAAAGACAAGTACAGTAAAGTTATCCACACCTTAATTTTAACTAATACCACCTGCAAGATTATATATAGGTAACAAAATAGATACGAGCAATACTCCGACACCGAGCCCTAATACAACTATCATTATAGGTTCTATAAGACCGACAAGAGTGTCCACTGCATCGTCAACTTCACGCTTATAAAAATCAGCTAATGTCTTAAGTATTTGGCCAAGAGATCCTGTCTCTTCTCCTACTTTTACCATTTGTACCATGATACCTGGAATCTGTTCTGGATATTTTTCAAATGATGCAGAAAGAGCGAGACCAGACTTCACACCATCAGCAACATCTTTTAGTAATTCTTTATAAACACGGCTACTTACCACATCAGAAGTAATATCAATCGAACGTATAATAGGGATACCTGATACAAGCATAGTGTCTAAGTTGTCAGCAATTCTAGATAAATAAAGCTTTCTATATAAATTACCAACTGCTGGTATGGATAAACGAGTTCGATCTATGAACTCCTTACCTTTATCAGTTCGAGACAAACTCCATATCCAAAAACCAAAAAGAATAATACCTATAACCAAGATAAACCCATAACTTACAAAAAAATTAGATGCAGCAATAACTATTTTTGTAAAAAATGGAACAGCTTCTCCAGACTCTGTCAAAATAGCAGAAAGTCGAGGTATAACCACAACAAACATAACAGTCATCACTGCAAAAAAGGTAAATATAACAAACGCTGGGTAAATAAGTGCATTACGTGTTTTAGTTGTAAGTGCATATTGACGATCGAGATAATCCGCTAAGTGAAGAAAGGTTTGGTTTAGTTTACCTGTTTCTTCTCCTGCTTTAACCATGTTTATATAAAAATCAGAGAAAACATCCGGGTGTCGAGCTAAAGAACCTGATATTGATACTCCTGCCTGCAAATCGTCTCCTATCTGCGTTAATTTCATTCCCAATACTTTATTTTCAGCATTAGAGGCTAACATATTAAAAGCTTTAAGAGCAGATACTTGTGCATCAAAGAGTGTTGCAATCTGCCTAGATAATATAACAACATCTTTCATGGGCACCTTTGGTGTAAAAAACTTATCCATGAAATTTTTTGCATCCTCAGAAGCTTTTATAGAAAGGATTATTAATCCTCTTCTCTGCAGACCAGAAATAGCTACGTCCTGGTTGGGAGCGTCTATCTCTCCTTCTTTATTTATTCCTTTGTCATCAACTGCTTTGTATTTAAATAACATAATATCCTAGAGCATTCTCTCGAGTCCTTTTGGGTTAAGTGAATATTGATAAGCATTTTCAATGGAAATTTCCCCTGTTCTTACTAATTCAAGCAATGAGTGATTTAAATCAATCATACCAGACTCCATACCTGTTTCAATGACAACATCTATTTCATGGGTTCTTTTTTCACGGATTAAGTTCGCAACAGCATTGTTGTTTAAGAGTAGTTCATATGCAGGTACAAGACCTCCTGCAATTCTAGGCACAAGTCTCTGAGAAAAAATACCTAGTAAGCTTGAAGCAAGCTGTACGCGAATCTGGTCCTGCTGTCCAGCTGGAAAAGAGTCAATAATTCTATCTATAGTCTGCGATGCATTGTTGGTATGGAGAGTTGAAAACACCAAGTGTCCCGTCTCAGCAGCGGTAACAGCTGTCGATATCGTCTCTGGAGTACGCATCTCACCAATCAAAATAACGTTTACATCCTCACGAAAAACTGATTGTAGAGCAGTGTGAAAATCTTTTGTATCTAATCCAACTTCTCGTTGATTAATAATGGATTTATCTGGTGCATACATGTATTCTATCGGATCTTCGATAGTTACAATATGTTTTGTCTGTTCTTTGTTGATTATATTTATCATCGCAGAAAGAGTCGTCGACTTACCTTGCCCTACTGGACCAACAACTAAAAAGAATCCTTGCTTTTTACGAGCAATATCTGAAATAACTGGTGGTAAATGCAACTCATTCAAAGTTTTTACTTTTGGTATAAGTCTAAAAACTAGATTAGGTAATCCTTTCTGAAAAAAAGCATTGCCTCGAAGTCGAGCCTCTCCTTTAAAATCATAAGAAAAATCCATCTCTTGAGTTTCTAAAAATTTCTCATACTTTTTTTTATCGAGCACTACTTTTAGTATGCCATCCATATCATCAGCGGTAAATGGTTCATGCTTAACAAGGAATATAAGTTCTCCTGCTACACGAATAGCTGGAGATCTACCTCCCCCTAAATGAAGGTCTGATCCACCCTCTCGTATTACAGTTAAAATAAGATCTTCTATTTCTTGTTTATGGTTCATAGTTATTTTATTTAATTTTATTTTGGAATAACAATTTTTTGAGTTTTACTTAAAATCTCTATTACTTGGTCAATAACTTCAGCAGGAGTAGAATTTGCTTTGACAATATATCCGCTAATACCAAGACTGTTACCTCTGTCTATATCAGCTTGCTGACTCTTATTAGATAAAATTATTTTTATAGCATTAGGAGAAAGTTTATCGTCGTTCACTTTTTGTAAAACCTCAAAACCATCCATACCAGGCATAATCACATCAATTAAAATAATATCAGGCAATAATCCCCCTTTTAATTTCTCTAATGCCTGTGCACCATCTGACACTGTATGTACTTCAAAATTATTTTGACTAAATTTGAAAGCATACATGTCTAAAAGAAAACTATCATCATCTACTATTAAAATTTTCTTTTTATCTCCTTCCATATATTTTTAGAATTATCTTTATTATAATACAAAACGACCGTAAATACACTACTCATTATCGTTGCTAAAATTGTATACATCAGCAAAAGGTATAACTCCATCTACCGCTTTTAGCATAGCATCTTCTCTCATCATGAGCATACCATTTTTTCTAGCAACTTTATAAATCTCAGATTCAATCGGATTTTTTAAAATAACATTCTGGATCTCTTTATCAATTTTAAACATTTCAAATATAGCAATACGACCCCTTGTTCCTGAAGGACACTCAGAAGAAGTTGTAGTGTCATACATCTCTTCTTTTATTATAATATCCTTTTTAAACTCTACAGGTAAATCCTTCATTTGTTCTTCTATCTGTAATTTAATACTTGGATCCAAGTGAACAAGTTTTTTAGCAGAAGGACAGGTGGCTCTAGCTAAACGTTGAGCGACAGATAATATAAGGGTAGGTGCAATAAGATAAGGATCAACTCCCATGTCCACAAGACGAGGAATAGCACCGATAGCATTATTAGTATGAAGAGTCGAAAGCACTAAGTGTCCAGTAAGAGCAGCCTGAATTGCAAGTTGAGCTGTTTCTTTATCGCGTATTTCTCCAACTATGATAATATCAGGGTCTTGACGAAGAATAGAACGAAGCCCGGAAGCAAACGTGTATCCGATCTCTGGCATAACCTGAGACTGATTCACATCGGGCATATGGTATTCCACAGGGTCTTCCAATGTAACGACATTTCTCTTTTCTTTATCCAACTCATTCATTATAGAGTAAAGTGTCGTTGATTTTCCGGCACCAGTAGGACCAGTAACTAAAATAAGTCCAAAAGGTTTCTTAATAGCTTCACGAACCATGTCTACGTTAGTCTTAGAAAGACCAAGTTGATCAAGTGTGCGTACACCTTTTTCAGTATCCAATATACGGATAGCAATCTTTTCACCATAATACCCAGGCATTGTAGAAACACGAAAGTCTACTTTTCGTCCATCAATATTTGTACTAAATGATCCATCTTGAGGTTTTCTCTTTTCATCTAAGTGAAGTTTAGAAAGAATTTTGACACGAGCAACGATACCACTATGTACATTTGTGGGAAGCATTATAGTAGTATGAAGTGCACCATCAACTCGATAACGAACTTTTACTTTTTCTCCAATGTGCTCTATGTGTATATCTGAAGCGTTTCCTTCAATAGCATTACGTAAAATAACTGCTACAATTTTGATAATTGGAGCATCTTCGACCATCTTCCCGTCCTTCATTTTTACATCGCTAAGCTCTTTACTTAAATCAGTTTCGTTTAAATCTTTACTTAAATCTTTTAAATCTTTTTCTTCATCGTCATCCCCAAACTGTCCAAGAGCCTGTTCTACTTCTACAGACATACCTTTATAGCTGTTCATAACTTCATCATAATCACTTTTTGGTATTAGAAAAATCTTAAAAGGCAGACCTAATTTTGCTGAAATAAATTGCAATGCATCCATACCTTGAATATCCTCAGGATCAGTAACACCAACAAGTAGAACACCTTCTTCAAGTGCGAAAGGTACAAAATGATAATATTTAGCAGAATCTTCTGGGATATATTTTAAAATCGAAAAAGAAAGTGCCTTTATGTCGACTCTCCTTGTGGGCATATTATAGTACTCTCCTTTTGCCTTAAGAATATCGTCTTCATTTATGCCAGATTGGATTAAAGCTTCCTCTATATCACCTGAATATTTTTCCTGAGCAAGATTCTTAATATCCAATATCTGACTTCCATTAATTATTTTTCTTTTTACTAATTCTTCTAAAAAACTCATAATTATATCTGAAATACTATTTTAATTTTAAGGTGTGCTTTGAGTATTTGTTTTTGAAGGAATATTTGTGTTCAGCTGCGTTGTACTTTCTTTTGTATCACCCGTCTCTAGAAATGGTGTCCCGTTTTTACTACTTGTTTCATTGCTAGGAATAATTGGGTTTATTATTTTATCATTTCCTATAGGGGCAAAAGGATTTTGACGACCCTGATTTCCATCCTGTATGAGTAAAATACTTGAATCTTTTAGTTTAGAGAAAGCGACATCGGAAAATATTCCATCATTAAGACTAATACCCTTAACGCTCAAAAGGAGTCCTAAAAAATCTTTTGCTATTTCTGGATCAGCTTTTGGCACATTACCAATAGGTGCATTTGCAGAAGTAACCACTCCTGTACTAGAAGTAGTTGTTAAACTTGGTTCTTCTGGATCTTTTTTTATAAATATCAAATAAACAGCCACGAGTACTGCTCCCAAAACAACAAACAGTATTATATTTTTAATTTTTGGTGCCATTTTAATTTTTTAACCAATACGTTTTAACTGTAAAACTATAACTATAAGACTCAGCAGTATTCTTAGAAGAATTTGCAGCTGTTTCGGAGGAAAATTGTATAGATGAAATATCTACAATACGTAAATTGTTTTCTAAATCTCTTGTAAAGTTAAGAAAATTTGAGTAACTACCTTCAATAGAAAAACTGAGATCCCATACTCCATACTCGGAACTGTTTTTTTTAATAGCTGCACCACCTTGTACTACACTGTTTTTAGGTTTTTCTATTTCTCTTGAAGCTGTCTCATACTTAACGTCTTTTAATATCATTCCATACGGTGAAGCTATCTTTTCTATTTCAAGGATAAGACGAATATTGTCTACATTATCTGGTAATAATTTAGTCAGTTTGTCTAAATTGACTGGATCAATGGTGCTGTATTTTTGGGTCAATTTATCTCTTTCGTTTTCTAAGGCTTTAGAGTTATCTAAAGCTTGGTTGTAAGAAGACACCTGTTCTTTGAGCAACGAAATTTCTTTATACAAAGGACTTACAAATACCAAAAAACCTGTTATTGATAGTCCTATTAAAATAATTGGTGTAATTAATCTAAACATATTATTGTGTTTCTGTTTCGTTTACTTCTGTGTTATTAGGAACAACAGGAGTAGTAGGCACTTCACTTTCTACCGACTGTCTGTAATCTACAAAATCTGCATCGACCAAAAACTGAAGATCAAACAATACATTACCTTTATCATCTAGAGATAAATTGGAAAATACTGGATCAATAATGTGCTTATTTACAAAGTCATCTTTAGCAAATAAATCTGCCTGTAGAGCGATTGAACGATAACCCACTGCCTGACCAGTCAATGATACTGTTATTCTAGAGTCAACTTCATCCCCAAGTGTATAACTAAATTTTGTATACCTTACAGTTTTCAATGTTACAGCTTGTAATGCTTTAAATATAGGAGTTACCGCTATGTGGTTTTCGAGAATTTCATTTGAGGCATTAAGACGTTTATCTAGAAGTTTTAACTGACTTATTTTTTCTGGTTCAAAACGGTTCTTCGCTAGTGTTAAATCACTCTCCATTCCTTTAATACTTTTAGTTAAAATACCTTTATAGAAATAAAGACCTCCATAAGAAACAACCATTGCAAGAAAAATAAAAATTCCAATAACAGTAAAAAGACCAATAGGTGCAGATACTTTGGTTCTATTTTCTATCACAGGCTTCTTTGGTATAAATGATGTTTGAAAACTTTGATCCATCTATTTGTATTATAACCCACACAAAACTTTACGCAAAGGAATTTTATCTAAAATACAGGAAAATTCTATTCAAGAAATATTACTGCAACTTTCTTAAAGCAAGTCCTATAGCGATGGCAAATTCAGGACCAGTAGTCTCTAAAACTTTTTCCAAAAAAACAGGTGCACCCACTTTATTAAAGGGACTACCTATCTCCACCTCACACTTAAAGTTGCTCGAAGCCATCTCAACTAATCCCTTCATTAAAGCCCCACCCCCAGTGAATATAACTTTTGTAATAGTTCTGTTATACTTCTTTTCGTAACCCAGTAAAACACTGTTTGTTTCACCAAATATATAATCCATATGTATTTTTATAACCTCGGCTAAATTCTTTTCATTTGGATTACCAAAAAGTCCGAATTCTTTTTTCATTTGCTCTGCCTCGGGAAAAGGCAAAGATAGCGATTTGGATATTGAATCTGTAATATCAGCACCTCCTCTATTTACTGTGTGATATCCTTTTACTACCCCAAACTCAACTAATGATATCTTGGTTCTAGAAGCTCCAAAATCAACGAGAAGTACCAAAGATAATTCATGCTCAAAGTTTGATCTTACTGAAGAAAAAACTTCCACCTCAAAAAAAGAAGCTACAAGACTACACTGAGATACAATAGAACGTAATTTAGAAATCGCATCATTTTGTATCGCAACAACCAACACTTCTTTTTTTTCTTTTTTATCTGGATTAACATCAGGATTGTTTACTTCTTCAAAAGAAGGCTCTTTTGCTGGTAACACAAAGTAATCTAAAGAAACTTCGTTTATGGGGACTGGAATATACTTTCTAGCTTCAGTTGGAATTATTGTTGTCGTTTCACTTTCCTTAACACCTGGCGGTAAATCAACGGTAAATATGAGACTTGATTGCATGGGTACTGACATAGCAACAAGAGAGGTCGTTACACCAGACTGTTTTAAAACCTCTTTTAGAGCTTCAATAGTTTTCTCTGTAGGCAAGTTGGTAACACGTCCAATATCAGTCTCTGCATAAGTACCTAAAGAAATTGCTCCGTATGTTTCAAGTACCGCCTTACCTCCTTTCTTTTTTATTTCAACGACTTTGATAGCTGAAGAACCTATGTCTATCCCAACAACACTATCAGAAGAAGTACTTCCCAAAACAGAAGAGGCTCCACCAAAAAGTTTTTCAAAAATATTAGTCATATATTATTTGTGATAAAATACATAAGTAGTATACCATAATGAGTATTTTTAATACCATATTAGATATCCTTTTACCTATCAGGTGTCTCGCTTGTAAAAAAAGAGATGCCTATCTATGTACTTCTTGTTTAAAAGCATGTAGACCTTGTGAGCGTGAAACTGGTGATTGGATATATTCAATGTACGATTATAGAGACCCTATAATCAAGAAGACTATTTGGTTTTTAAAATATAGAGGCAAGAAAAGCCTAGCTAAAATATTTGCTTCAGCAATGTATTATCAATACATGGAAGAACTGAGTGAACTATCGATCATATATGATTTTAAAAATCCAACTCTAATACCCATTCCACTTTCAAAAAAAAGATACATGGAAAGAGGGTTCAACCAATCTGAACTATTGTGTAAAGAACTTCTAATTTTAAGTCCTACAAGTTTTGTATTAGAGAAAAATGTATTACTAAAACAAAAAGACACTCCCCATCAAGCACATATAAAAGACAGGCAAACTAGGCTTAAAAATATAATAGGCTCATTTTATATAAAAAACCCTAAAATAATTAAAAATAAAAATATAATACTCATTGATGATGTCACCACAACAGGAGCAACTTTGTCCGAAGCAAAAAAAATACTGAAGCAAGCAGGTGCAAAAAAAATTATTGCTCTTACTATCGCCCATTAAAAATAAAGTGTTATAATAAGCCCCATGAAACATTGCAAAGACTGCGAACCCGCACAACAATCACACTTTTTTGCTTATAGTTCTGTGGTACTTGGTTTAATAAATGAACCTTTTTTCAACTTCATGGATTATATCTTTGGAAATGTTGCTGAAAAAATATCTCAAAGATTAGGAACTGGTTTTATTAAAACCATGGTGTTTCTTCACCTCGGCCACTACACCTACGAAATACGTCCCAATAATAGTCTCCGAGCACGATGCGTCTGGGAAGAAGCAAATAGACGAGGGATTAAAATGAAAGAATTCCACATGGGACCGATCGATGATATTTTTATCGCTGAGTATAAAGGTAAAGAAATCAGTTTCGACAGTATGCCAATGCCTAAAAAAATATCTCCGTCACTTAAATGGATGGATGATAAATGGATCATGAAACAGAAATTCAAAAAAGCTGGTATCCCTGTCGCTGATGGTGGTGTAGCATGGTCTAAAAAGGGAGCCTTGAAAATATTTCATAAACTAGTCAAACCACTCATCGCCAAACCCAATCTCGGTTCTCGCAGTCGGCACACAACCATACATATAGAAACTGAAAAGGATTTACTCGTTGGTTTTAAAAAAGCGAACATGCTTTCCCCTCTCGTTGTTATTGAAGAAGAGTTAGAGGGTGTACTTTTTAGAGGGACTATCATCGGTGGAGAGCTTGTCGGTATAGTAAAACGAGAATGGCCTCAAGTGACTGGTGATGGTATTCACACACTCAAAGAACTGTATGAAAAAGAAAATGAAAGACCAGAAAGAAACGGTCCAATATTTCATAAAATAGCTTTCGACAAAGAAGCAGAAACAGAATTGCAGAGACAACAAATAACCATGGATGATGTTCCAGCACAAGGAAGGATTATCACCTTCTCTCAGAAAACAAGTCGCGGAGTCGGTGGACAGACAACAGAAGTAACCGATATTGCTCATGAGGAAAATAAAAAGATGTTAGAACACGTCGCGTTCTTTTTAAAGAACGACGTTGTTGGGGTAGACTTTATAATGAAAGACATTACTCAACCTTGGTTTAAACAAAAAAGAAGTGGGGTCATTGAGTGTAATAGTCTGCCATTTATCGACTTACACAAATATGTGTTATTTGGAACATCAAATAATGTTGCCGCAAAATTGTGGGATTTAATTCTTCCAGAATCAAAGATTGATTAAAAATTCTAAATATTTGGAACTTGATTCTTAGCACTATTATCAACAGTTATTTCAGAATCAGGATTGAACGCATTTGGATCCATCTCTAAGTGCATTTCGGATTTTTCATTTACAACAAAATCTCCCAAAAATTTCAAAAAATCTGATTTTGCTTCTCTCTCACCTTTTTCTATAAAATGATCTAATGGATGCCCTTCTGGAGTATATTCAAAATGCCCCCTCAGCTCTCCGTCTTCAAAAACACGTAAGTGATACTGATCATTGAAATCAAGTAATTTTCTCCAGGAAAGCACTTGTCCTTCATCTATCCATGCGACAAAATGATTTCCAAAACCCCATTCTTCATGAAGATGTTCTTTCAATTCCTGTAGAGTTCTTCCTGGTGCAAGCCAACCAATATGATACGGCTGTCTTCCTTTATCATGATTAATGATATGAGCCCTCAAAAGAAAACGCTGAATTTTCATAAAATGCTTATATATTGAATGCCATATTCTCTTTTTCATTTTATCCATTGAATTCATAATAAGGAGTATAGCACACTCATACAATTAGAAATAACTTCCTAAAGATAGATGATTTTTTATTAAATAAGTGTACACTACATAATATGAACGACGATATATACAAAAAATCTTTAGAACTACACGCACAATATCACGGCAAGTTGGAAACCGTGAGTAAAATAAAACTCGACTCAAAAGAAGTACTTTCACTTGCATACAGTCCAGGAGTCGCTGAAGTGTCTCGAGAGATAGCTCGTGACCCAGCTCTTGCTCGTGAATATACACTTAAAAGAAACACTATAGCTATAGTAAGCGACGGATCTGCAATCCTTGGACTCGGAAATCTAGGGTCCCTTGCAGCCATCCCTGTGATGGAAGGTAAGGCTGCAATATTCAAAGAATTCGCGGGGGTGGACGCCTTCCCAATATGCCTCGACACGCAAGACACCGAAGAAATAATAAAAGTCGTCAAACAGATAGCTCCAGTATTTGGAGGAATAAACTTAGAGGATATTTCTGCTCCGAGATGTTTTGAGATAGAAGAGCGACTCAGAAAAGAACTCTCTATACCCGTCATGCATGATGACCAATGGGGTGCTGCGACCGTATCACTTGCCGCATTTATCAACTCCTTAAAATTAACAAATTTAAAGCTAGAAACACCTTTGAAACTTGAAGAAGTAAAAATAGTCGTAAGTGGAGTCGGTGCAGCAGGGGTCGCAACGGCAAGACTTCTAAATACGTACGGTGCAAAAAATATTATATATGTAGACAGTAAAGGTATCATTCACAAAAATAGAACTGACCTAACGAAAGAAAAAATAGAATTATTAGCTCAAAGTACAGCCATCGTAGAAGAAGGAAGTCTTGCAGATGCCTTAAAGAACGCACATGTATTTATTGGACTATCCAAACCAGCCGTTGTGACAAAAGAAATGGTACAGTCTATGGCAGCAAACCCTGTCATTTTTGGTCTTGCAAATCCTACCCCGGAGATTATGCCTGAAGAAGCGAAAGCTGCAGGAGCATATATAGTAGCTACAGGACGAAGTGATTATCCAAATCAAATAAATAATTCCCTTGTATTCCCTGGAGCTTTCCGTGGCATGCTCGAAAATAATATCCCTCAATTCAAAATAGAAATGTTCTCTGCTATAGGCGAGGCTCTTGCTGACTCCGTAGAAGACATCACACCAGAGAAGATAATTCCGAGTATGTGGGATAAAAATGTAGTGAGTATCGTATCTGAAACAATTAAAAAATTTAAATAAACTTCTCTATATCTATCTTGTTGTTTTTAAACTGAACGAAGGTATATCCAGCAGTATACTGGAAATGTGGCAAGTCTTTAAATTTCTTCCAGTTCCCTCCCCATTCGAGCCCTAGACTTTCCCCAATACTGCCAACTTTTTTAAATAGCTCTGTGTAATTCCAAGCAGCTTTACCGTTCACAATAGGACAAACATCAAAAGCGACACCAAAGTTGTGAAAACTTTGACCACCTTTTGCGTTGGTGACAATTCTTCCTTTTACTGTCCTTCCCTTCGCATACAGTGCATCTTGTTCTTCGATAGTTCTTAACCCTTGGACGACAATAATCTGTATTCCTTGTTTTTTAGATTCTTTTATTAATTCCTCTGCTAATCTTTTAACTTTTGGTTTTAATAAATTTAAATTTATCATACATAAATTATATCACTTTAAAAATAGGCAAATAAAAAAGGCCTGCTCCGTAAAGCTGACCTCTTGTTTAATGGGGGTGCGGATAAAATTATCCACGAATGTTGGTCCAATCAATTTCCTTGTTTTGATCATGATAGTGACCATCAATGTGAAAATTTTTGTCTTCTCTTATTACCTCCTGGCGAAGACTCCTCTTTTGGTTTCTGACATTTTTTGGCAAAATAGTAATTACTATTTTTGCAATTCTTTTCTTTTTACCGAATTCTGGCATGACATGTCTTTTTATTGGATGAACAAATTTTTTTCTAATTTATTCATAACACATATAAAAAACAAAGTCAAAAAAGACTTTTTAACGGGTGCGGTGTTTGTTGGACAAAGTTCGAATGTACTTCGAGCAAGATCCAAATGATTAAAACGGACTCGGCAGGGCGAAACAATATGTCTGGGGAAATGGATTCGCCCTGCCTCGGCTGTATTCCCGCCCG
>JBPOHQ010000012.1:0-13894 GCA_052035405.1 Candidatus Nomurabacteria bacterium | reverse complement strand
GAACACATACAACAAACACATTGCTATCATGTGTAACACCACATTAGTCAAATGAGACATGAAGTATATGTTCTTCTCTCCAAACTGAGCATCAAACATGAAGGAGAGACGGAGGAGGGGGCGGTAGTAGGGTAATTTGTTTTCGTCACTAGTTATGTTTTCTTTAAAAATTTTGGGAATGTTAGATAAGTCTCTGTTAAGAGTGTATTGATCTTTAACAAATAAATCATCGTCTAAATACACTATTTTATGTGACAGTGTTTGAGCGTATATGGTAAAAATAACTACAAGTAAAAACAAATATACTCCCCAGGATGTATCTAGTATTTTTTTGAGAAAATCTCTAATTTTTATCATGTATATCTAGCTAACTATTTTTCTAAATAGAAATTTAAAAACAACAAAGAGGGTAAGGAGTCCATACTTTACACTAGATAAAAAATCTATAGAAGAGGCCTCTTTGAAATATCTAACAGGAACAGGTATTTCTCCTATACGGTATTTTTTTTCTATTATTTCAAAAAGTACCTGACTGTCAAAGACGAAGTCGTCTGCATTTTTCTGGAAAGGGATATTTTCTAGCACCTCTCTTTTATATGCACGCATACCACTATGCCAATCAGACAGTGCATATCCGGAAACAAAACTCTCAAAGGTACTCAGTATACGGTTCGCAATGTATTTATAGTAGGGCATGCCATTTTCAAGAACTTCTTTTTTAGAACGGATTCGAGAACCGAGCATCACGTCACAATATCCTTCGTCAATAAATCCAACAAGATATTTTATTACCTTTGGGTCGTACTGATAGTCTGGGTGGATCATGATAATGATATCTGGTTTATCTTCAAGAGCTAGTTTGTAGCACGTTTTTTGATTTGCCCCATAACCACCATTTTTTTCATGTACAAAAACTTCAATGTCTAATTTTTTAGCTAGTTCTACTGTTCCGTCTTTGCTTTGATCGTCAACAAGAATAATCCTGTCTACAATATCTCTCGGAATGTCACGGAGTGTTTTTTCTAATGTCTTCTCTGCGTTATAAGCGGGGAGGACTACGGTAACTTTTGGTTTAGGCATATATGGTATTATTAGTGCGATGAAAAAAATGCTAGTAATGATCTTTGCAGTAAGCTTTCTATTGATGCCTTTTTCTGGTACCTATGCGAAAGTTGCTCAAAGTATACCAGAAAAAAAGATTAAAATCCTACTAGTACCAGGGCATGATGACGAGGTTTGGGGAGCACAATATGGCAACATAAAAGAAGCCGATATGAACCTACGGGTGGCATTAGAATTACAGAAAATTCTTAAGAAAGACAAGAGATTTGAAGTGTTCATTACAAGAACCAGCGGAGAATACACGAAAACGTTTTCTGACTACCTAGCAAAAAAAGAAGAAATTAATGCTTTTAAAGAAAATGCTAAGAGACAAACGGCAACTCAAGTTGAATCTGGGGATATTGTAAAAAAAGACGGCGTGCCTCATGTGGCGGTAAATCAAGATACTGCGATTAAACTCTATGGTATTAATAAATGGGCAAATGAAAACAACATAGATGCCGTGATTCACATACATTTTAATGATTACCCAAGAAAGACTAAATGGGTTATAGGTAAGTACAAGGGTTTTGTAGTGTATGTCCCAGAAATTCAGTTAATGAATTCTACACAAAGTATTAGGTTGGGAGAGAAAATTTTTTCTGAGTTAAATAAAAAATATATAACCAGTATTTTCCCCGATGAAAAAGCTGGGCTTGTACCAGATCAAAAACTTATAGCTCTCGGTGCAAACGGGAGTTTGGAAAAAGATGTGAAGTCGGTTCTCGTAGAGTACGGATATATTTATGAGAAGAGATTTCGTAATACTAAAACAAGACGTCAGGCATATACAGATATGGCAAGGTTAACTGCCTCTGGTATAAAAAATTTTTATTTTACTAAATAAGGTTCGTTACTATTTTCCTCCAAGTGTTTTAAGTGCTTCACGGATTTTAGTATTAGTATCTGCTTCAGGTGAAACGTTTTTCAATGCTTCACGAGCCTCGTTCTGAGAGTAACCAAGAGCTTTCAATGCTTCAAGGGCATCGAGCTCATGTTTCAAACTACCATTACTTACAGTATCTTTAGATATCTTATCTCTTAGTTCTATGAGCATTTTCTCTGCTGTTTTTTTACCAATGCCAGATATTTTTGTTAAGTAGGCAATGTCTCCAGTTTGAATAGCTTTCTTGAGCGTATCGATGCTCGCAACACCGAGTATAGTGAGTGCCCCTTTTGGGCCTATCCCCGAGACATTGATCAGCATTTCAAAAAATTCCAATTCTTCATATTCTAAAAATCCGTATAGATCAAAAGCATCTTCTCGAACGTGAGTGTGAATCCAAAAAAGGACTTCTGTTTTTTTCTGGGTCTCCACTATGGTTTCAGGGGAGACATGGACTTTATAGCCAATATTGTTAGCTTCTACTATAACAAACCTATCTTTTGTAAGGGTTATTTTACCTTGGATGCTTCCTATCATTCTCTAATGATAACACAGTATCTAGTTAGGAAGATAATAAAATGTAATTTATAAGAATAGTTGACACATACCCCTAGGGGGTATAGACTATAGATATGCATACAGATAATAAAAAAAGTGACAAGCAAAAAATTATTAAAAGATTAAAAATAATAGAAGGACAGGTAAGAGGACTTCAAAATATGATAGAGAAAGATATTTATTGCATAGATGTGATTACTCAGACTTCAGCTATCAAGCAAGGCTTGTCGGGAGTAGAAGATGAGTTATTAAAAGGTCATTTGGGTCACTGTGTCGTTAATCAAATAAAAAGAGGCGAGACAGAAAAGGCCACTAAAGAAATATTAAAAGTTTATCAATTAAAGAAAAAATAGTTTGACTTTGCTCACTATAAATAATTTTATGTCTAAAATTTCAACAACATTAGCAATTTCTCTTATGGTCGTTACTGGTATTCTTGGGGTAGTAGCAGGATATGCTAGTACTCCGGAATATAAAATGAGTATGTATGACAAAACAACTATGGATCTAGGTCTTGCAGATAGAAACTTAGACCTTCGATATATTAATGCAATGATTGCCCACCACAGAGGAGCGATGCTTTTAGCAGAACAGGTATTAACACAAACCGAGCGTCCAGAAATGAAAGGACTTGCCGAAATGATTTTAAGAGACGAACCAGGTGCAATAGATGAACTCTATAAGTGGAAAGCAGATTGGTATAAAGATACCCGCAAGGTAAAAGATCCAGTTGTTTCAAATCTTGGAACATCTGACGAAAAATTTGATCTACGTTTCCTCAACGCTCTTGTTGCGCATCATGAAGCAGGGTTGCTGATGACCAACGAAGTAAAAGCTAAATCCAGCAGAACCGAGATTTTAAATAATGCAGACGCAGTGGATACATTCCTTACTACAACCCTAAAGGTCTTAAAAGACTGGAGAACCGAGTGGTATAACATTTAGCTTAATCTAACATGAAATTTATATGGCAAATAAAATACTAAAAATTAAAGGGATGCATTGTGCAAGTTGCGCCACTATTATTACCAATAAAGTTTCAAAGTTGGCAGGTGTAGATAGTATCAATGTTAATCCTGCAACAGAAAAAGCGACAGTATCTTTTAATGCAGATGCGGTTTCTGTATCTCAAATGAATAATGAGATTGGGAAATTAGGATATGAATTTATCGATGAGAACGAAATGAAAACAATGGACCATAGTATGCATACAGGAATGAATCAATCCAAAGACGAAAAGATGAAAGAATTGCTCGAGATGCAAACAAAGACGCAATTTGTATTACCCATTGCCCTCCTCGTCTTTGTCCTTATGATGTGGGACATTGGTGCAAAATTATTTACTTCAATTCCAAACTTCCCCTTGCCGATGTCTATCTTCAACACCATCTCTATGGTGCTGGCTACTATTGTAATTTTTTGGATTGGGCAACCTTTTTTGAAAGGAGTGGTAAGGTTTTTTAAATATCGTGTTGCCAATATGGATACCCTTATCGGTATTGGAACTCTTGCAGCCTATCTTTACAGTATTAGTATTACATTATTTCCACAGATTAGAATCGCTTTAAATCTTCCCGAATTTACATATTTTGATGTTACTATCGTCGTTATTGGTTTTGTAATACTCGGCAAATATCTAGAAGCACGATCAAAACTTCGTACAGGCGAAGCGATAGAAAAGCTCCTCGGTCTTCAAGCAAAGACAGCATTAGTGTGGCGTGACGGCACGGAGGTTGAAGTTTCAGTAAACGAAGTACAGATAGGAGACACTCTTATCGTAAAACCAGGTTCAAAAATACCAGTTGACGGAGTCATTGTTGACGGATATTCATCTGTTGATGAATCCATGATTACAGGAGAATCCATTCCTGTAGATAAAAAAGCAGGGGACTTGGTGGTGGGGGCAACAATTAATAAACAAGGCAATTTCAAATTTAAAGCTACAAAAATCGGGTCTGATACTGTGCTTGCTCAAATAATAAAAATGGTTGAAGAGGCTCAGGGTTCCCGTGCCCCTATTCAGGCACTCGCAGATAAAATATCTAGTGTTTTTGTGCCGATTGTACTAATCATAGCCGTACTAGCACTTATCATTTGGCTTATTGTTGGCACATCAATTCTAGGTTTCTCAAGTGCTCTTTCTTATGGCATTCTTTCTTTTGTTGGAGTTTTGGTTATCGCTTGTCCTTGTGCATTAGGACTTGCTACTCCAACTGCAATTATTGTCGGAGTGGGGAAAGGGGCAGAACACGGTATCCTTATCCGAAACGCTGAAGCACTGGAGAAGCTTAGCCATATAGATACTATTGTCCTTGATAAGACAGGAACAATTACAAAAGGCAAACCAGAAGTTACGGATGTTATCTCTCTTGATGCCGCATGGAAAGAAACAGATATACTTCGTATAAGTGCAAGCGTTGAAAAACTTTCTGAACACCCTCTTGCAGATGCGGTTGTCGTTAAGGCAATGGAACAAAAAATAGAACTTGAAACAGTTTTGAATTTCCAGGCACTTGAGGGAGTTGGTGTAGAAGGTTTGATCGGCAGCAAACATGTAGCAATCCATAAACCATCTAAAGATAATTCCAAAGAGGATAAAATTAAGTCTTTGCAAGAGCAAGGTAAAACCGTTGTTGTTGTAGAAGTTGATAATAAAGGTATTGGACTCATCGCACTTTCAGATACTCTAAAAGAAGAATCAAAAGAGGCTATTGCTAAACTCCACGCTAGAAATATTAAAGTCATAATGCTGACCGGTGACAATCATTTAGCCGCAAATTATATCGCAAAACTTGCAGGTATAGATGCTGTTATCGCAGAGGTGATGCCACAAGAGAAGAGAGGAAAAATAAAAGAATTACAAGATAAGGGTGCTATTGTTGCAATGGTAGGCGATGGTATCAACGATGCTCCAGCGCTTGTGCAAGCGGATGTGGGTATAGCCATGGGCACTGGTACAGACGTGGCGATAGAGTCAGCAGGCATAACTCTTCTTGGTGGTGATGTTTCAAAAATTGCTAAGGCAATAAAATTATCAAAGATTACCATGAGAGGAATAAAACAGAATCTATTTTGGGCTTTTGTGTTTAATGTTGTCGGTATACCACTTGCAGCTGGACTTTTCTATCCGATTTTTGGATGGTTTCTGTCTCCTGTATTTGCAGGGATGGCTATGGCAATGTCTTCTGTTTCCGTAGTCGGGAATTCGCTTAGAATTAAAAGTAACAAATTATAATATATGCAAAAATACACATTTCATGTTTCGGGTACTCATTGTGCATCGTGCAAAATCTTGATTGAAGATATTTTGAAAGAACAGGATTTTATTAAGACTGTTGAAGTTAACTTAAAAAATAAAACAGTTTTGGTTGAAAGTGATCAGGACGTAAACAATCAGGGATTGGTTCAAATTTTAAATGATAAAATAAAACCTCATGGTTATACTTTGTCCGTTGAAAAAGTAGCTCAAGAAAATGAAGATAGTAATGTTATCTGGACGGCGATACCAATAGGGGTTGCGTTTTTAGTTTTATTTTTCATTTTACAAAAATCAGGAATATTAAATATTGGTATTGGTGGCGGAGTGACACCTGTAACAAGTTTTGTAATTGGGCTTATTGCGTCAGTTTCTTCATGTCTCGCAGTAGTTGGAGGATTAGTGCTTTCACTTTCAGCGACAGTCTCAGAAGACAAGGATAGTAAAATAGATAAGAAAAATTTTACTTTGTTCCATTTTGGAAGAATATTTAGTTTTGCCATTTTGGGTGGAGTGCTCGGAGCAGTAGGGGGAGTAGTAGGTATTAGTTTTACATTCACGGCGATATTAGGAATCCTCGCTTCAGTTATCATGCTTATGCTTGGGCTAAACTTGGTAGGAATTTTTGCGAAAAATAAAGTCACGCTTCCAGCTGGTCTTTTTAATTTCTTCCGAAGAGTAGAACACAAGACTTTCACTCCTTTAATAATCGGCTTCGCTACATTCTTTTTGCCTTGTGGTTTTACCCAGTCGATGCAAGTCGCAGCATTATCAAGTGGGTCATTTATGTCTGGAATGTTAATCATGCTTGGTTTCGTATTAGGTACTTTCCCTGTACTTGCATTACTTTCTTTTGGTTCATCTTCCTTTGCTCAATCTAAATACGCACCACTTTTCTTTAAATCAGCCGGGGTTGTTGTGGTAGGACTTGGAATCTTTGCTTTACTTTCAGGGCTAGCAGGATTAGGTATTATTCCTCCATTGTTTAATATATAGTAAAATTAATAAAATAATGAAAAAAGAAAAAGATAAAAAAGAAGATAATAAAATGACACGAACTATTTTAATTGTAGTTACAATATTACTTTTTATTGGACTTGGTTTTGTTATTTCTGGTTCGCCAAAAGTTTCTGACACCAAAGAGTTAGTTCAAAACGTAGAAGTAAGAGAAGGCGTACAGTACATAACCATAAATGCTAGAGGAGGGTATATGCCGCGTATGTCCACTGCCCAGTCAGGGATTCCAACGAAACTAATTATGAAGACCACTGGTACTTTTGACTGTTCTTCTGCATTAACTATCCCAGAACTGGGAATCCGAAAAATGCTGCCTCAAAGTGGAGAAACAGAGATTGATCTAGGTACTAGGCAAATGGGCACCTTAACAGGTCTTTGTTCTATGGGTATGTATAATTTTGATATTAATTTTATTTAAAGTTCCTTCGCTCTTAGATTGCATTTTGTTGGGTTTTCTGGTATAGTGCAACATATGCCAATAACACAATCAGCTAAAAAAGCTATCCGAGGTTCTCTTCGCAAGAAGGCTTTTAATGATCGCCGAAAGCGTGCGATGAAAGAAGTCGTTAAAAAGATTGAAAAAGTTGCAAAGACTAGTAAGGAAGAAGCAGCTAAAATGATGTCTTCTGCATTCTCTGCTATCGATAAAGCAGCAAAGAAGGGAGTTATCAAGAAAAACAACGCTTCTCGTAAGAAAGCTCGTTTATCAAGACTAATCAAATAACCTTAAAAACTTTCTGGAAAACAGAAAGTTTTTAGTTTATACTAAAAATATATGAGTCACTTATTGGAATTTTATGGAGATGAATGTCCGCACTGTGTACGGATGCACAAACTAGTTGAAAGACTAGAAAAAGAAGAAGGGGTAAAGGTAGATGCCTTTGAAGTTTGGAATAATAAAGAAAATGAAAAGAAACTTTTAGAAATAGATAAGGATATGTGTGGGGGAGTACCTTTCTTCTATAATACAAAAACTAAAGCTTTTATTTGCGGAGAAGAATCTTATGCAGAATTAAAGAAATGGGCAAAAGGAGAGTAATATAAAAAGCAAAATAAAAAACCACCCTGAGCTTGTCGAAGGGTGGTTTTTTATTTTGCTTAAATATTATGCACGTTGTACGTTCACAGCATTTAATCCTTTTGGTGATTCTTCTGTTTCAAAAGAAACAGTATCACCTTCACGAAGTTCGTCAAAAGTTACACCGACAAGAGAGTTACTGTGGAAGAATAAATCCTTCGCAAGTCCTTCTGCTACGATGAAACCAAAACCTTTATCAGTGATTCTTTTTATTGTACCAGTCATTTGAGTTTATGGTTACGTTGTTAAATTACAAGATAAGTAGTTAGTCGACTCTTTTCTAAGTTAAAGAGTTTAGACCCTATAATTTAGACAACCTATTTGTCTACGAACAATAGCTTTTAAAAAGTCTTTTGTCAATGCAGCTTAAAAAACCTTTCTATTTATATGTTTTTGGGTTAGTATCTCTCTATGGCTGAGGTAAAACCACAAAATAGGGAAACTATAGTTAGATTCGACAAAGTCTCTTACGAATGGGGGGTAAATAAGCCTATTTTAGACGAGGTAAGCTTTACCATTAAACGTGGAGCAAAAATAACCCTTATGGGACAAAACGGTGCTGGAAAGAGCACCATTTTTGGCCTTATTTTAGGCACAAATAAACCTGAGTCTGGAGTCATAAATGTTGTGAATGGTGTCAGTATTGCTTCAGGAAGACAGGTGATACCTCAGGACGAAATGTCTTTAACTGTCCGAGAATTTTTTGAAAAATGTTTTACTAAAAAAGTATATGATATTGACCCTCGAATAGATGAAATTTTAGAAGTGGTAAATCTAAAAGGTCACGAGAAGGTTCACGATAGAATCATTCGAAGTTTCTCTGGAGGACAGCAAGCTCGACTTCTTCTTGCCTCTGCTCTTATTCAAGATCCTGATCTGCTCTTACTCGATGAGCCTACAAATAATTTAGATAAAGCAGGTGTTGCACATCTTACGGATTTCCTAGTGAATTATAAAAAAACCGTAGTTGTGATTTCTCACGACGCAGAATTTTTGAATGCTTTTACTGAAGGGGTTTTGTATTTAGATGTATATAATAAAAAAATTGAACAATATACAGGAAACTATTTTAATGTTGTAAAAGAAATCACTGCTCGTATGGAACGTGAGAATATGAAAAATGCTCAACTCGAGAAGCAGATTCAAGCGAAGAAAGATCAGGCAAACGTGTTCGCTCACAAAGGAGGAGGGCTTCGTCTAGTTGCTCGTAAAATGCGTGAACTTGCAGAAGAACTTGAAGATGAGATAGTCGACGTGCGAAAAGAAGACAAAACTATCCGACCTTTTACTATCCCTGCACAACCAGACCTTATCGGTGAGGTGCTAAACATATCTTCATTTACTACTATGAAAGGTAGCAAGATTGTAAAACATAAAGCACACATATCTCTTAATAAAAATAAACACTTATTACTCCAAGGACCAAACGGTATCGGCAAGAGTACTTTGCTTGAAAAATTAGCGAGTGGTAAAGCTGAAGGAACTACAATAAAAGAAGGCACACGTATTGGATACTATCGTCAGGATTTCTCTACGTTAAACTTTGACCACTCAGTATATGAGTCTCTAGCGAGTGCAATGCTTGAAGGAGGGGAGAAGCTCGATGAAGAGCGTATGAGGTCTATAGCAGCGGGATTCCTCATAACCGGAGAGATGATACGTACAAAGATAGGTAGTCTCTCAGAAGGACAGAAGGGGCTCGTAGCATTCGCTCGACTCGTACTAATCAAACCTGGACTTCTCATACTTGATGAGCCGACCAACCATATAAATTTTCGTCACTTGCCGATAATAGCAAAAGCCCTTGAGCAATATACCGGTACCATGATACTCGTTTCTCACGTACCCGAATTCGTAAAACAAATTAGGATTGATGAAGTACTTGATCTAGAAAAGTAGAAAGTTCTTTATCTTTAATCTCTCTAAATGTATTAGGCTTCAATGCACCGAGGTGGATATTCATTATGCGAATTCTTTTTAGGTCTTCTACTTCTTGGAATAGAGCAGAACACATACGACGAATCTGATGCTTCTTTCCTTCGGTTAACGTCACCTTAAATGTGTTTCCGTTTATTATTTCTACTGTGCAGGGTTTGGTTTTGAAGTCTTCTAGTTTGACTCCGCGTTCCATTTTTTCTTTGAAGTTGCTTCGAAGTTTTTCTCGTGTTTTGACTACGTATTCTTTGTCGTGAATGTATTTTGGGTTGAGGAGTTTGTCTGTGATGCGTCCATCGTTCGTGAGGAGGATAAGTCCATGAGAGTCTTTGTCGAGTCTGCCGATAGGGAACACGCCATCTGGAATGTTTAGTTTTTTTATTTTCTGCTTTATGTCTTGTTCACCTTCTTGAGGTGAGTGAGTGATGACTCCGATTGGTTTGTTGTAGGCGTAGTACACATATGCTTTTTTATCTTTACCTTCTCGTATTTCTACTTTGTCTGTTTCATTTACTTTACTGCCAAGTGCTGCCATCTTGCCATTGATAAACACCTTCCTGTTTTCTATGAGCTCATCTGCACCACGACGGGTAGCGATATTTTTCAAAGCTAAATACTTGTTGATCCGCATGGGATACGTAGGTATCTCGTTTACTATTTGGACTTTTTTCTTTAGTGTTTTTTTCATTTTGTTTAATATAGCACAGAAAATAAAAAATCCCCCGTATTGGGGGATTTTTTATTTAGACATTACACTGTGTGATGTTCTGTCGTTGTTGTAGTTGTTTCTTTCTTAGTAATAACTGGGATGTATGGAGCTGGTGCTGGTGCTGCTCTTCTGTAAGCCATTCTTGCTACGAGTATAAGAAGAAGGATTAAGAGAAGGATAAGCAACCATCCAAAGATTGATGTTGGCCAGAATCCTGCACCAAAGAGTGCTGCACCGCCTAAGTTACTAATACCATCTTCGATTGTATTCTTAAAGTAAGAGAACACTTCTTCTTGGTACATAACACCGTCAGTATTGATGTATGAGTATACCAAACTTGATGCGATTACACTGATTCCAAGTTCAGCATCCATTCGTACTTTTGTAGTGAATGTCATACTTCCTTCTTCTTGCGGAGCAAGGGTTTTGATATCTACAACAATTGCGTGATCAGCTTCTGAGAAGAATCCACGAGTTGCTTGTAAGAAGTCTAATCCTTCAGGTAATGCTACTTGTAGTGCTACACGGTCTAAGAATTTATTAGAAACGTTTTTCCAGTGAATAGTACATTCGTAAATATCTCCACGTCGTAGTACTTGATCTCCGCAGTATGTATCTAAGAAGACAAGTGATGGGCGAGCGTTACTGTTTGCTGTTTGTACATTAGTAACTTCTCTGTATACAACATTTGTTGTTGCTGCACCGTTTACGATACCCGCTGTATTTGTTCTAAAGCTTACAATAGTACCATTTGATCGGCCGTATTGATTTGAAGCTACGATTCTATAGAAGTATGTAGTAGAAGGTTGTAGGTTGAAAGCACTAAATGATGCTGTTTGTCCGTTTCCTGCATTAACATTTGGAGTGATGTTGCCAAGATTTTGACTTGTACCCCATTCAAACCATGATGATGTGATAGGTGCACTTCCGTTTACATAAACGATACCATTAAGTCTCGCACTTCTTGAACCGATGTTTGAAGCAAATGTAGTTACTGCTGTTGGAGCACATGATCCTGTAAAACATGGATCAATAATTACTCTCTGTGTGGTAGTGAAGCTCATAACGTTTCCGTAGACTACACCTCCTGTGTTACTTTGAGCAGCTGCTCTGAAGTAGTACGTAGTGTTTGGGTTAAGTCCATTGATTCTTTCACTAAAATTCCCTGTGTAACTTTGGTTGATTCTTGGTGTTGATGTGTATAAGGTGCCGTATGAAGTACCCCATTCAAACCAACGTGCACCGTATGAACCTTTCATATCCACGAAGCCGTTTAATGTTGCTGCGTTTTCATTGATATCAGTTGCCCCGTAGGTTGTTACGTTAGGAGTTATGTTTTGGTTTTGAACATACACAGTAACAGAGTCAGTAGCGATTTGTCCTTGATTGTTTGTACAAGTGATTGTGAACGTAGTTGTACTTGTGAGGTTACCCGTGAAGAATGTTCCGCCACTTGTACTCTTTGGTCCTGCCCATCCGTTAGTACCACTAGTAGCGTTACATGAAGTAGCGTTAGAAACATTCCATGTAAGTGTTACAGATTCGTTGTAATCAATATTTGTTCTGTTTGCGAAAAGAGTTACTGTCGGAGCTTGAACTTGATTTTCTACACTTACTGTAACTGAATCAGATGCAGAACCACCAGTGTTTGAACAAGTGAGTGTGTAGGTTGTTGTGTTTGTTAGGTTTCCAGTAAAGAAGCTTCCTGAGAGACTTTTTGAACCACTCCAGCTATTAGTACCATTTGTAGCAGTACATGTATCTGCACCAGCACTTGTCCAAGAGAGTGTGGTTGATCCATTGTATGAAACATATGTTTGTGCTGCGGTTAAGTCTACAAGAGGAGGATTGACTGGTTGTGATCCGACAGTGACAGTGACTGTCTCTGAGTCTGTGCCTCCGTTACCAGTACAGAATAAATTAAAAGATGTTGTACTTGTTAGGTTTGAAACAGTTTGCTGTCCACTTGTTGAGTTTTTTGTTCCGTTCCAGTTTGCTCCCGTGTTGTTGTTTGCTGTACATGAAGTAGCGTTCGTTACTGACCATGTAAGTGTCGTAGAACCATTCCATGACACAGAAATAGGGTTTGCGTTTAATGTGATTACTGGAGGATTTACTGGTTGTGATCCCACGTTGACAGTCACTGTATCAGAAGCACTTCCACCGTTTCCAGTACAGGTGATTGTGTATGTTGTGTTGCTTGTTAAGTTATTGAAAAATAGTGAACCACTAGTAGACTTGTTTCCGTTCCATCCGTTACCAGTTGCTACACAAGAGTTAGCGTTTGTTGAGTTCCAAGAGATGGTTGTAGAACCATTCCATGATACTGAAGTAGGATTTGCAGATATGTTTACTGTTGGCGGATTTACTGGTTGAGTTACGTTTACAAGTGCAGTTGAGGTGTCTGAACTTTGACCGTTCATACAACTTATTTGATAGCTCATGTTGTTTGTCAAAGGTCCAGTGTTGAAAGATCCATTGAGAGGCTTTGAGAGAGGAGAAAGCCAATTTTGTGGTCCTGCTACTGCAGTACATGAAGTAGCATTTTGAGAAGTCCAAAAGATTGTAGCACTAGAGCCACTTTGAATATTGTATATACTTGGAGAGAAGTTTACAGATACTTGAGCTGGAGGGTTGTTTGCTTGTGTAGTGAAAGAAACCCAAGGTCCATAGGTGGTACCTGTTTGGTTTTGAGCAACTGCTCTAAAGCTATAGGTAGTACTTGGAGTAAGACCAGTTTTAGTAAAAGGGTTCATTGGTACGTTTGCAGAACCAGAACCGATATTTTGAGATCCGAGTTGACCACCTTGATTTTGGATTTCAAACCATGCAGTAGTATTTAAACTACTTGGGTTGAATGTACCATTGAAGATTGCAGATGTTTGAGTGACTCCTGTGACAGAAGATGAAACATACCCTGGTGTGAAAGCCAAGGCTTGCTGTCCTCCAAAGGCAAAAGACCCCAATACAAATGCGACCGCTAATAAACTTTTTATAAATTTTTTCATATATTTCTCTCGCTTACGTTTTCAGGCGTAGCATTACTAATATTAATAATCTTTTAAATAATAAACTTTTATCCCTTGACCTTAGCACAAAGTACGAAAAATGTCAACCCTTGGCCTTTAAGCCTGAGGTAAACACCATTTGTAATTTTTTGCCATTTATTCCGGCTACCTAAATAGAACGTAGATAGTTTTAATACACATCATTCAATACTAAGTCGATTTAAAAGACTATTTATTACAAAGAGGGAAACATTGACTTTTTATTTAAATATGTTATTATATGGATTGATTTTTGATCTTTAAAAATGATGTTTTTAAGTGAGAGATGTTGAACCTTTGGGCACTA
>JBPOHQ010000005.1:0-62235 GCA_052035405.1 Candidatus Nomurabacteria bacterium | reverse complement strand
AAGTTCCGACGCGTTGAATAGTGTAATGACTGGAGAACTGTCTCGGAGACCAGCTCGGTGAAAATACAATACCGGTGAAGATGCCGGTTAAGTGCAGTTAGACGAAAAGACCCTAGAAGCTTTACTATAGCTTGATATTGAATATGTTCTTAGACTGCGTAGAATAGATGGGAGGGGTTTGATGTGTATGATTTCGGTTATACTCTACTCGACAGTGAAATACCATTCTTTTTGAGGGCATATTCTAACCAAAACGGCAAAAACGTTTTGAGACAGTATCTGGTGGGTAGTTTTACTGGGGCTGTACCCTCCTAAAAAGTAAAGGAGGGGTTTAAAGGTCAGCTAGGCGCGAATGGAAACCGTGCCGATAGTGTATGAGCACAAGCTGGCTTGACTGTAAGTCGTACATGACAAGCAGGTGGGAAACCAGAATCAAGTGAACCGACCATTCGTATTAGACGCGGTGGAAGATTAACGGATAAAAGCTACTCTAGGGATAACAGGCTAGTTCCGCCCAAGAGTTCATATCGACGGCGGAGTTCGGCACCTCGATGTCGGCTCACCTTAGCGCGGTGGTGGAGAAGCTACCAAGCGTTTGGCTGTTCGCCAATTAAAAAGGTACGCGAGCTGGGTTCAGACCGTCGTGAGACAGGTTGGTCTCCTATCTATTGCACTCGTTGATTCTTGAGAAGATTTGCTCCTAGTACGAGAGGACCGGAGTGAACTGACCTCTGGTGTACGAGCTCTGCTGCCAAGTGGACTGCTCGGTAACTATGTCGGGAATGGATAACCTCTGAAAGCATCTAAGAGGGAAGCCAGCTTCAAGATTAGGAATCGTAGAACCCTGAGAGATGATCAGGTTGATAGGCTTTAAGTGTAAGCGTAGTAATGCGTTCAGCTGAGAAGTACTAATGTTTCGATTCTTGTTAAGAAATTTGAAAATCACGCACCTTCGGGTGTACAATAAAACAAACAAAAAATATAAAAAATAAAACAAAAACTTTATCAAGTTTTCAGTGTTGGTGATTTGTCGCAGGGGACACACCTCTTCCCATTCCGAACAGAGAAGTTAAGCCTTGTTGAGCTCATGATACTCCTATTGGGGGAAAGTAAGCTGTCGCCAACACTGAGTATTTGATATCTAAAAAACCTTTATGAAAATAAGGGTTTTTGTGTGTTGCATTATAGACGCTTTTCATGTTCATTTTAATATGGTACAATACTAGTATGTCAAAAAGCGTATTGAATAATCTTATAACCTCTATAAAAGCAGGGCAGAAGGCAATTGAGAGTCTCTCTGTTTCTGAAAGGAAAACTCTTGAAAAGAAGTGGGATATTGAGCATGCTTATTATTCTAGTGCTCTCGAGGGAAGTAAAATAGATAGAAAGGATTTTGATAAATTAGCTCAAAATATTTCTTAGTTTTGAATGTCAATTGATCGTCCAAAAAATGAAGAAGAATTGCAAAAAAGAGAAGCTGTAGGAGTAATTAGAGCTTCTCGTTTTATTCGTAAATATTCCCAGTCTCATAAAAGTATTAATGTAAAAACTCTGTGTGATATTCATAAAGAGATTTTTAGAGATGCATGGCCAGAAATTTCAGGTGAGTATAGGGATGAAAATTTGGCGATTACTGGTTCAGAATTAATTTTGCCTCATTTTACAAAAGTAGCTACCCTAATGAAGGATTTAGATTTACAGCTAAACGATAAACTGCTTGAATTAAAAGATTGCGAAGGAAACATTATGAGACTAGAAGATGAACTCACCGATGAGACTATCGGATGTATTAGTAAAGTTATCCATACTGCTGCATGGTTGCATCATGCTGTAACAGTGATTCATCCTTTTCGAGAAGGTAACGGACGCACAGCTAGGCTCGCTGGTAATTTGATTCTTGAAAGGTACGGACTTGTGGGTATTTCTGTTAAAATAGAAAAAGAAAATAAAAATGGATACAGAAAAGCTCTTGTTCAGATAGATAAATACAAAGATTATGAACCCCTGGAAACAATAATATCAGAAGGTATTATTGAACGTTATAATGGTGTCCCTATACGATATTATCAGTAATTTCTTATTACTTTTAAAAGTTGTTTAATTTGTTTTGTATGTTAATATAAAATTAATGGCAAAGTCTAGACAAACTAAATCAATCCCAGATGAGTTGAAAAGCAAGTTGCAAAAAATCGCAGACGAAAAAAAGATTACAGTTATTAGTTTTGTAGCACCTCACGGAGTCAGAATATCCCCAATTGCTTTTGCGAGTGCCTCTATTGAAGAGTCTGAAATTTATCGTTTAGAAAAGATTATAGAAGAGGCCACAGCTAAAAAAGCAACAAATTCTTTACATTTAGTTATTCATACACCTGGTGGTGAAATGCATGCTTCTTATAAAATTGCCAATTTTTTAAGAGAAAAGTTTAAAAATATTACTGCTTGGATTCCATATGAAGCTGCAAGCGGTGGAACAATCTTATGTTGTGCAGCTAATCAGATACATATCAGTGATTTTGGAAATATAACATCTTTTGATCCGCAGGTTAGATATAAAAATACAAGAGTAGCAGCTAATGCCTTTATTAGATCTGTTGATTTTATAAAAGAAGAATATGGTGAAATGACACCTCAGGAAATACCCTCACCTTGGCAGCAAATGGCAGAAAAATTGGACCCAGTTATTTATGATGAAATGAATACAGCATTGTTTACGTCTATAATTTGTGCTTATCGTTTACTTAAAAAATCTGGTTATTCTGCAGACAAGGCTATTGGAATTGCTTCGGGGTTAGGAAGAAATGTTTACACCCATGAGTTTCCTATTTTTGCAAAAGAAGCAAAAGATATCGGTTTTGAGATTAAAGACGATGAAAAAGACATCATGAGGGTTTATCAAGAATTAGTAGCATTCAGATTAGATAATGAATCCTCGAAACATATTATTGATAGTTTCTATCCTCAGATGCAATTATCTAATACTGGTAAAAAAACTAAAAAACAATAAAAGAGAATGTATAAAGTAAAAAATAATATAAAAAATCAAGAGAAAGAAATTAGTTTTGTTGAACTTGTAAAAAGCGACACCTCTTTGTTTATTTTTGAGGAAGATAAAAGATTGATTAAAGAGCTTGCAAGAAATAATAGATATATAAAACACATAGCAGATTCAATAAAAAAATAGTTGGTTATAAAAATGTTGAAATCTTCTTTTGTTAAGAGAACACGAGCCACGGGAGTTGTCATAAAAGATGACAAGATTCTTTTGATATACAGAGAGAAAAATGGAAAACAGTATTATACTTTTCCTGGTGGTGGAGTTGAGGGAGGGGAGACTTTAGAAGAAGCTTTAGTTCGTGAACTTATTGAAGAGACGACTGTTGTTATTCAAATGAATAAACTCTTGTATCACATTGTGTATGATGACAACACTGAACAATTTTTCTATTTATGTAAATACGTTTCAGGGGAACCTAAGCTCCATGAAGATTCTCCAGAGGTACAAGAGTTACTGAAAGTAAATGAAATTTTTGAACCAAAATGGATAGCTCTAAAAGAACTAAAAAATTTACTTTTATTTCCGCTGGAAGTTCGAGATTTCTTGATAGAAGACTTAGAAAATAATTTCCAAATACAAAGAGAAACAGTGTATACAAAAATTTCTGAAAAAAGAAACAGTCTTTAATTTTTCGATTCTAATGCTATAATTGCACTATGACTTGGGCTCTACGGCGGCAGCTTATTTATATTAGTATCTTAGTGCTCTTTTTTGGAGGGCTGGGTTTTTGGATTAGTTATCCGTATATAAATAAACCCCCAACCTGTATTGATGGTAAGCAAAATGGCTTAGAGACGGGCGTGGACTGTGGAGGCGAATGTCCTCTCGCATGTAGTTTTGAAGTGGATCAGATTTCAGTCATATGGTCTCGAGCATTTAAGGTAGTTCCTGGACGATACAATGCCGTCGCATATTTAGAAAATCACAACAAAGATACTGCAATATATAAAATAAAATATAAATTTCGTTTTGCAGACAAAGATAATGTGTACCTAGGTAAAAGAGAAGGAGAGACGTACATTCCTCCAAGAGGAAAATTTGCGATATTTGAGCCCGCTATTGATATGGGTAATTCTGTACCAGTATTTACAACATTCGAATTCACCGAGACTCCAGTATGGATCAAGGTTCCAGAAGAGAAAGTAAATCAACTTAACAATGTGTTCGTTTCAGATATTCGTTTAGAAGATGAAGATACCTCTCCAAAACTTTTTGCTAAGATCGAAAATGATTCACTTTTTATGATTCCAGATGTTAAGCCGGTAGCGATACTGTACGACAATCTTGGCAATGCGATAGCGGTCTCGAGCACTTATATAGAATTGTTAAAAGGGAAAGAATCAAAGAATATCAGTTTTACATGGCCGGAGCTCTTTCCGTATAAGGTCATCACGAAAGAAATCATCCCTATGTATGATATATTTGGGGTTAAATTAAAGTAAGGAGACGAGATATATATCATGGCAGAGAAAGCACTTAAAAGAATAGACTGGATACTCGTTTTTTTTATCCTTCCGATTATATCTTTCGGATTGGTGACGATGCGGTCATTCGTGCCCGAGGAGAATGCAGGAAGCTTTTTTAATAAGCAGATCATTTGGGTGTTGCTTTCTTTTATGGTGTTTTTTATTTTTTCTTTTATTGATTTTCGTTTTCTAAAACAGACCAATATTTTAGTTGCATTGTTCCTATTCTTTTGTCTTGTTTTACTTGTGTTATTCATTCTTGGTACTGTTTCAAATGGTGCTCAAAGTTGGTTTGACTTTGGAGGATTTTCTTTTCAGCCGGCGGATATGATGAAGCTGGTGTTGGTAATAATCTTAGCAAAGTATTTCTCTCGAAGGCATGTGGAGATAAAAGATATAAAGCACATATTTATTTCTGGGTTTTATGCATTAGTACCTTTCGTGCTCGTGCTTTTACAACCAGACTTTGGCTCTGCGATGATTATATTCTTTATCTGGTTTGGAATGGTGTTGGTCTCAGGTATTTCCAAGAAACATCTCTTATTGGTCTTTGGTGCTGGGGTAATAATTTTTGGACTTATGTGGATGTTCGTTTTTGCAGATTATCAAAAAGCACGTATTTCAAACTTTTTAAATCCACTTGCAGATATCCACGGTTCTGGGTACAACGTCTTTCAGTCGACTATTGCGGTAGGAAGTGGACAGATCACTGGTAAGGGACTAGGCTTTGGTACTCAATCAAGACTAAGCTTCTTGCCAGAGCCAGAGACCGACTTTATATTTGCAGCGTTTGCTGAAGAATGGGGTTTTGTCGGAGCGATGCTTCTCCTTATTCTCTACACTCTAGTTATCTGGAGAATTCTTGCGACTGCTGCTGTTGGAGCTTCTAACTTTGAAATTCTTTTCGGTATGGGTATTGCTATTTATTTCATGAGTCACATTCTGGTAAATGTAGGTATGAATTTAGGAGTCTTGCCCGTCACCGGTATTCCGCTTCCATTTATGAGTTACGGAGGATCACATTTAATCACAGAATTTGCAGGATTAGGAATACTGATGAGTATGCGAAGATATCGCCGTCGTGCACACAGAGATGATATTAAAAATGAATTTTTGGGAGCGTAAATTATGATACTTATAGATGGAAAAAAATTAAGTGAAGACATACTAGAAGATATAAGAAAAGAAGTTGAAGGACTTCCATTTCAACCTGTTTTTTGTGATGTGTTAGTCGGGAGTGATTTTGCTTCAGAGAAATATGTAAAGATGAAGGCTCGCGTTGCAGAGAGGATAGGTATGAAATTCCAAAATGCATCTTTCCCAGAGTCTATTACAACAGAAGAATTGATAAAAGAAATACAAAATTTAGATAATATTGAAAACATGTGTGGGATTATCGTACAGCTGCCACTTCCTTCATATATTGATGAAAGGAAAGTTCTAGATGCTATAGATCCGAGTCTTGATGTTGATGTGCTTGGAAGTGAAAATAGTAAAAAGTTTTATAATGGGGAAAAGAGTCTGGGTCTGCCGACTGCTCTCGCATGCATGTACCTATTAGAGAATCTTAATCTGGATTTAAATAATTTAAATATTGTAGTGCTCGGTCAAGGAGAGCTCGTAGGTAAACCCGTCTCTGCACTTTTAACTCAAAAAGGATATGCGCACGAAACGCTTCGTAGTAAAACAGAAAACAAAGATGAAATACTTAAAAATGCTGATGTTATTATTTCAGGAATTGGTCGCGGTGCGTACATAAAAGGTGATATGATAAAAAAAGGTGTAGTTATAATAGATGCAGGCACTTCAGAGAGTGGTGCCGGACTCATCGGAGACGTGGATTTAGATTCCGTGAAAGATGTTGCAGGGTGGGTATCACCGGTTCCAGGCGGAGTAGGCCCTGTGACTGTGGCAATGCTTTTTAGAAATGTATTAGAAGTAGCTAAACATAAAACCATTCAATAAATGAATAACGATCTATTTTATTTTTTTTATAGTTTTGCTCATCAATCCAGTTTCAATGATGGGCTGATTATTTTTCTTGCTGACATATTGCCGTATATAGTAATTATTTTTGCTATTTTTTTTGTATTACTGCATCACGACATTGCTCGTTCTAAGAATCCTTTTAGCCTGTTAAAACAAAAAGCTCAAGAGGTATCTTTTGTATTTCTTACGAGCATCTTTGCGTGGGTGATGGCGTATATATTTAAAAATATTTTCATGGTTCCAAGACCTTTTTTAAGTTTGCAACATGTTGCACCTTTGTGGTTAGAAGGGGGGTATGCTTTTCCATCAGGACATGCGAGTGCATTTATGGCTCTCGCTATCGCTATATTTCTATGTCATAAAAAAGTTGGGTACGTATTCATTGGTTTTGCGATATTAATAGGTGTAGCACGCATTATGGCTGGAGTGCATTTCCCAGTAGATATTCTAGCTGGATTTATTTTAGGGGGAGGAATGGCTTATCTCATAAAACATTCATATCTGAAAGAAACTAACTAACAATCAAAAAAACCACTCCAGTAATGGAGTGGTTTTTTTGATGAGTGTTGTTATTAGCGTATCTCGAAACTAGCTTTAACAGTGACCATGATTTCTTTGTTTATTTTTGAAGTATCGTACATACCGTAGTCTGATACTTCAACAGAGTTTTCAGACATAACTTGAACTACTCCAGAAGATGCTGATTTGAGTACACCAATTTTTTTACCCCCAGCGAGAGCGAGTTGTTCAGCACGAGCCTTTGCGTCATTTACAGCACTTGCGAGTAACTCCACCCGAGCTTCAGGAAGTTTTGAGTAATAGTATTCTACAGAATTAGTAGCAAACATAACTCCTTTATTGACGATCAGTGAATTTGTATTTTTTGAAAGTCCGTCAATTTTTTGTACGTCAGTAGAATTTACTTCTATGTTTTGTACGAGATTATATTTTTTATCTGCTGCAGGATACTGCTCATAGACTTCATTCATGAAGATAGGGGAGACGGTGATATTTGCTTCTTCTATGCCGTTAGACATTAAAAAGTTCTTCACTTCTTTTAGGTCTGTATCCATTTTTGCGTAGCCGTCTTTAAGCGTAGAGAGTTTGACCGCTTGAGTAATATTTGAAGTCCACTTTACTTTGTCGGCAACTACAGCTTTTTTTGCACTTCCTGTAGTAGAAATATAGTCCATAGAACGGAGTTTGTAAAAAGTAAACGAACCGACACTCGCACTAATGATAAGAGAAAGACCCAGTATTGCACCAAATATAAGGTAATTTTTATTGTTTTCCATGGGTGTATTATACCATGTTTTATTGATGTTATCCAAACGTAGGGTTTATTTGCATATTTCTAAAAAAAGTATAGAATACCCTTATCTTATAAACATTATGAAAACTTGGAAAAAAATTACGTTAGCATTATTAGTACTTATTTTAGCAGCAACTGTCGGCCTTTTTGTCTATAAATCTGAATACAAAATCAATAAAAATTTTGGACAGGAAAGTGCTTTTTTTCAAAATCATCAATTCCGTCTAGGTCTTGATCTCTCTGGTGGAAGTCACCTAGTGTACAAAGCAGATGTGAGTGCAGTAGATCAATCTCAAGTAGAAGACTCAATGAACGCACTTCGTGACGTTATTGAAAGACGTGTAAATCTTTTTGGTGTATCTGAGCCTGTCGTTCAAATAGAAGGAGGTAGCTTCATTTCTGGAGGAGAGCATAAGTTAATTGTGGACCTTCCTGGAGTTACAGATGTAGAACGAGCAATACAAATGATCGGACAGACTCCACTTTTGGAGTTTAAAACAGAAGCACCGGAAGGGGCACCACAAAATGCAACTGTTGGAGCAGATGGAAAAGTGAATCTAGATTTATCTAATCAATTCGTGTCTACAGATCTTACTGGAAGATATTTAAAGAGAGCAACCCTTGAATTTGATCCAAACACTCGCGAGCCAAGAGTGAGTTTGCAATTCGATGAGACAGGCACAAAGCTTTTTGCTGATATTACAAAAGGCAATGTTGGTAAAATGGTTGCAATATTCTTAGACGGTTCTCCTATTTCAACTCCTGTTGTTAGACAGGAAATTCTCGATGGTCAAGCTGTTATTTCTGGAAGCTTTACTCCAACAGAGGCAAAGCAACTCGTTGGACGTCTTAACTCTGGGGCATTGCCAGTACCGATATCTCTTCTCTCAAAACAAACTATTGGTGCAACACTCGGTAATAGTGCTGTAAAAGCAGGAGTGAAGTCTACAGTGATTGGATTTTTGCTTGTAGCATTATTCCTTATTCTTTGGTACCGTCTACCTGGATTCATCGCAGTCATCTCCCTTTCTATTTTCGTTATTATTATGCTTGCATTATTTAAGCTTGTGCCAGTTACATTAACTGCAGCAGGTATTGCAGGATTTATTATTTCAATCGGTGTAGCTGTGGATGCGAACGTGCTTATCTTTGAGCGTGTAAAAGAAGAATTAAGACTCGGCCGAACTATTGCGGACTCAGTATCTGCTGGATTCTCCCGTGCATGGTTTTCCATTCGAGACTCAAATAGTTCAAACATTATTACTGCACTTATTCTCTTTTGGTTTGGTACTTCACTCATAAAAGGTTTTGCTCTTACTCTCGGTATGGGTGTACTAGTTTCTATGTTCTCTGCTATTACAATCACTAGGATATTCTTATCAGTATGTACGCTTATGAAAGAAGGAAAGATTGCAAGATTCTTATTTTCTAGTGGCTTATCAAAATAGTAAGAATATATAATTAATAACATTTAGAAATACAACATGTTTATCATTAAAAACAAAAAAATATTTATCGGTATATCAATTGCATTGGTTCTCTTGTCTATTGTATTACTGTTTGTCTTTAAATTGAAAATTGGAATAGATTTCAAAGGGGGAGCAATCACCGAAGTAGCATATGATACTACTCGACCAGCTCAAGAAGAAGTAAACAAAGCATTTGAAGGAAAAGACTTTGGTTCTGTACTCATACAACCAACAGGAGAAAAAAATTTTATCGTTAAATCACGAGATGTAAATGACGCCGAGCACGGATTACTCCTAAATACACTTACTCTAAACGGTGCATATCCACTGAAAGAAATTAATTTTAACTCTATTGGTCCATCAGTAGGTAAAGAACTCACTCGAAAAGCAATTGTTGCTATTGTTCTTGTGTCTTTAGCTATTGTTCTCTTTATTGCGTATGCGTTTAGAAAAGTTTCAAAACCAGTGGCTTCTTGGAAATACGGAGTTATTGCTATCATTACTTTACTTCACGATGTTTTGATGCCAATAGGGCTTTTTGTTATCTTGTCTCACTATTATGGAGCAGAAGTAGATACGTTGTTTGTTGTCGCAATATTAACTGTCCTTGGACTTTCTGTATCTGATACTATTGTTATTTTTGATAGAATTAGAGAGAATTTGAGTGCCTTAGGTCAAACAAAGACCATTGATTTCAAGGAAGTTGTAGGAAGAAGTTTACAGCAATCTTTCGTGCGTTCTATATCTACTTCTCTGACCGTTATTCTTGTATTGTGTGCACTATTTTTCTTTGGTCCAGAAACGACAAAATACTTCGCTCTCATGCTCATCACTGGTATGTTTTTTGGTACTTATTCTTCAATATTCCTTGCTTCTCCGCTCTTAGTTACCTTACAAGAATGGCAAGATTCTAAAAAAGGCTAGACAAGCAAAAAATATGATTTTTTGGTATAATACACTCATACACGGTATGGGTGTATTTAGTTATTAGTACATACTCTTAAAAACATGAAATATATATTAATTGCATTAGGTGTCGTAGTAATTTGGGTTGTTGTTGCTTACAATAAATTTGTAGCTTTAGTAAACCGTACTCATGAAGCATGGTCTGATATCGAAGTTCAGCTCAAGAGACGTTATGACCTTATTCCTAATTTAGTGAATTCTGTAAAGGGATATGCTACTCACGAATCAACTGCATTCGAAAAAGTAACTCAGGCTCGTGCAGCGGCTATGGGTGCAAAAACAGTAGGGGAACATGCGCAATCAGAAGCAATGCTCGGGGCTGCAGTAACAGGACTTTTTGGTATTGCAGAAGCATATCCAGACTTGAAAGCAAATACAAACTTTATCGAATTACAACGTGAACTTGCTGATACTGAAAACAAGATTCAAGCAGCACGAAGATTTTATAATACTAATGTTCGTGACTTAAATACAGGAGTACAACAATTCCCTGGAAATGTTATCGCTAACATGTTTGGTTTCAAGAAGATGGAATTCTTTGACTTGCCTGATAACGACGTTGCTCAACAAAACGTCGAAGTGAAGTTTTAAAAATTAAATGTACTACATATTATGACAAAATTTGGAAAAATTTTAACTGGTCTTATTGTGCTTGTGTTTGTTGTATTGGTGGTATATCTCTTACAGAGAAAAGTACCAATTGTTGTCGCACCAGAAGTGCCGGAAGAGAACCAAAACCAGAATACTATTTTGGGTAATAAGGATGATTTAATTACTTTTTCTATTTTGCCAAATACTTCTGTTAAGGGAGTTGTATCTTATCGAGGGACGATTAAGGGAGCGTACTTTTTTGAAGGAAATATCTTAATAAATGTTTTAGATGCCAACAAGAAAGTATTGAAAGCAAGTAATGCAATCGCAAAGACTGACTGGATGACTGCAGGTCCAGTTGACTTTGAGGGTAATATTGATTTCGGAGGATTACCAGCCGGTGCTGCATATCTCGAAATACACAATGACAATGCATCAGGACTTCCAGAGAATGATAAAAGTATTTTGATTCCGATAGTTATAGAAAAAGCAGCTGAAGCATCTAATACAGGAGTTGTGTTGCCTGCACAGGCTCTAGCTTTCTTGAAATCTTTTGTTAAAGAAAACGAGTATGCAGATATAAAAGAATGTAAGAAAGATGGTAAATTACTTTTTGCAACATATCCTAATACTGGGTTAGCAGATGCACCAACAACTTTCTACGATGAGAAGGGTAAGGAATTAGAAGTATGTGGAGGATTCAGAAGAGAACCTGACCCAGCTACTAGTCTTTGTAAAACAACATTACCTTCTTGTGTCGCTGTCTATTATAAATCTTTCAATCACGAATTGTCTGCAGATATAGATACCTATAATTTAAACTAAAGCAATGTCTTCGTTATACACTCAACAATCAAAAAACATTACAAAAACATGGATGCTGATGGCTGTGTTTTTTGGTATCGTTATCGCTTTGGGGTGGTTTTTTTCCTATTACTATCAGAATCCAAGTTTTTTATATTTTTTTGCATTATTTAGTATTGTGATGAATATTGTTTCATATTGGTTTTCAGATAAGATTGTACTATCTCTTGCAGGAGCAAAAGAAGCAAGGAGGGAAGAGTATTTTGATTTGTATACGATTGTAGAGAATCTATCTATTACTGCAGGGCTTCCAATGCCAAAGGTGTATGTGGTTAATGACCCAGCCCCGAATGCGTTTGCAACAGGACGCGATAAAAATCACGCCGTTGTCTGTGCTACTACAGGACTACTTGCAATACTTGAAAAAAATGAATTAGAAGGAGTAATAGCTCATGAGCTTTCTCATATTGGTAACAGAGATATGCTTATATCCACTGTAGCGGTGGTCCTCGTTGGTTTTGTATCTATCCTTGCTGACTTCTTCATGAGAAGTATGCTTTGGGGTGGACATCGAGATAATGATGATAATAAAGCTGGAGGATTACTCATGATAGTAGGAATAATCCTTTCAATTCTTGCACCAATATTTGCGACCCTTATTCAACTCGCCATCTCTCGTAAGCGTGAGTTTCTTGCTGATGCTTCTGGGGCACTACTCACTCGATATCCAGAAGGACTCGCAAATGCATTAAGAAAAATATCACAATACAGTCAACCAATGAGGAGACAGTCTAATGCTATTGCACACTTATATCTTGCGGATCCTAAGGGCTCAAAGATAGGTAAAAGAATTTCTGGACTTTTTGCAACACACCCACCAACTGAAGCTAGAATTCAAGCACTCCTTGATAGTAGATAATCTATTTGTTATGATATATATATAATATTTATTTAACAATCTTTTATGAAATATTTTTTTAAATTTTTTAGTCTTTTTATTTTAATCGTTACTCTATATTCATTTTCTCCAACTGTATTGGCTGTAGATGGATGGATGCAGCAAACAGGTTCTGGGTCTCGTACGTGGCGAGCCATTGCTTCTTCTTCTGATGGTACAAAACTCGTAGCTGCTGTGGGGGGTGGGTATATTTATACATCCACTGACAGTGGTGTGACTTGGACAGAAAGGACTTCTGCTGGTTCACGTAACTGGTATGGACTCGCTTCTTCTGCTGATGGATTAAAACTTGTTGCTACTGTGGGTGAAGGAGCAGGGTACATATACACATCTACGGATGGTGGAGTGACTTGGACAGAAAGAACTTCTGGTGGCTCAAATTACTGGTTACATGTTTCTTCTTCTGCGGACGGTACAAAGCTTTTTGCTACAACTGATTCTACAGATGATGGGTATTTGTATACATCGACAGACTCTGGGGTTACTTGGACTCAGCAAACTGCAGTAGGGCAGCTTGGTGTATGGCCAACAGCTTCTTCTTCTGATGGTACAAAACTCGTAGCCGCTACATATGGAGGTTCTATTTACAGATCAACTAATTCTGGAGTTACCTGGAACGCAATGCCTTCAGCGGGAACTGCTTTCTGGTTTTCTGTTACTTCTTCTGCGGATGGTACCAAACTTGCAGCTACTAGTTGTGTTGGCTATATTTATACTTCAACTGATTCCGGAACTACTTGGACACAAAGAACTGCTCCGGGAACTGCTTGCTGGGAGTCAATCACCTATTCTCCTGATGGAAGTAAACTTTTTGTATTAAAAGGAGCTGCTGGTATGTACGTTTCTACTGATGATGGAGCAACTTGGACTCAACAATCGGGTGTGAGTACTACTGGTGGATATTGGCGTATGATTGCATCATCTACAGATGGATCAAAAGCATCATTTGTAAACAATCCAGGATATATTTATACCTACGGTACCTTAACTCCAGCAACAGTTACCACAGGAAGTGCGACTTCCATAGGTGATAACACTGCAACACTAGGAGGAACCATAACAGATGTAGGAGTCGGAGGAGTGGGTGGAGGAATTACTGTGAGAGGATTCGAATACGGATTAACCACAAGTTACGGATCGACTGCTTCAGACTCGGGTTCGTACTCTACTGGTGCATATACAAAAGATATATCATCTCTCACCTGTGACACGCTATACCACTTTAGAGCATATGTAACTAGTCCAGCAGGAACTTCATATGGATCTGATAATACTTTTACTACTATTTGTCCATACGTATCTTCAGTTTCTTCTTCTAACGATAACGCCCCTTACTTTCCAAACGCTACAATTTCAACCACCATCACCTTCTCCGAATCAGTCACCGTCACTGGAACTCCACAACTAACCCTAGAAACAGGAGATACTAACCGTACTGCAACATACACATCAGGTTCAGGTACTAACACGCTAACCTTTACCTATACAGTCCAACCAGGAGACCATACGCTAGACTTAGACTATACAAACACTACAGCTCTTACTTTAAACGGAGGCACCATCAAAGACAGTTCTACAAACGATGCAAACCTAACACTACCTCAACCAGGAGCTTCTGGATCATTGTCATATAATAAAAATATTGAGATAGCTTTTCCAGCTGCAGTATCTCTACCCTCCATTACACACAATACGACTATTTCACCACCAGCTACAGTTCCAAACACTCCTAACATACCAGTAACCACTCCTACAACTCCAACCACTGCTCCAACAACTCCAACACCTGCATCCTGTCCAACCTTAGGAGACATACCACCCATCCTTAAACTAAAGCTCAGTCATCCCAACGTAAAAACTCTCCAACAACTCTTAAACTGTAAAGGATATACTATATCTACCACAGGAGCAGGATCACCTGGTAAAGAGACAACAAAATTCGGCTTACTAACCTACAAAGCAGTTAAGGCTTTCCAAGCTGCTCGATCTATCAAGGTAGACGGTATTGTTGGGGTAGAGACGAGGGAGGCGTTTATGAGGTAGGGATTGTTCTCTTTTCCTCTGGAAAGATTATTTTGAAAAAATACGAGTACACGCTATACTCTACTGTATGGAACTAAAAGACATAGAAAATTTGGCTGAACTGGCTAAGATTGAGTTAACCATAGAAGAAAAGCAAAAAATCCTTGCCGATATGGATGGGATTTTAGCATATGTAAAACAGATTGAAGACATAGATGTTCCAGATATAGAGATAGAATATAAGCATAGAAATGCTTGGCGGGAAGACGATGCAGGAGAAAGAATCTTTGATCGGGAGCGTATTATCGGGCAATTTCCAGATTCGCAAGATAATTTTGTAAAGGTAAAAAAGATTTTATAGTACAAAACTCAATACTCAATTATATGAATATAGATTTAAAAAATTTAACAATAGAAAAAGCTCACCATAGTTTGAAAAAAGGAGAGTTCTCTTGTAAAGAACTTGCCGAAGCATATCTAGATGTAATAAAAGAGAAAGACAAAGATATTCATGCGTATCTAGAATTGTACGATGATGTTTTAAATCAAGTGGAAGAAGCCCAGAAAATGTTTACCGAGAACAGAGATACTCTTTTAACAGGTATTCCTTTTTCAATCAAAGATAATATTTTGATAACAGGGCATATATCTTCCGCTGGTTCTAAAATACTTGAAAATTATGTAGCGACTTATGATGCCACGGTGATTAAAGAGCTAAAGACTCAAGGGGCAGTATTCCTTGGACGAGTAAATATGGACGAATTTGCCATGGGGTCTTCCACTGAGCATTCCGCATATGGTCCGTCGAAGAACCCATACGACCTTACCCGAGTACCTGGTGGTACATCCGGGGGTTCTGCTGCTTCTGTTGCAGCAAATATGGCACTCATATCTTTAGGTACAGAAACGTGCGGTTCTGCTCGAGAGCCAGCTGCTTTTTGTGGTGTTGTTGGATTAAAGCCGACTTACGGCTCGCTTTCAAGGCACGGAGTTATCGCTATGGGTAACTCACTTGATCAGGTCTCTCCGATAGGTAAAACCGTGGCTGACGTAGAGATTGTATTTAATGCACTCTCTAAACATGATAAAAACGATGCGACATCTATCAAAGAAGAGAACCGTATCCCAGAGAAGAATATCCAAAGTAAAAAGATAGGAATACCGTGGCATTTATTTGAAGATGGGCTCAACTCAGAAATAATGCACAACTTTAAAGAGTCCGTTAGTAAGCTGGAAAAAGAGGGGTATGAGATTGTTGACATACAGTTACCTTTTTCTAAATATTCTCTTGCTGTGTACTATATAATAATGCCAGCTGAAGTTTCTACGAATCTCTCTCGTTTTGATGGAGTACGCTACGGATTACGAGTAGAAGGGAATTCAGTTTCTGATATGTTTAAAAAATCTCGATCAAAGGGGTTTGGAGCTGAGACTCGACGAAGAATTATTCTCGGTACATACGTCCTCTCTCATGGATATTATGATGCTTATTATAATAAGGCATGGAAAGTTCGACGTGCAATAATGAAAGAGACTGAAGAGGCTTTTAAAATAGTTGATTTCATCATGACTCCGACTGTACCATTCTTGCCTTTTAAAATAGGGGAGAAGATAGATGATCCAGTATCTATGTATCTGTGCGACTTGTTTAATGCACCTGCGAACCTAACAGGGACACCGAGTATTGCCGTACCATCTGGTTTTTCAAAAGAAGGATTACCATTTTCTGTGCAGTTTACTACTCCTCACTTCTGTGAAGACGCACTTTTTAATATAGGCAAAAAATTTGAGAGTTTAAAAGATTAATAAATTAATAATGTGTTATAATTTTATTATTACTTTTTAAGTAACATTAAATGGATCCATATTACACACCAGCAGTAGACCCTTCTCCAATAACTTCTTTACCACAACCAAACTACATAAATGTAGAGTATGTTTTTTATAAAATATATGTTTTTTTTCATGGAATAGGTTCTTGGTTTTCTGGAAGTCCTGGAGACGGGGGAAGTGGTAGCGGCGTAGAAGAAGCTGCTTCTATGGCTACTCGTTCAGATTGGTTTGGTAGTGGTTTTAAATTATTCCTATACCTCTTACTTTTATTTTTCCTAACTGTACTTGCTTACTGTGCTGTCCGTATGCTTGAAATAAGAAAAAAAGAACATGAGCATTTGCATCATGAAATACATGAGTATGCTCATAAACAAAAAGAAAAAGAAGCTAAGGCTCTTAAGGGTATAGAGTCTGTATCATCAAATCCTCGATGGGTAAATGTTTTAAAAAATCTATCTTCTGAGAACGACGGTAATTGGAAGGTTGCTGTTATTGATGCAGACGAGATGCTGAATGACCTGATGACTGATTTAGGATTCAAAGGAGAGGGTTTGGGAGAAAAATTAAAAGTTGCAGATAGAGATAAGTTTCATAGCCTCTCTGCTGCATGGGAAGTACACACTGTTCGAAATAGAATAGCCCACGAAGGTTCAGCTTTTACACTTACTTCTCGTGAAGCAAAAAGAGTTATTGCTTTATATGAGCAAATTTTTAGAGAGTTTGGGTATATCTAAAAAAGATTTACTTTTGCAAGATGTTGTTATATAATAGTGTATCGTTTTTATAGCGGGGTAGAGAAGAGGTATCTCGCAAGGCTCATAACCTTGAGGCTCCAGTTCGATTCTGGACCCCGCAACAATTCTGCTTTTTAGCAGAGTCGGCAAGTGACATGCCATCTATGTCTCATGCTGTATAAGTCGGCGTAGCTCATCTGGTTAGAGCGTGGGACTCATAAGCCCAAGGTAGGTGGTTCAAGTCCACCCGCCGACACATCACCTAGCAATCTTTGCTAGATTGTGGTAATTTTAAAGTAGTTTGCGATCGTAGCTTAACTCAGTTTAGAAAAGAGCGAGCACCCGCCTAGGCGGACGATTGTGAAAAAGTAAGTTGTTTTTAAAAGATTATAGTTTGCGATCGTAGCTCAACTGGTTAGAGCACCCGCCTGTCACGCGGGAGGCTGGCGGTTCAAATCCGCTCGGTCGCGCACAATAAAAAGAACTTGCTTAAAAGCAAGTTCTTTTTATTGTGAGTATTTTTAAAAATTAAAGAGAAATTCCAAGTGCCGGTTCAGACTCTACTACAGTAGTTTTGCATCCTTTTGATGCAGCTTTAAACGCTTCCCAAGCAGCTTTTTTAGCAGTTTTTAAATCATACCCTGCTTTCTTCGCATCGGTTTTGTAAGTGTTCCAAGATGTATTTCTTGCAGCCCTTCTTGCTTTTGCGTCAGTCATACCCCATGCAATATTTAAAGCTGCTGCTCTATTTGTAAGTGCTGTCGTTGTAGCACTAGAAAATTTAGACCACGCAGCTACTATAGCAGCTTCTCTTGTTGCTACAGCAGTTTGAATACATTCCGTGTTGTTTGTGTTAGTTGTAGTAGTTACTGGAGTAGTTCCTGTGTTTGTTGTTCCATCTTGAGCAAAAGCAAAGGAAGAACTAAATAATAATGCTATAGCTAGTAGTGGTAATATTTTTTTCATACTTTTAATAAGTTTTTAAAACTAATAAATCGACTTAGATTCAGTATAACATAAAGTGTTATTTGAAAATAAGTTAAAATTGTAGTACTATCACACATGTGTAGTTGCCGTTGTAGCTCAGTTGGTAGAGCACGTCATTGGTAATGACGAGGTCATGAGTTCAATCCTCATCAACGGCTCAAAAATTTTAAGCCAAAGTAGCTCAGTTGGTAGAGCAACCCCTTCGTAAGGGGTAGGTCGTGAGTCCGATTCTCACCTTTGGCTCCATTATTCGCCTATGAGTAATCCTGCAGCGAGGCCGGCGACAAGGGCGATGCCTCCCATGATGAGCACTCTCATACCTGATTTTATTAAAGGTTGTTTTGTAAATCTTGTAGTACTCATACCCAGAACAAAAAGTCCAACTAGAGTAGTAATTATGGACACTGGAATAGCTTTATTTATTGGCAGCAACAAATATGAACAAAGAGGTACGAACCCACCTATAATGTAGGCAAAGAACATGTATAAACCGCCTTTAACGGATACTGATTCTTGGGTTCCTGGTATGTTTAGCTCTCTTAAAACCATTTCTTTTAGAAAAATCTTTTCATTTTGAGAAGCTTCTTCTGACATTGCTTTTGCTAAATTTTCTGACCAACCATCAGTAATATACATCTGATATAACTCTTCTTTTTCTTCACTTGGATTGTTTTTTAGCTCTTCTCTTTCTTCTTCTATTTTTCTTTGATCCATTTCTTCTTCAGATTTGTTTGAAAGATAAGATCCTATACCCATTGATATAGACTCTACTGCTATGATTACAGATCCAGCAAGTATGACTGTGGCTTGATTTCCACTACTACCAATAGCAATACCAGTTATGGATCCAAGAGTTGAAACCATGCCATCTTCCATTCCAAAAACAACTTCTTTTAATACATTAGCAACCTTGGATTTTTGATGATGTATGTAGTCTTTATTTATTGTTTTGTGTATTTCCATTACCATATAATTATAGCAAAATAAGCAAAATTTTGTTAGAGTAGTTTTATATATAATGGATAAAGAAAATGAACGTAATTTAGATAAAGAGATAGAGAGCCTTGAAGCAGCAATGCTTGAGGTGGACTTTTGGTCTGACAAGGTTAAGGCTCAACAGGTCATTAAAGAACTTGCAGAGTTAAAAAATAAGAAGGAAGGATTTGGTAAATATGATAAAGGCAATGCTATTGTGACTATTGTCTCGGGTGCAGGTGGGGATGACGCAGAGGATTTCTCAGCTATGCTTTTAGACATGTACATGAAATACGCAGCAAAGAATGGCTGGGGTATCTTTTTTGTGCATGAGCATAAGAACGATCATGGAGGATATAGAAATGTTTCTTTCGAGATATCCGGTAAGGGTGCCTACGGAGCTCTTAAAAACGAAGGAGGGGTTCATAGACTTGTCCGTATTTCACCATTTAATGCAAAAAAGCTTCGACATACGTCTTTTTCATTAGTAGAAGTATTGCCAAAATTTGGAAAGTTAGATGAGAAAGATTTTAATATTCCTGAAGCGGATTTAAAAATAGATTTTGCTAAGTCTGGTGGTCCCGGCGGACAAAATGTCAACAAACGGGAGACTGCAGTACGAATAGTACATGTACCTACAAATATTTCGGTACATGCTTCAGGAGAACGAAACCAAGAAGCAAACAGAGAAAGGGCTATGAGTGTGCTCCGTGCAAAAATTTTTAAAAAAGCAGAAGAAGAAAAGAAAACTTTTGAAGAGAGTATTAAGATACATAAAGGCACGGACATAGAGTGGGGGAGTCAAATTCGTTCATATGTCTTACATCCATATAAAATGGTAAAAGATCATCGGACAGATGTGGAAACAGCAGATGTCGAAGGGGTATTAGAAGGGAATATTGATTTGTTCATAGAGGCAGAAAAAAAACTATAAGTATGCAGTTTTGCTGAGCCAGTTGTTTGTGGTAAAATAGACTGGTGATTTACTTCAATAATGTTACAAAAGTTTACAATAAAGAGTCTACAGGTATAGATGACGTAACGCTTACCGTAACCGCAGGAGAGTTCGTGTCTATTGTAGGGCATTCTGGTGCTGGAAAGACAACTTTAATTAAAATGATTCTCGCAGAAGATACTCCTACGTCGGGTACGGTCTTTTTTGAGTCTTTAAATGTACACAAATTAACCAGTGATGATCTGACAAAACTTCGGAGGAGAATCGGAGTGGTTTTTCAAGACTTTAAATTACTTCCAAACAAGACTGCCTATGAAAACATTGCTTTTGCGATGGAGGCTGTAGGTAAGACCAATGAAGAGATAGCCTCTGATGTACCACATGTGTTGGAGCTTGTAGATCTAGGAAGTAAAATCTTCCATTTTCCTCATCAAATGTCTGGTGGAGAAAAACAAAGACTTGCTATCGCTCGAGCTATCATTAATCAACCAGAACTTATTATCGCAGACGAACCGACCGGTAACTTAGATCCAGTGAGTACGTATGATGTCATTCAAATACTTAAAAAAATTAATGATTTAGGTACAACCATCTTGCTTACGACTCACAACAGAGGTGTCGTAGAATCAGTAGGCAAGAGGGTTATTACTATGGAAAAAGGAAAAGTGGTGAGAGATGATAAGGACGGTAAGTATATTATCTAGTACAGTATCATATCCATGGGATGGATATGATATAATAAAATTATGAGTGTTATAAAACGAATTGTTAAGAATGGATTTTTAAATTTTACTAGAAATGGGATTATTTCCTGGGCTGCAGTATTGGTTACAACTATCACACTTGCGGTGATTACGACGTTGATACTCCTTCAAGCAGTGCTCCATTTTTCATTGCAACAAATAAAAGACAAAGTAGATGTGTCTATTTATTTCAATGTAGGGGCTTCTGAAGATAAAATTCTTGCATTAAAGGCAAGTATTGAGAAATTGCCAGAAGTAGCAAGTGTTACCTATACAAGCGATGACGAAGCTTTAGCCTCTTTCAGAAAGAGACACGAAAATGATTATCCGACTATACAAGCATTAGATGAAATAAAGGGTAATCCACTTGGGGCGTATTTGAATGTAAAGGCAAAAGAAGTTTCTCAATATGAAAGTATCGCTAACTTTCTAAAGTCTGACAATGTACTTGTTCTGGGTAGTGCAAATATAATAGATAAAATAAACTACTATCAAAATAAATCTGTCATAGATAGGTTAAATGGTATCATTAGTGGAGCACAGAGACTTGGTTTTTTATTAACTCTGCTTCTTGTTACTATCTCTATTATCATTATGTTTAATACTATTAGACTTACTATTTTTATCTCTAAAGAAGAGATAGGGATCATGCGTCTGGTCGGAGCGTCAAAAATGCGTGTAAGAGGTCCTTTTATGGTAGAAGGTGCTATTTACGGAGTGATCGCTACGGTACTTACTGTTTTAATTTTTTGGCCAATTACAGCATGGTTTGGTAAAAATATGACAGGTTTTCTTGGTATGAATATTTATGATTACTATATTTCCAATATATTTCAAATATTTGTAATTTTATTGTTGTCTGGTGTGCTTTTGGGGGTAATCTCGAGCTCTCTTGCTATTAGAAAATATTTAAACAAATAGATATGACAAAAAAAGAAAAGAAACAGTGCAAATATATATTTGTAGTAGGTGGAGTTATTTCAGGAGTAGGGAAGGGTGTAACATCCTCTTCTTTAGCTCTAACGTTAAAGAACAGAGGTCTCACTGTCACTGCCATAAAAATTGACCCATACATCAATGTTGATGCAGGCACTATGAACCCCACCGAACACGGTGAGGTTTTTGTATTATCTGACGGAGATGAGACCGATCAAGATATGGGCAACTACGAGAGGTTTCTAGATATTGATTTAACTCGGATTAATTATATGACTACAGGACGAGTTTATCAGAGCGTGATTGAGAAAGAGAGGAACTTAGAGTATAAGGGCAAGTGCGTTGAAGTTGTTCCACATATTCCGCTTGAAGTAATTGGAAGAATTAAAAAAGCAGGACTTGAAGCAAAGGCAGACGTGGTTATTGTTGAAGTTGGAGGAACTGTTGGAGAATATCAAAATATGATTTTCCTAGAAGCTGCTCGAATGCTCAAACTTGAGCTACCAGAAGATGTTATTTTTGTTATGGTGTCATATTTACCAACACCAAGCAAGGTAGGAGAGATGAAAACAAAGCCAACTCAGACTGCTGTACGTATGCTTAACGGTTCTGGTATTCAGCCTGATTTTTTGATTGCTCGTGCAGATACTCATTTAGATGAAAAGAGAAAAGAAAAACTCGCTATGTCTTGTAGTGTTGCTGCTTCTCGCATTATCTCTGCTCCGGATGTGGAAAGTATTTATGACATACCAGTTAATTTTGAAAAAGAAGGTTTGTCAGAAAAAGTATGCGTTATGCTTGGACTTGGTAAAAGGAAAGCAGATGAAAAACTTTGGAGCAAATGGAAGACTTTTGTAAAACATGCACACAACGGTGAGAAGACTGTTAAAATAGCGGTAATAGGTAAATACTTTGAGACAGGAGACTTTGTACTTTCTGATTCTTATTTATCTGTAATTGAAGCAATAAAGTATTCTAGTTATGCAGAAAAAAGAAAACCGATAATCTCATGGCTTAACGCAGTTGATTTTGAAAAAGATCCAAACAAATTAAAAGAGTTAAAAAAATATGATGGTGTAATAGTTCCAGGAGGATTCGGTTCTCGAGGAGTAGAAGGGAAGTTGAATGTGGTTAAGTATGCTCGCGAGAATAAGATTCCTTACTTTGGACTTTGTTATGGTATGCAGATGATAGTTATTGAATATGCTCGAAATGTACTGGGATTAAAAGATGCAAATACAACTGAAGTAAATCCAAAAACTACCAATCCAGTAATTGATATTATGGAGTCTCAAAAAGAAAATATAAGAAATCACAGATATGGTGGAAACATGAGACTTGGCAGTTATCCAGCACAATTAACTGATAAAACTATTGCAAAAAGTGCCTATGATCAGAAAGAAATAGTTGAACGTCATAGACATCGTTATGAGGTTTCTTCACAGTATATAGAAAAACTCCAACAAGAAGGTTTAATTTTCTCAGGAAAATCACCAAACGGTACGTTGATGGAAATAGCAGAGCTTCCAAAAGAAAAACATCCATTTTTCTTAGGTACTCAATTTCACCCAGAATTTTTAGCTCGTCCGACGAGTCCACATCCACTCTTTACTGCTTTTATAAAAGCTTGTATTAAATAAATTTACTTAATTTCTTTAAGAAGAGCATTTAAGGTAGGGCTTCCTGACCATTTTGCGAGCATTCTTCCATTTTCATCTACTTGCACAAACGTGTGTTGATAAGTAACGCCGTACCTTTGCTTAAGTTCTTTTGTTGTGTCGTAATCAACCTCAAGAATAGCCACATTGTGTGGGATGGTAGCAAGGTGCATTTTAATGTCAGCATCTACTGCTCGGCAGGTTGGACACCATGAAGCTTTAAAGAAAAGGATTACTTTTTTGTCTTTTGCCCAAGTAATTTTTTCTGGACTATATATTTCATATATACCAGGGGTATTTACATTTGTGTTTACCACCTGTTTTTCAACGTCTGTTGCTAGATTTTCTTGTGCTGGGGCTGTGTCTTTTCTTGTAGCTTCAAGAGCTTCTTTTTTAGAAAGTAAAAAAACATCTACTATTATAAAAATAAAAATAATAACGATAGTTATAATAATCGTGTTTCTTGTTTTCATTTATGCTTTGTTGATTAGGTTGATGAGTACCTCTTCGGATTGGTTTTCGTATTTTTTGTAAATAATACGAAAAGTAATTCCTGTCCAGAAAGAGATAAGGCCAAACAAAATTATAAATCCTGAAAACGCGTAAGTAATTATTCCTAGATGAAGTGCTGTTGTAAGTGCTGTCGCTGTAACCCAAATATCACGAGCTGTATTATTTACCATAACAGGTTTGCCCTCAGTATCGATCACTACATTTTGGTTTTCATCTAATTTTTCCACTTGTCTTGGCATTTCTGCATATGTCTTACCACCGGTCATTTTTAGTGTATGTTCTCTGATGATATCAGATTGTGCTTTAAGGGTTAATGGTCCGCTTACGAGCTTGTTTGGGATAGCTGCATCTGCTGGAGTTACAATTTTTTCTTGAGATACATTTATATAAGTAAAATATATTGCCCAGACACCTCCTATAATAAACACTACTCCTGTAATTATTGCTAATGCTGAAGAAATCTTTAATAAGTTTTTCATATTCATAATATAATTATACTACTTTATTTTTCTCAATACTTATTGAATGATTCATAAGTATTAATATTATTATTGCTATTAATGCAAATATTGGTAATAAAAACGCTAAGATAGTCATGAGGATGAGATTTACTTTCACTATTTTTTTATTGTCTTCATCTCTCCAAACTACTTGGCGAGAATTTCCAGCTTTGAATATTTTACGTACAAATGCAACGATATCATCTCCTGAGAGTCTTAGTTCTTCCTTACTTGTTTCATTGCTACCGTGTCCATGATCTCCATGGCTGTCGTGAGAATTGTGTTCTTCGTGTATTGTGTGTTCGTTTGTATGCTCCATACCTTCATTATAGCACAGAGAGATTACCAGAGAATACTTCTAAAGACAGGACGATACTTTAAATATATAAAAAATATGGTACTTGAAATAGCTGCAAAGAAACACCACACAGAAGCAAAAGTTACTATGTGAAAAGTTCCAGCCATAACCGCAAGGAGTATATTTATTCCTCCGAACCATCGCAGGAATTTATTGCTTGAAGATAAAAGCGGTACAAAAACAGCCAAGAGGTACGCTACGATGATGTATCCTTTCAAGGGTGCGTGCAGATCGTAGGAGATGCTGTGCCCGACTTGGGTTATGATTAGAGTATTTGTAAAAAGTAGTGTTATAAAAAATCCCGATACGATACCACCGAGAATCATCGGCCATAGGAGAAATTTTCTTCGAGCCTTATCAAAGACATATATAGCTAGAGGAACATAGATTGGCCAGAAAGCATATGCGAAAAATAAAAAACCATACCCAGCAAATAAAGAGGTGTGTCCATTTTTTAAATACAACCACTGGATACCTTCGAGAGCTTGTTGTACACCAAAAATGAGAGGGAATAGAGCGAGTAGTTTTTCTTTGGGTTGAGCAACTCTTAAAGAAGACCCTCCGATAATTCCGAGGGCTCCACTTGCCGCAAAACTTGCTGGTGCTGAAAAACACATACGTCAAGCATATCACAAAACTAACGTTTCGGATTATTTATTTTTAAATATAACTAAGTTAAAGCACGTATAATTAAGGAACGCGATTATGAGTGACGTGAGTGCTTGGGAAAGGAGATACCAGACGTGTAATTTTTCTACAAAAAGGTACAAGAGAAAGGTGTTCACTGCAAGCATGAGCATTGCAAAAAACATGAACCCAAAGAGCTGAGTGTGTGCTTTCTCTAGAGAATCATTTTCAAATACCCAGAATTTTTGGAGCAAGAAGCTCGTGATAGCTCCAAAAGTAAAAGACAACACCGCAGCGGATAAATACCAAAGATGAAAATATTCTACGCAGACAAAAAGTAGACCTAGGTTTACTCCAGTAGCTAGACTTCCAGCACAGAGGTATTTAATTACTTTTTTCATGTACTTTTTTAAGATTTTATCTCAGTGAAAGTGACTGTAGAAGGGAGTGTAAATTTACTTTCATCAACGGTCCAAACTTCACAATTGTATTCTCCAATTTGTTCTGCATTCCAAGAGTATGTGCCTGAAGTTTGCGTGTTGGTGTCCCCGTTTGTTGTTGTGTTCACTTTTACTTTTACACCCATCGTTGGTGCAAAAGAAGACCAATTGTATGTGTAGCCATCTTTCATAATAAATGAAGAATCCATCTTACGTCCTTCGGCTATAGTGCTAAAATCTCCTCGGATGTTTCCTGCATTTAGGTATACAGTTCCGTTATTTTCCATATCACTAAATGCTTGCTTCACTTCACATTTGTAAGGTCCAAAGTCTTGCTTGATAAATTGACTGAACGCCATCTTTTTCCCAGCTGGTTGTTCTGGTGTCTCGTTTGTACTGTCATCAGTTTTGATCTCGTTATTTGCTAGTTGGGCATTTTCCGGTGCTCCTATTTTTGAGTTGAAAGCAAAATATCCACCTACTGCGACTCCTAAAACTACTATAGACGCTATGATTGTTTTTGACATAATTTTATTTGGTTACGATTAATATATTTATTTTACCACAGTAATCCTTTTCAATACTCCTTTCATCTTAACTATATTTTTATAGTCCCATTGGATGTCTTGAGCTTTCTTGAGCCAACGTTTGAGGTCTTTTTTGTTTATCTGTGAATCTTCAGTGTATCTTGCTTCAGCTGCTTTAAAGCTACCTTCTTTTATTAAATCTTTTTCATCAAAAGATTGCCCACTCCAAAAGAGGAGTCGAACGTTACCTTTTAGTTTGCTATATCCTGCCACTGGATTGCCATTTAGAAACCACACAGGGTGACCGTGCCACAGTTTATTTTCTGCATCTTTCAGATTAGTATTTATTTCCTCAGCTAATATGTCACAAATCTCTCTGTCGGTTTTCAGTAAAGCTTTATTGTATTTTTGTATTTCGTCGCTTATTTTGGTTATTACTTTTTTCATATATCTTATTTATAACACATCCCGTCCAATCGCTTGTGTGATATGTGTGTATCCATCTTTTTTTAATAATGCGGCTACACCTTGATTGATCTCACCGATGACTTGTGGTCCTTGGTAAATCATGCCCGTGATCATCTGTATGAGTGATGCACCACTCGTGATTTTCTTGTATGCATCTGCTGCACTGAAGACACCTCCGGTGCCAATCAAAATAAATCGTTGATTGTATTTTTTGTACGCGAATTGAAGGAGTTCATTTGATTTTTCTTCGACAGGTTTACCGCTAAAATTTCCTGTACCTGCGTGAGCTATTTCATTTTTATCAAATGCTTTATTGGTCCGGTCTTTGACTAGGTTTGAGAAGATAAGTCCTTGAATGAAAGGGAACGGGACAATACTCTCAATGAGCAAGCCCATATCAGTGAGGCTTTTTTCTAAAGGCATTTTGATAAAAATTGGTCGTTGTATCTTGAGTGCTGCGAGGCGAGTGAGTGCTTCATGGAGACCTTCTTTTGAAGCAAGTTGTTCGGTGAGGTGTTTGATATTGCGTAAATTAGGGCAACTGATATTGAGTTCATAAAAATCAAAAGTATCAAATCTTTCTGCTTCTTGAAATCCTACGATGAGATTATCCATCATTTCTTCGTATGATTCATATGCTTTGTTTGTGACGCCAATACTCACTCCACGAATGGCTTTTCCGTTTCGTGCGGATACATGTGCAAGGACTGTATGTATACTTTCATTTTTAAATCCTTTGTTTACTAAAAGTGATCGAGACTTCGGTAGTCTGCCGAGCATGGGGGCAGGGTTGCCTGCGTAGGGTTCATGTGTGAGTGTGCCTATGGTACTGAATCCAAAACCCATGTCTGGGACGACATCGATGAGATCTGCGTTGTAGTCAAAACCTGCAGACAACCCCACAGGATTTTTGAAATGAAGTCCGAGAACGGTCTGTTCTAAAGAGGTATTTTCATACTTCCACATCGTGCGGAGTATTTTTTTGAAAAAGATACTTTTCCCAATCCATCTTCCCATGTCTAAAAAGAATGCGTGTACGGTATCCGCAGGAAAGAGGAAAAGGATTTTCTTAATAATATTTCTATATACTATGCCTGTAAACTTTCTCATATATATCATCTTTTCAATTATAACACTCTCATGTAATAACAGGACTAATAAAAAAACTTAAAATAAAATGTAATTATTAGAGAAGAAGTTATAAAAACTCTGCCTATTTGGCCCAGAAAGTCTCGGGAGAGTCGCCCATGAGTTAGCTTGTATGTATAGTAGCTCGCATAGGTGTATTCATAATCAAGAGAAGAGTCAATCTTTTTTCGTAAATCAAATTCCCATTTACTTAGTATGCAATAACTCCACAATATCTCAGAGAGGAGAGTGAGGATTAAGACACTTACATAAAGAGGCCAGATTTCTGGAAATATCCATCCAAAAAGCACGATAAGTACAATGCTCAGATGTATGAGCCAAATCATATCAGCTGTTATTCGGTATACTTTTTTCATTAAATTTTATACAGATTTTTTAGATAGTCGAAGATGCATAAAGCATCTTCGGTGATTTTTTTATAGTGTATACACTAAAAATATTACCAAAAGTGACATTCCAAGCATTGCTATAGCTGGGAGAGTTTTGACTAAGGAATCTTTTACTTTTATATGCATAGTGATTGCTCCAAGCATGAGAACGGAAAGGAGTATAAGAGCGGGGACACCAAATGGAGCCATGAGTTTCGGTACGAACAACAAGAAGATCATCGTGAATGCAATAATCATTTTTAAAAAACCGACGAGATACATAAACCAAGAGGGTAGACCATACGTAGCAAATTCTTCTTTCATATTTCTCGCTTGTCCTCCGCGATATTGCGTCGCACGACTAAAACGTACAAGCCATACATTTATGAGTCCTAAGGCTATCAATACTTGGAGAACAGATACAGTCCAAATTAAAATTGTTTGTGTCATAATTAAAAAAGTTAAAATAATAAATCTTAATTATATTTTAACATATGTGAATGAATAATATAAAAGCTTTTTAAAAGGCTGACTTCACTAGTCTGTAAATTTATTAAAAAAGCCACAAAAGACTTTTTTAATGATCTTTAGTCTATTATTTTAAGGCTACTCGGGATGTTCTAGCCAATCGGTTTTATGTCGACACCAGTATTTTTATAAGCAATATATTGTCTCTTTATATCTTCCGCTCCAGGCGAAGCGAAAAATGATATTTTATCACCAAAACTTGTAGGAACATCAAAGGGTTTATGAATAATGATTGGCCCCCACATCCATTTTGAAATTACAGTTTGAGTATCTTGCATAATTCCACCGTGAGTTATTTCACTATTATTATTTTGATAAAATATTAAATTCCCTGGAACCATTTTATCAGTATGAATTAATACTTTATTCAAGATAAGCCATTTTACAAATTCTTGTTGCACTGGGTTATTACCCCCAAGGAATTCTGGGTCGTTCTGTAAACCAAAAGCATAAACAAAACAATTGTAGTTCTGTTCGTACACGGGAGGGCAAGCAACAATCCTTAACTCTTCAGGGAGCAGCGATCTAACATTCAACTCAAAAAGTTCTGGCTTCCACCAATTATTTCCGTGCTCTGATTCGATAATCTCTGTAAGTTTTGTTCTGTTAATTGCCATATATGTTTCTCGGACTCTGAACCTATCTCAAACTAGTTAGCTGTATGGTGCGAAGTAGAACCTTTTTGATGGGAATAAAGCTAATTAGTCTTAACTCTAACTTTTTCGGTCATTGCTATGTTGCTCACATAAGCCAAAGCATCAATATCTGGATTGGATAATTCCACCATATCCAAATCTGGACGCTCAAATATTCTTACTTTAAATAATTTATCATTCGGTAATGAATTTTTAAGTCCAGTGTAACTTTCATCTTCCAAAACAAAATCAACGTCTCCCACTTGGCCTCTATATTGATCTGGTCGACGGATATAGAGATAGGTATATGTAGTTTCCGGAATATCTTCATTTGCAGGAATAACTATCGGCTTGTGTAATCTATAATATTTTTGATTTAAATTATCAGATTTTTCAGTAAGTTCTTCTCGTAATTTTGTAAGATATTCATATTCATCATCGTAATGACAAAAAATTCCTATATTGCCGGCTACTGGTAGGTATTTACCAAGAGCTTTTTTACACAACTCAAAACATGCAAAATGAGTATGCATTATGGCTTCCAATAATTGCTCCTTATTTTCTATTGGACTGAATCTATATAATTTCATGATTTGATTATATCAAACTAAAACAAAGCTAGCTGACCTCCTCGGTCTCGTATATTTACCCATCAAGCCCCGCAAGGCTTTTTTGATTACTTTTATTCCACCATTTTGACGCTCCTCGGAATGTAATTATTTGATGTGTTTTCTGAATTCCTCGTCCGTAAGATCGAGTAACTTAGAATCGCGTGCAATTGGTAGCCCTGTCATTTCTTCGCCCATCCAAGGAAGAGGATCAAATGAATTTGCTTCTTTCTCCGAACTAAACTCTACTTCTGCACGAATAAGACCTTCGAATCTTCCGTGATAAATCTGAATTACGATATCTGGATTAGAAGATATATTGTATCGCTCACGAATAATAGCTTCTGGATTATTCTGTCTAAGCTCTTCGAACTCTTCTTTAGTGATATCTTTTTTTACCCGAGTTCTTTCTAAAGAGGAAACTTCAGATTTATCTTCATATACATACGAGTCACTAACTTTAGAAATACGGACTTCTTTTCCATTACCGCGCTCCAAAAAATACCGCTCGTAGTAAAGAGGCTTAATATCGGACAAGTCCGGCATTTCTCTTACGAAGAATTTCCTTTCAATTTCGTTATCCATATTTTTTATACTCTTCGGAGTACGAACCTGGCTCAAGCTTGCTGGGAGACTTGGACTCGCCCCTCGCACTACTGTGCTCGAAACCTACGTCCTCTCTTCGAGGACTGCGGCCCGCGGTTCTCGTCCGGGTACTCCAAAAGTATATAAAAAATAGTGGCATAAAGCCACTTTTTTATATATGCTGGGAGACTTGGACTCGAACCAAGATAACATCCTTCAGAGGGACGTGTCCTACCATTAGACGATCTCCCAATATTACTACCATTAAGCCGAGGGACTATCTCCCAAAATGGTACTTTACCAGTATAGAGTATTATAAAAGTCACTTTTTATCAATCTTTGCTATAATTAAGGTATGGAAAACCAAGAAGTAAAAAGTGAGACAAAAAAGCTTTGGTTTAAGCGAAAACTCTACGGTTGGGGGTGGACTCCTTCTACATGGCAGGGTTGGGCTCTGACTGCGGGATACATCTTGGTGGTTTTAGGTGTGACGAAGATCATAACTAATCGCGCTCTAAGAGGAGAGGAAGTAGGATTATTTTCTCTACCGATAATTTTGGGTACTACTATTATTTTTATTTTTATTATATACAAAAAAGGAGAAAAGCCGCGTTGGCAATGGGGCGTCGATAAAGGAGATGAGTAAAGTTGGTTTCGTTTTTTTTGATTATTTTATATTACTTTTCTAATCTGTTATAATCAAAAATATAGGCACCATAGATAGTATCTATGTAACTACATTAATCATTAGTAGGTAATTTTATTTGAATATATATGAAAAATAATACAATTATAGGAGCAGTAGTAGTGTTGGTATTAGTGGCAGGAGGAATATATCTGAGTGTTACGAAGAACACTGAAGTAGGTAAAATGGATTCTTTAACTGAACAAAATCTTGCAAGTGATGCATCTCAGACTGGTGATACTGAAAATCCAAATCAAAAAACAATGACAGTAGTCTCCGCTGAATCTCAGGCGACATATGAAATAGACGAAGTGCTACGAGGTACTCCTACTCATGTGGTCGGTACTTCACGGGATATCACAGGAAGCATCGTATTTGATACGACTACAAACAAAGTACAAACAGCAGAAGTAAAGCTCGATGCGAGTACATTAAAAACTGACATAGCGATGCGAGACGGTAACGTAAAGAAGTTGGTCCTCAAATCAGATCAATCAGCTAATCAATTTATCACTTTTAAAACTACCGCTATTGAAGGGGAGAGTCTCGAGGCTCAAAAAGAATTTCCAGTAAAAGTCACTGGTGATTTAACTATAAGTGGAGTTACAAAATCTGTAATATTTAATGGTATGGCAAGATTGGGATTGGATAATTCGTTGACGGTAAAAGCAAGTACAGATCTGACCTATGGGGACTTTGGAGTAGCTGTTCCTGATCTACCGTTTCTTGCAAATGTCTCTAAGACTGTGAAGCTCACTGTGGACTTGGTCGCACGCTAAAATATGCTACCAGAATTTTTAAACTTAGGAACTATATATCTGATAGCTCATGTTTTTGGGGCTATCTTAGGAGCAGGAGGAGCCTTTATGAGCGATGCGATGTTTTTCTCTTCTATACGAGATGGTTTTTTTGATCAGCATGAATTTAGATTTATGAAGCTGGGAGGCAAAATGGTCTGGACTGGTATTTTTATTTTAGTCATTTCTGGTATTTTGCTAGTCTCTACGAATCCTGAATATTATTTGTCTTCTTCTAAATTCTTGGTGAAGGTGTCTATCGTAGGTATCATCGTCTTGAATGGTGTTGTCTTTCACTTGGTCCACCTACCTCACATTAAAAGACATCTCAATATAAAATTTTCTGAATCGGAGACTTTTGTAAAAAATGCATCATTCTTAATGATGAGTGGAGCTATCTCTATGGTGTCTTGGGTGTCTACAGTGGTTTTGGGTATGTTAAAAAAAGTACCATACTCTTATACAGAAATTTTAAGTGTGTACTTTTCTTTGATTCTCGTTGCTGTTGTTGGGGCTTTCTTTATGAAGAAGAAGAAGCTTTTGGATTTAAGATAAAAATCTTTTCAAGTGGTACGTCTTTAATGTCATTAAAAAATTTAGTATAATCAATGTATGAAAACAATAACATGTAGACAAATGGGTGGTATGTGCGACGAACCAATATCTGGAAATACTCCAGAAGAATTGATAGGAGTAGGTATGGAACATTTAAAGGTGGCTCATCCTGATATGGCAAAAAATGTAGAGTCTATGCCTTCCGACCATCCAGCTATGGTTAAATGGAATGAAGACTTCCAAAAGACCTGGGCTGATACTCCAGATAACTAAAACAAAAAACACTCTCGCAAGAGGGTGTTTTTTTGTTGTACAATACGGGAATGTTCTTCGTGTATATACTTAAATGCGCTGACGGCACGCTCTATACCGGCTCGACGAATAATCTAGAAAAAAGGCTTTATGCTCACAACCACCTAAAATCCGGTGCCCATTATACTAAAATCCGAAGACCTGTTGTTATGAAATATAAGGAGGAGTTTGAGAGTTTTGGGGAAATGAGAAGAAGGGAAAGTGAAATTAAAAAATTAAGTAAAACAGAAAAGTTAAAATTATTAATTTGATATAATTTAATTATGAAAAAACAAACAGGAAAGTATGTAGATGGGTTTGTGCTCGTAGTTCCGAAAAATAAAATTTCGGATTACAAAAAGATGGCAGAACTCGGTAAAAAGACATGGATGAAGCATGGAGCACTCAATTATATGGAGTGTATGATCGATGATACAAAGCCGGAACACATCGCTCTACCTTTTGCAAAAATGATCGAAGCGAAGCCAAATGAGACTGTCTGGTTCTCATATATTGTTTTCAAGTCTCGTGTGCACAGAGACCAAGTAAATAAAAAGGTCATGACAGATCCTGCAATGAATAACCCTTTGTATACAGAAAAGTCTATGCCTATGGATATGAAACGTTTTGCGTATGGAGGATTCGAAGTAGTTGTTTCAGGATAGTTATTATTCTACAAATTAATTTGCTTCCATAATTAACATATGAAAAAAAATAACAAAATGTGTGAAAGTTGTCTCATGCCTTTAGACAAGGATCCACTAGGGGACAAAAGAGAATCCGAGATATATTGCAGTTATTGTTTTAGAGATGGCAAACTGTGCTATGAAGGAAATGATGTAAAAGAATTTAAGAAAGCGATGTTTGATGCTATTGTCGCTCGCGGAGAAAGTAAATGGAAAGCATATTTCTTTACTTTTATGGCAGGATTTGCCCCACGATGGAGAAAGTAAAATAACTAACCTTGAAATTATGATAGATTATAATGTTCCATTTTTTGCAAATACACTAGATAATACATACTGTTTTCAGGCGTCACTGAAAATGGTTTTGAAGTACTTTTTGCCAAAAGAAGAATATTCTTTTAAAGAACTAGAGGAAAAAACTGCAAAAATTGAAGGTCTTTGGACATGGCCTTTGGCTGGGATGTTGTGGTTAAAAGAAAAAGGATTTATCGTTGAAGATATAGAGGTTTTTAACTATAGAGAGTTTGCTGAAAACGGAGAAAAGTATCTACTTGAATTTTACACTAAGGAAGTGGCTGAAGCACAGATTATCCATGGAGATATACCTACTGAGGCGAGACGTGCGAAGGACCTTGTCGAAAAAATTCATCAAGAGGTTCGGCTGCCTAAAACGGAAGAAATTATAGATTTTTTAAATAAAGGCCATTTAGTTATTTGTAATGTTAATTCTAAAACATTAAATGGAAAGATGGGTTATTCTGGGCATTTTATTGTTGTAAAGGGATATGACGAAACCTCTCTAATAATACATGATCCAGGATTACCTGGACAAGAAAATAGAAAAGTTCATTTTGACCTATTTGAGAAAGCTTGGGCGTACCCAGATGAAAAAGCAAAAAATATAATGGCATTCAAATTAAAAAATTGATATTTTAACAAATTTAATATATGCAGAAAATAAAAGTTGGAACAATAGTAAAAGGGGATATTGAAAAAGTCTGGAAATGCTGGAATGAACCTGAGCGCATTACAAAATGGGCTTTTGCTTCTGATGATTGGGAGAGTCCTCACGCTGAGAATGATTTGAAGGAAGGAGGGAGGTTTTTGACTCGGATGTTTGCAAAGGATGGTTCTAGTAGTTTTGATTTTACTGGTACGTATACTAGAGTTATACCAAATGAGAGGATAGAGTACACGATGGATGGCGAGGATGCTAGAACTGCTGTAATCTCTTTTGAACAAGCGGGAGATAACTCTGTTAAAATTACAGAAGCATTTGACCCAGAGAATGGAAACCCTGAGGATATGCAGAGAGCAGGTTGGCAGGCGATTTTAGAGAACTTTAAAAAATACGTTGAGAGTAGTAACTAGGAATTTATGACTGATAATCAAAGGAAGTATTCTACTGTAATTCTTTTTAATGCGAGCGAGAGAAATGAGAAAGGGGAATTTGAAGAAATAATTTATAAAAAAAATAGAGCGATATATCTCGGAGGTCAAACAAGAATGAATGCATCAAGAGATATTGCTCAGCAAGTTGATACATATATTTTAGTTGGAGGAAGCGAGAAAAAAGTAAACGATATGAAAAGTTTCTTAGAAGAATCTTTTAGAAAAGGAGGATTTTCTCGTTATCCAAGACTTGTCCGGGTTCAATCAGAAGAAACATCTCTAGGAAATCTTTGGGCTGTGAAGAAAATATTTAATAAAATAAAAGGAAAAGATTTTTTAAAAAACAGGACTATATACCTCATAACTAACGAGTATCATATTCCTAGAGTTAGTAGACTAGCAGCAGATATTTTTGCTGGATTACATATAACTTTCATCCCTATCGTTGCAGAGGAGATTCTATTCAATCATGTACCAGACAGTGCAGCATACAAAAGTGCACTTAGTGAAAGATTGATCGATGAATCAAAAGGAATAGAAGATTGGGAAAGCGGAGTATATATAAATCAATTTAATAAAGAAGAGTTCTGGCCTTCTGTTTGTTACGATGAAGATATTTTCAGATTTATTTCTTAACAAGGATTTTGGTATACTATATTTTATATGAAAACTCCAATGAAAAATTTTAAAAATATTGACGAGTATATAAAAAGTTTCCCTAAGGAAGTCCAAAAAGATTTAATTTTACTGAGAGCTACTATAAAAAAGCTTATTCCAAAAGGGGAAGACGCCATACGATATGGTATGCCGACTATTAGACTTAATGATAAAAACTTCTTACATTTCGCGGCCTACGGGAAACACATCGGATTTTATCCGACTCCTGGCCCGATAGCCGCTTTTAAAAAAGAGTTAGCAAAATACAAAACATCAAAAGGAGCTATACAATTTCCGATAGGAACACCTTTGCCTATGCCGCTTATAAATAAGATTATTAAATATAGAAATAAAGAAGCAGGGACAGTTAAAAAATAATTTTGTAACATTTAGTAATAAATCACGTCATAATATACATGGAAAATAAACATAAAATAATAGTTTGGGCGGGGTTGATATTAGTTTTAGCAGTGATGCTATATGCATTTAATAGTAAAGATCCTGTTTTAGTAAATGAAAATATTCCAATAGTTAAAAGTGAAGACATAAAAGGTTGTTACGTATCTAAGCTTAGCAAAGACGTTTATGTATTAAGTATTGATTCAGAGAAAGACGGAATCGTGTCTGGAAAACTTGCCTTTAATAATTATGAAAAAGACAGCTCGTCTGGTGCTTTTACTGGTACATACAAAGACGGCATATTGTTAGCGAATTATGTATTTGCTTCTGAAGGCATGAATTCAGAAGTTCAAGTTATCTTTAAAAAAGAAGGAGAAAAATTCGTTCGAGGTTTTGGTGTGACTTCTATGACAATGGAAGGGGTAGAATACTTTGAAGACTTAACAAAGATTAATTATGATCCAAACAGTACTTTTATAAAGTCTAACGACTGCAGAGAGATCTTTACTGAAGCAAGTAATAAATTTACTTTTCAGTACAACCCTTTCTTTAAAGTATTTCAGAGGGATCAGTCACAAAATGTACCGGATACTGACTGGAGAGTGAATACAAAACAAAAAGGCATGCAACTCGCTCATGTGTCTATACCAAAAGTTTTTATGCCTGGTACTAATTTCTCAAATGCATATATGACGATAGGTGCTTCAACTGATCCAAAAGAAATAAAGTCATGTGGTACTATTGCAACCAATGGCGAGATAAAAGCGGGGACAGTTACCATTAACGGGTATCCGTTTACTAAGTTTACTCTCGGAGATGCAGGTGCAGGAAATTTCTATGAAACAACAAGCTACAGAGGACTTCTCGATGGGGACTGTTACGCTATAGAATACACTATACATTCTACAAATATAGGAGCGTATTCTCCAGACCAAGGTATTAAGGAATTTGATAAAGTAAAAGTTACCAATGAATTCGAAAGCATAATAGCTAGTTTTAAATTCTTAGTAAATAGTAATTAAGTTACGAAATAAAAGCCTTTTTAATCAATTTCTGATATACTTCTTTAAATGTTACGAGAACTGAAGACAGGAATAAAAGATTTAAGAAAAACCAAATATTTTTGGCATGGTGTTTCTGTCTTCTCTATTTTTATTTTTATTTTCTTTATCGCTCCTGCGACTATAAGTAATATATCTTACGAGAAAGGTAAAAAAGAAGAAAAAAAAGAAAGTTTATTGAGTAGTATTGGCAACGTTCTGGGAGAGAAGGACAATGTACCCGAAGTCGCTGTTTTAGATACAGGTGATTATGACAGACGAATGACTCTACTTGCTAATAATCCTCCGCAACCACAGCCGACTATAAAAAAAGTAAAAAATCCTGACGGTACGGTTACTGAAACCGTGATACCCGCTAATCCTCGCATCGATAAATGGCCTGTAAAAACCGTGTATCCAAACGCTGGAGCACTACTGCCGTTCAATAGAATTGTCGCATATTACGGGAATTTATATTCTACAAAGATGGGAGTACTTGGTGAATATGAAGAAGACATAATGCTTGCTAAACTCCAACAGGAAGTAGAAAAGTGGAAGCTTGCAGATCCAGAGACTCCTGTGATACCTGCACTGCACTATATAGCAGTTGTTGCTCAGGGTTCTGCTGGAACAGATGGAAAATATAGATTTCGTATGCCAGACACGGAGATAGATAAAGTTTTAAAGATGGCTGAAAAAATAAACGCTATTGTTTTTATTGATATTCAAGTAGCACTTTCAGATATACAAACAGAGTTACCAAAATTTGAAAAGTATTTAAAGATGCCAAATGTGCACCTCGGAATCGATCCAGAGTTCTCTATGAAAACTGGGGCTAAGCCTGGAACTGTGGTTGGTACTATGGACGGGGAAGCAGATGTTAATTATTCAGTAAATTATCTTTCTAAAATAGTACAAGAGAATAACTTGCCGCCAAAAATTTTAATCGTCCATAGATATACGAAAAAAATGTTAACCAACAGTTCAAAAATAAAACCAACCCCCGAAGTACAAGTTGTTATTAATATGGATGGTTGGGGAGGAAAGGATAAAAAAATAGGTACGTATAAGAATTTTATCGTTCCTGAACCAGTGCAATTTGCTGGATTTAAGCTTTTTTATAAGAACGATATTAAAGAACCAAATACTGTTATCTTTGAACCCAAAGAACTTATGAAATTGAATCCAAGGCCGATATATATTCAATATCAATAAAAAAATGGAACAATGTTCCATTTTTTTATTGCCTTACATTATCTCCACTACTTCATCAAAACTTCTTCTTACTTTAGGTCTTAGTGCTGTTGGATCTTCACCTCTGTATCCAAGTGCGAGCATGGTGAGTGATTTTAGGTTTTTTTCTTTCAGTTCCAGCATTTCGTCTACTGTTTGTGGATCAAAGCCTTCCATGGGTCCATTATCTATCCCAAGTAAGGATGCTGTCTCTATCATAATTCCTAGAGGTATATATGACTGAGAACGAATCCATGATTCCAGGCTACCCTCAACTTCTTTTTTTTGTATCGTACTTTCTATGCTCTTTTTGAGTCCATCAAGTTCTTCTATTTTTTGATTTTGAATTTTCGCTGTTCTTTCAAGTCTCTCACGAGTTATGTTTTCTACCACATCCGTACGGTAGGTGATGACGATAAGATGAGATGCTTCTGTCATTTTAGGTTGTTTGCCTACCTTTGCTCGGAGTTCTGGGTTTTTAATGATTAAAAATTTCCATGGTTCTATGCCAAAAGGACTAGGAGATAGTCGTGCTGCTTCAAGAATTGTGTGAATATCTTCTTCGTCCACCTTCTTTTCTTTATCGAATACTTGTGTAGCGTATCGCCAACTAAGTGCTTGTAATATTTCTTCTCTTTTTTCTCGATTGTTTTGCATATATTTGTAATCAAGTTAATTTATAATCATAATTTTATATTTATCCACAAACTTTTTATTTGACTTAATACAGTTATGGGTATATATTCATAATATAGGAGGTCGACATTAAAAGCAAGTTTGCAAAGTGTAGGTCGCATCAAAACGACTTACGCGACATGATTCGCAAAATCATATGGTTAGACCAAAGTGTGATAAAAAAATGGGCCCATGTCCTAAATACGAGGAATTTAAACCCGAAGGATGCACTAAGAGTGTGGAGCTCGTAGAGATAGAACGTGAAGAAGCAGAGGCCTTGCGTTTAAAAAACATTGTAGGGCTTGATCAAAAAGAATCTGCAAAGAAAATGGGAATTTCTCAAAGTACTTTTCAGAGGATTTTATCTTCTGCTTATAAAAAAGTATCACGTGCTTTAATTGAAGGTCAAATTATTAAATTAAATAAAAAATAAGAATATGGAAAATACAAAAATGTTAGTAGAAGATTTAGCAAGGATGATTGGTGAAGGTAAAATTTTAGAGGCATTTGAAAAATATTATGCAGAAGATGTAGTTATGCAAGAAAATGAAGATGCTCCAAGAGTTGGTAAAGATGCAAACAGGGGATACGAAGAGGCTTTTGTGAATGGTGTTGTTGAAGTTCACGATGCTAAAACATTAGGCATTGCGGTTGGTGATAATTACTCAACAATAGAATCTTTTATGGATGTAACCCATAAAGATTGGGGTCGTATTGCTCGAACTCAAGTGGCTGTACAACACTGGAAGGATGGAAAAGTGATAAGTGAAAAATTTTACTATAATACAAAATAACAAAAAAAGACTACTCAGCTGAGTAGTCTTTTTTTGTTTGAGGATGATATAATAAGGGTGTTATGAATGAGTCACTGCAAGTAAAAGGCAAAAAGAGATTTTCTGTAATTGCTCGCATAAAAAGTGCTACGCATGCATGGCGAGGAGTAATGCTATTGTTTAAGACCACTCACAATGCATGGCTGCATCTTTTTTTTGCTTTTCTTGTGGTATGTTTAGGTTTCTTTTTTAGTATTTCTCATGCTGAGTGGCTTGCTATTGTCTTTGCTATTGGGATAGTCATTGTAGCTGAGGCTTTTAACACTGCGATAGAGATAGATATAGACTTAACCTCACCAGAGTATCACCCATATGCCAGAGACACTAAAGATGTCGCAGCAGGAGCTGTTCTCTTGGCGGCAATCATGGCTGCGATTATCGGAATAATCATTTTTTTACCTAAAATCTTCAATTGCTTAAATTTGTAGAAATTGCTAAAATAGGCCCATGAACACTAATGCAAAAATCTTTATTTCAGTTATTTTCCTTTTAATTATAGGTACTATTGTTACGGTTATTGTTAGAAATGATCAGACTACTTCAACTGAGCCCGGCAAATACGATACATTTGCTACTTGTCTTAAGGATGCAGGTGCAACCTTTTATGGGGCTTTTTGGTGTCCTCATTGTCAGGCACAAAAAAAAGCTTTTGGTAAATCTGCGAAATTACTTCCATATGTAGAATGCTCTACGGCTGATGGTAACGGGCAGACACAAATTTGTCTCGATAAAAATATAACTGGATATCCTACATGGGAATTTGCAGATGGAAGTCGTTTAAGTGGTGAGGTTCCATTAGAACAATTAGCAGAAAAGACGAGTTGCGTACTCCCAACTGAGTAAATAATATATGAACCCAGAAAATGTGCATTATTTAAATATGGTGTTAGGAGTTGGTGCAATAGTACTTCAACTCTTTTCTTTAGTTGCTTTATTTTTAGTTTTCTTCGGTGCAAAGAAAAATGTCTTTTTAGATTTTGTTGATAAACACTTCCTTCCTATTGGATTCTTCATATCTGTATCAGCTGCATTGTTCTCTTTGTTGTATTCAGAAGTTATTAACTATGCTGCTTGTTACTTGTGCTGGTGGGCTAGAATCTTTATGTATCCACAAGTAGTACTTTTTGGTGTGGCATTGTGGGATAAAGATCGCAAGGTTATAAAATACGCATTACCGCTCTTGTCTCTTGGGGTTTTGGTTTCTGCATACCATAACTTAAATTATTATTTTGCCGAGACTTCAAATTTGCCATGTGATGCTTCTGGAGTTTCTTGCTATCAACAACTGGTCTCAGAATTTGGTGGCTATATTTCAATCCCAATGCTTTCTTTAACCACTGTGTTTGCAATGCTTACCCTTGTGATAGTGTCTCATTTTTATAGAAAAAATAATTCTTTATTTTAAAATAGGACACACATATATACATACTTCAATAAAAAACCTATTGTACAATAGGTTTTTTATTGTTTATAATAGATGAGTAGTTAGGGTTTTAGATAAGCGAAAAGTAAGTGAAAAATTTTTACCAAAAATTTTTACCGATTTTACCTTCGATTGTTGTCTTTCATCCGGTATATATTTCTCCTTTTATAAAGGGTGTGTAGTTTTACACACTTTTTTCGCTTGTCTTGTTTTTTGAAAATTTAATATGTTTGCAGAAAGGTTCATAAATCTGTTTAAGATAGTATTTATTAACAATAATTTATTTTCCATAATCATTTTATGTATAAAGTTTTTAAAAGTGTTTTCATAGCTGCCTTGTTTTTATTTGGTGTTTTTTTTGTAAACAGCAGTGTTGAAGCTGCTACTGTTGTATCAGGAACAATAACGAGCGATTCACAATGGGCTTTGGCAAATAGTCCTTATGTGGTAGATGGTTTGTTTAGTATTAACCCAGGACGTACGTTGTATATAGACAGAGGTGTTGTTGTTAAATTTAAAGATGAGAATTCTGGTATATTAGTCAATAATGGTAAACTTGTTATGTATGGAGACTCTACCGATAAAGTCTACTTTACTTCTTATAAAGATGATACGGTCGGAGGAGATACTAATGGTGATGGGGACGCTACCACACCCCAAGCAGGAGATTGGAAAAATATTTATTTTGCTAGTGTATCTTTTGCAAATACTTTAGATAATATAATAGTACGTTATGGCGGTGCCGGTGGTGCTCCTGCTATAAATAATTATTTCTCTTCAGGGAATTTGGTTATTGATAATGCTGTGATAACCAAGAATGGAGATAGAGGTATTTCAACACAAAACAGTCATACTACTATTACTCATAGTGAAATAAGTGATCATAATTACGGGATCTATCTTGTTGGTGGTACCGTTGTAGCAGAACAAAATGCAATCCATAATAATTTTATATATGGAGGGTATAACGCGGGCGGCTCTTTCTACGGTATGTATAATTTTTGGGGCAATGCAACTGGTCCTTATAATTTAAGTCAAAATAGTACTGGTTTGGGTGACGCAGTATCTGATGCAATCTTATTCTATCCTTGGTTGGGTTATACTCCGTTTGCATTACCAGATTTAACCAAACCAATAACCGTATCTACTGTAACCGGTACTTCGGGCACAAATGATTGGTATGTGAGCCCTACTAGTGTTGCTCTAAGTGCTACGGATGATGGTTCAGGGGTCTCAAGTATTTCTTATTCGTTAGACAGTGGTAATACTTGGATGACTTATAGCACCGCTCTTAGTTTTGGTGATGGAACACACACTATTCTTTATAAAGCTACTGACAACGCAGGGAACGTTGAAGACGCACAGACTCTTGTTGTAAAAGTTGATTCCGCAGCTCCGGTGACCACCCACACAGTAACCGGTACTTCGGGAACAAATGATTGGTATGTATCTGACGTAGTATTGAGTTTGTCTGCAGTTGATACAAATTCAAATATTTACCAAACTGAGTATTCTCTAGATGGTGGTATTACTTTTAGTGTTTATTCAGATTCTTTGACTATTTCTAATGGCACAAGTTCTGTGTTGTATCGTTCTGTAGACAATGCAGGAAATATAGAATCTAGCCATGCTCTTGTGCTAAAAGTTGATACAGAAAAACCAACAACCACACCGATAATTGCTGGAAGTGAAGGTGTAGATGGTTGGATTGTATCTAGTGCTGCAATGGATTTTACAGCTGAGGATGACATATCCTCAGTATTTAAAACTGAGTATTCATTAGATAATGGTGCTACTTGGAATTTATATCAAGATCAATTAAGTTTTGGTTCTGGGACACATACAGTACTTTATCGTTCGGTCGATAATGCTGGTAATATAGAAGACAGTCAGACCATAACCACTAAGGTGGATAGTAATACTCCAGTTACTACAGCTAGTATTGAAGGGGTTCTTGGGCTTAATGATTGGTATACTACGGCTGTAACTTTGAGTTTACATGCAGTAAGTGAACCGTCTGGAATATTGAGAACTGAGTATTCATTAGATAATGGTGCTACTTGGGTAACGTACACAACTCCATTAAACTTTAGTGATGGTATTTCTACTGTTTTGTATAGATCAGTCAATAATGCTGGTAATACAGAGACTATACAAACCAGTACTTTTAAAATAGATACGGTAAAACCTGTGACAGTTGCTACTGTTTCTGGAACAGCAGGTACTAACGGATGGTATAAGTCTGTTGCTTCCGTTACTTTAGCAAGTACTGATACTACTTCCTTAATTGAAAATACAGAATATTCACTAGACGGGGGTTCTACTTGGAACCTGTACACAGAAGCCATATCCTTTAATGAAGGAGTAAGCACTATTTTGTATCGATCAATCGACAAGGCTGGTAATACGGAAGCAGAGCAGACATTAACTATAAAAGTTGATACTTCTGTGCCAGAGGCAAACATTATCTTAGATCCTATTACTGGGGACTTGATTGTGACTGGTATAGATACTATACCCACAACTACTGTTATAACTTCTAGTTACGCATTGGTTACAAACGAAGCTGGACATACACTTAAAATAGGATTCTCAAAATATCAAGACACTAATAAGAAAGTAAAGGTTTCTATTACTTATATTAAGTACAATGATATGCTCTCGTCGAACTTGTCTGGTAGAGCAGTGCTTAACTATCACTTCACTAAAACAGGTGATGGATCTATAAAGAATTTGCAAGAGAAGGCAAGTATAGGAAAAAATAGAACTATTGGAGAATATAAGAAGAGTAACAACGTAACAAAAATAACTGAAAAGACTAAGAAAAATAATTCAAACTATCATGATGACGACGATGATGATGATGATTTTGATCACGGAGATCACTCATGCGATGATAGAAATAAGTCTCTTAGAAAGACTTTACCTGGTCTAGTGCTTGTTGGATTTACAACAGATAAGACTGATTCAGTTGGTTTGAAAATTGTATATTAATAATTATCACAATAAAACCCCCGCTTAGCGGGGGTTTTATTGTGATATAATTCTTTTATGGATGAAGAAATAAAAAAGAAATTTGAAGAGCAATCAATAAAGATAGATGCTATTTATAAATCAGTAGAAAAAACAAGAAAATACTTTCTTGTGATCATTTGGGTTACTGTCATTGCTATAGTGCTCCCTATTATAGGACTCGCTTTTGCGTTACCAATGTTTCTAAGCAACTACGTTGGTGCTTTAGGGGGACTCGGTATATAAAATGTTAGAATTTACAAAAAAAGAAATTAAACTATTGAAGAGCCTGACATCTCCTTTGAAAATTCAGGATTTTTTAGATACGTTAGAGTTTAACTTTGAAGAAAAAGGGGAAACTATAAAATCACCTTTGCTCTCTTTGAGATCAAAGAGTATACATTGCCTAGAAGGTGCAATGCTTGCTGCTTGTATACTTCAAATACATAACCAAAAACCCCTCATTTTGCATTTACAGGCCGAGAAAGGGGACTGGGATCATATTATAGCCTTATATAAAGTAGATGGACTTTGGGGTGCAATTTCAAAGACGAATCACTACACTTTACGTTTTCGTGAACCCGTCTATCGAGATATACACGAGCTAGTTATGTCTTATTTTCATGAATATTTTTTAAACAAAAATGGTAGAAAAACTTTACGTGCGTATTCAGTGCCACTTAATTTAGACAGTATGAAAATAAACTGGATTACAGCAGAAGAAGATTTATGGGTGGTTGATGATAAGCTTGACGAAATAAAACATTATAGTGTAATTTCAAAAAAAGCTATAAAACGCTTGAGAAAAGCAGATATTATAGAGCGTAAGGCCGGAGAATTGGTTGAATACAAAAATGGTAAAAAGATACTTTAATAGTGTAATAATACTTTTTTTGTTACGTCATATATAGCGTCGGGTAATTATTATTAAGATAAGTTTAAAAAGTAAAGATATATGAAGAAAAATAAATTGTTTTATGTGTTACCAGCGTTATTAATTTTAGCTAGTGTAGCTTCTTCTGGGGTTGCTTTCGCAGAAAAAGGAAGAGGGGGAGACGATGATAATGAGGGGGGCAAAAATAAAAGTATGTTCGGCTTAATGACAAGTATTGACGCTAAGCTTGGTGGTCATTTTGATGATCATAAAAAAGAAGCGAAATTAGATGGGTCTAGCCTTGAGGTAAATATTAAAGATAATGGTCAAGTATTGGTACGTGGGGCTAAAGTTACTGCTGTATCTGGAAATACAATTTCTGCTGCAACATCTTGGGGTGCTATGAATATAAATTGGTCTGTAAATGTGCTTTCAAGTACAAACATTGTTAGAAAATTTGGAAGTGTGAGTCCTTTAGCTGAGATTAAGGTAGGGGATATATTAAGCTTCACAGGGACAGTCACTTCAGGTACAAATACTTCTATAGTAGTTGATGCAAAAGTTGTGAAAAACTGGTCAGTAACAAAACAAAATGTACGTTCAAAAATAGAAGGAACTGTTAAGTCTGTTGGTGGTACAGTAGCTCCTAGTACGATGATAGTTACTTCAAATAGTAAGGATTATACAGTAAATGTTGCAACAAATACCTCAATAGTTAATGACAATTGGGCTAATACAACACTTGCATCATTTGTAGTTGGAAACAAGGTTACAGCTTACGGAGTAGTGAATGATACAACTCTTTCTGTAGCTGCTACAGTTCTACGAAATGAAAGTATCTAAATAAAGTAAGTTAAAAAACTAAGTAAACAAAAACCCTCTAAATAGAGGGTTTTTGTTATATGTTATTTATTCTTCTTTAGGTTTCTCTTCTTCTTTCTTGTGGCCGTGAGCATCTACTTCGTAGGCTGTATTTTGTTGTTCAAAGAAGTTTACGAGTTCGAATACATCGGTAGCGGTAGACATCCATTTTGCAGGGTTAGTGACATTGTAATGCGGCTCAAGTCCTAACTCTTCAAGTCTTCGGTCTGCGACATATTGCACATATTGGTTTACATAGTCTGCGTTGAGCCCGAGGATACCGTTAGGGAATAGATCTTTATTGTAATCAGCTTCTAATCCGACTCCTTCGATGATGATATCCCTAATTTCATTTGCAAAATCTTCTGTGAGGAGTTCAGCATTCTCTTCGAGAACAGTGTGAAGAAGTTGGATACCGAATTTTAGGTGAAGACTTTCGTCGCGGAGTACCCAGTTGATCATAGAACCAAAATTTCGGAGCTGATTTCTTTGACGGAATGAAAGTGCCACCATGAATCCTGAGTAGAACCAAATACCTTCCATGACGATATTGTATGCAACAAGGTCACGAATAAAATCTTTTTTACCTTCAACTGTTTCTATGTCGAGAGATTTTTCAGTCATTCTTGTGAGATATCTACTGATAAATGCCTCTTTCTTTTGCATTGAAGGTAATTCGAGGTGTGTATTGTAAACCTTGCTTCTATCGAGAGGGAAGGTTTCGAGTACGTACTCAAAAGCTACACAGTGGTTTGCTTCCTCGAACATTTGTTTTGCGAGATACAGGTGACATTCTGGGGATTTGATATATGGGTATATACCAAGTGCAAGGACACGATTGACGATAAGTTCTCCTGGGTTAAAAAATGACATGAGAAATTCTACCGCATGTCTTTCATCTGCAGTCATTGCTTTCCAGTCTGTTAAGTCTTCTCCTAGAGGTATCTCATGAGGGAACCAACTGTTTCGTACAGCTTGGTTGTAAAGTTCATAAGCCCATTTGTATTTCATTGGGTGTAGATTGACGTCTGTTGGTGCTGTTTTTCCTAGTATCATATATTTTTAGTTACATTTAATAATTATTGACAACTTTCGCACAAAAATTTATCGTTTGGATCTTCGGGTAATATTATATCTGATTTTTTTTCAATAGGGGCACTATTTATATTTATTGTTGTTGGATTTATATTTACTACATTATTTTCAATGATGACTGCATTTTGGTTCTCAGTAGGTGTAAGAGTAGCTTTATCTTTAATTACTGCGAATCCTCTTTTACCTAATGCTTGAGCTTTATTTACTGTGGTGGTCGATTGCTCTGCGCTGTGGCGGGGTTTCATGTGTAGATAATAAGTAGTCTTAAGTCCCTTGTCCCAAGCAGTGGTGTAGATATTCATAATCTCATCAATGTCTCGGATGTCTAGGTACATATTTCTAGATATTCCCATATCTACCCATTTCTGAGCTCGAGCTGCCACTTCTATATACGCATATGCAGAAACAGAGAATGATGTTTTGTAAATTCTTTTAATATGGTCAGGTATTTCAACAATAGCTTCAATATCTCCATGATGTTCTAGAATTTGTTCCCGAGTTTGTTCCCAGACCCCTTCTTTTATGAGTGCTTTTACAAGATTAGGATTTATTTCCAAATACTTTCCAGAGATTTTATTTCTAGAGAACATCTGAGCAAAACGTGGGTCGATTCCAGGACTTGTTCCTGCAACGAGTCCGATGTTTGCATTTGGTGCTATTGCAAGTAAGGTAGCATTTCTCATTCCAGCTTTTACTTTTGATCGAAGTGTTTTCCAATCTAGAGCAGGGAGAAGCGTTGCAGACTCTTTTTTAACAGCAAGCTCTCTATCTCTATCTATTTCAAGTTTTGTAAGAGTGTCTACTGGTACATAACCTTTTGACCATTCTGAACCTTTGAAATTTTTATAGGAACCTCTTTCTTTTGCAAGTTCGGTTGATTCATCTATAGCCATGTAAGATATAAATTCAAATACTTGGTCTGCAAAGTCATACGCTTCATTGTCTTCGTATGAGTAACCGAGTTTTTCAATAGAATCAGCAAATCCCATAAGGCCAAGTCCTACAGCACGGTTTTCAGAATCTGCCTTTCGAGCTTCAGGAATAGGGAGCTGATTTATGTCTACAAGGTTATCGAGTTGACGTATTGCAAGACGGGTAGATTCTTCGAGTCTGTGCCAGTCTATTTGTCCGTCAATAATATGACGAGCCATGTTTATAGATACAAGGTTACATACAGCCACATTCTCTCGGTCTGTTGGAAGCATGACTTCAGTACAAAGGTTCGAACAGTGGATTGTGCCGGTGTTGTTGTTTAAAGCTCTAACGTTTATAGAATCTTTCCATGTAAGCCACGGGTGAGAAGTGGTCTCAAGAGATACGAGTATGTTTTTATACTGCTGTCTTGCAGGAAGTGTCTCGTACATCTTCATTTTGCCTTGTTTTGCAAGTTCTACGTATTCATTATATCTCTTTGAGAATTCGCTACCATAGAGTTCATTTAAATCTTTTACTTCATTTGGATCAAATAAATACCAGTCATCACCATTCAAAACCCTTTTCATGAACTCATCTGAAATGAATACTGCGGTGTTTGCTGTTCGAGTACGACGATAATCATCACCATTGTTTTGTTTTAGATCTAGGAAGTCTTGAAAGTTTAGGTGCCAGTTTTCCATATAGAAACACAATGCCCCTTTCTTCTTCCCACCTCTTTGAACTGCACGAATTGAAGAGTCGATAATGTGCATAAAAGGAATAGGTCCAGAAGAAATAGTATTATTTGATTTTAGAAGAGACCCTTCAGCACGGAGTTTTGTAACTGATAGTCCAATCCCGCCTGTTGCCTTTGAGAGCAGTAAAACATCAGATACAGTTTTTCCGATGTGTTCCATGTCGTCGTGCATTTCCATAAGGAAACAGTTTGAGAGTTTTGGGACTGGTGTTCCAGAACCTATGTTTGAAGATCCTGCAGAAAGGTATTCAAGTGCGGACATTTTCTCATAGAATTTTTTTGCCCACTTAGTAGGTTCTTTTTCGTTTAAAGACATTCCCATAGCGACTCTCATCCAGAAGTATTGAGGAGTTTCCATGGGGGATTGTTTTTCATCTTTAACGAGATAGCGATTGAGCATCGTGGAAAGGCCTGAATATTTGTATAATTCATCGTTTTCTACGTTTAAGGTGTTTGCAAGCTCTTCTAAATCAAATTTTGTAGCCATATCCTTTGATAAAAGATTTTTTTCTGTTGCAGACAGGATATATTTTATGAAATGAGAGGCGTGAAGCTTTGAGAACTCTTCTCTTGAGATGATTTCAGTCTTGTCTGGGTCATAATCACCAATAACTTTTTTATAGATAACCTTTAAGAGAAGTCGAGTTGCGATTTTATCAAATTCTAGGCCTGATTGAGCGTTTTGAAGAGCAGCATTGATCGTAGCTAAGTCTAATTCTTCTGTAGTAATACCATCATAAAGAGTAAGCTGCGTTTCTGATGCTATTTGTATGACCTTTGATATCGGATCAGGGATCCCGTAGCAAGCACGTTCGATAGACTTGTTAATTCTATCAGCATTGAAGGGTACTTTAGACCCATCTCTTTTTGTTATTGTGGTTGTCATATTTCCAATTATACTATCTTTAGTTAGAAGGTGACAAAAAAAATTATCACAAAAAAACCAAGCTCCTTTGTCAATGTTTTTGTCAGAAAATCATTACATAATTGGCTATTTTCTGAGTCATTTTTTGAGGTAATTTTTTTAAAATATTTGTGTTAGATTTTTTATAGAGTTATCCACATATCTGAGAGCCTAAATTGAATTTTGAAATTTTTTGCATAGAAGAATTGTATTATCTAGGTATAGTATAATGTACATATTACAAATTTCCGACATTGGTCGGTTTAATGTATAAAAATAATATGCAAAATTTAAAAGATTTATTACACAAACCAATTTTATTTAACATATCAGTTAACAAAAAGGTGTTGCCGTACGTTTTTACCAGTCTCATCTCAATTCTTTTGGTTTTTTCAATTCTTGGGGGGCTCATATTTTACTATAAATCAGAGATTTTTAGCTATTTTGCAAAAGAATATTTGAAAAGTCAGGCCCTGGCGACCAGAAATGGTGGACTTGATGTAGATCAGGATACTCAGGAGATGATTTCTTTGGGTACTATTCTTGGTAAAGCAGAGTCTCCTGTATTAAACCAAGAAGGTATGGTTGTAGACGTTGTAAAAAAAACCAACCCAGCTGTTGTTTCTATCGTTATTACAAAAGAGGTTCCGAAGTATGAAACGTATGTTGACCCAAATCAACAAAATAACCCTTTTGGAGACTTTTTCCCAGGTTTTAACTTTAGTATCCCGCAGTATAGACAAAATGGTACAGAAAAGAAAGAAATTGGGGGAGGTTCTGGATTTTTTGTCACCAGTGATGGTCTCATTGTTACAAATAAGCATGTTGTTGATCAGACGGGGGTAGAATATGTTGTGTACACTAATGATGGTAAAAAGCATGCAGCGACAGTTGTTGCTCGTGATCCAGTGCTCGATATCGCTCTTGTGAAGGTTAGTGGTTCTGGATTTTCATTCTTAAATTTTGGTGATTCAGATTCACTTCAAGTCGGGCATACTGTTATCGCCATAGGAAACGCTTTAGCTGAATTTAGAAATACTGTCTCTGTAGGAGTTATTTCAGGACTTTCTAGATCTATTACAGCAGGAGATAATACTGGTAAAACTGAACTTCTGGATCATGTAATTCAAACAGATGCTGCTATTAATCCTGGTAATTCGGGAGGACCGCTACTGAACCTTCGCGGGGAGGTAGTTGGGGTAAATGTCGCGGTTGCTCAAGGTTCACAAAATATTGGTTTTGCTTTACCTATTAATAGCGTGCGGGGTGCAATAGATTCTGTAAAGAAGACAGGTAAAATAATCCGTCCCTATCTGGGAGTGCGTTATGTAACGATCGACGCTGCAATGAAAGAGAAAAATAATTTAAGTGTAGATTATGGTGTATTAGTAAAATCAGGAGCTACTCAAAGTGACCTTGCCGTAATACCAGGAAGTCCAGCTGATAAAGCCGGTATCGTTGAAAACGATATTATTTTAGAGGTTGATGGTAAGAAATTAGATGAAAACACTAACCTAGCGTCGATTATTAGACAAAAGAAAGTTGGAGACGCTATCTACCTCAAAATCTTAAGTAAAGGATTGCAGAAAATAGTAACTGTGATACTTGAAGCCGCAAAAGATAATTAGATTATTTTATATCTCTAATTTTTAGTGTCAGATATATCCCTAAGAGCATAATAGCTGCTAGTACATAGAAAATATACTGGAAACTTGGCACAAAAAGGAGCACAAACGTTGCAAAGAGTGGGGCTATGACATATGAAACAGGGGAAGTGTTGCGAAAAAAACTGATTGCATCAGCATTTTCTTCATGTACTGATTTGAAAAAGTAGCTTTCAGTCATGATTTGTATAGTTGCCGCACCAACACGAGTAAAAAATAAAATCATGGCCCAGATCCAAAAGTTAGATTCTTTGATGAAGGGAATTAAACTTGTAGCAAGAGTGGTGACAATAAAACCGAAAATAAGCATACTCCTCTCTCCAATCTTATCAGAAAGCTTGCCGAGCGGATATGATAAGAATACAAAAGGAGTTAGCATAATGGTAAAGATAAGCCCAATTTTATCCCAACCAAAAGCGAGATTTTCATGAAGATAGATAGGAGTGTAAATAACCATCCATACAAAAAAGAATTTTAAGAGTAAGTCTATAAGATAGATTTTTGATATATTTTTGTTTTGAACAAAATATTTTATAGTTTTCAAAATGGGAATTTTTTTGTAGTGAGGATCTTTGAATTCTTTAAGAAACAAGACAAACATAAAAGCAGTGAGGGCCATAAACATAGCACTCATCAGGTAGATTCCAGTAAAAGAGCTTTTGCTAATAATAGATCCAGAAATCGATTGAGCTATCACCCACGCAAGACTAGTAAACATTAAGTACATGCCACGGAATTTTCCCATAGCAGAACTCTTGGAAAAATCTTCCATGAATATATCAAGGGACGCCACAACAAAATTAAGGGAGATCAGATTAATAATGAAGGAGAGAATTACGATGTGTGCATTTTTACTAAAGGCGAGGAATAGAAAAGACAAGAGAGAAACGACACTAAAGAAAAAAGCTAATTTCCTGTTACCCCATTTATTTAGAATATCAGGCACCCAAAACATAACTAAAATACTCAAGAGTGAAGCAATCACATACATGATTCCTATAGAGTAATCATTTATAAATACTTTCAAAAAACTTGAATTAATATACGAGGTGAGTGCAAGAGCGATGGAAAACAAAAATCCAGCAAGATAAATTATGTTTCTATTTTTTGCAGTTTTCATTTTTAAATGTTTAGTATGACTGGAATGACTAGAGGTCTTTTTGATGTCTTTTGATACAAGAATTTTGAAACGCTTTCTCCTAGATTCGCTTTAATATAATCAAAATCTATTGGGTTCATTTTTACAGCAGCATCTTCAACAGTCTTCTTTATAATAATGCGTACTTGTCTTAATAGTTCTTGGTTTTCTTTCAAATATACAAATCCACGAGAAATAAGATCTGGGGATTTTTTAAGTTTGCCAGTATTTTGATCTACGACAGCAATAATCACAAACATACCATCTTGGGCAAGCATTTGTCGGTCTTTAATGACGACGTCAGTACTGTCCCCAACAGACATACCATCTACCATCATGAGCCCATTAGGAGCTTTTTCTTTTCGAACAGATATTTTTTCTCCATCTGGTGATATTTCAATAATAGATCCATTATCTGGCACAATAATATTTTCTTCAGGTGTTCCTACTTCCATTGCAAGTTCTTTGTGTCGTACAAGCATTGAGTGATGTCCATGTATTGGAATAAAGAATTTAGCGTGAGTTTTTCTGTGGAGCCATTTTATATCTTCTTGGTTACCGTGTCCAGTTGCATGCACGAAGTCTTCACCTCCTGTTCTATAGGTGATAATACGGACACCTTGTCGAGTTAAACCATCTTTCATTTTTTGAACCTTTAGTTCATTTCCTGGAACAATAGAAGCAGAGAGAATAATCGTATCACCTTTGTGGAGTTGAAATTTTGCATGAGATTTATTTGCTGCCCTATTGAGTGAAGCGAACTCTTCTCCTTGGGCACCAGTCATGAGGATAATTACTTTGTTTGGTGGATATTTGTCAGCATCTTCGATAGGTATGATGGTTCCTTTTTTAGGTACAAAATAATCCGCTTCGATTGCTACTTCGATGTTTGTCTTCATACTTCGTCCATCGAGTGCTACTTTTTTACCAAGTTCTTCAGCTGTTTTAACCACGTGTGCAAGACGAGTTATGTGTGAAGCGAAAGCGGCGATGATAATACGTCCAGGAACTTTCTTGATAAGGTTCTCAAGTCCTCGGTGTACTTTTATTTCTGGAAGAGAAAAACCTTCATTTTCGATGTTTGTAGAGTCGGTCATGAGCAGTAATACTTTTGCTTTATCAAAAATTGAATATTCTTTTTCTTCTTCTTTTGACACAACACCGTCTATTTGATCGAGTTTGTAGTCTCCAGGAGTGACAATCCAGCCTTGCTCTGTTTCAATAATAAGACCCATAGAGTCTGGTATTGTGTGTGTAACCCCAAAGAATTTTATTCTTATTTTTCCACAGGTAATGACGTCGTCTTTTTCTACGATATTTTCTTTCATTGCTGGAAGGTGAGGAAATTCTGCTTGTCTCTTTCTCATCATTAATATAGAAAGTTTTCGAGAGTATACCGGAGGGTTGCCAATTCGGGATAATACAAGAGGCACACCACCAATGTGGTCTAGGTGCCCGTGAGTAATAAATAAACCACGAATTTTTTCCTTCCTTTCTTCGAGATATGTTGTGTTTGGTATAACATAATCTACTCCAGGAGTTTCTTCTGTAGAGAAATGCATACCAGCATCAATGACGATAATATCATCACCGATTTCAATCGCGGTCATGTTTTTCCCAATTTCTTCTACTCCTCCAAGTGGAATCACACGAATAACTCCTGGTTCTGGTGGGGGAATAGAACGACCGTCTGTTGATATTTTATTCTGTGGTTTTGAACCGAATCGTTGAGGTGCACGCCCTTTTCCTTTTCCAAACTTTGAATATTGAAAAGTAGAGCTTTTTATAGTTTTCTTTCCTTTGTTTTGGTTTGCAGTATTGTTTCTGTGATGAGGGTGAGTTGTTTTAGGCAGAGAAGTGCTTGTTATATTCTCCCTTTGATTTGGATGGTTTTGTAGATGTGCGTTTTCTTTGTTATTTTTTTCAATACTGAAAGCACTGAAAGGTAGTCTGTTTTTTTTCATTATATGTTCTTGTTAATTTTAATGCTTAATAATAATTTAAAATGAGTTTTTTGAACCTCCATTAAACTAGTTTTGTTTAGAAAATATTTTCCAAACATTGTCGGTCTTAGTATACCATACATACACATTTAGGAATCTATCCTTTGGTGAAGTTATGTGGTCTATTTTGATGCCTTGAGTATCTTTTGATACGACATATACGAAGTTTGGACTGTACAAGAAGATAGCTGGCATGTCTTTTTTGACTTCGTTTTCAAACTGAGCATATTTCCTTATTCGTTCTTGTTCATTGATAGTAGTAAACGCTTCTTCAAGAATTTTGTCTACTTTGGCATTGGTGTAGAGCGATACATTAAGTCCTGGGTCTTTTCTTTGAGTAGAGTGCCAGAATGCAAAAAGATCTGATTCGTGATTGATTATTTGACCAAAGAAAAGGGCATCATATTTTCTAGGGCGTATAACTATTTGGTTTAAATTTCCTACATCAAATGTTTTTATTTCAACTTTTATTCCAACTGCTTCAAGATTTTCTTTTATAATATTTGCAGCTTTTGAAAGCTCAGGTGCGTTACTTGTAGATATTGAGAATTCAAGAGGGGTTACGGTTGTTTTTTTCTTGTCTGTTGTACTCTTTTCAAGGAATCCCGCTTCATTTTTTTTCCAACCGTCTTTTGCAAGGAGATTGGCTGCCTTTTTGAGATTCTCTTCTCTTGAGGAATTCTCTGTGCTTTCAAGTGTTTGGTAATCAATGATGTTTTTAGGTATTGGTCCATCTATTGGCACACCGTACCCTGAAAGAATTTCTTGGACGATGCGTTCCTTGTCTATTGCTAGATCTATTGCTTTTACTATATTTTTATTCGTAAAAAGTGTATTTTGACTTTGGTTAAAAAAGAGTCCAAAAACTCGAGGGAGCGTAGATGTTGTTATTGTATATCCTTTATCTTTTAATTCTTGAGTGTGTTCTGGTGAAATAGAACTTGCTTGTACAACTTCGCCTTTCTTAATAGCAACCAACAATTCTTCTTCATTTTTATAAAAATATAAGTGTAGATTTTTTATATATGGTTTTCCCAGACTGAATTTTTTAAAAGCAATTAAATCATATGAATTTACAACCCCATCAGATTTTTTGTCTACGGCGTCTACCATGTATGGTCCAGTTCCTATGGGATTAATATTGTAATCACTTAATTCAATCGTAGAGTTTTTCCAGATATGTATTGGAAGTATTCCGATTGTTGTATTTTCTAAAAATGAAGCAAATGGTTGTTTGAGTTTGAATTCAATTGTTTTGTCGTCTATTTTCTGAACAGAAACACCTTCCCATGCACCCTTGCGAGGACTTTTTGTTGCTGGATTTTTTATTTCATTAATAGTAAAAAGTATATCGTCTGCGGTTACAGGTTTGTTGTCGTGAAAATAGATTTTATTTTTTAAAGTAAAAATGTATGTCAGACCATCTTTTGAAATATCTACTTTTTCTGCAAGGTCCGGAATCATTTCACCATTACCGCCTTTTCTCATGAGTCCACTATAAACTAAAGCAGTCATATCTAAATCTGCGTCACTGGTAGCAAGGAGGGGGTTTATAAAACGAGGAGAGCCAATAATACCTTCAGTCAGGGTGCCTCCTTCCATTGGAACTTTCACCATGAAAGACTGGTTAATACTTTGGAGGATAAGGAGAGTGCTCACCAGAAGTACAACAAGTAATCCTAAAAATACCCTCCACTCTAATTTTGTGAAAGATAAAAAAGCCGACACTATTTCTTGTTTGGACGGCAGTCGGAAACGACGTATGCGACTGGTTTGATTTTCCATATTAAATTAAGCTAAAAGGTTAATTGAGACTTTATTAAAAGCCTGTTTTTACTATTATAGCAAGGAGGGTTGAGAGCACAAAAAGTATCGCACATACGACAGACACAATAAAGAGGAATTTTTCAAAACCTCTTCTTGTGCTGTGAAATGTATTCATGTCTCCGCCACCAAGTGCACCACCTGCTCCGGCACCTGATTGCTGTAGTAAAATTGACATAATAAGTATGACTCCAAGGATTATTTGCGCGTACGGTAAAATATTTGCTATTACATTCATGGGTGTCATTGTCGCATATTTAGGTCAAAAATGCAACTAATTCAGGTATATAACCTTAAAAATAAAGCTTTATTTCTTTTTTCTCCGTTTGCCACTATACTATACAAATGGAACAAAAAGTAATTACGGATATCAAGAAATACAGGAATGAGAACAAGGGCACAGTGCTAGGCAGATTTTTCAAGACGGGTAAAGGGCAATATGGAGAAGGAGATATATTCTGGGGGCTCGATGTTCCAACCTCTCGAAAGATTGCTCTACGATACATACATATTCCTAGAAAAGAACTTTTAAAGCTCTTGCAAAACAAAGTGCATGAAGTTCGTCTTGTAGCACTTTTTATACTTGTCGCTCAGTATAAAGCAGCGGACATAAAAGAAAAAGAAAACATAGTGAAGTTTTATTTGGAGAACACAAAGTACGTGAATAATTGGGATCTCGTGGATACCTCAGCTCATCAAATTTTAGGAGACTTTTTAATAGATAAAACTGATAGAAAAATACTCCTCACCCTTTCTCATTCAAAAGATTTATGGGAACAACGCATTGCAATCGTCGCGACTTTTGCATTTATTAGGAGAGGAGAGCTTGATTGGACGTATAAGATAGTCGATACACTCGATAAGCATACTCATGACCTTATTCATAAAGCGTGCGGATGGATGCTCCGTGAAGCAGGAAAGAAAGATGAAAAAAGATTGAAAGAATATCTCGACAAAAAAGCTGCTCTGCTTCCTCGTACTATGCTTCGGTACGCGATAGAAAAATTTGCAGAGAAGGAAAGGTTAGAATATTTGAATAAGAAATAAATTGACTTTTATATAAACAGAGAGTATTTTTAACGAAAATTCTTTCTTTATGAGCTACCTCATTATTATACCAATAATGGTTATGTGATCGCTTCTGGGTGCACTAGGAGCGATTCTCAAAACCTATTCTGGTATTAAACCCAGCGATTGGGACATACTTAAAGGTCCCTTTGCTATTCTCGAGTCATTTGATTCATAGCCTAGTCTAAAAATAAAGACAAGAAAGCTATTGCAAAATGTTGCGGGAAAAACAAAAAATCTTCCATTCCCAAATGGAAGATTTTTTTATGTTAAAATTTATTTATGAAAAAGTTGAAAAAATATTGGCTCATAAAATCTGAAGCGGATTGTTATAGTATTGATGATTTAAAGAAAGATAAGCAAATCGCATGGGAAGGCGTGCGGAATTTTCAAGCACGAAATTTTATGAAAGAGATGCAGGTTGGGGACTTGTGCCTTTTCCATCATTCGAACGGCACAAAAGAAAATCCTACTGGTGTGTATGGTATAGCGAAAGTAGTAAGCAAGGTACATCCAGATCAAACGCAATTTGATAAAAAGGGGGAATACTATGAAAAGAGGGCTACTGTAGAAAATCCTGTATGGTTCTGCGTAGATATGGGTTTTGTAAAAAAGTTCAAAACTCCTGTAACTCTCGCTCAAATAAAATTTGATCCAAAATTACAAAATATGCGAGTGGCACGCAAAGGTGAGAGACTTTCAATTATGCCAGTAGAGGAAAAACATTTTCAGTATTTAGCTGATTTGACTATTTAATTTAAATAGATAAGAATAGGCAAAGAAATTTTCCTTCACCTTAAATTGTTACATTATGAAAGATGTAGCCTTCAAAGTCTTCTTCGTTCTGGCTGTCATCGGTGGTGTCGTGTTAACGGCAATTTACACTTTATTGTTAGCGATTCCGGTCGGGGCCCTTCTTTATTTTTTCTTTCGAAGAAGGTAACTATTTTATTTTCACTTAAAAAAGGAATCCTCTGGGGTTCCTTTTAAATTTACGATAAGGTACTTTATAATTATGAGAAAGAATTTCAAAATCGAGGCGAAGGTTTGGAAGTGGCCCGGAGATGCAGGTTGGCATTTTGTGAATATTGATAAAAAGATTTCAGAAGATATTCGTAATGTCTATAAAAAAGGATTCGTATATATAACAGCCAAGATAGGGAAGACGAGCTGGGATACGGCACTTTTTCCACACAAAATTTCAGGCACATATCTTCTCTCAGTAAAAGCGTCTGTAAGGAAAAAAGAAAATATTTGGGAGGGGGATGTGATAAAGATTAACTTTATACTAAAGTGATTTTTGTCAGATGTATTTGACAAAACAAGGTACTTTATGTTTAAGTAAATTTGACATAGTTTTTTCAAAATTTAAAACAAAAAACAACACTATGAAAAACTGCAGATTTTCTATTACTCTCGTTATCTCTTTGTTTTTCTTTAATCTAAATGCTCAAAAGAATCAAGTAAAAAAGCCCGATTACTGGGTTTTGAAAATACTGGATAAAATACAGTACAAAGAAGAGAAGTTGTATTTTTCTAAAAAAGAATTGAAAATAGATTCAGTTTTTACTGAATTAAATTACATGGGTATGGGTGGTATACATAAGGTTTTAGTGATAAAAAGAGAATTTTCTGGTTCTCGTACAAAATGCGGGGCGATAATCCGACTAGGATTTCTAGTCTTTTCAGATAAACTAAGCCATGACCACTGGTACTTTCAGTCTTCTTATGATGATCCAAATTGTAAAAAGTCTGGAGTCCCAGGAATTTTTCTGGACGAACAGATTAAATTTCTTCGTCAATGGTATGAGGATCTAAAAAAGTAATTTCTTCAATAAAAAAAAATTTCTATTATGAAAAAATCACGATTGAGTATCCTGCTTTGGATGTTCTTAGGGCATCCAGTAATACTCCTAATTCTTTTTCTTTTGAGTTATTTAAAAGGTTTCGATTTAGAAGAATTTAATATTTTATTTAATTTTTTCTTTGTACTATTCCTTATTTACTTTTCTATTCTTATTGATTATTTGATCGTATATGATAATGAAAATGCTGACAAAATAGATCTGAATTTTAATCCAAAAATAATCTTTTTCTTGTTTTTACTAATCACAGGAATTATTACAATAAAAGCGGTAATTCCGCAGATAATTAATTTTAAGGAGATGCTGTGGGGTGTAGCGACAACCGAATTTTTATTACATGTATATATCTTTTATATATACGTAATTAAAAAAAATAGAGAAGATCATTTGAATAAAGAAAATGGAGTTGAATAGAAAATAGTGTTTTATTAATGAAGCCGGAATTAATTTTCCGGCTTTTTTATCTGTGATATCATTCTCTCATGAGCAAGTCGTTGAATAAAAATTTGAAAATAACTTTCAGAGAAAAAGTCCTAGAGGTCGTACGAAATATTCCGAAGGGTAAGACTATGACCTATAAAGAGGTTGCTAAAAAGGCGGGTAATGTGAACGCGAGTAGGGCTGTGGGTAATTTTATGAAATCTAATTACGACAAAACAGTGCCCTGTCATAGGGTAATACGGAGTGACGGGAAAATAGGAGATTATAATAGGGGAGGTCAGTCCGCAAAGATAGCATTACTTAAAAAAGAAGGTGCTATTAAATAATCTCAACGTGATATACTTTAAATATGTCTAGTGAAGCAAAAAACAATAATAAATATAAATTTATATTTATTTTAATAATTGTGTTTATTATCGGTGCTCTGTTTTTCTTCTTCAATGCTGCTCGTAAGACAAACAGTAAAAGGACATCCAATATTACCACTTTCGAACAATGTAAAGCCGCAGGATATCCAATTCAAGAAAGTTATCCAGAAAAGTGTACTATACCTGGCGGTCAGACCTTTGTTCGAGATATTTCTTCTGATACTAAAACGACGCAAACACAAGTCATCTCTGGTGGAGCGGTGGAGCAGGATGCAACCCTTGCGAATTATGATAAAAATATTTCTTTAAGTATTAATCATTCTTTGACTTTGCCGGATGGCTTGGTGGTGACCCTGAAAGAGATCTCGGATTCAATGTGTAATTTTGGAGTGCAGTGTGTTTGGGTAGGAGAACTTTCTGCACTTTTTTCTTTAAATGGAGGGGCGGCGTCATTTGCTGAAGACATTCGTCTTGGCACAGTGAGTAATAAAATCATAAAAATGAAGACCCATACTTTCTATCTAGGTTCAATAGGTAACAATACAGCCACCCTTCGAGTCGTATATAAAGCTCCTGTTGCTTCAATTGCAAATGGATATCTCACTGGGCACTTGTTTCTTCGCCCTTGGTGTCCGTATGAAACAAAAGGCCAAGCATGCCAAACTCCTCCAGGGCAGTACACTGGTAGATATATTGTTATCTCTCTTCAGTCAGACGATCAAAAAATAAAAGAAACTACTCCTATTAACCTATATGGAGATTATCAAATATCCCTTCCCGCTGGAAAGTATGTCGCAAAACTTGCACCTTCTTACATTGGCGTAGAACAGAGAAAGTACTTCACAATAAAGAGTAACGAGACAACTATTTTGGATTTTGAAGTCGATACAACTATTAAATAGTTTTGTATGTACATAAAAGTAAACGTTTTTACTGGAGCTAAGAAAGAAATTTTTGAGCAAAAATCAAACAATCATTTTAAAATTTCAGTAAAAGAAAAAGCAGAAAGAAATGAGGCAAATACTAGAGTTCTTGAGCTTGTAGCAGAGCACTTTAAAGTCTCAAAAAATAAGGTTAAAATCATAAACGGACATCATCATCCTAGTAAATTACTTTCTATAGATATTGATTAAATACACGGGGTTGACTTCTCTTTTTGCTTCGTATATACTCTCTGCACGTCTATATCAGTGTTGGTATAGGCGGTTTACTTTGACAAGTACATAATGCTTACCTCATTACGAGCCAATCAAGTGGGGTAAGCAGTCCCGGCGTTCCGCCGGGACAAAAGAGAACCCCTCCCGTTACGGGGAGGGACGCAAGTCTCTAGATATTTTTTTGTCCTGGTTTTATAAAAAATCAGGAAACAATAATTTGTTTGAGCAGGATCAATCTTGGAATTTTCAAAATGAAGGCAATGCTGTTTTTTATTTTGTTTCGTTCTATGTAACTTTTAGTTAGAGTTTGATCCTAGCTCAGGATGAACGCTGGCGGCGTGGATAAGGCATGCAAGTCGAACGGACTTATTTGAATTGAGATTGAGATTATATCAAGGTCAATTTTCTCTATAAGTTAGTGGCGAACGAGGTAGTAATACACAGGAACTTCCCCCAAAGTCGTGAATAATTCATCGAAAGGTGAACTAATACACGATGGTCTCGCAAGAGTAAAGAATTTCGCTTTGGGAAAGGCCTGTGCGGTATCAGCTAGTTGGTAGTGTAATGGACTACCAAGGCTATGACGCCTAGGGGAGGTGAGAGCCTGACCCCCACCGATGGTACTGAGACACGGACCATACACCTACGGGTGGCTGCAGTCGAGAATCTTCCACAATGGACGAAAGTCTGATGGAGCGACGCCGCGTGATTGATGAAGTCCCTTTGGGACGTAAAGGTCTTTTATGAGGGAAGAAGTTTATTGACTGTACCTCATGAATAAGAGGCTCCTAATCTCGTGCCAGCAGGAGCGGTAATACGAGAGCCTCGAGCGTTATCCGGAATTATTGGGCGTAAAGGGTGTGT